>CYUG01000013.1 GCA_001403775.1 Dermabacter indicis
CCTCCGCGAGATCGAGGTCGAGACCATGAATCTCCCGCTCCAGGGTGAGGGCGGCAAAAAACGCACCGCGCCCGCGAGCGTGAAGCGCCTGTGGCGTGTGCTCGAGCAACGCCGGGCCCTCGTACCTCTCCTCGAAGCGTTCGCGCGCGAAAAACGCGAACGCGGCGCAATCGACTTTTCCGACCAGGTGAGCCTCGCCGCGGCCATCGCCGAAGCAAGCGGCGAGGTGCGGGAAGACGCTCGTGCGCAGCATCGAGTCGTGCTCCTCGACGAATTTCAAGACACCTCCGTTGCTCAGCTTCAGCTGCTCGCGACGCTCTTTGGCGCGGGACACGCGACGTGTGCCGTGGGCGACCCGAACCAAGCGATTTACGGGTGGCGCGGTGCCTCGGCTGCCTCCCTCTCTGCGTTCGTTGAACGGTGGGGAAGTGAGGAACAGCCAGTGCGTCAGTACACGCTCAGCACGTCCTGGCGCAACGACGCGGCCCTGCTCGCGGGGGCGAACGCGATCAGTGGGCCCCTTGCGGGCAGCACGGCCGGGGTCACGGTTCCGACGCTTGCCCCGCGCCCCGGTGCGGGCCCCGGCGCGATCACCGTTGCCGCGCACGCGAATGAATTCGACGAAGCCGACTCGATCGCCGAGTGGATCTCAAGCATCCGCGCCGCGCACGAGGCCGAGAGCGAGGCTCTCGACGACAAGCCTCTGAGCTTCGCTGTTCTCGTGCGTTCGCGCTCGCGGATCCCGACTCTGCATTCGGCGCTCGAATCGGCGGGACTGAGCGTAAGCGTTGCCGGCGGCGATTCACTCCTCGCGCAGCGAGAGGTGAGCGATGTTCGCGCTCTGCTTGAAGTCGCGAGTGATGCCTCGCGCTCCGATGCGCTCGTGGAACTCCTCGAGGGGCCTCGCTTCCACATCGCCCCCGCCGATATCGCCGTGCTCGGCGCATGGCGACGCGTGCTCGAGCGAAGCGAGGGTGCCAGTGCGGCCCGCAATGATCCCGACGCAGCCTTGACGCTCGTCGATGCCGTGAATTCGCTACCGCCGAGCGACTTCGTGAGCCCTTCGGGTGGGCGCCTGAGCGCACCCGCGCGCGAGCGCCTCACCCACCTCGCGCAGATCGTGAGAGAGGTCCGCGCAGCCCAGGGCCTTGACATTCCGGACCTCGTGACGGTCGCCGTGCGTGCCCTCGGCGTTGATATCGCACTCGAATCGGATCCGCGGCGCGACGACCAGCACGCCCTCGCCAACATCGAGCGGCTGCGCGCACATGCGGCGAGCTACGCCCGCACCGCGGATCNGAGCGACCCGAACGCCGTCGTCATCTCGACCGTGCATGCCGCGAAGGGCCTCGAATGGGACCATGTCGCGATTGCCTCGCTGACCGAAGGCAGCTTCCCCTCCTACACGCGCCAAAGCGCCGCGAAGCCCGAGAGTGCAGGGGAATACCCCGCGCCGCGCGAACCGGGATGGATCAATGAGCTTTCGCTCGCGACCATTCCCGTGGAACTTCGTGGCGACGAAGAGATCCTCGCCGAGCTTCGCTGGGCCGAGGCCGCGACCCAGGTGGACCTCGACGAAAAATTTGAGGAATTCCGCCTCGAAAACGGCGCCGAGAGCCTCCGTGAAGAGCGGCGGCTCATGTACGTTGCGCTCACGCGCGCCAGAAAGAGCGCGCTCCTCACCCATGCCGCGTGGGTCGAGGGCGCCACAAAGCCGCGCGGCCCCTCGCGTTTCGCGAATGAGATCGGCGCGCTTGACGGCGTGGAAATCGTGGATCTCGAAGGCGAGGTCGGCCTTGAGAATCCGCTCGAATCCGCCCCCCGCCTCGCCTCATGGCCCGCCGAGGCTCACGCGCGCGAAATAGACATCGAGGAGGCGAAGGCTGCCGTCGGAACCGCCCGCGAGAGCGCGGCCGACGCCCTCGCTGGTGACCTCGGTGACTTCGGTGACCAGGGTGTTGCCGACCTTGCCCTTTTCACTGAGGCCACGCGGCACGTGATCGCCAACCGGCGCGCCGAACACGAGGCGCGAAGCGTGCACGTGCCGGCGCGCCTCAGCCCCTCGGACCTCGTGGCACTCTCGGGTGCGAACGCGCTCGAGCGCGTGCGTGAACTCGTGAGGCCCATGCCCCGAAAGCCCTCCGTGAGCGCGCGTCTCGGTACGCGCTTTCACGCGTGGGTCGAGGACACTCATGCGCACGGCGCGCTTCTCGACGTGGATGATCTCTCGCTCGACCAAGACGACGACGCTACACGCGAGAGCCTGCAGGAACTGAGGGCGAAGTTCGAACGATCGGTGTTTGCGCAGATGACACCCCTCGCCCTCGAGGTACCGGTCTCGCTTGCGCTCGAAGGAGCTTTCCTTTCGGGCGTGATCGACGCGGTCTACCGGAACCCTCACGGCGAGGGCGTGTGGATCGTCGACTGGAAAACGGGCCGCGTCCCCTCAGGTGAGGAACTCGCGCGCAAGGCACTTCAGCTCACCGTGTACCGCCTCGCGTGGCACCAGAGGACGGGGGTGCCCCTCGAGAAAATCGAGACGAAATTTCACTACGTCGCCGTGGAACGCACGGTCGACATCACGGAGCACCCGAGCGAGGAGCAACTGAGGGAGATACTCGCGCAGCTCGGGTAGAGGTGCCTAGAGTTTGGGCGTTGTTCCCGGGTCGTGCGAGGAGAGCTCGTCGAATTCGTGCTCGGCTTCGCGGCGCGCGAGTTCAGCGAGGTCCTCGTCCACATCGCGCAGCATCTCGAGGGCATCCGCAACGATCGCCTGATCGTTCGTGTCGCTTCCCGAGAGCAGCCACTCGAGTACGGCAAACTCGCCGACGAGCTGCGTGCGTTCCTCGAGACGAGCATCGGGGCGCACATCGAGGTTCGCGCAATACGCCGTGAAGAAGGAGTCGAACGCTTCGGGGTCGAGGCCGTGCAGCATCCACGTGAGATCGCGAGCCGGGTCGGCAACCTGCGCATTCTCCCAGCCGGTGAAGCCCGAAATCTTGGTGCCAACAGCGAGGGTTGTGTCCTCGTTGAGAGCGCCGTGGGTGAAACGCGGCGTGAACAGCCACAGAGCGTCATCGGCAAGCAGGTGATTCCAGCGCTGCGCCACTGCCGCGGGGATTGGGTGCTCCGCGAGCGCGCGCTCGACGCTCGCGCGATAGTTCGCGCGCACTTCCTCCGCCGTGAATTCCTCGGCACCCGAGGCCTGACACGCCGCCTTCGGCGTGTTGTGGATCGTGGCGACTGCGTGGCCGAGGCTCGCCGCGAGGCCGTGGTCGTGGCTGACCTCGTCAAGGTGCAGCGGGGCGCCCTCGAGCGCAAGAGCGATGGCGGCGCGACCGCCCTCGGGAATCGACGCGAAGCCCTGCGGGGCCTGCAGGTAAGGAGCGAGTTCGGTGCGTGAAAGCGCCTCGAGTACACCGATTTCTTTCGCGAGACGCGCGCCTGCCGTGGGCGTCGAGGGGGCGCTGACGACCCACAGTCGATCCTGCGTGTCGCGCACGAGCGCGGATTCGATCTCCTCGCCCTCGGGTGTCGTCGAGGAAGTGGCCACGGGAATCACACCGGGGATCCCGGCCGTGGCAAGGGCGGCCAGTGCATAGGAATTTCGTCTCACCCTCTAACCGTAACCATTTCGTGTGCGTTGGATACTGTGGGACACATGCAAGCGCCCATGAATTTTCCTCACACGTACCTCACTTCTCACTTCTCGGCACCGGGCGATGCGCGAGGAATCCCCGCGCCCACGGGGGCGGTCATCGAGCGGCGCGCGCTCGTGGTGCAAGCTGACTCCGTGGCAGTGCTCGAAGGGGCGGATGGGCGGCCGCGCCTGCGGGCGACCGAGCACGTGGGTACTGTTTTCCTTGGCACCTGGAAGGGCGGTGAGGTTTGGGCACTGGACGCTGAAAGCGCAACGGGTGGTGCGGGGGTCGCACTTCCGGAAGGCGCCCGAATGCGCCCCCTGCGCGAGATCGCGCCCATGCTCGAGGCGCGTGAGCGAAGCCTCGCCCTTAGCGCCGTGGGGATGCTCACGTGGCATCGCGACTCTCGCGCGTGCGTGCGTTGCGCCGCACCCGTGAAAGCGACCCGCTATGGATGGTCGCAGACGTGCGAGGCCGGCCACGAGACGTTCCCTCGCACCGACCCAGCCGTCATCACCCTCGTGCGGGACTCGCGAGATCGGGTGCTCCTTGCGAGAAATCACCGCTTCGCGGACGGCATGGTCTCCGCGCTCGCGGGCTTCGTGGAGCCCGGCGAAGACCTCGAGGATGCCCTCAAACGCGAAGTCCACGAAGAGACTGGCCTCGTCGTCGGCGACCTTGACTACTTCGGCTCCCAGCCGTGGCCGTTCCCGCGCTCGATCATGGTGGCCTTCACCTCGCGGCTCGCGGAAGGCACGGACTGCGACATCACGCTTCAGCGCGAGGAACTCGCGAGTGCCCGCTGGTTCACGCGCGACGAACTCACCGAGGCGCTCGACAAGGGGGAGCTGCACTTGCCGCCACCCACGTCGATCGCCCATTCGATGATCACCTCGTGGAGGGAGGGGAAGCTCTCGTGAGCACCGCACCGACGAGCGGCGCCGATCGCATCCTCGAAGGGCTCGATCCCGAACAGCGCCAGGTCGCCCAGTCGATCGGGGCGCCCCTGTGCGTTCTCGCGGGCGCGGGGACCGGCAAGACCCGTGCGATCACCCACCGCATCGCCTACGCGATCGCGAGCGGCGGTTATGCGCCGAACCACATTCTGGCGCTCACCTACACCACGAAGGCAGCGGCCGAGATGCGCTCGCGGCTTCGCGACCTCGGTGTGCCAGCCGTCCAGGCCCGCACTTTCCACTCCGCGGCCCTCAGGCAGCTCACCTACTTTTGGTCGTCTACCGTCGGAGGCCCCGCCCCCGACCTCGTGGACCGGACCCTCCCACTCGTGGGGCAGGCCATGAGCCGCCTGCACATGCGCGTGGATCCCGCCGCGCTTCGCGACATTTCCGCCGAGCTCGAATGGGCGAAGTCCTCGATGATCCTGCCCGAGGAGTACCCGCTCGCGGCGGCGCGCCTTTCACGCGCCGGCGTTGCCGGTTTCGAGCCGCGCACCCTCGCGCGGATCATGACCCAGTACGAGGACCTCAAGACCGAGCTGCACCTCATCGATTTCGCGGATGTTTTGCTGCTCACCGCCTCGATGATTCAGGAGCACCCGCACATGGCGCACGCCGTGCGCTCCCAGTACCGCCACTTCACGGTTGACGAATACCAGGACATCTCGCCGCTTCAGTTCCGTCTGCTGCGCGCGTGGCTCGGTCATGCGAGCGACGTGTGCGTCGTGGGCGACGCGGCGCAGACGATCTATTCCTACGCGGGAGCCGACTCGAGCTACCTGCTCGATTTCACGAAGGAGTTTCCTCGCGCGAGCGTGATTCGACTCGAACGCAACTACCGTTCGAGCCCGCAGATTGTGCAGGTCGCGAACGCCGTGCTCGCGAGGGCGAAGGAGGGCAGGGAATCGCACGTGGAACTGAGGGCGCAGCGGTCCGACGCCACCCGGCCCCTCGTCGTGGGCTATCCCGATGAAGCGGCGGAGGCGCGCGAGGTCGCGAAGTCGATCGCCGAGCTCCTTCGTGGTGGCAGGAGCGCGAGCGAGATCACGATTCTCTTGCGCGTCAATGCCCACAGCGAGCGGTTCGAGGATGCGCTCGACCGCGAAGGTGTGGCGTATCAGGTGCGCGGAGGCCAGAAGTTCTTCGAGCGGCGCGAGGTGCACGAGGCCATGAGTGCGCTTCGGGCCGCGCTCGGTGCTGGCGGCGGTAATGATCCGGACGTAGGACGCGTGGTGCGCGATGTGCTCTCCTCGCGCGGCTGGTCCGAGAAGGCGCCCGAGGCGCGCGGTGCGGTATTCGAGAGGTGGGCGTCCCTCAACGCACTCGTGCAGGTGGCTGATTCCATCGCGGAGCGCGAGGGTGCGAGCCTCAGGGACGTCGTTGCCGAGCTTGAGGAGCGCCGCGAAGCGCAAAGTGCTCCCGTGAGCGAAGCCGTGACGATTGCGACGGCGCACGCCGCGAAGGGCCTCGAGTGGCCCGTGGTGTTCGTGGTGGGCGCGAGCGAAGGCACATTCCCCATTTCGTACGCGAAAACGGAGAAGGAGATCGAGGAGGAACGTCGCCTGTTCTACGTGGCGATGACGCGTGCGAGCGACGTTCTTACGGTGACCTGGGCTGCTGCGCGCAGCGAGGGCGCGAAGGCCTCGAGGAAAGCTTCGAGGTTCATTGCGGGTGCGTTCGACCACCGTGATGAGGGCGCTTCAGCGCGCACGGCGATGAAGCGGACGACCGGGAGGCGCGGCGCCCGCGTATTCACGACGTGCAAGGGCTGCGGCGAGGCGCTCACGTCTCCGGGTGAGCAAAAGGTTGGCCGCCACGCAGGATGCGGGGGAGAGGAGAGCGCCGAGCTCTTTGGAAAGCTGAGGGCCTGGCGGCGGGAGCGCGCGAGCGAATTGAAGCGCCCAGCCTTTGCGGTCTTCACCGATTCGACACTTCTCGCGATCGCGGATCGAGCCCCCGGAACCGTTGAGGAGCTTCATCAGGTCCCCGGGGTAGGGCAAGCGAAGCTCACGCAGTTTGGCGAGGAGGTCCTCGCGATCATTGCTGAGTCGCGCTAAAAGGACAAAGAAGAACCGGCGCCGTCGTGGCGCCGGTTCTTTCATGCGTATGTGAGGCGGGCGGTCATGCGCCCGCGTGCGCTCACTTGCTGGGGAGGAAGCGGTTGAGCTTCGTGCCGCACTTGGGGCACTCAGCCTTCGCCGCACGGCGGCCCTTGTCGTTGACCTGGATGGTGCCGGTTGCTTCGTGCTTCGCGCGGCACTTCACGCAGTAGAACTCGCCCGTGTAGGTTTCGTCAGCCATGGTTGCTCCTAGGGATTGTGGTGAACTCTTTGTTCGTGGCCACTGTATAAGCAATTTTGAGTGCTTGAGAACTCAACACTCCGCGTAAGAGGCGAAGAAACCCCACGTCAGAGACCTTTTTGGGAATGGTTCGCAAACATGGGTGCCCTAGGAGCGGCTTGGGGTCTGTTGGGGCTGCATCAAGGGGCGCAAAAAAAGGGGCGATCCTCCAGGGGCGCTTAACGCACGCGGGCCTTCCCCGCCCACGAGCGTCTGTTTTCCTGGAGGATCGCTTCTCCATCGAATGTAGTGGCCTGCATCGCCCCGGTCAAAGCGGCGACGGGGAGCGATTGTGGATAACAGCGGGGCTGTTGTGGACACCCCCTAAACCTGTGTGGAAAGTGTGTGTGGATAATTTGGCGTAGAACTCTAATGGTGTGCCTGACCAGGGGTTTCGGTGATGCGTGGTTGGGAATATTAATTTTTGATAACGCGTGTTGCACTTCTCAAGAGTGTGTCGCATGCGGGACTCACGTCCTCGGTTCGCACGGCTTATCCACAAGGGTGGCGTGCTTGTCAAGCTCGTCCGCATTACACTCGTTGCGTGCCCAATCGACCCTCTGAACGCGAACAGCTCCACCTCGATGGCATCCCTGAGCCCATCGAAATCGTGCGTTCCGCCCGTCGCCGAAAAACCATCACCGCACGTCGCAAAGGCGGAACATTCGAATTGCTCGTCCCGGCGAGACTTTCCACACGCGAAACGCGCAAGTGGGCCCGAGACATGTACGCGAAGTACGGCAACCGCACCGAATCCGCGGTCGCGAGTGACGAGGACCTCATGTCGCTCGCGCTCGAAGTGAGAGAAAAGTACCTGCCGAGCGTGCCGCAGCCCTCGAGCGTGCGATGGGTGACGAACCAGGGGAAGCGCTGGGGATCATGCACGAGCGCCGATGGCTCGATTCGCCTCTCCCACGTCCTGAAAGACATGCCGCGCTACGTGGTCGAATCGGTTCTCGTGCACGAACTCGCTCATCTCCTCGAGCCGAACCACTCGCGTGACTTTCGTCGGCTCGAAGCCTCGTATCCCGAGCTCGAGCGCGCCAACGGTTTCCTCGAGGGGTACTCGTTCGCGCAGGAAGACTAGCGTCGCGCGGCAGGCTCAGGCGCGCAGCCGTTCGAGCGTGGGAACGAGGTCGGGAACGACGCTTGCGGGGAGTTCATCGAGCCTCCACCATCGCCCGTCGTGGCTCTCCTCGCTCAAGGTCAAAGCATCCGTGGGCTGCACGGGGGTGAGAGCCGCGCGCATGAGGTACTGCACGTCCCAGTGTTCGCTGCACACCGCAAAGTTCTTATTGAGAGTGTGCGCGTGAAGGGTGAGCGGTGAGGTGCCCGCAATCTCGAGGTCGGTAAGCCCCGCCTCCTCGGCAACCTCTCGCCGCGCGGCCTCCTCGAAACTCCCTTCGCCCTCCTCGATGTGTCCACCGAATTGGAGCCACGCACCGACCTTGCGGTGGTGGTGGAGGGCAACGAACTGGCCGGAGGCGTCAATCACGATGCCGCTTGCCGTGAAGTGCACGGGGCCGCTCGATTTAAGGTGCGCGTTGTCGCTCGAGGTCGCGAGCGCGAGGAAACGCTGCCTCTCGCGAGAGGGCGCACACGCCTCGAGCTCGGCGAGGAAACGTCCGGGGAGGCTCACTGATCCTCGCCGGGCTTCTCGCCGTCGCCGTCGGGGGAGTCACCGGGCTCCTTACCGGGAGCGTCGAGCTCGCCATCGAGCAACTTGCGAAGCTCCTCGTCGAAATCGGGCGAGGCGGAGTTCATCGCGCCAAACTCGGGAAGGTCGGGAAGCCCGTCACCGTCGGAATCCTCCGTGGGTACAGGTGCCTGAGGGGCCTGCGGTCGCCCGCTCAGCACCTCGGGGCTCGGGAGGAGGTCCGGGTGAGCCCACACCTTCTCGCGACCCTCCATGCCCTCGGTGGCGAGCACCGATTCCCACCACGCGTACGCTTCCTTGACCGAGCGCGGGTGCAGCTCGATGCCCACGAGATTCGTCAGGGTATCGAGGGCGCTCCCGCCCGTGGCGCGGCGCCGCTGGACGAGTTCGCGCATCGCATCGAGGCGGGGGAGCTTGTCTCGAAGAGCTTCGGTGACGACGAGGTCGACCCACGATTCGATGAGGGCGAGAGTCGTCGTCAGTTCCGTGAGGGCGCGTTCTTGCTCCTCGGAACGCGTGAACGTGAAAATGTCTTCGGGGTTCGTCGCGCTCATTGCCGCAGGATTATTGACGTCGAAGTCGCGGATTTTCTCCTCGAGCGCCCCCATGTCGAGCGTGATGCCTCGCGCGTACCCCTCGATGGCCGTAAAGAGATGCTCGGGGAGCCACGGCGCGCTCTTGAACAGGCTCTGGTGCGCGATCTCGCGTGCAGTGAAGAAGATGCGCGCCGCATCGACATCGAGATCGGTCCCCTCGAGAACGTCGGTGAGATTCGCGGGCACGATCACGGGCGCGTAGAACGTCCACAGGGGGAGCGAAAGGTCGGTGACGCCGATGGCTTCGCGTGCGATCGACCCGATCGCATGGCCAAACTGCAAGCCGAACATCGTGCCACCCATTTTCTTCATCATCGAGCTCGGGTCTGTGAGGGCTCCGCCCATAGCGCCGAGCGCTCCCGCGCCACCAAGTTGCTCGAGCCCACCGAGCTCGTCGAGCTGTTTGGCGAACGCATCGCCGATCGCCTCGGCCATGTATTGCGCGACCGGCTCCACGATCTTTTGCCAGCGCGGCAGGGTGCGGTTGACCCACGTTCCGCGGCTCCAGCACTCGACAGCGTCGCTCACGACAGCGAAATCGGTCTTCTCGGCGAGCCACATCGCCGCCACGTTGCCAGCCTCGCGTAGAGCGTGCTCGTCGGCCTCGCTCACGTTGGGATCGCCGGCCGTGCCGATCGACGTGCCGCCAATCTGAGGGAGGGCCCCCGTGGGCAGAAGCGTGACGTTGCCCGACGCGACCTGGCGCGCGAGATCGTGCCCGAGCTTCCAGTTCACGGGACCGTCACCCCCGGCGGCAAAGAGGGACTGCATTTGGAGCGCCGCCATGCGCAACATCGCCGGATCGCTCGGAAGGCCCGCGCCCTTCGCGAGCTCGGAAAGATCGAGACCCTCGAGTGCGCCCGGGGGGATTTGCCCCTGGAAAATCTCCTCGAGGAACTTGCGGAGGTTTTCTTCGTTGGACTCGTCGCTCATGCGCGCTCCTGTCGATTGAGGCGGCACTGGCCGCCGATCACGGGTTCCCCAAGCGTATCGAGCGGGAGAAGCATGAGGGAGACGTTTCGCTTCCCGCGAAGGCGGCTGTGAGCGGCAGACGTGATTCTCTGGGACAATAGCCACGTGAAAAATGCCCTCAAGAAACTCGCGGTCGTACCCGAGAGCGTCACGAAGCCGCGCCTGTACACATCTCGGCTCTGGACGGTGACCGTCTCGGCCCTCGCGCTCGTGGTGCTCACCGTGGTAGCCGCCGTGCTCCCCGCGCCATACGTTGTCGAATCGCCGGGGCCCTCGCTCAACGTGCTCGGGAAGTACGACGGCCAAGACATCGTGAGTGTCGAAAACCGCGATGACGCCCCGAGCGAAGGCGAGTTGCGGATGACGACCGTCTCGGTCCAGGGCTCACCGGGCTACGACATTCCGCTCGCGGGGGTGATGACCGCGTGGTTCGATCGGGATCGCTCGATCATTCCCGTTGAGGCGCTCTACCCCGATCACACGGACGCGGAAGATAACTCGCTCATGAACACCGTCGAGATGAACGGCTCGCAGCAAGAGGCGATCGCGGCGGCGCTTTCGAAGCAGGGCATTTCCTATTCGACGACGACGATCGTCGCGGGTGTGCGCAGCGATGGCGGCGCCGCCGGTCAGCTCGAGCCCGGTGACGTTCTGCTCGAGGTTAACGGCCAGAAGGTCGAGAACGTCGCGGCGGCAGGCGAAGCGATTGGTGCCACCCCCCGCGGAGAAAAAGTCGAGGTCACCGTGCGGCGCGACGGAGCGGAAAAGTTCTTCGCCCTCACCCCCCGCTACGAAGGAGAGCGAGCGCTCCTCGGGATCGTTCTCTCCCGCGGCTTCGACTTCCCGGTCAAGGTGAACTTCGCGCTCGACGGGATTGGCGGCCCGAGCGCAGGCATGATTTTCGCCCTCGCAATCTACGACGAGATGACACCGGGTGACCTCACGGGCGGCAAAAAGATCGCCGGCACCGGCACGATTGACGAACAGGGAACGGTGGGCCCGATCGGCGGGATCCGCCAGAAAATGATCGGGGCACGGTCCGACGGTGCCGAGTTCTTCCTCGCTCCCGGATTGAACTGCGAGGACGTCCCTGGACACATCCCCGATGGCCTCAAGGTCGTTCGTGTTGACTCCCTCACCGAGGCCATCGCGGCCGTCGAACACATCGCCACGCAAGGCTCGATCGAGGGCCTTTCCACGTGCGGCTAGGCCGCGACCACACGATTGACCCGCTTGCGACACTAAGGAACAGAGGAGAAGTCATGGCACGCGCGAGGCGCGGGGCGCACGACCCGGTCACCCAGCTCACGGTGGTGTTCGATTTTGGTGGTGTGCTCGCCGCGCACCACGATCCCGTCCCCGTGATCCACCGCGAGGTGGGCGGTGATGACGAGGCCGTTCGCAAGGTCTACTGGGGCGAGCGGAAAAAGCTCGACGGCGGTGAGATTTCGCTCGAAGACTACTGGCGAGCAGTGTGCGAGGCGGGCGCGATAGGCGATCCAACGCCCGACGAAATTGCCGACCTTGCCGATCTTGACGATCGCTACTGGGGGGAAATCGCGCAGGGGAGCCGCGAGCTCATCCATGACCTCGCCCGCAACGAGGTTCGCCTTGTGATCCTGTCGAACACCAACGCCCCGTTCGGTGACTACCTGCGAAAGCAAGAGTGGTTCGAGGCGTTTGAATTCGCGATCATTAGCGCCGAGGAGAAGGTGCAAAAGCCCGAGCGGGAGATCTTCGAGATCCTGCTGGACGCTATCGCCCACGAAACCGGAGGGGTCGCGCGGCCCGGCAACGTGATTTTCTTCGACGATCTGCAGGCGAACGTCGATGCCGCACGGGCGCTTGGAATCGATGCGCACTACTGGCCTCGCAATGACCGCACGGTGGCGTCGGAACCGGAAGCCCGACCGGGCTGGGACATCGCCCGCGAGGTCCTCGCGGAGCGCGGGGTCCCGCTCGGCTGAGGTGCAGGGGCCGACGCTAGACTAAAACCATTGTGCCCACCGCTTCCGGCTCGATGCCGATGAGCGGTGGGGGAACAACCCACGAACCAATTGGAGAGACATTGGCAGAGTTCATCTACACCATGTACAAGGCGCGCAAGCAGGTGGGCGACAAGGTCATCCTTGACGACGTCACCATGAGCTTCTTCCCGGGTGCCAAGATCGGCATGGTCGGCCCGAACGGCGCCGGTAAGTCGACGATCCTCAAGATCATGGCGGGCCTCGATGAGCCGAGCAACGGCGAAGCGCGCCTCAGCCCCGGCTACAGCGTGGGCATCCTCATGCAGGAGCCGCCCCTTAACGAAGAAAAGACCGTTCTCGAGAACGTCCAGGAAGGCATGGGCGATCTTTACTCGAAGGTGCAGCGCTTCAACGAGATCGGCGAGCTCATGGGCGAGCCCGATGCGGACTTCGACGCGCTTATGGCCGAGATGGGCACTCTCCAGACCGAGATCGACGCCGCGAATGGCTGGGATCTCGACTCGCAGCTCGAGCAGGCAATGGACGCTCTTCGATGCCCTCCCGGTGACGAGCCCGTGACCCACCTTTCCGGTGGTGAGCGTCGCCGCGTTGCGCTGTGCAAGCTCCTCCTCCAGAAGCCCGATCTGCTTCTTCTCGACGAGCCCACGAACCACCTCGATGCCGAATCGGTCCTGTGGCTCGAGAAGCATCTCCAGAGCTACGAGGGCGCCGTCATTGCGATTACCCACGATCGCTACTTCCTCGATCACGTCGCCGAATGGATCGCCGAGGTCGACCGCGGTCACCTTTACCCGTACGAGGGCAACTACTCGACCTACCTTCAGAAGAAGCAGGAGCGCCTCGAGGTCCAGGGGAAGAAGGACCAGAAGCTCCAAAAGCGTCTTAAGGAAGAACTCGAATGGGTGCGTTCAAGCGCCAAGGGCCGTCAGGCGAAGTCGAAGGCGCGTCTTGCACGCTACGAGGAGATGGCGAAGGAAGCTGAGTCGATGCGCAAGCTCGACTTCGAAGAGATCACGATTCCGCCGGGCCCGCGGCTCGGCAATGTCGTGATCGACGCGAAGAACCTCAAGAAGGGCTTCGGGGATCGCACGCTCATCGACGGCCTCAGCTTCTCGCTTCCGCCGAACGGCATCGTCGGCGTGATCGGTCCGAACGGTGTCGGTAAAACCACGCTTTTCAAGACTCTCGTGGGTCTCGAACCTCTCGACGGCGGCGAGCTCAAGGTCGGCGAGACCGTCAAGATCAGCTACGTCGACCAGAACCGCGAGAACATCGACCCGGAGAAGAACCTCTGGGAGGTCGTGAGCGATGGCCTCGACTTCATCGAGGTTGGCAAGGTGGAGATTCCTTCGCGCGCATACGTGTCGCAGTTCGGCTTCAAGGGCCCGGATCAGCAGAAGAAGGCTGGTGTGCTCTCGGGCGGTGAGCGCAACCGTTTGAACCTCGCGCTTACGCTCAAGCAGGGTGGCAACCTCCTGCTCCTCGACGAGCCGACCAACGACCTCGACGTCCAGACCCTGAGCTCGCTCGAGAACGCACTCCTCAACTTCCCCGGCTGTGCCGTGGTTGTCTCGCACGATCGCTGGTTCCTTGACCGCGTTGCGACCCACATCCTCGCCTACGAAGGCACCGAGGAGAACCCGTCGCAGTGGTACTGGTTCGAAGGCAACTTCGAGTCGTACGAAAAGAACAAGGTTGAGCGCCTCGGTGAAGATGCGGCACGCCCGCACCGCGTGACCCACCGCCGCCTGACCAGGGACTAACCAGCCCCAAGGTCGAGCCCGCCGCGAACCCCGAGCGAACTCCGCAAGAACATTTCATGCGGAAGGCGCATGGTGAGCGGCGGGCTCGGCTACCTTAAGGGGTATGAAGGCACTACGTACCCTTTCCGTCACGTCCGAACTTCCCGCTGAGCTCGAGGGTCTTCGCACTCTCGCCTACAACCTTCGGTGGACCTGGAACGCCGAAACCCGCGATCTTTTCGAAGCGCTCGATCCGCGCGCGTTCGAGGAGAGCAACCGCAACCCCGTTGTACAACTCGGGATGGTTCCCGCGCGCCGCTATCGCGAGGTCGCCGCCGATCCGGAATTCCGCGCGGCTCTCGACGCGCGTCTTGCGGATCTCGAGAACTACATGAGCTCCGAGCGCTGGTTCCAGAAGGAAGCGCCGGGCTCACCCGCGATCGCGTACTACTCGATGGAGTTTGGTATCTCGCCGACCCTCCCGATCTACTCCGGTGGCCTTGGCATCCTCGCGGGTGACCACCTCAAGTCGGCTTCCGATCTCGGCGTTGACCTCATCGGCATCGGCCTTCTCTACCAGTGGGGCTACTTTTCGCAGTCGCTTAACCGCGAGGGCTGGCAGCAGGAGAATTACAAGCAGAACGTCACCGAGGAACTCGCGGTGACGCCAGTGGTCGATGCCGACGGTGACCAGGTGTGCGTAAACGTCACGTTCCCCGGTGAACGCATCGTCACGATCGCCCTGTGGAAGGCCCAGGTAGGCCGCATCTCGCTTCTCCTTCTCGACACGAATGTCGAGGGTAACGACGAGGGCGCTCGACAGATCACCGACCGCCTCTACGGCGGCGACCACTTCCATCGCATCGAGCAGGAAATTGTGCTCGGCATCGGCGGCGTGCGCGCCGTCGAGCGCTTTGCCGAGCTCGAGGGCCGTAGGCAACGCGACGTGTTCCACCTCAACGAAGGCCACGCCGGGTTTCTCGGCCTCGAACGCATTGGCCAACTCATGGGCAAGGGCTTGAGCTTCGATGCCGCCCTCACGCAAACACGCGCGGGTTCGGTGTTCACGACCCACACGCCCGTGCCCGCCGGTATTGACCGCTTCGACGCCGGCCAGTTGCGCCACTTCCTCGATGCCGATGGCAATGGGATTTCGCGGCTCGTGCCGAACCTCCCGGTCGAAGCTGCGCTCGCGCTCGGTGTCGAAGATGGCGGCCAGGTGTTCAACATGGCGCACATGGGCTTCCGCCTTTCGCAACGGTCGAACGGCGTGGCGAAGCTTCACGGCGAGACGAGCCGCCGCATGTTCAAAGATCTCTACCCGGGCTTTGACGAAGCGGAAGTGCCGATTACGTCGATTACGAACGGTGTGCATCGTCGCACGTGGATTTCACGCCCCATGGATGCGCTCTACAAGAGTGTTTTCGGTGATATCGACCTGTCCGCGCTCAGCGATTGGTCTGCGCTCGGAACTTTGAGCGATGAGTCACTGCTGGAGGTGCGCAACACGCTTCGCACAAATCTGGTCGAGCGTGCGCGCGAAGACGTGCGTCGCTCGTGGGTGCGCCGTGGTGCCCACCCGGGTGAGCTCGGCTGGGTTGATGCGGTTCTCGACCCGAACGTGCTCACGATCGGCTTCGCACGCCGTGTCTCGACCTACAAGCGCCTCACGCTCATGCTGAGCCAGCCCGAGCGCCTTCGCGAGATCCTCCTCAACGAGGAGCGTCCGGTACAGATCGTCGTGGCCGGCAAGGCTCACCCCGCGGACTACCCGGGCAAGGAGTTCATGCAGCGTCTCGTGCAGTTCGCGGATGATCACGGTGTGCGTCACCGCATCGTGTTCCTTGCGGACTATGACATCCGCATGGCTCAGTACCTCGTATCTGGATCGGATGTGTGGCTGAACAACCCGATCCGTCCCGAGGAGGCTTCGGGCACCTCGGGCATGAAGGTGGCGCTCAACGGCGGGCTGACGTTCTCCATTTCCGACGGTTGGTGGGATGAAATGGCGACCGACGCCGCGGGGTGGACCATCGACACGGTCGACATCGAGAACCGCGGTGAGCGTGACCGCCTCGAAGCGGAGAGCCTCTACAACATCCTCGAAAACCGCATCGTCCCGCTGTTCTATGACCGAGACGAGAACGGTGTGCCCGTGAAGTGGCTCCAGATGGTGCGCAATTCCCTCGTGGAAATCGCCCCGAAAGTCACCGCGACCCGCATGGTTCGCGACTACGTCACTGAGCTGTATGCGCCGGCGTCAAAGGCGGTTGCGCAGTTCGCGAACGAACCGGGCCTCTCGAACGAGTTCGCCGAGTACAAGCAGCGTCTTGCACAGGGCTGGGGCGGCGTGAATATCCACGACGTTGAGGACTCGGTCGAAGGCGACACGCTCGCCGTGAGCGCGAGCGTCGAGCTCGACTCGATCCACGCCGAGGACATCGAGGTGCAGCTCATCGTGGGCACCGTGAACGATGAGGGCGAGCTTGCCGACACGATCGTGGCCCCCATGACCCAGGGCATCGACGGTCGCTATGCGGCCTCGCGCCAGCTTGAGAGCCTCGGTGCAGTTGGCTACACCGTGCGCGTTGTGCCCGCACATCGCGTTCTTGCTCACACCGCTGAGCTTGGCCTTGTACGTGTTGCCCAGTGAGTGGGGTGTACGCTGGCATAGCTCATCGTTAGGCCGGGCATAAGCTCTGGCCTTAGTCAGGACAGAATCGGGTGGAAGGAGTCGAATTCATGATGCGGCTTCGCCACCCGATTCTTTCGTGGCTTTTCGTGCTTCCCGCGGCGATCGGTGTGTTCGCCTTCATTCTCCTCCCGGTTGTCGTAGCTTTCGGGCTTTCATTGACGAACTGGGAGATCGTGGGCTCGCGCGACTTCATCGGTCTCGAGAACTACCAAATCCTGTTCAGCGGCAATGCGCTGTGGAATTCGCTCTTCGTGACGCTTCTGTTCACGCTCATGAGCGTGCCCTTGGGTATTGCCCTCGGGCTGCTCCTCGCGATTCAGCTCAACAAGATGTTCCCGGGGTCAACTCTGTTCAGGATCATCATCGTGATCCCGTGGGTCTGCGCCCCCGTGGCGATCGGCGTCGTGTGGAAGTGGATCTACCAGCCGACCTACGGTGCCCTCAACGCGCTGCTCGGAACGCGAATCGAGTGGCTCACGTCGCACACGCTCGCCCTTCCCGCTGTGGCCTTCGTTGCGGTGTGGCAAGCCGTCGGATACAACGCCCTTTTCTACCAAGCCGGCCTTCAGAAGATCCCACCGTCGATCTATGAGGCAGCGGAGCTTGATGGTGCGGGTAGCGTGCGCCGTTTCTTCGCGATCACCCTTCCCCTTTTGAATCCCACGACGTTTTTCGTAGCCCTCACGCAAATGGTCGCGAGCTTCCAGGTGTTTGACACCGTGTATTCACTGACCGAGGGAGGCCCCGGTAATAGCACCCAGGTCGTGGCCTCGCTCATCTACAACGAGGCTTTCGGTGCGGGCCGCCTCGGCCGCGCGGGTGCTGTCGCAGTGATTCTGTTCGTGATCCTTGCGGCCCTGTCCTTTGCCCAGCAGCGGTTCTTCTCGAGCCGCATGACCTACGACATGTCCTGAGGGGTGGGTGCTCATGAAGAAGAAATCAGTTCTTTCCGCGGTCGTCGCGTACACGATCCTGATCACCGCCGCTGTGCTCACTCTCGCGCCGTTTTCGCTTTCGATCATGACGGCGCTGCGTGAGCCGAGTGACTTCCTTCGCCAGGGCCCCATTCACCTCCCCGATCCCGCAACGTTTGAGAACTTCGCCGCGCTGTTTACTGGGCCTCACAGCTTCGTGACGCCTTTCGCGGTGACTGCGCAGATGGTCGCGGTGATCCTCGTAGGGCAGATCGTGTTTTCGATCCTCGCCGCGTATGCATTCGCGTATCTGCAGTTCCCGGGTCGTGACCTGCTGTTCTGGGCTTTTATCGCGACCCTGCTGGTGCCGCAGGTTGTCGTCGTGGTACCGCTGTTCCTGGCCTTCCAGGAAATGGGGCTTCGCAACACGTTTTGGGCGCTCGTGCTGCCGTTTATGTTCGGCAGCCCCTACGCGGTGTTCCTTCTGCGCGAGAACTTCCGAAGCGTGCCGCAAGAGCTTCTCGATGCGATGCGTGTGGATGGCGCGGGTCATTTGCGTCTGATTCGCAACCTCGTGGTGCCCCTCAACCGTCCGATCATCGTGACCCTCGTGGTGATCACCGTGGTGACCCACTGGAACTCGTTCCTGTGGCCGCTCATCATTACGACGGGTGACACGTGGCAGACCCTCACGGTCGCGACCTCGGCGCTCAGCACGCAGTACAACAACAACTGGACGATGGTCATGGCGGCGACGACCCTCGCGATGATCCCGCTGATTCTTCTGTACCTCGTGTTCCAGAAGCAGGTCGCGCAATCGATCGGCGGAACCGAACTGCGATAAAGGTCGCTTATGGCCCCCATAAATATCGTGTAGGCTGGGGCTCAAGACTTCGCGTGGCACGAGTGCGCCCCGCTTGACCGCTGAAGAAAGGTCTCCCCATGGTTTCACGTCGCTCAGTTCTGACCGGTGGCCTCGCGGCCTCCGCAGCAGCGGCACTTGCCGCATGCTCGCCTTCTGGTTCGGGTTCGTCCGGCAAGAAGGGTTCGGGTTCCGACGGTGCCCCGCTGAAGTTCCGCATTTGGGATGACACGGCGAAGGCAGCCTACGAGGAATCGCTCACAAAGTTCACCGAGGAATCGGGGATCGACGTCACGGTTGAGGTTGTGCCGTGGGATGACTACTGGACGAAGCTCCCGCTCGACCTTTCCGATGGCGCCTCCGACAGCGCGCCCGATGTTTTTTGGCTGAACTCGGCGAGCTTCACGCAGTTCCAGCAGGCCGGCTCACTCGTGAACATCACGGAGAATCTCGGCGATGACGTCAAGAACTGGGAGAAGGCCGTCGTTGACCTCTACACGCGTGACGGCGCCCTGTGGGGTGTTCCGCAGATCTGGGACTCGATCGCCCTTTACTACAACAAGAACCTCACGGATGCCGCGGGCGTGGATCCCACGACCCTCGCGTTCGACCCGACTGCCGGTTCGGACGCTCTCCGCGATGCCGCTACGAAGCTCACGAAGGACGGCGTGTTCGGCTTTAACGCGGCATGCGACCGCCAGGCGATCATCGGTCCGTTCCTGAGCTCGAACGGCGCCGAGTGGCAGGACAGTAACGACCAGTACGCCTTCGACACCGAGCAGGGTGTGCAGGCGTTCTCCTACCTCGCCGCGCTCGTCAACGACCTCAAGGTCGCACCGTCGGCTGCGGACACGAACGCCAACGGCGACTTCGCGCGCGACCTGTTCATTCAGGGCAAGCTCGGTCTTTTCCAGAGCGGCCCGTACAGCCTCAAGACGGTCCACGACTCCGTGGATGGCGCCTTCGAGTGGGCCATTGCTCCCATGGTGGCGGGCCCCGCGGGCGCGAAGTCGCTCGTGCACGGCGTCGTCGCCGCAGGCAACGCGAAGCGCGAGGATCAGGAGTCCGTGACGAAGCTTCTCGAATGGCTCGGCTCGAAGGAAGGCCAGCTGCCCCTCGGCGAGCAGGGCATTTCCTTCCCCGGTCACGTCGATGCGCAGCAGTCCTTCGTGGACTTCTGGAAGGATCAGGGCGTCGACGTCGAGCAGTTCATCGAGGCTGCCAAGAACCCGGCCCCGGCCGACACGGGCGCGAAGTCACTCGCTGGCCTCAACGCCGTGATCCCCGTGTTCCAGGAGATCTTCGCGGGCAACATTTCCGCTGAAGACGGCGTGAAGAAGGCGCAGGAAGAGGGCAACGCCGCGATGGCCTAAACCCCGCGGTCTAGGAGAAGATCGCCTCACTCCACCTCGTTGACTCGAGGCCGTGCTCTTTGGTGAGCGCTCCGGGAGCGAGGCGAGAGGGCGAGTCCCACAGGTACCGTTGCTGAGAAAGCGAACGGAGTGTGGGGCTCGCCATCCCCGTTAAAGAGAGTGCCCATGCTGGGATCGTGCGAATCTTCGGCTCGCTCACGTGCGCGCGAGTGGAGACGATGCGTGCCAGTTCGCGGAAGGTGATCGGTGTGGGCGAGGGGGCGTTGAGTGTCACGCTCGAGTCTTTCGCGAATACGCGCGTGCGCTCTCGAGCCACATGGATCATGGCTTCGGCGAGATCCGACACGAACGTCATGGCGTGAGGGGTATCGGGGCTTCCGAATGCCCAGCATGTTTTTCCCGTGAGGGTGGGGTTCACGATGCTCATCGTTGGCACTGAAGCCTTGGGGGAGGCGCCTTTGCCTACGAGGTCGGCGGCGACGATGCTGGCGGTTTTTGCCGTGTGCTCTTCGCGTGCGGTGAGGAGTTCGGCGCGTACGTCGCCGAGGGGCGAGAGCGGGTTTATCGGCGCCCCTTCGTGCAGGTCGTGCGCCTGTGCTCCGAATGCGTAGACGGATTCGGGGAAGATGACGGGGATGCCGAGGCTTGCGGCGACGTCCATGACCGTTTGCTCGCGGTGGGGTAGTTCTTCGTGCCAGGCCTTTGCGGTGTAGGGCGCGTGGATGCAGTGCATGATCGCGTCCGTGCCGCGCGCTTCGCGTTCGAGCAGAGCGCGCTCGCCTGCGTCGCCCGCAATAACGCGCGCACCTTCGATGGGTTGCGTGCTGCGCCGGATGACGGTCACATCGTCGCCCGTTGCGCGCAGTGACCTGGCGATTGCGTTGCCGATTTGCCCGGCCCCCGTGATGAGAATCTTCATGACGCCCCTCCGAAATGTGATCAGTGCTCTCGTTTGAGAAATATAGGTGTTCGCGCCCGTAAAAGCAAGAGCGCTGCTCTCGCTGTCCATTTCGAGCGAGCCAAGTGCGAGGATAGACGCATGAATGAACGCCGAAGCCGCGCCGAGAATCGGCGACGCATGGAAGCTGAAATCCTGCGCCTTGCCAAACAGCAGCTCGAGGAGAAGGGCCCCGCGGACCTCTCATTGCGGGAGATTGCCCGCGACATGTCGGTCGCGTCATCGGCCCTGTACCGTTACGTGCGCGATCGCGATGCGCTACTCACGCTACTCGTCGTCGACGCCTACACCGACCTTGCTGATGCGGTTGACGATGCCTTGGGGCTGGCCCCAGGCGAGCGATGCGGAGCAGAAAGCCCAGAGGATCTCGGAACGTTCGCGCGCGCCATGCGCTCATGGGCGCTCGCAAACACAGCGCGATGGGGTCTCGTCTATGGCACCCCCGTTCCCGGCTATGCCGCGCCAGCCGATCAAACAGTCGCATCGGGCACGCGTGTACTCGCCCGCCTCGCGCACATCGTGGCTGCCGGCAACCTCATCGGCGCCAGCCCCAGCGGCTCGTATGCTGCGTTCCTCGAGGACGGGTTGGCGGACGTGTTCGGGGCCATTGACCGGAGCGCTCTCGACACCGTGGGGGCAGAAGCAGGAAAAGCCTGCGCAATAAACCGCGGCGAGGCCACTCGACGCGCGGCGACCACGATCGATCTCTGGTGCGCGCTACTCGGCACCATCAGCGCCGAGGTTTTCGGCCAGCTCGGGCCCGGGCTCGAGAAAACGAACGGTGAGATTCTTGAGCGGCTGCTCGAAGCGTGGACGGCGAAGCTTTTCCCGAGCACTGAAGCGGATACCGAGAAGGAGCGCCGTTAGGTGAAGCTCCAGGGCTCGCGCGTGTTCGTGCGCAGTCGATACAGGCTCGTCGTTGCCGTCATGAACAGATCTTGTCCGTCTTCGCCACCGAAGCAGAGATTCGACACGACTTCGGGCACGGGCGCATGGGCGATCAGGGAACCGTCGGAACCAAAAACGCTCACGCCGTCCCCGCCGGAGCACCACACGCGGTCCTCCTCGTCCACGGTGATCCCATCGGGTATTCCCGCGGCGGGGCTCGCGATTGGGCGGCCGCTTCCCTTCTTCACGGTGTTGTCGGTATCGAGGTCGAAGGCCCAAATATGGCGGCGGCCCTCGGCATCCGTGACCGATTCGGGCGCGTTGTGCTCGGGCTGATCGGGGAGTTCAGCAGTATTCGTGACGTAGAGGCGCTTACCGCCGCGGCTAAAGGCAATGCCGTTCGGGCGGCTGAGTTCCGTCACGACGGCGGCGAGGTCGCCGTGGTGGTCGAGCTTGAACACGTAGGAACGCCCGTACTCCATTTCGCCCGGCTTCCCCTGGCCCTCCATCAGGATCCCGTAGGGCGGGTCGGTGAACCAAATGGTGTGCTCGACCGGGTGCACGGCAACGTCGTTCGGGGAGTTGAGGCGCCCACCTTCGAAGAAGTCGATGAGCATTTCCGCGTCCATGAATGGCACGAGCGGTGCCTTATCGAGGGAACGTGTGCCGTGGTTGCATTCCACGACTCCCAAATCGGGGTGGTGCGCGCGGCCATTCGTGTAGTTGACGTTGCTTTTCCACACGACGGTTTCGCCCGTTGCGGGATCGAGCTGGAGGATGCGGTTGTTCGTAATGTCGCTAAAGCGCACGACCTTCTCGCGTGGATACCACAGCGGGCCTTCGGCCCAGCCTGCACCGGTCGCGACCTTCTCCACGCGTGCGTTCGGGTCAAAGGGCGGGATGGTCACTGTCTTTGACCTCCTTGCGGATACGGAACATCCCTTCTTGGTTCACGGTCGCCACGAGCTTCCCCTCGCGCGTGTAGATCTGGCCGACGCTGAGTGAGCGCCCTCCTGTTGCCGCGGGGGAGCGCTGCACGTACAGCAGCCAATCGTCGACGTTGACCTCCGAATGGAACCACATCGAATGATTGAGAGTCGCGACGCGCAGGCCCGGCGTGAGCCACGTGAGGCCCTGGCGGCGGATCGTCGGTTCGAACGGCGTGTAATCACTTGCGTACGTGAGAAACGCTTCGTGGGTGAGGGGGTCGCTTGTCCCCGTGGGGGTGAGCGCGCGCATCCACACGGCCTGCTCGGCGCGCTTGTCGGGGTCGGGAGTGAAGTACAGCGAGCCGGTGGCGTTACGGATGTCCACGGGCCGCTGGTACGCCATGAACTGCGCGAGCGGGTGGTTGACCTGGCCCAGTTCGTCGCGCGTGCTCGGGAGCTGTTCGGGCGCGCTTTCCGACGCCACCTCGTCCACATGGTGCACACCTTCTTGGCGTTCCTGGAACGAGCCATTCACGATGAGCACGAGGTTTCCGCGCTGCGTGACGTCCACGGTGCGACTTGAGAACGAGCCGCCATCGCGAAGGGTGCGCACTGTGAAGTGCAGCGGTTCATTCGCGCGAGCTGGCTCGAGGAACGTCGCGTACGTCGAGTGCACGCGGCGCCCTTCTGGCACGGTGCGCGCCATGGCGATGAGCGCTTGCGCCATCATCTGCCCGCCGAACACGTGCCCACCGGGCTGGGGGAGCGATGAACCCTCAAAGGTTCTCTCAGGACCCTCGACCTCCCGAATCTCAAAGAGGTCGAGGAGGCTTCGGGTTACGGCTTCTGGCTCTGGAGTCGACATGCGCCCATCTTAACGAAGGGCGTATGAACGCCTTCCTAATAAAAATTGAGGGTGTCGACCACGTTCGTGAGTGGCTCGCCGTCGAGGAGCGCCGTCGCGTTGCGTGACACGATCGTCGCGATGCGCCTGCCTTCTTGCGCACTCAGTGCCGCGGAGTGGGGGCTGAGGAGAACTCTCTCGTGGTCCCACAGGGGGCTATGATCCGGCAGCGGCTCTCGTTCCGTGACATCGAGCGCTGCGAAATCGACCGTGCCGTTATCGAGGGCTTCGAGCAGCGCTTCTTCATCAATCACGCTTCCGCGCCCCACATTTGCGAGGATTGCGCCCTTCTTCATCGCGTCGAAAGTCTCGCGGTCGAACATATGCCGAGTTTCGTCGGTCCCCGGCAACGTGATGACGACGGCATCGACTTCGGCGAGGGCCTCGTGGAGATTGGCGAGAGGGACGATGCGATCCACGTTGTCGACTGCACGGCCCGAGCGTGAGATTCCCCAGACCTCGGTACCGAAGGCCTTGAGTCTCGAGGCAACGGCTTTGCCGATGCCGCCGAGGCCGAGCACGAGCACCGTCATCTCGTCGAGGTGGCGCGGATGCACGCGAATGATCGGCCACTCATGTGCGCGCTGATCGCGTTCGAGGCCACGAAGATTCTTCGCCCCAGCGAGCAGTCCAAAAATCGCGAACTCTGCAAGGGTGCTGCCGTGCACGCCCGCCGACGTCGTGAACGTGACGCGTGCGAGTTCCTCCTCGCTCAGGTTTGCGGCCTTGACCTGGGCACCCCCGCCTGCGGCCATCGTGTGAACCCAGCGAAGTTTCGGATTGGCGCGCACGATTTCAGCGAGGAGCGCGGGACTATCGTCGGGAACGCCCATCACGGCATCGGCGCTCTCGAGGATTTCGTGGTAGCGGTGTTCGTCGCTCTCGGAGCGCGTGAAGCCTGGATCGCCCACCCAGTCGGAATTGTAGCGGCGCGGACGTGCAAGAGGGCCCGTGGGAACGACGTTGACGCGAGGCTCGCATTCGCGAATGAAGGCGCACTCTTCTTCGGGAAGGTCAACGGCGATCGCAAGGGTGAGAGTGTTGTTGCTCGAGGCTGGCATGGCGTTCCTTTCGTTCTTTTAATCCTAGAGGGATGCATCCGGGGGATCCTCTAGAGTGGAAGGCAGATTTTGCAGCTGCACAGTCGTAAGGAGACCTGTCGTGAGCCAAACCCCGCTCATCATCATGGGCGTGCAGGGCACGGGGAAGTCCACCGTTGGAAGAGCCCTCGCCGATCGGCTGGGTCTCTCGTTTATCGATGGGGACGATCTGCACCCGGCCGCGAATAAGGAGAAGATGGCCTCCGGCACGCCGCTCACGGATGAGGATCGTGAGCCGTGGCTCGACGCGATCGGCCGCACGATCGCGAGTGAACGCGAGAAGGGCGTGACGTGCGCGATTGTGTGCTCGGCTCTCAAGCGCCGCTACCGCGATCAGCTCCGCACCTACGTCCCCGATGTGAAATTCGTGCACCTTTCGGGGAGCCAGGATTTGATCGCGAAGCGTATCGCCCATCGCCACCACGAGTACATGCCCGCCTCGCTTCTCGACTCGCAATTTGCGACCCTCGAGCAGCTCGGCGACGACGAGTCAGGGATCATCGCGAGCATCGAACCGCCCGTGCACGACGTTGTGCAGAATATTCTTCGCAGCCTCGAAGAAGATACACGCACGTGCTAAAGGTGCGGTAAGAGCGCACGCAGCTTCGAGCGCTACGGTAAAGCCATGATTTTCATCAATGTGAAATACCAGGTCAAGCCCGAAGAAACCGCAACCTTCCTCGACAAGCTCGAGGAGTACACGAAGGCGTGCCGCGCAGAGGAGGGCTGCCTCTTTTTCGAGTGGTACCGCAGCACCGAACGCGAGAACGAATTCCTCCTCGTGGAGATGTACCGTGACGGCGAAGCTGGCGAGAAGCACGTCAACTACCCGCACTTCCAGGCCGGCCTCGACACCATGCGCCCGCTCGTTGCTGAAACCCCCGAAATCATCTCGAAGGAAATCGAGGGTGAAGGCTGGGGCCCCATGGGAGAACTCGCGGACTAAGTCCCGTTCGGTGCTCCCCGTTACCTGAACGTGACTCAGGTGCCTTCGCGCGTGGTACCGTGACTCGTTTCCTTCTATCACCGAGACGAGTCAAAGGATGTGAACCGTGAGCGCGTGGGATGTCTTTACCGACCTTGGCTGGATGGGCCTCTTGATCCTCATCGGCGTGCTGCTGCGCGCCTGGGTCAAGCCCATCCAGTCTCTCTTTTTGCCGGCCGGCCTGATCGCCGGCCTTCTTGGCCTGATTTTGGGTCCCAACGTCCTGAACATTATTCCGTTCAGCAGTTCCGTCCCGATCTACTCGTCGATTCTCATTGCTGTCGTCTTCGCGGCGCTGCCGTTCACCTCGAAGATCGCGGGGCTCGGCAACGTCTTTCGCGCCGTGCGCACCATGTGGTCCGTCTCCCAGGCCATCTCGCTATTGCAGTGGGGCTTCGGCCTCCTTTTCGCGCTCGGGATCCTGAGCCTTTTCTTTAACGATCTGCCGGACGGCTTCGGTCTTCTCCTCGCGGCCGGCTTCATGGGTGGGCACGGCATCGCAGCCGCCATCGCCGACGGTTTCGGGGACACATGGCCAGAGGCGCTTTCCCTTGGCATGACCTCCGCCACCATCGGCATCGTCCTCTCAGTTGTGGGCGGCATTGCGATCATCAAAGTCGAATCGATGCGCGGCAACACCGCCTATCTCAAGGACTTCAAGTCGCTTCCGAAAGACCTGCGCACCGGCATCATCGCCGAGGAGAACCGCGAATCGATCGGCGTTTCCCCCGTGTCCGCGACGAGCCTTGACCCGATCACCTACCACCTGGGCCTGCTCTTCATGATCGCGGCCTTCGCGTACATGTTCACATCGTGGGCGAATAGCCAGGTCGAGTGGCTCTCGGTCCCCACCTTCAGCGTGTCCTTCCTCCTTGGCTACGTTGTGCTCTTCATTCTCAAGGCCTTCAAAGCCGAGAATGCGTTTGAAGGGAAGATCTTCGAGCGCGGAAGCGGCATGTCCACCGACCTCCTCGTGGCATTCGGCGTTGCTTCGATCGATCCGAAGGTCGTTGCGTCCTACTGGCAGCCGCTTCTCATCCTCATTGCCGCGGGTGCACTGTTCGTGCTTGCCTACTACGTCTTCGTATCGAAGCAGCTCTTCGCCGAACACAAGGTTGAGCAGGGCATTTTCACATGGGGCTGGAACACCGGCACTGCCGGCATGGGCATGGCGCTCCTTCGCATCGTCGACCCCGACATGAAGTCGAAGACCCTCGACTACTACGGAATCGCGTATATCCCAATTGGATTCGTCGATATCCTCACGATCGCGACCCTCCCCGCGCTCGTGCTGGCAGGGGCATCGTGGTGGGTCGCGCTCGCGCTCACACTTGCGGGAGCGGTCATCATCGCCCTTGCCTTCCGCCACCGCGAACCAAACCCCACGACCGGCGTGATCCAAAGCGTCGGCGTTCACGGCGCGTTCGATCACAGGACCGACTAGCGGCCAGCACGTGGCGTATCTCGACATCCCCGTACCCGTCAGGTGGAGTGACCTTGACGGGTACGGGCACGTGAACAACACGGCGTACCTGCGGCTCCTCGAAGAAGCCCGCACGAGGGCTTTTTGGCAACCGTCGGAAACTGAACTCGCGAACGGTGCGCCTGCCTACCCAACGGCGCTCGAGGAGCTCTCTCCGGGCGGACCGTTCAAGACACTCGTGGCGGCCCACACAATCGAGTACATGCGCCCACTTGGCTATCGCCGTGATGGTGTCATCGTGCGCATGTGGGTATCGAAGATCGGCGGTGCGTCCCTCGACCTCGACTACGAGATTCACACGGCCGAGGAGCCCGAGCACCCTTACGCCAAGGCACGCACCGTGATCGTGATCGTCGAGGCGCCAACGGGAAAGGCCGTGCGCATGCCGGAACAGCTGCGCACGGCCCTCGAGAGCATCACGGGTGCAGCGTCCACCTTCAGGCGCACATAAAGTCGTTTATGCCGACTCCTGGAAGCGGGGGAGCGCAAACTCGATCCCGCGCTTGTTGAACTCCCCGCGCAAGCGCTTGCGAATCTCGCGTTCGACATCCCATTGCTTGCCCGGGATCGTATCGGCAGTGATGCGACGCTGGTAGCGGGCGCCATCCACCGTGAGGATGCCACTCGCCTCAGGTGTGCCCACGATGAGTGTCGCCCATTTTTGATCGGACTTGAGGGCGTCGAACACGGCATGAATGGCCTCCGTGACCTTTTCATCATTCGCCGCCGAATCGATATCGAGCTCCACAAACGCCGTACCAAGGCCACGCGAATAATTGCCGAGCGTAATGACCTCGCCGTTGCGCACGGTCCATAGAACGCCATTGAGCCCGCGCACCTGGGTGACGCGCAAATTGACGTTCTCGACCGTGCCTTCCGCAAACTGGAGATCCACGTAGTCGCCAACGGCCACGAGGTCCTCGAACAGCATGATCACGCCCGCGAGGACGTCCTTGATGAGTGTTTGGGCACCGATACCGGCAGCGAGGCCGGCAACACCGAGCGAGGCGATGATAGGCGCGATATTGACGCCCACTTGTGAGAGGATCATGACGAAGGCGATCGACCAGATGATCACGCTCGCGACGTTTTTCGACGCGGTTGCGAGGGTGTCGGCGCGCTGCTTGCGCCGTTCCTCATTGGCGGCTGCCATCCCCGCATCGGGGTTCTTCTTCACCACCACGTTGGTCATGCGGGAAATGCGTGAGCCCGATTGATACATCGTCGTGAACACGCGATTGATGAGCGCACCCACCACAAACCGCACGATGAGGGCCACGAGAATGATCACGAGGATCGTGATCCCGTTTGAAAGTAGCCACTCACCAACGCGATCCACGAGCGAGAAGGCTTCTTCGGTCGTCGTCTCTGCCAAAAGGTTCATGCCCCAACCGTAGGCCCGTGACCTTGAGTGTGCATAAAGAAGACGGCCTCACGCGAGGTGAGGCCGCCTTCATTTCCGACGGTTGCCGCGCGCTCAGCGCAGCCCCGTAAGCCGATTACTTATCGGCGTTTTGCACGCGCACCGCGCGGGCCACCGAATCGCGACCCTCGAGGACGGGACGACGCATGCCGTAGATCGCGTCTTCATGAGAGGCGAGCCATTCATCGGCCTTCCGGACGATCTCTTCGCTCGGGTACTGACCCGGGAAGTAGCCCTGGATAAGGCGGTTCGCGATCTCGCTCGAACGCGAGGCCCATGCCTTCTCGATCATCTCGAAGTACGGCTCAATGTACGGCGCGCGGAGTTCTTCGCTCGCGCGGTTGAAGCCTACGATCGCCGAGGTGAGGTGCTCGTTCGCGAGCGTGTCTTCCTCGACGGTCTTCTTCCACGCGGCGTCCTTCGCCTCGGCGGTCGGGATCGCCGCCTTCGCCGTGAGGGCGCTCTTGCGTCCGTTTTGCGTATCGTCGCTCTTGAGAACCTCGTCGATGCCGGCCTCATCGATGCCGCCGAGCGCGGCAAGGGCGATCGTGATCTGCCACGTGAGGTCGGTGTCGATCTCGCGGTCCTTGAGCGTGACCGAGCCGTCGAAGAGGCCCTTCACGGTGTCGAGGTCGGCCTTGCCGGCGAACTGCAGGTACGACTCGAGGAACTGGAGCTGCTGATCGCTGCCACCGTCGGCCCCCTGCGTGAGCTCCCACAGTGCCGAGGCGACTTTCTTCTCGCGCTCTTCGCGATCCTCAGGAGCCGCGTAACGCGTGCCGACCGCATCGAGGCGACCGAGCAGCGTGCGCAGAACCGAGGAGTCCTTTTCGCGGTCGATGTTCTTGAGCAAAAGCTCGAGGTAGCGGCGGCTCGGAAGCTCCGCGTCGCGCGTCATGTCCCACGTTGCGCTCCACACGAGCGTGCGAGCGAGTTCGTCGTCGATGTCGCGAAGGTGCTCGAGAGCGAAGGCGAGCGAGTCATCGTCGAGGCGCACCTTGGCGTAGGTGAGGTCCTCGTCATTGATGAGCCACAGGTCGGCTTTCGTGCCCGCGAGTTCGGCGATCTCGGTGCGCTCGCCGTCGATGTCAGTTTCGACGCTCACGGTGCGCTTCACTGTGCCGCCCTCGAGGCTGTAGCCGCCAACCTTGAGGCGGTGCGGGCGGATCGTCGGGTAGTCCTGTGCCGCGGACTGCAGGACGGCGAACGAGGTGACGGTGCCGTCGGCGTCGCGCTTGATCTCCGGGCGCAGCGTGTTGACGCCCGCCGTCTCGAGCCACAGCTTGCTCCACGAGCGAAGGTCGCGGCCGCTCGTTGCCTCGAGTTCGTCGAGGAGATCGGTCAGCTCGGTGTTCTGCCACGCATACTTCTTGAAGTAGGCGCGCAGCCCCTTGAAGAAGGACTCTTCGCCCACGTAGGCAACGAGCTGGCGCAGGACCGAGGCGCCCTTCGCGTACGTGATGCCGTCGAAGTTCGTTTCGACAGCATCGAAGTCCACCATGTCGGCAACGATCGGGTGCGTCGAGGGGAGTTGGTCCTGGCTGTAGGCCCATGCCTTTTCAGAGCCTGCGAAGGTCGTCCACGCGTTCGTCCAGCGGGTTGCTCGCGCCGAGGAAAGGGTCGAGGCGAACTCGGCGAAGGACTCGTTGAGCCACAGGTCATCCCACCACTTCATCGTCACGAGGTCGCCGAACCACATGTGGGCGAGCTCGTGGAGAATAGTGAGATCACGGCGCTCGCGGATGGCGTCGGAAACGGCACTGCGGAATACGTAGCGCTCCACGAATGTCACCGCGCCCGGATGCTCCATTGCGCCCATGTTGTATTCGGGCACGAAAATCTGGTCGTAGGTCGGGAACGGGTAGTCGTAGTCGAAGAGGTTTTCGTAGAACTCGAAGCCTTGCTGCGCGACCGAGACGATGTACTCGCCATCGAGGTGCTCGGCGAGCGAGGCGCGCGCGTACACGCCCGCGGGGATCTCGCGGCCGTTGCGGGACTTGATCGTGCCGTCGTAGCCCTCGTACTTACCGGCGATGAGCGCCGTGAGATAGGTCGAGATCTTCGGTGTTTTCTCGAAGCTCCACGTGGCGATCGGCTGGCCGTCGGAATCCTCTCCGGCCGGGACTGGCTCGGGGCTCGGGGCAATCGAGATGACGCGCCAGTGGGCCGGGGCCGTGATCGTGAAGGCGAACGTGGCCTTGAGGTCGGGTTGCTCGAAGTTCGCGTACATGCGGCGTGCGTCGGATACCTCGAACTGGGTGTAGAGGTACACCTCGTCGTCGACGGGGTCGACCATGCGGTGCAGGCCTTCGCCCGTGTTCATGTAGGCGCCGTTCGCGCGGATGGTGATGATGTTTTCGCCGACCTTGAGGGCCGGCAGTTGGACGCGAGCGCCGTCGAAGCGCTCCGCGGGGTTGTCGAGAGTCTCCCCGTTGAGGGTGATCTCGAGGACCTCGGGGGCGATGAGGTCCACGAAGGTTTCACGTTCCGCGGTCGAGTTCACGTAAATGGTGGATTCGGTGAGGAATGTCTTGGGGCCTTGCGTGAGGTCGAGTCGCACGTCGTAGTGCGTGGTCTCGAGGAACGAGGAGCGTTCCTGTGCCTCGGCGCGCGTGAGATTTTCGGAGGTCATTCTCGAAGTCTCCTTGGGTTGAGGGTCCGCTTCGTGCGCGGGTCTCTTCCATCTTCGCACTCGAGTGCGGGAGTGCGCGGGGGAGTGGGGAGAGCGGAGGGGCGAGCGAGCCGGGCGTGTCCGGGCGGCCGGGTGGCTGCCGGGGTCCGACACCTGCCGGTTTTTGCAACGATGAAGTTTCGAAAAGTGGGCTGTGACCAGGGTTTCTTTTACTGCGCACCCTGGTAAGGTTGTGCCATGGCATCACTAAATCCTCTTAATTGGCCTGTGCTGAGGCAGGCCAAGTCTCGCGATGTGTTGGGGCTCGGCCCCACCTCCCAGTCGCCCACGTATCAAGACCTCAAGGCGCGCACCACCACCGCCGACAAGGTCGTCGAGAGCGTGTGCCCCTACTGTGCTGTTGGCTGTGGCCAGCGCATTTACGTCAAAGACAATAAAGTCATTCAGATCGAAGGCGATCCAAATTCGCCAGTCTCGCGTGGCCGCCTGTGCCCGAAGGGATCGGCGAGCGAGCAGCTCGTCAACGCACCTGGCCGAGTGACCGACATCCTCTATCGCGCTCCCAAGTCGAAAGAGTGGGTCAAGCTCGATCGCGAGACCGCGATGTCGATGATCACCGAGCGCTACCTCGAGGCTCGCAAGAAGCACTGGCAGGATACCGACGAGCACGGCCGCCCCGTGCGCCGCACGCTCGGTATCGCCTCGCTCGGCGGCGCGACCATCGATAACGAGGAAAACTACCTCATCAAGAAGCTGTTTACCGCCACGGGCGCTATTCAGATCGAGAATCAAGCCCGCATATGACACAGCGCCACGGTTCCCAGTTTGGGATCCTCGTTTGGGCGCGGCGGAGCCACGCAGCCGGTGCAGGACCTCGCGAATGCAGACTGCATCATCATCCAAGGCTCCAACATGGCCGAGTGTCACCCGGTTGCTTTCCAGTGGGTTATTGAAGCAAAGCTTCGTGGAGCGCGCGTGATTCACGTGGATCCACGCTTCTCGCGCACCTCGGCCCTCGCGGACAAGTACGTTTCCACTCGCGCGGGTGGCGACATCGTTCTGCTCGGTGCTCTCATCAACCACGTCCTCGAGAACAACCTGTTCTTCGAGGAGTACGTGAAGCACTACACCAACGCGTCAACCCTCATTAGTGAGGACTATCAGGATCCCGAGGATCTCGATGGCTTCTTCTCGGGCTTCGATCCCGAGACTGGCGCGTACGATCCGTCGAGCTGGCAGTACGAAATGGACGAGGAGAAGAACCTCCCCGTTCGCGACGAAACCCTGCAGCACCCGCGTACCGTCTTCCAAATCCTCAAGCGCCACTTCAAGCGCTACACCCCCGAGGTTGTGGAGAAGGTTTGTGGCGTGAGCCAGGAAGACTTCGCGTACATCGCCGAGTCGATTGTGAAGAACTCGGGTCGCGACAAGACGACCGCGTTCTGCTACGCCGTGGGCTGGACCCAGCACACAGGCGGCGCGCAGTTCATCCGCACAGCCTCGATTCTCCAGCTGCTCATGGGCAACGTGGGCCGTCCAGGCTCGGGTATTCTCGCGCTTCGCGGACACGCCAATATTCAGGGCTCGACCGACATCCCGGCCCTCTTCCATATCCTTCCCGGCTACCTTCCGATGCCGAAGGCAGGCGTGACGGACACGTGGGAGACCTATCTCGACTCGGTCGGCACGAAGAAGCAAAAGGGCTTCTGGGCGAAATCGGAGGAGTTCACCGCGAGCCTTCTCAAGGCGTGGTGGGGCGAGAGTGCAACGAAGGAGAACAACTTCCACTTCGACTACCTGCCGCGACTCACCGGTGCGCACGGCACCTACCAGACCCTGCAGCTTATGCTCCAGGACAAGGTGGACGGCTACTTTGTGCTCGGTCAGAACCCCGCGGTCGGGAGCTCGAACGGTCGCTTGCACCGCAAGGCGCTGAGCCACCTCAAGTGGCTCGTCGTTCGCGACTTCAACATGATCGAAACGGCCACGTTCTGGAAGAACGGTCCCGAGATCGAAACGGGCGAGCTGAAGACTGAAGACATCGACACCGAAGTGTTCTTCATGCCCGCCGCGAACCACACGGAGAAAGCCGGTTCGTTCACGCAAACCCAGCGCATGGTGCAGTGGCGCCATCAGGCCGTCACCCCGCCGGGCGATGCCGAAAGCGAGCTGCAGTTCTTCTTCGATCTCGGCAACCGCATTCGCGAGGCCCTCAAGGACTCGGACGATCCCCGCGATCGGCCCGTGCTTGACATGACGTGGGACTACCCGCTGGACGAACACGGCGAGGTTGACGCCGAGGCTGTGATTCGCGAGATCAACGGGTATTACACCGAGGGTGAGAACAAGGGCAAGCCCCTTGCGAAGTTCGTCGATATGAAGGCTGACGGTTCCACCGCCGGTGGCTGCTGGATCTACGCCGGTGTGTATGCCGACGGCATCAACCATGCGGCGGTGCGCGAGCCCGCCGATGGCCGCCCCTACACCGAAAGGGAATGGGGCTGGGTGTGGCCGGCCAACCGCAAGATCCTTTACAACCGCGCTTCCGCGGACCCCGAGGGCAAGCCTTGGAGCCCGGAGAAGGCATGGATCTGGTGGGACGAAGACCAGGAGAAGTGGGTCGGCCACGACGTTCCCGACTTCCCCGTGGGCCTCAACCCGAAGGCACGCCCCGATGCGACCGTGGGTGGCCCCGCGGCGCTTGCCGGCGATGACGCGTTCATCATGCAGCCCGACGGTAAGGGCTGGCTGTTCGCACCGAAGGGCATGATCGATGGCCCGATCCCGACTCACTACGAGCCCGTGGAATCGAAGCTGCCGAACATCATGTACCCGCAGCAGAACCAGCCCACCCGCGTGGTCATGCCTCGTGAGGAGAACCTCACCGCGCCCGGTTACGGCGAGCCTCTGCAAGAGGTGTACCCGTACGTGTTCACGACCTACCGCCTCACCGAGCACCACACGGCGGGCGGCATGAGCCGCTGGCTTCCCTACCTCGCCGAGCTCCAGCCCGAGATGTTCGCGGAGATTTCTCCCGAACTCGCTGATGAGGTTGGGGTGAAGAACGGTGAGTGGGCAACCCTCATCTCGCCGCGTGCCGCGATCGAAGCGCGCGTGCTTGTGACGAAGCGCTTCAAGCCGCTCAACGTCAACGGTCACACCGTGCATCAGATCGGCCTCCCGTACCACTGGGGTGTCGGTGAAGACGCAGTGATTTCCGGCGACGGTGCCAACGATCTTCTGGGCATCACGATGGACCCGAACACCGGCATCCAGGATTCGAAGTACTCCTCGGTGGCGATGGTTCCGGGCCGCAGGCCCCGCGGGCCCGAACTCGTGGACCTCGTGGAGAAGTATCAGCGCGAGGCAGGCATCACTCTCGACACGGGCATGCAGCGCGTCACAGTTCCGGCGAAAGACGCGGGCATCGAAGAGACGAGCCCCGAGCAGGATGCGAAGGTCGCCGAAGAGACGACCCGCGGCTCGAACAGCCCGGGCTTCACGGGAATCGCCGCATCGAAGCCCGGCTCGAAGGAAGCTCAGCGCCGCGCCGACAAGGTCGACGAGGACACGGACACCGGGTCCGACGGTCAAGACGGCGAGACCGGCCGCACGAGCATGGTTAATGACAACTCGCAAGCGTCCCACGATGAGAATGGAGGTGTGTGATGAGTCTTCTCAATACGACCGCTGACCCCATTTCCGTTTCGGGGTGGGAGCACACGCACGACCGCAAGGGGTTCTTCACCGACACGTCGATCTGCATTGGCTGTAAGGCCTGCGAGGTCGCGTGTAAGGAATGGAACCGCAATCCTCAAGACGGCAACTTCGAGCTGCTCGGCTCGTCGTTCGACAACACGGGCTCGCTCGGTGCGAACACGTGGCGTCACGTGGCCTTTATCGAGCAGTCCGAAAAGCGCATCGAGCAGGCCCGCGAGTCGGGTCGCCAGCTCGTGAACCTCGGCATGCCGAAGATCGGTCAAAAACCGCCGAGCGAGCAGCAGCCAAAGCACACGGAAGAATTCCGTTGGCTTATGGCTTCGGACGTGTGCAAGCACTGCACGCGCGCGGGTTGCCTCGATGCGTGCCCCACCGGTGCGCTGTTCCGCACGGAATTCGGCACTGTCGTGGTGCAGGCCGACGTCTGCAACGGCTGTGGCACGTGCGTGTACACGTGCCCCTTTGGCGTGATCGAGCGTCGTGACGACGGCACGGTCTCCCCAAAGACCGATCGTGATGACCGCCCGCACATCGAGCAGGACATCCCGAACAAGGGCACGGCGAACAAGTGCACGCTCTGCTACGACCGCCTCAAGGACGGCCAGCAGCCCGCGTGTGCGCAGACCTGCCCCACAACCTCGATCAAGTTCGGCGATCGCGACGACATGGTCGCGAAGGCCAAGGAGCGAGTGAAGAAGCTCCACGAGGAGGGCATGACCGAAGCTCGCCTCTACGGCGCGAACGCGAACGACGGCGTTGGCGGTCTCGGCTCGGTGTTCCTGCTCCTCGACGAGCCCGAGGTGTACGGCCTGCCGCCGGACCCCCGCGTGGGCACGATGGATCTGCCGAAGATGTATGGCCGTGCCGCTCTCGCGGCGGGGGCGATGGTCGCGACGACCGCCCTCATGTTCGTGGGAGGTAAGAGGAAATGAGCCAGAACGAGTTCGATAGCTACCGCCCGCCGCAACCGATGCGTCGCAAGCGTCGGCCCGAAGCGACCAAATATGACGGTGCCCGTAAACGCGGCCAGAACCGCATGGGCGAAGTGTCGATGGTCGAGGACGTCCAGTTCACGAGCTATTACGGTCGCCAGATCGTGAAGGCGCCGCCGTGGGAGTATCCGATTGGCGTGTACCTGTTCCTCGGTGGTGTTGCCGGCTCTTCGGGCCTCATCGCGCTTGCCGCTGGGGCGACGGGCCGCGAGACGCTGCGCCGCAACGCACGTGTCGGCTCGATCGCGGCGCTCGGCATCGGTACGGTCAGCCTCATTGCGGACCTCGGCCGCCCGGAGCGCTTCCTCAACATGATGCGCACGTTCAAGCCTACGAGCCCCATGAACCTCGGCACGTGGATCATCTCTGCGTACGGTGTGAACGCCGGTGTGACGTTTGCGAACGAGTTCGACCGGATGACGGGGGAGAAGCTTCCCCTCGGGCCGCTGCGTAAGCTCGCGCGTGCGATGGAGAAGCCAGCCGCGGTTGGCCAGGCGGCAACGGGCGCCCCTCTCGCCGTGTACACCGCGGTCTTGCTCGGCGATTCCGCGCTTCCCGCGTGGAACGGCGGAAAGTTCTCGCTTCCGTTCCTGTTCGCGTCTTCAGCGAGCCTCGCCGCTTCGGGCACCGCGATGCTGTCGACCCCGCTGGATGAGATCGGTCCGGTTCAGCGTCTCGCCCTCGCGGGCGTGGCAGGCGACATGCTGTCGCTTCGCGCGATGAAGAAGGAAATGCACCCGCTTGAAGCCGAGCCGCTCGAGATCGGTGATGGCGGCAAGAAGATGCACATCGCGGAGAAGCTTCTTATCGCGGGTGCCGTTACGGGCCTGTTTGCGAAGAAGCATCGCGCGATTGCGTTTGCGTCGGGTGCGTGCCTTGCCGCAGCGAGTGCGTTTACGCGTTTCGGTATTCTCGACGCCGGCTTCCAGTCGGCTCGCGATCCGAAGTACACGGTGATCCCGCAGAAGGAGCGCCTTGAGCGTCGCCGCAAGCACGGCATCGTCGATGATTCGATCGTGACGGGTCCCGAAGCCGACTAGTCTCCTCGAATTCCATAGAAGATGTGGGGGTTATGGCCGAGTGCCATAACCCCCACTCTCTTGCTTTTTGACGTCAGTGGCCGCGAGAAACAGCTCAAACCCCCACAACCCCTATGCAATTCACGGGAGGGGATGAGGGGAATGTCGAGGGCTTGTTTCACCGTGTGTGCCTTTCGTGCAGTCTCTTTTTCCGACGGTGCCTAGCGCACCTGGACGCTGCCCGCGGGCGAATCCTCGCTTGCCGCCACGATTTCGCCGATCACGGGGTAACCGGGAACCTCACCCACAACGAGAAGGCCGCCCGAGGTCTGCGCATCGGCGAGGAACAGCAGGTCCTCTTCCGTGATGCCAGAGCCCGCGCGAAGTGCGGGGCGCACCCAGTCGAGGTTGCGCCGCGTGCCACCCGAAATGAAGCCACCCGCGAGCGCGTCGAGCGCATCGCCCATCGCGGGCACGGCCGCGCGCTCAAGAACCGCGCTCACGCCCGAGGCACGCGCCATCTTGTGCAAATGCCCAAGCAGACCAAAACCGGTCACGTCGGTCGCGGCTTTCGCGCCGATCTCTAGAGCCTTCTTCGAGGCTTCGGCGTTGAGGGTCGTCATCCATTTCACGGCTTCGTCGATGCTCGAGCCCGTTGCTTTGTGGCGGTTATTCAAAAGACCCACGCCAATGGGTTTCGTGAGCGTGAGCGGAAGTCCCACCTCGGCCGCGTCGTTGCGCAAGAGAGCGTCGGGCTTCGCAATGCCTGTGACGGCCTGGCCGTACTTTGGTTCGGGATCATCCACGCTGTGACCGCCGATCACGGGAACGCCTGCTTCGCGGCCCACGTCGAGCCCTCCGCGCAGCACTTCCGAGAGCATCTCCATGGGGAGCTTTTCGCGGGGCCAGCCCACGAGGTTGATCGCGACGACCGGCTCGCCGCCCATCGCGTAAATATCCGAGAGCGCGTTCGCGGCGGCGATGCGACCCCAGTCGTAGGGGTCATCGACGACGGGAGTGAAGAAGTCGGCGGTCGAGAGCACCGCGAGGTCCCCGCGCACGCGCACGGCGGCGGCGTCATCGCCATCGTCGAGCCCCACGATCACCGAGTCGAATTTCTGACCGGTGAGAGCCTTCACGGCATCTTCGAGTTCCCCGGGCGGGATCTTGCACGCGCAACCGCCGCCGTGCGCCATCGTTGTAAGGCGCGGATAGTTGCTGAAGTCGGGTTTGTCGGTGCTCTGGGGATCTTCGTTGATGTTCATGCTTTCCACTTTAAGCGTTTTCACTGGTAGATTCGTGCGCGGAGGCGTACGTGTCCTGGTGGGCGCCCCGGTCTTCAAAACCGGTGATACCGAGTAGCTCGGTATGGTGGGTTCGATTCCCATCCGCCTCCGCCAAGCTTTTGCGCCTCACTCTTTCGGGTGGGGCGCGCGTGGCACGTGGGGTTTTCTTTCCGACGCTTGTCACGCATCCGCGATCCCGAGTTTTGAGCGAAGGTGCCCCGCGACATGTCACGAACCGCGTCCCCGGCGTTAGGCGACGATCCGCGACGGCGGATCCCGCGCACGGATGCCCTGCTCGCGCTTGAAAAAGTCGAAGCGGCGAAGGAGCGCCTCGGTGAGGAGCGCGTGCGCGAGGTTGTGCGCGAGGCGCAAGGGCGTGCGCGGGCGGGGGAGATCGCGCCGGAAGAGGTCGAAGGTACCGTCATTGCCGCGCTCGAGAATGAGCGCGTGAGTGCCTTCACGCCCGTGCTGAACGCGACGGGCGTCATCGTCCACACGAACCTTGGGCGCGCACCGCTCTCACCTCAGGCTATCGAAGCCCTAGAGGCAGCCGCGGGCTACGTGGATGTCGAGTTCGATCTCGAGACTGGTCTGCGAGGCAAGCGCGGCGTCTCCACGCGCGAGGCACTCCTCAAGGCGTGCCCCGCGGCGGAAGATGCACTCGCGGTCAACAACGGTGCTGCGGCGCTCTCGCTCATCGCTACGACCCTTGCGGGCCCCGGGGCGGGGGAGCGGCGCGAGATCGTGCTGAGCCGCGGCGAGATGATCGAGATCGGCGCGGGGTTCCGCCTGACCGAGCTCATCGAATCCACGGGACCACGAATTCGCGAGGTCGGCACGACGAACCGCACGCACCTCGCCGACTACGAGAACGCCCTCGGTGATTGCACCGCCGCGATCCTCAAGATCCACGCGAGCAATTACGTCATTAAAGGCTTCACGAGCGCCGTAAGCGTCGCCGAGCTCGGCGAACTCGCCCACGCCAATGACCTCCCGCTCGTGGTCGACATCGGTTCGGGGCTCTTTTCTCAGGAGCCGCTGCTACCGAACGAACCGACCCTCACCGAAGCTCTCGACCAGGGTGCAGATCTCGTGCTCGCGAGCGGCGACAAACTCGTGGGTGGCCCGCAAGCCGGGCTCATCCTCGGGAAGAAAGAATGGGTCGAGCGCGTGGCCCGCCACCCCCTCGCGCGGGCGATGCGCGCCGATAAGCTCTTGCTCGCCGCGCTCGAAGCCACCGTCGGCGGTCCCACGCCACCCGTGCTCGAAGCGCTCCACACTAACCCCGACGCGCTCAAAGCGCGCACGGAAGCACTCGCGGGAGCACTCCGCGCACGCACTCACGAACCGTGCGAGGTCGTGCCACACGATGGCCGTGTGGGCGGAGGCGGCGGCGCTGAAGTCCCCATCCCCGGGTGGGCGCTGCAGCTACCCGAGCGCCTCGCCACCGAACTTAGAGGCCATGAGCGGCCGATCATCGCGACGACGCGCGACGGTGCTTGCCTCATCGACCTGCGCTGCATTCCCGAAGATGAGGACGACGAGCTTGTGAGCGCGATCGCCGCGCTCCTCCAACGCTAGGAAGGACGCCATGCACGTCATCGCGACCGCCGGGCACGTTGACCACGGCAAAAGCACCCTCATTCGCGCCCTCACGGGCATCGAGACGGACCGCTGGGAGGAAGAACAGCGCCGCGGTCTCACGATCGACCTCGGCTTCGCGTGGTGCACGCTCCCCTCCGGGCGGGGCGTGAGTTTTGTGGATGTTCCCGGCCACGAGCGCTTCATTGGCAATATGCTCGCGGGGCTCGGGCCAGTGCCCATTGTGCTGTTCGTCGTCGCCGCCGATGAGGGGTGGAGCGCACAATCGAGCGACCACCGCGACGCCGTGAAGGCCCTCGGCATTTCTCACGGCATCATCGTCGTGACGCGCGCCGATCGCGCCCCCGAACGCGTCACGACCGTGATCGCCGACGCGCGGCGCGAACTGGCCGACACAGGCCTCGCGGATGCGCCCGCATGCGGCGTCTCGGGCGTTACTGGTGAAGGCATCGACGAACTACGGCACGAGCTCGATGAACTCGTGGCAACCGTCGGAACCCCCTCGCCGCACGACAACGTGCGACTGTGGATTGATAGGTCCTTCACGATCGACGGAGCAGGCACGGTCGTGACGGGGACCCTCGGGGCTGGGAGCGTGCGCGCGGGCGATGAGCTTGCACTCGTGAGCACCCGCCACGGCGGAAACGAGCCGCGAGAAGTGAGTGTGCGCGGCGTGCAGTCTCGCGGTGCGAGCGAAGAGGTCGTCGAGCCCGTGAGCCGCGCGGCTCTCAACCTTCGCCAAGTTGCCGCGAGCGAGATCCACCGCGGTGACGTGCTCCTTACGCCCGGCGCGTTCCACCTCACGCGCGTCGTGGACGTCCGCAGCGTGAGCGGCGACAGCCTCGTCGACGTGCCGCGCGAGACCACGATCCACGTGGGCAGCGCGGCCGTGACCGCACGCGTGCGCCCCCTCGGCGCTGACCACGCGCGCCTGACGTTCGATGTCCCCCTCCCACTCGTGATCGGCGATCGCCTCGTGATGCGTGGAACGGGCGAGCGTGCTGTTCTCGGGGGCGTGCGCGTTCTCGATGTGGACCCGCCGGAATTGCGCAGGCGCGGCGCGGGAAGCGCGCGTGAAAGCGAGCTCGAGCACATGAGTGAGCGCGGGGATGTGCGGCGCGAGATCGAGCGTCGTGGAGCCACGCGCGAAACGGATCTCAGAAAAATGGGCTTTGAGGTGGCAGGCACGCTCGAAGGGTGTGTGTCCGACGGCGGCTGGCTTGTGAGCGCCGCTTTCCTTAACCGCAGTGCCCGTGCGCTTCACGAGCGCGTCGCGGCTGCCGCGAAGGCAAATCCCCTTCGCCCTGGGCTTTCCCGCAAAGAAGCGGTCGAAGTTCTTTCGCTTCCGGCTCTCGGGCTCTTGCCGATGGTCGTGAAGAAGGCGGCGCTCATCGAGCGCGACGGGCTCATCGTCAACCCGGCGATCGAAGCCGGGCTCGGCGAGGCCGAAGCGAGCGTTGCCGCGCTCGAAGCGAGGCTCAGGAACGACCCGTTCAACGCCCCCGAACTCGGCGATCTCGCAAACCTTAGTCTCGGCGCGAAAGAGCTCGCGGCCGCGGCGAAACAAGGACGGCTCCTGAGGATCGGCCTGCCGAGCGACAACCTCGTGCTTCTGCCCACCGCGCCCGCGCTCGCGATGCGCGAGCTCGCAGCGCTACCTCAGCCATTTACGACCTCGGAGGCTCGTCGGGCGCTGGGGACCACAAGACGCACCGTCATCCCGCTCCTCGAGCACCTCGACAAAAAGGGGTGGACGCGCCGCATCGACGCGGGACATCGCGAGATCGTGCGCTAAAAGGGCTCTCCCCGCACCGAGACTGGCCCGGGCGGGGAGAACGATGTTGAGGAAAGAGGCGTGCTTAGACGAACTCGATTGTCGAATCCGCGTGGCCGAGGATCACGACAGGTGTGATCGCCTTGTAGCCCGCGGCTTCAATCTTCGCGCGATCGAAGTCGACGAGCGGCTGGCCCGCAACCACCCGATCACCGTTCTTCACGTGGAGCGTGAAGCCCTCACCGTTCATCTTCACGGTGTCGAGGCCCACGTGGATGAGCACCTCGGCGCCATCATCAAGCGTGAGCGCCACGGCATGGCCTGTCGGGAATGCCTGCGAGACTACACCGGCAGCGGGGGCCACGACCTGGTTGCCGCTCGGATCGATCGCGGAGCCTCCGCCGAGGAGGCGATCGGCAAACGTCGAATCGGGAACATCCTCAAGCGGGACCACAGAACCCTCGAGGGGCTGGCGCATACGCACGAGCGCGAACTCGGGCTTCTCAGCAACGGCAGTCGCGACAGCGGCCTCCGCCGGCTGTGCGGTAGCGGCGGTCGAGCCATCGGTCGTTCCGACGGTAGCCGGCTCAGCAATGTCTTCCGCATCCGCGGGCGCGGGAGGCTCGATCGAGCCGTCCATGAGGCCGTCCATCGCGTCCTTCACGAACTGCACGTTGAGGCCGTAGATCACCTGGTAGAGGTTTCCTCCCGGCTTCATGACACCCGTGGCGCCGGCGGCTTTGAGGGCCTCCTCGTTAGCGAGAGACACGTCGTTGAGGCTGAGGCGAAGACGAGTTGCGCAGTTCTCGACCTCGTCGATGTTTGCCTTGCCGCCAAGACCCTTGATGAAGCGATCGGCAGTGACGATGTACTTTTCTGCACCCGCGACCCGGGAGGAGCTTGCTTCATCATCCTCGTCTTCGTCGGCACCGCGGCCCGGCGTCTTGAGGTCCCACTTGAGGATCACGAAACGGAAGACGAGGAAGTAGATCACGAACCAGATGGCGCCCATGACGAAGATCGCCCACGGGTTCATCGCGAGCGGGTTCACCCACTGCAGCACGAGGTCAATAAAACCGCCCGAGAAGCCGAAACCCGAACGCACGGGCAGCGCCGCCGTGATGCCCATCGAGATACCCATGAAGATGGCGTGGATCAGGTAGAGACCAGGTGCGAGGAACATGAAGAGGAACTCGAGCGGCTCGGTGATGCCCACGAGGAACGCAGCGAAAGCAGCGCCGATGAGGATGCCGCCCGTGGCTTTTTTCTTCGACGGCTTCGAAGTGACATACATCGCGAGCGCGGCGCCCGGGAGACCCATCATCATGATCGGGAAGAAGCCCGTCATGTATTGCCCGGTCACGCCGCGCGTGCCGTTGCCCGCGAGGAAGTTGTTGAGGTCGTTCACGCCCGCGATATCGAACCAGAACACGGCGTTGAGCGCGTGATGGAGGCCGAGCGGGATGAGGAGGCGGTTGAAGAAGCCGTAGAGGCCAGCGCCGACCGGGCCGAGCGTGAGCATCCACTCGCCGAAGGCCACGAGGCCACCGAACACAAGAGGCCACACGAACATGAGCATGAGCGCTGCGGCTAGCGACAAGAGCGCCGACATGATGGCGACCGAGCGCTTACCCGAGAAGAACGCGAGGAAGTCAGGAAGCTCGGTGTCTTTGAATTTTTCGAAGCTCCACGCAGCGATGAGGCCGCAGATGAGGGCCACAAAAACATTATTGACCTTGCTGAACGCAGGGTCGACCTGGGCGGCATCGCTGAGTCCCTGGAATTTCATGATCGTCTCGGGCTTGAGCAGGGAGGTCACCGTAAGCCACGAGGTGAGACCAGCGAGGGCGGCAACGCCGTCCGCCTTCTTCGGCATACCGATCGCGACACCGATCGCAAAAAGGAGCGGGATGTTATCGATCAGCGCGCCGCCCGCTGCTGCGAGGAAGGCACCGATGACGTTGTTGGGGTCGCCCGTGGCACCCGCAATCCAGTAACCAAGGCCCGAGAAAATCGAGGCAACGGGAAGCACGGCGACCGGCAGCATGAGGGACCTGCCGAGCCGCTGGAAGAATTTCATCACGAGATCATCACTCCAAGGGGGAAAGTACGCGCGTCCTCGCGCGGCTGAATGCGGACGTAATTACGCCCGGGTGAGGAATATACTACGGGGCTTCGCCAGAAGGGGTGATCAGCGGCGGCGTGCGTGAGTAAGGTCCATATCCCACGAATAGTGCTCGGGGAGCTTCGGCAGATCCCACGAGGGGTTCGGGAAGAAATACTCAAAGCCCGCATTGAAGGGGTAGCCCCAGGCTTCGATGTCGCGCTCGGCCTCGCGCCCCCACGCCCGGATCTGCTCCGCCATGTCCCGACTAAAGTAGCCAATCCGCTCTGCGCCTTCGAGCTCGTCCTCATCCTTGTAGTGGTAGTCGTGGCGGGGGAGTACCACGAGGTCGAGAACGAGATCGCGCGAGCGCACACCTTCTTCTGTGCGTTCGAGCGTGGTCTCGAGGTTGACGTAATAGCAGCCGAGCGTGCCGTCGTCCTTGTAGAAAAGCCACACGGAATAGGGCTTATCGGGAAGCCCAATCATGAGGATGCCGTTGCCGGTCCACAGCTGTTTCGACTGCGTGCGGGGGGCGGTGAACATGCCCTCGTCGCCGGCGCGCCTGAGAGGGGCGCCCGATTCGAGGACGGGGAGGAGAACCTCCGTGCCCGGTGCGATCCACACGACGATGCCGCGGTCGTCATCAATGACGACGGTTCCCGGCCGCACGGTGATGGTCTCGTGCGCGTGCGTGTAGTACGTCCAGGTCACGTGGTCCCCAGCGGACCAACGCTTCTGGGTATTCATGACTCTTCCGTGGCCCGATCAGCCTCCCGGGTGCTTAGCGACGGGCCGATTCCGCGAAGTCACATGGTTTCCGGAAGGGGAAACGAGTATGGCTCGAGCCTACCGGAGTTACGGCACCTCGCGCGAGTGTGCTCGTTCACGGCGCGTCACGAGAGCGGTGCCATCGTGGGCATGACGATGGCGAGAAACAGGGTTCTGTCCCGGTGTTCCTAGCGTGACCAGGCACTCCATAGCTCGGCGTACCGTCCGTCAAGCGCCACGAGTTCGTCGTGGCTTCCCGACTCCACGATCGCGCCGTCGTCCATGACAAAAATCCGGTCGGCTTCCTTCGCCTGAGTGAGGCGGTGCGCGACGATGACCGTCGTGCGCCCGCGCGCAACCTCGAGCGCCGCACGTTCGAGCACTCGCGCTCCCGAACTGCCTTCATCGGCCGTGGCCTCATCCATGATGAGAATTGCCGGGTCTTGAAGCACGATGCGCGCGAGTGCAAGCTGCTGGCCTTGTTCAGCGGTGAGCTTCGCGCCTTTCTCTCCAACCTCGGTGTCAAGTCCCTTGGGGAGGAGCCTTGCCCAATCCTCAGCGCCGACGCGCGCGAGGGCGCTCCATAGGTCGGCGTCGCTCGCCTCGTCGATCGCGAGACTCAGGTCCTCGCGTAGGGTCCCGTGGAACACGTGCACGTCCTGGGAGACGATCGAGGCGTGGGCGCGCACGGCCTCGAGATCTGCGTGCGCGAGGTTTGCGCCTCCGTGGAGCACGCGTCCCCAGCGCGGTGTGAGCGTGCCGGCCATGATTGAGGCGAGGGTTGATTTCCCTGCTCCCGAGGCTCCCACAAGCGCGACGGTCTCGCCCTCCTCGATCGTGAGATCGATCGGGGCAAGCACAATGCGGCCCTCCTCGCTATAGGCGTGAGAGACACCGTCAAGGCGAATCGAGCCGTCCTCCGGTACTTCGCGTCCGGGTGATTGAGCAGGGTCGATCGAGGTGATGACCCCCACCATGCGCGTGAGGCTTGCCGCCGCGGATTGCACGTCATCGAGCGAGAAGATGAGGGACTGGAGGGGCCAAAAGAGCGTCACGATGTAGATGCACGCCGAGGCCACGAGCCCCACCGGCATGAGCCCCGCCTGGACGGTCGCGTACCCGATGAGCAGCACAAGAATGACGGCGAGGGTTTCGGGGATCATCATGATCCACACGACTTGCACGATGAGGCGGAAGATCCTCAGCACGAGCGCGTAGGCGGCGGCGCTCAGCGAGCCAACGTGCCGCGTCTCGCGCTCTTCGATGCCGTAGGCGTGCACGGTCGGGGCACCATTGATTGCGGCAAGGAGACCCTGCGCACGCGCGCCTTTCGCGATGCGTTCGACGCGGTAGATGCGGTTCGTGCGCGGAAGGTAAAAGCGCAGTGCCCATACATAAAAGGGAATGATCGCGACAACCAGAATGAGAAGCCACGGGCTGATCACGACGAGCGCGATGAACGTCACCGTGATCTGGAAGGTCACCGTGACGAGCCACGGAACGATGTTGTTGACGGCCTTCGCGGTGACGTCGACGTCGTCGGCGACTCTCGAGAGTGCGTCGCCGATGCCCGCCCGCTCCATCGTTTGCGTGGGCAGATCGAGGGCGCGGTCAATGACGTCCTCGCGCATGCCCGCAAGCACACGCTGGCCGAGTCCCGAGATGAGGGCGCGTGAAAGAGCCGAGGCGAGCGCTTGTACGGCGCCCGCTGCGACGATCATCCCGGCGATGGTCCAGAGCGCCTGAGTAGTTCCTCCGGCAGTTACCACGTCTACCGCGCGTCCCATGAAGTAGGGGCCGAGCGCTCCCGCGAGCGCAGCGATGACGGTTGCGGCGAGCATTCCGAGCGCGAGCGGAGTGAAGTCGCGAAGGCGTGTGAGCACGAATCGTCCCGTCTCACCGAAGGAGGCGATAGGGAGAAGCTCGGCGTGGCGCGAAAGCTGGCGCGCCACGTCGCCTTCGGCCTCCATCGAGGCGATCAGGTCGCGTTCGGCTTCGCTCGCAGTGTTTGCTACGTGCGTGCTGTTTTCGCTCATCGTTGCACCATCTTCCGGTATGCCTCGGTGTGCATGAGCTCGTGGTGGGGGCCTTCGGCGCTTACCTCGCCGCCTCGAACGAAGAGCACGTGGTCGGCCTGATCGAGAAGCGCCGGAGCCTTCGCGATGAGGACCGTGATACGGTCCTCAACCTTGCGCGCCTCGCGCACCCCTTGGGCGATTTTGTGTTCCGTCACGGCGTCGACCGCGGTCGTCGGGTCGTTGAGCACAAGCACGGGAACATCCGCCGCAAGTGCGCGTGCAAGAGCCAGGCGCTGGCGCTGGCCACCAGAGAGGTTCGCGCCGCGGTCAAGGATGCGCGTGTCGAGCCCCTCGGGCAGGATCCTCAAAAGATCATCTGCGCCTGCGGATTCGAGAGCCGCGTGCGCCCAGGTATCGGGATCGTTCGTCGTGCCGGGTGAAGCGCCCGGAGCGGGGCGCTTTGTGTCGAGTTGCTCGCGCAGCGTGCCATCGAAAAGGTCGACCGCGTGCGGCTCGATAAGGAGGCTTTCGCGCGGAATGCCGAGCGAAGAAAGTTCGTTGAGGGCGAGGCGGGCGTCGGAAGCGGATTCCGGAACGAGGGCGACGATCTGAGAATCGCGCACGGTGCCGAGAAGAGGGGTGGAGATTTCACCGAGGCCCGGAAGACGTGGGGGAGCAGTGGGCTCCGTGCGTGCCGAAAGGGCCTCGGGCGAGCCGGCCCTGACGAGGGAATTGAGTGCGGGCTCGGTGATGCTTCGCCCCATTTCGCTCAGGAGCTGGCGGATGCGGCGCGCCGAGGTCGAGAAGCTTGCCCACCACACGGGCACGCCGGCGAGGCCCGCCATCATGCCCGAAAGGTTGCGCACGAGACCCGCAATCGAGATGAACACGCCTACCGACATCGCGCCCTCGAGCGTGAGCGTACCCGAGGCGACGACGACCGCGGCAATCATGATCGAAGAGGTAAAGAGCATGAGGCCGTCGGAAAGGCCGGAGAAGCGCGCGTTCGTGAGGGCAGCGTCGAGTGCCATGCGTGAGCGCGCCCGGTAGGTCGAGCGCGCGCGGGTTTGCACCCCCAGCCCCTGAAGTACGCGAAGGCCGTGCACGAGATCCGTTGCGGTCGAAGCGGCGTCGGCAGCGCGTGACTGCTGGTTGTCGTACTTTTCCGAAAGGATCGGTGTGACAACCCGCAAGATGACAACTTGCAGGGCGAGGCTCGCAAAAACGATGAGCCCCACGACTGGATTCATGACCGTGAGCCACACACCTGCCCCCACGACGGCGATTGACGCGGGCACGGCCCACGTCATCATGTCGAAGACATCGGGAGCGCGATCAGCATCCGAGGTCGCGATTGAAAGGATTTCGCCTGCGGGGCGATCAATCTGTCGGGACGCGGGGTCGAGGGCAGCCGCGGTGACGGCGAGGCGCAGATTGTGCTGCTCGCGCGCTCGGATCTCCATGATCGGTTCGAAAAATCGCGCCCAGCACCAGTTGGAGAGAAGCAGGAGTCCTGCAAGACCCGCGGCACCGCCCACGGTGGGCCACAGATTGGCTTTAAAGATGCCGTGATCGATCACGAGGCCGATCCCGATAGGGATGAACATATTGATCGCTTCGCTTGCCATCGCGAGCACCATGAACCACGTGAGTGGGCGGGAGTTGCGCCGCAGAATCGCGCGCATGACCGACCGCTCGCGCAGCTCGCTTTTGCTGAGGTGCGCTTCCGCGGCATGGCGCTTCGCGCGCTTCTTTGCGCGGGTGTTTTCGGTGCTCACGGGCGCTTCGCTCATCCCCATTAGTTAACGAAGAAATACGAGGTGTCGCAATCGCTTCTCGGAAAACGGACGGTGGCGTCTGACACAATGGCCCGGTAATGATTCGCGACGAAAGGATCTTCACGTGAGCGCCACGAAACGAGACGTTCTCCTCTACATCGACCCCACGTGCCCGTTCGCGTGGGTCACGAGTCGCTGGCTCCTTCACGCCGTGAAAGAGCGCCCCGAATATACCCCGCGCTTCTCCATCATGTCGCTGTATGTGCTCAACGAGGGCCGCGATCTCGACCCGAACTACCGCGCCCTCATTGACCAGACCCTGAGCCCCGCTCACCTGTTCATGGCCGTGCAGCGCGAGCTCGGCCAGGAGGCGTTCTCGAAGCTCTACACGGCGTGGGGCGAGCGCTTCCACGTGCAGGACCGCAAGGACGACTACCTCGAGGTCGCGCGTGAATCGCTCGAAGAAGCGGGGATCGATGCTTCCTACCTCGAGCACTGGGAAGGCCGCACCTACGAGGCCGAGCTGCGCGAGGAACAGGCGAAGGTTCAGAAGATGGTTGGTGACGACGTGGGCACGCCCGTGATCTCTTTCGGTTCCGGCACCGCGTACTTCGGTCCCGTTTTGACGCGTGCCCCGCGAGGCGAGGAAGCCGGCGCCTTGCTCGATGGTCTCGCCGCGATGACGACCGTGCGTGGCTTCTCCGAACTCAAACGTGCCCGCACCGGCGGTCTCGACTTCTCCTGAAGCTTCCTCTATTTCGATTACAGAAGAAAGGGCCGCTCATGCGCCTTCACATCGCTACCGATCATGCCGGCTTTGACCTCAAAAACCGGCTCATCACCATCTTTGAGGGCAAGGGCCACGAGGTCATCGACCACGGTGCGTTCGAGGTCGACCCGCTCGATGACTACCCGCCTTTCTGCTCGGACTGCGGCGAGGCCGTGGTCGCGGATCCGGGGAGCCTCGGCATCGTGATCGGCGGCTCGGGCAACGGCGAGCAGATCGCCGCAAACAAGGTCAAGGGCGTGCGCGCGGCCCTCGTGTGGAACGAGGCGACCGCGAAGCTTGCACGTGAGCACAACGACGCGAATGTGATCGCCGTTGGTGCGCGCCAGCACAGCGAGGAAGAACTCATCGGCCTCATCGAGACGTTCGTCAACGAGCCCTTCTCGGGCGACGAACGCCACGTGCGGCGAATCGCCAAGATCGCCGAATACGAAAAGACGGGCACGTACGCCAAGCGCTAACGAAAGGGCGGTGAGCGATGCCCGAAGGGAACACGATTCACCGGCTCGCACGCGCGATGAACGCCGCATTCGGGAGCACCCGGGTGCGGCTTTCCTCACCGCAGGGCCGGTTCGAGCAAGGGGCCGCGGAACTTGACGGCTGGATTATGGCGCGCGCGGAGGCGGCCGGGAAGCACCTCTTTTTGGGCTTCGCCCCACATGAGGATTCTGCCCCGCTGCGGTTTATCCACATTCACCTGGGACTGTACGGTTCGTGGGCCTTCGCAGGGAGCGAGAGTTTCCACCGGGTGCGCGCGATTGGAGCACCCCGAAGGGGACTTGAAGTGGGGGCCGACGGCACCTGGGCCTCGATCGTGCCGGGGGCAAACGTCAGACTCCGCATTCGCGGGGCAGAGGGGCTTGCTGACCTGACCGGCCCCAACCAGTGTCGCGTGATTGACGAAGCTGAGCGAGAGGCGGTGCTCGAGCGACTTGGGCCCGATCCGCTTCGCGATGACGCGGACCCGGGCGAGTTCGTTCGGCGCATCAAAAAATCCCGCCAGAGCATAGGTCAGCTTCTTATGGATCAGCGCGTATGCGCGGGCATCGGCAACATTTACCGCGCCGAGCTGCTGTTTCGTGCGCGACTCGACCCTTACGTGCCCGGCAATGAGCTCACGGCCCCGCTCATCGTGGCCATGTGGGAGGATCTCGTGCCGCTCATGGCCTACGGTGAACGCACAGGTCGCATCGTCACGACCCAGCCCGGGCATCGCAAGATCCACCGCGAGCTCAACGAGCGCACCGTGCCCGTGTATCAAAACGGCGACGATGACCCCGCGGCCGTTCCACGCGAGGAATCGTTCTACGTGTACCACCGTCAGGGTTTCCCGTGCCGCGTGTGCGAAGCGCACATCCGCGATGCCGACCTCGCGGGGCGCGCGCTCTACTGGTGCCCCCGCTGCCAACGACGCCGCGTGCGCAAAGCGGGGTGGACGGACGTGAACAGCGCAGCGAGCTGGGCCTACACTCGGGAAGGTGAATGAGATGAACCGGCACCCCAAGTATGAGATGCGGACCCTTGAAACACGGCCCGACGGCGCCCGACTCAAGGCCGCCCATCTCAGCTTCATGGACCCCGAAATCGTGTACTCGCTGTGCATGCTGCGCCAAGACGTGTTTATCCTCGAGCAGCAGGTGACGAGCGAGCAGGAGCTTGACGGGCTCGATCGCGAGGATTCGACGATCACGCTCTGGTGGGAAAAAGACGGCGATGTGATTGGCACGATTCGCGTGTTCCCCGGCGACGGCTGCATGAGAATCGGGCGCCTCGCGTGCGCCAAGAGTGCGCGCCGCGGCGGCTTTGGCGGCGCTCTCATGGCCGCGGCGATTGACCTGTGCAAGGAACGTGAGAGCACACAAAAAATCGTGATTCACGGGCAGTCGTACCTCAAGGGCTGGTATGAGTCGCTCGGCTACGTGACCGTGAGCGACGAATTCGAGGAAGCCGGCATTGCGCACTACACGATGGAGTACCACCACCCGTAGGTGTTTCGAGGAGGAGCGACGATGAGCACAAACGTGTCTGCCGCGCGCACAGCCGGCGAGGAGAACGTCCAGCCACCAGCCACCCTTACGCTTCACCGGGCGAGCGCCGAGCCGTGGGCGCTCGCGATTCACGGCGGTGCCGGCGGTCGCATCCTTGAGCTCGGTGAACAGGCGGACTACGAGAGCGGGCTTCGCGAGGCACACGCGGCCGGTGAAGCGGTACTGTCGGGCGGCGGAAACGCGCTCGAGGCGTGCTGCGCTGCTGTGCAATCGCTCGAGGATAACCCGCTGTTCAATGCCGGACGTGGCGCGGCGCTCGCGAAAGACGGCCGTGCCGAGCTTGACGCGTCGGTCATGGACGGCACGAGTGGCCTCGCCGGCGCCGTTCTTGCGAGCCGGCACGCGAAGAGCCCGGTGCGCGCGGCGCGCGCCGTCATGGAGCGCACCGACCACGTCATGATCGTGGACCCACCCGCCGACCTCGTCCGCGAGTGGGGCCTCGAGGTTGCGGACCCCGCATGGTTTGTCACCGAGCGCCGCCTCGCCCAGTTGCGAAGGCTTCTCGAGAAAAAGGAGACCGGCCCGAGGCATGGCACCGTCGGAGCAGTGGCCCTTGATAGCGAGGGGCATCTTGCCGCCGCCACTTCGACGGGTGGGATCAGCGCGCAGGATGTCGGTCGCATCGGCGATACGCCCGTGATTGGGGCAGGCACCTATGCACGCGACGGTCTCGTAGCGCTCTCGTGCACGGGAGAGGGCGAGGCATTTCTGCGCGGCGTGGTCGCGTACGACGTCGCGGCACGCGTGCGTTACGCCCACAGTGAGCTCCCGAGCGCCGTCGAAGCCACGATTGAGGAAACCCTCACGCAGAAGGGTTCGAGCGGTGGCCTCATTGCGATCGACCCCTCGGGCGCGATGGTGATCGCGCACAACTCGCCCATGATGTTCTCGGCGTACCGCGACGGCGACGAGGTGCGCGTGCACCTCTAAGGGCGAACGCGCACCGAGAGCATCGCGTTCTTAGCGCACGCGCTTTGCCTTCGACGGCTCGGACTCGTTCCACAAGCGATCCAGTGCCGTCACGGCGATCCACTCGCCGCGCTCGAGCCCCTCGACCTGCACCCGCTGGCGCACCGACAGTTCATCGGCGCGTACGCATGCGAGGAGGTTGCGTCCGTCCTCGAGCTCGGCAGGATCGAACTGCGCGCCCGAGACGCGATAGATCGCGAAGCTCGTCGCCTCCGAATGCGGGTGGCGATTGAAGGCAACCTCGGCGACTCCACGCGAGGAGTGTGCCTTGAGGCCCTTCGGCGTGCGTGGAGCCGTGCCACCCATGTGCGCGATCACGGGCACGATTGCGGGATGGGCGTAGTGGCGCTCATAGACCTCACCCATGGCGCCCTCACGCTCGTCGCGCACCGAGGCAGCCGAGAAATACACGTCGCCCTCCACGCGCGGGTAGTCGCGGTTGAAGTCGAGGTGGCGCGCCGTCTCACCTGCCTCCTCAAAGGCGCCCGAAACCTGCTTGTACATCGCCTGACCGATGTAGAGTGCGACATCGGTGCCCTCGACGACATCGTTCCACCACGGCACGAGCGCCGCGTAGTCGGCGACCTCAAGCCCGATCGGCCAGTAGATCTGCGGGTTGATGTAGTCGACGAGGCCGTCCTTGACCCACGCGCGCGAATCGGCGCAAATGATCTCGTAGCTTTCCGAGCCGCTCGTCGCCGACCCCGCGGGGTCGCTCGTGTCGTTGCGCCAAATCCCGAACGGGCTGATGCCGAACTTCACCCACGGCTTGCACGCGCGAATACGATCGCGCATCTCGCGGATGAAGAGCGTGATGTTCTCTCGGCGCCAATCGTCGAGGGCACGCGTGCCGTCCGAGTACCGTTCAAAGGTCGCGTGATCTGGATAGTCTTCGCCTTCGACCTTGTAGGGATAGAAGTAGTCGTCGAAGTGCACCGCATCGATATCGTAGTTCTCCACTGAATGCATGATCGCGCGCAACGAGTGCTCGCGGACCTCGGGAATACCCGGATCGAAATAGGTCTTCGTGCCGTAGGCCCAGGCCCAGCCCTCGTTGACGAGCGCGGGGTGGTCGGGAGCGAGATGGTCAACCGACTCGGTCATCGAGACGCGGAAGGGGTTGTACCACGCGTGGAACTCGAGGTTGCGCTTGTGGGCCTCCTCAATTTGGAACGCGAGAGGATCGAAGCCCGGATCCTTCCCCTGCTCGCCCGTGAGGAAATGTGACCACGGCTCATACGGCGAAGGCCAGAACGCATCGGCCGAGGGGCGAATTTGCGAGATCACGGCATTGAGGTTGAGGTCTTGTGCGAGGTCCAGCCAAGCGCGAAACTCAGCTTTCGATTCCTCAGCGCTGAGCCCCATGCGGCTCGGGTAGTCGATGTTCGTGGTGGAGGCGATCCACATCGCTCGAAATTCGCGGGCACGCGGTGCCGAGGGGGCGTCGGGCCCCTTGCCCTCACGTTGTGAAGGCGATGCGACGGCTGGAGCTGCCCCAATCGCGACGGCGAAGGCCCCCGTTGTGGCCGCGCCCGAGAGGGTAACGAAAGAACGGCGTGAAAGGTCAGTCATGAAAAATCTCCTCGTTGAGAATGGCATGAAGGTGGAGAAAAACGACGTCGGCGCCCGTTGTGAACCTTGCCCATGCACTTTTCTTCATCGTGAAAGTGGCAAGGGAGGGCGTGGAAGAAAAGCGGGGCTATCGCCTCCTTGCCGAAACCGCGGAATAGGTGCGCGCGAGGGCCTCGTGTGCCTCGCTCATACGCGTTTGCGCGATCGCTACGAAAAGAAAGTCGACGACGGTCAGCTGCGCGATCCTCGAGGCCGTGGCGCCCGAGCGCAACTCCGATTCATATGCGTGGGTGAGCAGCGTGATGTCGGCAAGGCGCGCGATCTCACTCGACGGTGCATTCGTAATCGCGATCGTGGCTGCGCCCGCATCCTGCGCAATCGCGAGCGAATCAAGAATGTCGAGCGTTTCGCCGGAGTGCGAAATACCGACCGCGACATCGCCCTCGCCCATGAGCGACGCCGCAGGCAAAGCCTGGTGCGCATCCACGTAGCTCGTCGCACGCATACCGATGCGCGCGAGCTTCTGCTCGAGGTCCATTGCGGCAAACGCCGAGGCTCCCACGCCGAACGTCACCACCTGGCGGGCTCTCGTGCACAGCTCGCGTGCACGTTCAAGCTCGGTGATGCTCACGGCATCGGCCGTATCGGCAACGGCGCGCGAATCCGCGAATGCCACTTTCTTTACGACAGACTCGAGGGAATCCGCGGGATCGATGTCGGCCGCGAGTGCGCTCGCGGCGCCCTCGTCGCCTCCCGCGATCGTGGTCGCACGTCCGCGCGAGAAAGCGAGATCCTCGCGGAAAGCCGCGCGCAGTTCGCGAAAACCGCTGAAGCCAAGGCTCGTCGCGAGGCGAACGATGCTCGCGGGCGAAGTGCGTGAAGCCGAGGCGATCTCAGCAATGGGCTGCGTGAGTGCCTCATCGGGGTTGTCGAGGAGGTAGCGGCTCGCGCGGGCAAGCGTGCGCGACTCACTCTTCGCGGCGTCCTCGAGGGCGTCGAGTACTCGCTCCGGCGGGCGTAGGGCAGCTTCGCTCGTCATCACACGCCTCTATCGTTCCACGGCAGCCGTCGGACTCTTCACACGCTCACGCAGGGCCGCGCTTGCCGAGCGGATGCCCGAGGCATCTCCCGGTCGGTTCGCCGAAGGCGGGAACTGCGCGAGGACGTCGAGCGCTTCGGTTGCGCTCTCGAGCGGTGCACCCGCGAGCACGAGCACGAGGGCCGCGCGCAGATTGTGGCCGGTTGCGTTGAGCGCCGCGCGTGCCTCCTCTTCACCCACTCCCGTCGCCTCACGCACAATCCTCACCGTGCGGGCCACGAGCTTCTCGTTCGTCGCGCGCACGTCGATCATGAGGTTCTCGAACGTCTTGCCGAGGCGCACCATGACCGACGTTGAAAGCGCATTGAGCAGCACCTTCTGCGCAGTCGCGGCCTTCATGCGGGTCGAACCCGTGACCACCTCGGGGCCCGTGTTCACGAGCAGCGGCACATCCGCGAGAGAGGCGAGAGGCGCGTGGGGATTGGCGCTCACGAGGGCCGTGGGAAGTTCGCGTTCACGTGCTGCCGCGAGGGCACCCTTGACGTACGGGGTGCGGCCACTCGCGGCGAGGCCCACGATGACGTCGTGCTCGCCCGCATTGTCCTCAACGACCTGTGCGCCGAGCTCCTCGCTATCCTCCGCTCCTTCGACGGCTTTCATCATCGCCCCGTCGCCGCCCGCGAGGTGCGCGACAAACATATTCGAGCCCGCGTTGTACGTGGGAAGAAGCTCGACCGCGTCAAGAACACCGAGACGCCCCGAAGTTCCCGCGCCCACGTAATGCACGCGCCCCCCGTTCGAGAGTGCCTCGACGCAGAGGTCCGCGAGGCGCGCGATTTCGGGCGTGAGCGCCTGCACGGCTTGGACTACCGTGGCATCCTCCGCAAGAATCCGCTCGACGACCTGCTCGGAGGAAAGCGTGTCGATGTCGTACGAGCGCGGGTTGCGCTCTTCGGTAGGCGAGTGCACCTTCACGAGCGGCGTGAGCGGGCTGGTCGAATCAGTCACGGGAATCCTCCACGAGAAGTTGACGGGGTGCGGCGTATGAAAGCGGGACGTTTCGCAGGGCATGCGGGGGCGTGAGCTGGCCGAGCACAGCGGGGGAGTGCGCACCGGTCGCGTCGGGCAGGGCGCCGGGAAGGCCGTGCGCCGAGAAATAGCCGATGAGAGCCATGAGGAACGCTTCTTTGATGTCGGGATCGAGGCCACCAACTGGGCCCGTTTCCACCGTACATGCAGGTAGAAGAGATTTTATGCGCGCCATGAGGGTGGGGTTGTGGGCCCCGCCACCGGTGACGTGAAGGCGCGCTTGCGGTTCGTGGCCTGCCTCGCGCGTGAGCGTGTCGGCGAGAGCCCGTACGGTCAGTTCCGTGAGGGTCGCGAGAAGATCCTCGGTGCAAAGCGAGCCAAGATCCACGTGCGCGCCTCCGGCACGAGCGGCGAGCCACGCGGGAGAAAAGTACTCCCGACCCGTGGACTTCGGGAACGGTAGCGCGAAATAGGGGTCGGAGAGAAGAGCCGCGAGCAGGGGTGCGTGCACCTGCCCGGCGGCCGCAAGGGCCCCGTCCGTATCGCACGCGGTTCCGGTGCGTTCGGCCGCGGCCGCGTCAATCAGCCCGTTTCCGGGGCCCGTGTCACCCGCGCGGAGGGCAGGCTCTTTTCGGGTTCCGACGGTTTGCGGGATGCACATCGTCGCGTTAGCGATACCGCCGATGTTGATCGCGCATCCACCTTCGGGGCCGAGGAGGAGACGATCGAGGAGGGGAGCGAGCGGCGCGCCCGTGCCGCCGCGCGCGATGTCGGCGCTTCGCACGGTGCCGAGCGTGGGAATCCCTGTTGTCGCGTGAATGCGTGAGGAGTCGCCGATGGCGAGAGTCGCGAGGGTGCGCCCTTGATCAACGTTGTGGAAGAGCGTTTGCCCGGGGGAGACGACGAGGTCGATGGGAGCGCCAGCCCTCGCGTGGCTCATTCGAACATCGTTGACGACGCTACCGAGGAACTCTCCCACCTCCGCGTCGAGGAGAGTGAGCGCCGCGAGCGAAGGGACGTCCGCTCGTGTGACCGCCTCGAGGACGCGGAGCCGAAGCGCGCTCGGCCAGGGTCTTTCACCCGAAGCGGCGATTCGGGCATGGAGCGTATCGCCGTCCCTCGTGAAGTCGACGAGTGCGAAGTCGGCAGAATCCACCGACGTTCCCGTCATGAGCCCGAGAATCCTCATGGCTGCTTCCTCCCGAAGAGGAGGTCTGCCGCGGCGTTCATGACGCCTCGGCTCGCACCGTAGGTGAACAGAACGGTTGCGGGGGAGGCACACGCGTTTGCGCGGGGCATCGTTTCCGGTACCCCCGTGTGGAGAACGATGAGGTGCGAGCCCGTCTCGTGGGCGTTCCTCGCTGCCTCGTCGAGTCGCACCATTTCATTTTCACTCGCCGAGCCGAGACGAGTGAGCACGAAGGTGAGGTCTGGACTTTCGTAGCCGGGAGGCGGATCGGATGGAAGAAGCCTGATGCCGCGGCTTTCGAGCGCGGGCACGAGGAAGGTTTTACCCTTGCCCGCCGCGTAATCGTGCGCCAAGCGCGCATCGACAATGGCCGCGGTGCGAGCCGACTCGCGTGGAGGACTCGGCTCGCCGGCAAAGCCTACGGCCTTGGCGCAGACCCGGGCCCCGACGTTTTCGAGATGCGCTTCTGCCTCGGCGAGTGCCTCGGGGGTGCGCGCGGTGGGAGAAGCGACATGCGAGAGCTTGGCCCTGACCTTTCTCGCGCGCTCGCGAAGCACCTCCCGGTCGAGGCGGCCGGACCCGAGGGCCTCGGCAATCGCGTCGTGAGCTTCCGCAAGCATATTTTCTCCGTCGCGGCGGATCGAGGTACCGAGGCACAGGAGATGCGCGCCCGCTTCGAGCGCGCGCACGGAAGCTTCCGCGAAGCCCACGGACTCGGTGATCGCCCCCATGTCGAGGGCATCGGTCACGATCAGAGCCTCCGGGTTCGTGCGAGCGGCGAGCGCACTGGCCCACGGCGAGATCGTTGCCGGGCCCTCACCGAGCGACGGGACGCATATATGAGCCGTCATAAGGGCATCTGAGGCGTTGCCGAGCCGACGGAAGGCCTCGACGTGCTGGGAGAGGGCTTCCTCGCGCGTTAAGGCAACCGTCGGAAGCCCCACGTGCGAATCCACCGCAGTATCCCCGTGACCGGGAAAGTGCTTCGCGCAGCTGAGAACACCCGTGCGGCGCAGGCCCTCGCAGACCGCGCTCGCGTGCCGGGCGACCATCTCGGGGGTCGTGCCGTAACTACGCGCGCCGATCACGGGATTGCGAGGGTTCGTGTTGACGTCGGCAACGGGGGCGAAATTCATGTTCACGCCGATCGCGGTCAGCACGCGACCAATGGCCACGCCGTAATCGCGCGAGAGACCCGGATCATCGATATCCCCGAGCCCTCGGGCCGCGGGAAAGGCACCCCCTCGTGACGCGTAGAGCCGCGTGACATCGCCACCTTCCTCATCGATCGTGACGACGAGATCGTGAACAGCAGCGGCGCGGAGCTTCGCGACGAGCCCCTGAGCCTCGCGCGCACTCGGCGTGTTGTAGCCGAAAAGGCACACGCCGCCGAGACCGCGCTCGAGGGCGCCCTCGAGCCATGCCGGTACATCCGTGCCCGAGAATGAGGCGAGAAGCGGCGCGAGCGCATCGGGGTCAAAGCGTGAAGTGTGCATGCGCCGACCCTAGCCCTTGACCGCCCCGGCAGTGAGGCCAGAGGAGAGCTGACGCTGCACGAGCACGAAGAACACGACGACGGGAAGCGCGATGATCGTGGAGGCAGCCATGATCGGGCCCCAATCGGCCGTATTTTGCGTGAAGAACGTGCGAAGACCCACGCCGACCGTGTACTTCGACGAATCCGTCATGAACGTGAGCGCGAAGATGAACTCGTTCCACGCAGTGATGAACGCGAACACGCTCGTAGCAACGAGGCCCGGGGCAACGAGCGGGAGCAAGATTGAAAAGAACATGCGGAACCAGCCGGCGCCGTCAATGTAGGCGGCCTCTTCGAGTTCCTTCGGCACGGCCGCGACGAAACCCTTGAGGTTCCAGATCGCGAAGGGAAGCGAGAATGCGAGGTACACGATCACGAGGCCGAGCAGTGAGTTGAGCATGCCGAGCGTGCGCGCCTGGAGGAACAGCGGAATCACGAGTGCCTCGAGAGGCACCATTTGCACCATGAGCACAAGAATGAGCACGACCGTGCGCATGCGGAAGCGGTAGCGGGCCACGCCGATTGCGGCGAAGAGCGCGATCGCGCCCGAAAGGAGCACCGTGCCCGCCGCGACGATGAGCGAGACCTTGATGTAGTCGAAGAACTTTGCGTCGACGAGGACGGTTTTAAAATGATCGAGCGTGAACCCCGTGGGCAAGATCCCCGCGCCGCGCGAGTTCGCGTGGGTATCGACGGCGGTCGTGAGCATCCAGTAGAACGGGAAGAGCGCGTAGATGAGAAGAACGACGATGCCGAGTGCTTTCGCGATGTTCGCGGGGCGCAAGACATTTTTCTTGTTCGCCGCGGGTGCGGTGCGGGGCGAAACGGGCGAGCTCACAGTTCATCCTCCTTCATGAGGGCGCGCATATAGACCACGGAAATGGCGAGAAGGACGAGGGTGAGGAGAACGGCGATCGCGGAGCCCATGCCGTACTTTCCCTGGCCAAACGACTCCGTGTACGACCATACGCCGAGGTTCATCATGTTGCGGTTCGAGCCGTCGCCGCCCGGCATAAGGTAGATCTGCGTAAAGACTTTGAAGTCCCAGATCGTCGAAAGGATGATGCACACCGCGAGGATCGGGCGAATCATCGGGAGGGTGACGTTCGTCAAGCGCTTCCACGCGCTTGCGCCGTCGACCTTCGCCGCCTCATAGAGCGACTCGGGGATGGTGAGTAGCCCCGCGAGCGTGGTCACGGCGATAAAGGGGAAGCCGTGGTACACGACGTTGAGGGCAGCGATTCCGTAAAACGTGAGGCGCGAATCCCACCAGTTCGCGCTCCCGGGGGTGAAAAGGCCGAGCGTGTCAAGAACGCTCGCAACGAACCCGCTCGTGGGGTCGAAAAGCCACACGAAAACGTATGTGCCCGTGAGTGCGGGAACGGCCCACGCGACCATGATCGCGCCGATGCAGATGTTGCGCCAGGTGAGCGAGAGCGTATTGAGGAAGAGCGCCACGGCAACGCCCACGAGCATCGTGAGCACCACGCACACGGCGGCAAATCCGACGGTGTTCGGAAGCACGGTCTTCCACAGGTGCGGATCGGCGAGGATCGCCGAGTAGTTATCGAAGCCAACGTAGTTTGTTGTGCCCTTGAGGAGATTGCGCAGGCCGTACTCCTGGAGGGAGAGGTCGACGACGCGGAAAAGCGGAAGAATCAGCAATACACCGAGCGTGATGAGGCCGGGGGCGAGAAGCAGCCACGGTGGTACGTGGCGTCTCGCCCACATCGTGAGGCGCGCGGTCGTGCTCGTATCGGCTGGAGGGAGCGCGCCTTGGTGCGCGTCGTGCTGTGCAGTCATCGAGGAAGCTTTCGAACTCAAGTTGAGTGGCTCGGGGGCCCGATCCGTGAGCGGGCCCCCGAGCTCCGGCGTACAGAGGGCGGCGAGGCGCGTTATGCGCCGAAAATGCCGTCCATCTCCTTCGCGGCCGCATCGGCGGCCGCCTGCGGATCCTGGCCTCCCGCGAGCACGTTGCTCAGGAGGTTCGGGAGGGTCTTCTTCCCCTCGATCTGGCCCCACATAGGGGTCACGGGAACCGACTTCCCGGCTTCCGTCATCTGCGAGGCGAACACCTTCGTGAGCTCGCTTCCGTTCTTGATCGTCTCGTCAAGCGCCGATTTCGTACCGGGGAAGTAATTGGTGTCCTCGCTCCAGCGGTTCGCGAAATCACCGGTCGCCATGAGCTTGATGAGCTCGAATGCGAGCTCGGGCTCTTCGGTGTCGGTGAAACGGCACAGGTGCGAGCCGCCCACGAAGCTCGGGGCGATAGCCGAGTCTTTCGCGGGAATCGTGAAGGCCGTGAGCTTTTTGAAGAGCTCTTCATCGCTCGCCTTCACGGTTGCGGGCACCCACGAACCGGTGATGAACATCGCGACCTTCCCCTCTTGGAACTGCTTGAGGGAATCGGTTTCCTTCCACGTCGAGGCGGCTTGAGTCGAAGCATCATGCTTGAGAGCGAGATCCGTGTACCACGTGAGGCCCTCAACCGCGGGGGCCTCGTTGATCGTGGCCTTCCACTGATCGCCCGAGCCCTCGGCGATTTCGCCACCAGCCCCCCAAATGAAGGGGATGAGGGCGAAGAGGGAACCGCCGTTCACGGGGAAGGGAATGATGTCGGGATTCGAAGCCTTGAGTTTTTCGATCATGGCGAGCAGGTCGTCCCACGACTGCGGCTGCGAGTTCACACCCGCCGCTTCGAGAATCTCGTTGTTTGCGAGGATCGAGCGAATGCCCGCGTACCACGGCATGCCGTAGAGCTTGCCGTCGAGGGTCCCGGCCTCCTTGAGGGCGTCGACGAGATCGGCCTCGAGCCCGGCTTCCTTCACGTCGTCAGTGAGGTCGTCGAGGCCACCGGCATCAGCGAACTCGGGGGTCCAGGTTGTGCCCACCTCGGCGACATCGGGCCCGGTTCCGCCGGCCATGGCGGTCACGAACTTGTCGTGCGCGCCGTCCCAGGGCTGAACTTCAACCTTGAGGGTTGCGCCGGTCTTGTTCGTGAATTCTTCCTGGAGGGCCTTGACGTATTCGTCGGACTTGGCGTTCGTGCCCTCCATAATCCACAGGGTGACGGTCTTGTCGCCGTTCGCCTTTTTGTCGGTGGGATCGGTGGAGGAGCCGCTCGAATTTCCGCATGCGGCGAGGCCGACGGTAGCTGCCCCGAGGGCGCCGGTGGCAATGAGATTCCTGCGGGTGATCATAGTTTCTCCTTTGAGCTATGGGGCGGGCACATTGGTGGAAAAAGATTTCACGAAGGTGCCTCAAGATGAAACTTACCACAAGCTGTGGTCTGGGTGACATACTGAAGGGCATGGAAAGTGCCTCGTCGACCTCGAAAACGTTCCTCCTCGCCGCAGATGTGGGGGCCACGCATACCCGCCTCCAGCTCACCCCGGTGGAGCAAAGGGCTTCACGCGCGGTAGCGCCCGGGGAGGGTCTCAACAGCGAGGCATCCATGCGCATAGACGGCCCTGGATTCAACGTGCGGTCCTCGGGCCCCGACGCCCGAGCGCACTTCGAGGAAACCCTCGATCGCGCTTTCGCCGAGCTGGATCGCGGCAGCAGCGTTGCGCACGCTGTGTTCGGGATCTCCGGGGCGGGCCCCGCGCGGCACGACCGCATCGAGGAGCTCGTGCGTCATGCCGTGACCTCGAGGGCTGCTGCACACGACGTGAGGGTGGGGGCTCAAAGCGTGCGCGTCGTCGACGATCTCTGCACGGCCTTCGTGAGCGCTTTTGCTTCCACAACATCGACCCCCACGGGCGTTCTCGTTCTTGCCGGAACGGGAGCGGCAAGCGTGAGCTACGTGGATGGTGAAGAGTCGGTGCGCCGCGATGGCATGGGGTGGATTCTCGGCGATGTTGGCTCGGCGGTGTGGCTCGGCAAACGCGCTCTCGAAGCCGTCGCGGCGGATCTCGATGCGCGAGGCCCGGCCACGGCGCTCACGGCCCGCGTATGCGGGGAGCTAGGTTTCAACCCCTCGGAAGCCCACCCGCGCCTCGACCCGCGCCAAGCGCTCATTCGGGAGGTCTACGACCTCACTCCGGCCGAGTACGGACGCTTCGCGCCGATCGTGACGGAACTCGGGGAGATTGCCAACGAAAGCGGCGATCAGGTTGCGCGCGAAATCGTTGCCGAGGCCGTCGAGTGCCTCCTCGAAGGGGCACTCGCACTCGCGGAGCCGCTTCGTGGTGGAGCCCCCACCAGCATTGTTCTCGCGGGAAGCGTTCTCACTGCCCGCGGGCCAATCGGAGACCTCGTGCGCTACGCACTCGAGCGCGAGGGCTTCGAGGTACACGAGGCCGCGTCGCCGCTCGCCGGGGCACTCACACTCGCGCGCGCGGACCTCGAGCGCTACAACGAGTAGCTACGCCCAAAGAACTGCGCACTCTCACGCGCGCTCGGGGTGCCCGCGTCCGGGTCGGCACCGGCCGCCACGAGAACCGAGACCACGTCGTCGAATCCCTTGAACACCGCACCCGCGAGCGAGCTCTGGCCACGGTCGTTGAGGAGGTCGACCTTCGCCCCCTGCGCGGCGAGGAACTCTACGAGCGGTGCATGCCCGTGGTATGCCGCAAGCATGAGCATCGTGTTGCCGTCGGCATCCTGCATATTGAGCGGGATCCCCGCTTCGATGATGGGGCGGAGGGTATCGAGGTCCCCCGCTCGAGCCGCGTCCATGAGTGCGCGGGCGAGCGCGGCCGCCTCATCGCCGTTGTGGGCTGCTGCGGGTTCCGTCGCGGTATTTTCACTCATGCTACAAGCGTAGCGACGAACGGCGCGGCGAGCAGCACGAGCCCGAGAGTGAAGCCCCATGCATCGTGCCAGGTGAAGCGCACATCGTGCACCCACGTACGCTTGCGCGCCGTCGCAAATCCGCGCGCGTCCATCGCGAGGGCTTGAACCTCGGCGCCGCGAAGCGTCGAGACAAGAAGGGCGAACGTCGCCCCCGCGTAAAGCGCGAAGGAATTGCGCTGCTGAATACCGCGAATGCGCCGCGTGAACACGATGTCGCGCCACTCAGCGAACACGTGCCCGAGCCGCGCAAGGCCCGAACTCATCGCCGCGGCGAATCGCGCTGGAACGTGGCACCTTTGCGCAAGAGCCTGACCGAAGCGCGTGGGATCGAGCCCCTCGAGCAGAATCGCGCCCGGCCCCACCATTGCGAAGACTCTGAGCCCCTCCACGCCTGCGCTTTGCCACGTCGAAGGCTCACCAAGGGGCTTTCCCGAGAGGATCGCCGCCGACCACGCGATCGTGAGCGCCGCGAGCACAATCGGCGCAAGGCGCGCCATGAGGCGTGCGGGCGTGCGCCACGCGAGGGGGATGAGCGCAAGCGTGAGCAGGCTTCCCGCGAGCGTGGGCGCGAGAGTGTGCATCCCAAACGCGCCGATGAACGCGAGCGCAGCGATCGCGAGGATCGTGAGCGGATTGAGCCTATCGGCCGCGACGGGGCGCGGCGGGTGCGGAACGCGCGGGATGGGGGGTGCGGGTGAGGGGTCCGACGCCTCCTTGCGCTCGTCGATGTCGCGGAGGTCGCTGCGCACGGGCGCAGCCTCAAGGGCGATGACGCGGTCGCACGCGTTCACGAATCGCACGTCGTGTGTGGCGGCGAGAACGGCGCGGCCGCTAGCAAGGGCCTGAGCGATGAGTTCGGTGACCGCGGTGAAAGCGTCGTGATCGAGGCCCACGGTCGGCTCATCGAGGACGATGATGTCACGCCCCGACGCGAGCGCCGTCGCGAACGCGAGCCGCCGTTGCTCGCCTCCCGAAAGCGTGAAGGGACCCGCCGATTCGAGATGGCGAAGTCCCGTGGCCTCGAGCCACGCGAGTGCGGCGTCGTCATCGCTCGGGTCCGCCGCACCGGTTTTGACTTCCTCGAGAACGGTGCGTGCCACGAAGCTCTTCTCAGGGTTTTGGGGGAGCCACGCGGCTCGAAACGGTGCCTTTTTCGCGGCCCGCTTGCGAGTGCCTACTGTCGCGCGTGTGTTCTCGAGGACGTAGCGGATGAGGGTCGATTTGCCGATCCCGCTCGGTCCCGTGAGCGCCGCGAGTTCTCCTCGGCGCAGCGTGACGTGCACGGGGCCGGCAAAGAGCGTGCGCCCCTCGAGCGTCGCGGGAACCTCGAGGTCGATAAGCGGTGGATCGTCCGGGTTTGTTTCGCCACCCATACGGCTTTGCTCGAGCGGTGCCGCAAGCGAAGCCTCGGGGGCATCCCACTCGCTCGCGGGGGAGTCCTCGAGAATTCGGCCGCCCGAGCCAAGGCGAATCACGCGATCGACGTGGCCGCGCCACATACCCACCTGGTGATCCGCGATCACGAGCGTGAGATCCTCCGTCGCGGCACAAATCGCATCGCGAACCGCGATCGCCGTTTTCTCATCGAGCATCGCGAGCGGCTCGTCGAGGGCGTAGGCCCCTGCGCCGGTCGCGAGGAGACCCGCAAGCGAGAGGCGCTGCTGCTGACCGCCCGAGAGGTGATAGGGGTTTGCGGCAAGCGGTGAGGAAAATGCGGCAGCCGTGTGCGCGTCGCGCACGATCTCCGGCATGCGTGAGGGCTCCACGCACGCGTTCTCCGGACCAAAAGCCGTGTCAATGCCCGTGGTTGCCCCCACGAACGAGTGCACGGGGTTTTGCACCATGAGGGTCACGCCGGGCACGGGAGACGCCTCGGGAAGGGGAGTCGACGGATCGACACCTTCGGGCGGATCCTCCGGGATCAAACCACTCAGGGCCTTCAGAATCGTCGACTTCCCGGAACCACTCGCACCCGTAAGGAGTACGTGCTCACCGGGTGCAATTGTGAGCGATACTCTGGCAAGCACCGGAGCGGTGCGCCCCGGCGGTGTATAGGTGAAGTCGTCGAGCCCCACACCCACGGCACCGCGGGTCGGGGCAAGCGTCGGACTCTCACTCACCGCGAAGCGGCCTCCTCTCGACCGGGCGCGAAGTTTCCAAGCGCACCAGCTTTCGCGAGCGCGCGCACAACCGCCGGTGCAGGCAGGGCGAGCAGGATGACGCCGGAAACGAGGAAGAGACCCAGGTGAGCGAGACGGAACGGCATCGCCCAACTCGGGAAGAACACGAATTGCTCCCAAATCCACTGCGCGACCATCGAGATCCACGCCCCGGCAAGAACCCACGCGAACGGAGGCTTCCCGTATTTCGTCGCGAATCCCATGACCTCAAACCCTATTGCGACAATTGCACCAGAGATGAGCACTGTCCATCCGAAGTGCGAGCCGAGGAGCGCCTCGATGATCGCGCCGATCCACATGGTGCCGAGCGCTGAGCCCGGCTTACGGACGATAAGCATCGAGAGCGCCGCTGGCAGTGCCCACGGCCCCGCCGCGATGCCTTCGCTCGGTGGGAAAAGCGAGAATACGGGCTTGAGAGCGCCGAGCCCCGCAGCGTAGGCAAAGAAGGCGACGCCAGCGATCAGGCCCATCGACACGACGACGAGCAGGTCGATCGTGCGATAGCGGAAAGGAGAATGAGTCTCGGGAGCATGTGTAGTCATCACACGTCGATTGTAGAACTCTTTCGGACTCCGGCAGGCGCGGCATACTCCCTGCCTGCGGGGAATTGATTGAGAGCTCCCGCCTTCGCGAGGGCTTTCACGATCGCTTGACCGAGAGCCGCGAGGAGCGTGAGGGCACTGATCCAGAAGAACACGAGGAGCATCACCTTGTAGCCCGCGGACCACGAGGGGAAGTACGCGACGATTTCATACAACCACTCGAAGAAGGTGGACAGAAGCGAGCCGCCGATCACGACTGCCGCGCTCGTGCTTGCCCAACCAGAAAGAGCAAACGCGATCTCAAAGCCCGCACCCTGAATAATGCCCGAGATGAGCGCTCCCACGCCGAAATGGCTCCCAAGGAGAGCCTCGAGGCATGCCGCGATGATTTCCGCCCCGAAAGCGGCACCTGGGCGGCGAACGATCAGCATCGCCACGAGCGCGGGAAGGCACCAAAAGCCCGTGAGGAGACCTTCGAGTGGGGGGAACACCGAGGTAAGAGGCGCGGTGAGGTTGTAAAGCTGGGCGTAGCCGGCAAAGGCAACGCCGAAGGCCACGCCCACCATGACGATCACCACGAGGTCGATCGTGCGGTACTTGATGCGGTCAGAAAAGCCCGGTCGGGGCGCGCGCTGGTCAGTCATCACCACTCCTTCCCACTCGGAAGGGGCACACCTGTGCGGCCCATGCTGCCGCGGCATGCGAGAAATCCCGACTCCCTACGCCGGCACTACCCGGATCAGGTTCGAGGGTCAGCGCCCTTTGCGCACTCTCAGCACCGGTCGGTGCTCCCCTGTCTGTGGATGACGCCTAACATCCTACACGGATGTGCAGGCCCTCGCGCGATCGCTCAGCGCGCGAATGAGATCGCCGCCGCAATCGCGTCGGCAGCCTCGCGTGGGTTCTCGGGGCTCAACAAGTAGGCCTTGCCGTCGCGACCGATCACCTCAACGAGTTCGCCACCGTGCGTCACCGCGAACGACGTGTCGGCCTGGGGGCCGAGGAGTGTACGAGGCTTGAACGGCTCAACCGCACTCACGTCGCTCAGAGTCGAGACCGTGACCTCTGCGCGCCCAAGACCGATGTTGCCCACGAGGGAACCCACGCGTTCCGGTGCGACCCTGCGCACTTGCACGCTGCGAAAGTTCTCGATGGGCCACGTAGGGCGAGGAATGAACCCGCCGAGGCTCGGCGTGATACCGCGGTCGTCCACGAGGAAGGTGATCGACGTGCGTAGCCACGCCCACGCCGCGTACCCTGCAAAACCGAGCGCGAGGATCACGGCGGTGCCGAGTCCCGAGTCTCCGAACGTGAGCAGCACAAACACGCAGATTGCCACGCCGATCACGAGCGTGAGGCCGATGCGGGTCCACGCGACACGTCCCGGCCTCACGCGCCCCTTATAGAGATTCAGGGATTCGTGGTTTTTCGCCATCACCAAATGCTCACGCGACGCTCTGGGGCGAGGAACAAGCCGTCGCCCTCCTTCACGTCGAAGGCTTCGTGGAACGCGCCAATATGGCGCACGACCCCGTTCGCGCGGAACTCCGCGGGGGCGTGCGGGTCGATTGCGAGGCGACGAATGGCATCAGCCTCGCGGTTTTTTCCACGCCACACAGCACCCCACGAAAGGAAGAGGCGTTGAACGCCCGTGTAACCGTCGGCCCCCACCTCGTGAGCAGCCTCACCCGCCTCATTGAGGTAGGCCTTGAGCGCGATCGTGAGCCCGCCAAGGTCGCCAATGTTCTCGCCGATCGTGAAGGCGCCATTCACGTGGTGCTCGTCCGAGAGGTCGCGCGGGCTCATCGCGTCATAGTCGGCGATGAGGGAGCGCGTGCGCTTCTCGAACTCCTCGCGATCCTCTTCGGTCCACCAGCTCTTAAGGGCGCCGTCGCCGTCATACTTCGATCCCTGGTCGTCAAAGCCGTGGCCGATTTCGTGGCCGATCACAGCGCCGATGCCGCCGAAATTCACGGCGTCGTCCGCGTCAATGCCGAAGTACGGCGGTTGAAGAATCGCCGCGGGAAACACGATCTCGTTCGCGCCCGGGTTGTAGTAGGCGTTCACGGTTTGCGGGGTCATGTGCCATTCGCCGCGATCGACACTCCGGCCGAGCTTGCCGAGCTCAAAGTTATGGGTGAAGGTCGCGATATTTCTGACGGTGGCAAGGAGTGAATCGGGGGCAATTTCGAGGCGTGAGTAGTCCCTCCACGTCTCGGGATGGCCAGTCTTCGGGGTGAACTTCTCGAGCTTCGCGAGGGCCTTCTCGCGGGTCGCGGGGGTCATCCACTCGAGCGAAGAGATCGACTCGCGGTAGGCGGTGATGAGTGCCTCGACGAGGTGCTCCATGCGTTCTTTCGCCTCGGGCGGGAAATACTCGGCCACGTACTTTTCGCCCACGGCTTCGCCGAGCGCGGAGTCGACGAGGCTCACGCCACGCTTCCAGCGTTCGCGGATCTCGGTGGTGCCCGAGAGAGTGGCGCCGTGGAAGTCGAAGTGGACGTTCACGAAGTCCTCGCTGAGGTACGGTGCTGCCGCATCGATCGCGTGGAGTGCGAGCCACGCGCGGAGATTTTCAAGGCTTTCGCTTCCCCACAGTTTGGCGATGGCCTTCGTGTACTCGGGTTCGTTGATGTTGATGGTCTCGACCCACTCGGCCTTCGCTCCGGCGCCCTCGAAGTAGGCGTCCCAATCGAAACCGGGGAAGGCCTCGGCGCGCTCAGCGGCGTTCATCGGGTTATTGGACTTTTCGCTGTCGCGCCGACGCACGACGTCGACGTGCTCTTTCGCGATGCGGGTTTCGAGGTCCATGACAGTTTCGGCGAGTGCGCGGGCATCGCCTTCTGGGAGGCCGGCACGCCCAGGGAGCTGCGCAAGGTCGGCAAGAGTCGCGAGGTAATCAACGTAGGCCTCGCGGATCGCCCCGTACTGCTCGTCGCGGTAGAACGATTCGTCGGGAAGTCCGAGGCCTGCCTGCCCGATCTGCGCCTGGTAACGATCGGGATTGTTCGCGTCATTCCACACGTAGAGGGCGATGATTCCCGTGGGCGCGGTTGCTTCGCCTGTGAAGCTCGTGAGCGCCACGCGATCCTCGAGACCAAGGATGCGCTCGAGCTGGGGTTCGAGGTCACGCGTGCCAATCTCGTTCAGGCGCTGCTCGTCCATGAAAAGCGCATACAGAGCGCCGATCTTGCCCTCGATTGTTTCGGTGGAGGCATCGGCCTTGGCGGCGTCCTCGATGATGCCGCGCACGCGCTCCTCCGAGAGGTCGCGCAAACGCGTGAACTCCGAAAAGCTCGGCTTATCGGCGGGGATCTCAGCCGAGGCAAGCCACGCGCCATTGATGAAGCCAAAAAGGTCGTCCTGCGGGCGAACGTTCTCGTCGATCTGCGTGAGGTCAAGGCCGGTCTGGGCGGCGGGCGAGGTCATGAGGGTCCTCCGGGGTAGGGAACGGGTTCCGACGGTTCCCTCCACAGTAGCGATCCGGCCTTTGCGAACGGTGGATGTATCACGTGATGACCGTGAAAATTTACCTGGTCGCGGCGGGGCTCCTAGGATGGGGCCATGCCTTCTTCTTTGCGTACCCTCCTGCCCGGGCTCGTGCCGTGCCTTCTCGTCGCAGTGATTGCGGTGGCCGTAAATCTTGCCGTGCCCGCGCTCAGCCCCTTGCTTCTCGCGATCGTGCTCGGCGCAGTGCTCACGAATATCGTTTCGATACCCGACTCGTGGGGCGAGGGTGTGCAATTCTCCTCGAAGAAACTCCTGCGCGTGGGGATTGTGCTTCTCGGCCTCCAACTCGCGGTCGGGGACATCCTCTCTCTTGGATGGCGCGTGATCGTAGGAGTCGTGCTTGTTGTGACCCTCTCGCTTGTGGGGACGCTCGCGATGGCGAGGTTGCTCGGGATAAGCCGCCCGCTCTCGATCCTTATTGCGTGTGGCTTTTCGATTTGTGGCGCGGCCGCCGTTGCCGGTGTGGAAGACATCGCCGATGCCGACGAGGAGGAGGTCGCGACAGCAATCGCTCTCGTCGTCCTTTTCGGTACCCTCATGATCCCGCTCGCGCCGTTTGCGGCAAGCGCCATGGGCATGAGTGACGTTGCCGGTGGCACATGGATCGGGGCGAGCATCCACGAGGTTGCCCAGGTCGTCGCCGCAGGCGGCGCCTACGGGGCCGCAGCACTCTCAGTTGCCGTGATCGTCAAGCTCACGCGCGTGGTGCTCCTCGCCCCCGTCGCCGTGGTGTTGTCGCTCGCCGCACGCTCACGCGGAACATTGCAAGAGGGGGCGAAGAGGCCGCCTATCGTCCCGCTCTTCGTGGTCGGCTTCCTCGTGATGATCGGGATCGGTTCGCTCGGGGTGATCCCAGCAGGAGCACTTTCGTGGATCAAGATGCTGCAAACGGGACTTCTCGCCGCGGCGATGTTTGCGCTCGGTCTCGGCGTGCGTATCAAAGGCCTGATGAGCGTGGGCGGGCGACCCGTGATTCTCGGTGCGCTCAGCACCGTGTGGATCGCCCTCTTGGCGCTCGCCATGGTGGTGCTCTCGGGAACGATGGGGGCCTAGCAAGCGTCGGAAGTCTTAGGAGAGCGCGGCAACCCCGGGCGCGAGCACGAAAGCGACCGCGAGCGCGAGCGTCACGACCCCGATCGCGAACGGAACGAACGCCCACGGCGAACGCTTACGCCGCTCCGGGCTCAGGCTTTGCACGATGAGAGTCGAGAGACCCGAGGTGATCGAGAGCACGATCGTCGCAACCGTCATAATCGGAGCCGCCGTCACGAGCGTGCACGCACCGAGCTGGAACAGGAAAAGCCCCGCGATATCGAGGAAGCGCACCGTCATGGCGCGACGAACCGAGATCCCGCCGTCCAAAACGTTCAGCACGGTCTCCTTCGACCAATCCGAGGGGCGCGCAATTCGCCTGCGCGACAGGGCGAGCTGCACGGTCGCGAGGGTCGCCCACACGAGCATTGCACCCACGCCGATCCACAGCCCCAGCGCGCCCGTCCACTGCCAGCTGAGAGTCACGAGAGCGATGAGTGAGACGAGCAAGCGAAGCAGCTCTTCAATTGCGACACGGCCCACGAGGAACCACGGCGAGCCCGTCATCGCCGGTCCCTTTTTCGCACCGACGGTGCCCGCGACGAGCACGAGAGCGAGGTGCACGAGGCCCAGCCCAATGCCAAGGAAGATGACGCCCGCCGAGGTTGGCGTCGCTGCAAGGCTCGCGGCGACGAGGGTGAGCGCAAGAACCGGGGTAAGAAGCGAGAGGATGGCGAAGCCGCGCCCTAGGGCATGGACGATGTCGTTGCCCGTGGGGCCGTGATCATGGTCGCTATCACATGAGCAGCGTCCTGCTCCGGGCTCAACGACATGCGCATGTTCGGGCGCTGTACTCACATATTCTCCTTGATCCATCGAGTGCCTGATGTGCCCTCCAAGCGTAATGATCTCCCACGCATTTGCCCATTGAGCACAGGAAAATGCGAGGAAGGCGGCTTAAACTGTGCACACTGGTTTGCGCAGGGCGGCGCGAATCGCGCGCCGTGCATGTACCCGCACCGGCAAGCTAGGCGAAGAAAGGGGAACGAAAAATGTCGAACATCGCCCCTTCACACGAAGCCACCGACGCTCCTGGAGATCAAGGCCCCCGCGGAAGTCAACGCCTCAACAAACAGCAACGTGAACGCGCCCTCGGCGCAGTTCTTGGCGCTGCCACGGGCGACGCACTCGGTGCCCCCTATGAATTCGAACCGCCTATCGCCGATTCCGACGACGTGGCGATGGCAGGCGGCGGCCAGCTCGGCTGGAAGCCGGGGGAGTGGACCGACGACACGGCGATGGCCATCGTGATCTTGCGCGCCGCCGCCCACAGCGAACACACCGCGCCTTTCGAGCGGGAGAGTGCCCTCGACGCCATCGCCGCCGGATGGTTCCAGTGGTCGCGCGAAACTCCCGACATCGGGATCCTCACCTCGAGCGTGCTTCTCGCCGCGCTCGAAACGGCCGAGGCACACGGCAACAGCGTGCCCTCCGGCCGCGATATGCACGAGGCCGCCCGAGTCATCAATCAGGAGCGCCACCACACCGCCGGAAATGGTGGTCTTATGCGTGCGTATGCAGTTGTTCTGCCTCACCTGCACGCGAGCGATGATGACCTCGAGCGCGCCGTCGTGGCCGTCAACACCCTCACCCACGTCGATCTCGACACAATCGAGGCCGCGGTTCTGTGGAGCTTCGCGATCCGCCACGCGATCCTCACGGGGGAGCTCGATGTCAGCATCGGTCTCACACGACTTGCCCCCGAACGGCGCGAGCGTTGGAGGGGACTCATTGCCGAGGCGCACAGTGCGCCGCCCGCCTACTTTGCGCGAAACGGTTGGGTGATCCACGCCTTCCAAGCGGCAGTCTCGGCTCTGTGGCACGCGGGTGGCGTTCCCGAAGATAAGTTTGAGCGGCGCGCCTACTTCGCGCGCGTGCTCGAAGCGTCGGTGCGCAGCGGTAACGACACCGACACGGTTGCTGCCATCGCCGGTGCCCTCGCGGGAGCCGCGGTGGGTTTCAAGGCGATCGACCCCGTGTGGCGGCGAGCGCTCAACGGCTGGCCCGGCATCACCGGAGAGGATCTCGTGCAACTCGCCACGGCCGTGCTCGAGCGTTCCGACGCCTCCTGAGCCACCGCGATCGCCCGTGAGGGGCGGAGGAACCTGCCGAATACGCCTCCAGTGCGGGATTGCCCCCGCACCTTTTTCACCCGCAAAAGAAGAGGGGTGGAGGGCGGCGTGCACGCACCGCTCCCCACCCCTGTGCCGACCGCTATGAGATGAGCCGGGCACGAGGCATATGCTTCCTATTCATCCCTGCGTGCGAGCGCCTGCGCGGGCGCTGCCGCGCTCGCCCGAAGCCCGGGAAGAATCGAGGCGAGGATGCCGGCGATGAGCCCGGCGACGATGATCACGAGGAGGTACAGCCAGGGCACCTCGGGCACGAAGGCGAAGTCTCCTGCGAGGAGGGAGCGTACGCCGAGGATACCGAAGATGCAGCCGAGCACCGCACCTATGAGAGAGCCAATCGACGCGATGAAGGCGCCTTCCCACAGCAGCATCGAGCGAATCTTGCCCTTCGAGGTGCCGAGCGCACGCATGAGCGCGTACTCGCTTGAACGCTCGATGACGCTCAGGCTAAGCGTGTTGGCAACACCCACGAGCGCCACGACCACGGCAACGGCGAGGAGCACAACCGTGATGGTCAAGAGCGTTTGAATCACGGCCGACATGATCTCGCGCCGGCCACCGTCGAACGAGGTCATCATCACCGTGTCGGGTGGTAGCTGCTGAGAGAGCTCGTCGATCGACACCAGGATGTCGAAAATAGAGGCGTTCGCGCGTTCGGGTGAGTTCGGATCAGCGAACTTTGCGAACACCGCCTTCCCTTCGTGAACACCGAGCTCACGGAGGGTCTCTGGGTTGATCAGAGAGATCCCGAGGCGTCCCGAGACTTTCACCTTGAGCTCATGCGTTGAGCCATCATCGCCGGTGAGGGTGGCAGTTTGCCCATCGGAAATGTGGAACTTTTTCGCTCGGTCCTTGCCAAGGACGAGCTCTCCAGGCTGCGGCAGTTCGATCTGGTCGGACGTGGCAACAGCCTTGATGTCATCCATTGTCGGCGCGAAGGTAGTCATCGCCCCGTCAGCGCCGCTCACCGTGAGCTCGGCCGTGGGAATCTCGCGTGCGTCGGCAACGCCCGCGGTGTCCTGGACCTTGTCGACGAACCCTGCCGGCAGTTCCGTTGCCGCGATAATCGAGTCAACCGGGACTCGATCCGTGACTTCTCGCACGAGGGTCTTCTCGGCGGTGACCGCGCCGGCGGCCATCGTGGCCATGAGGGTGGTGCCGATGATGAGCGCCGACATCGTAATGCCTGTGCGCTTCGGGTGTCGCGCCGTGTTGAGAAGCGCGAACCGTGCGCTCGTCATGCCAAGTGCCGAGGCGATCGCGTTACCAAGCTTCGCGAAGGGCGGAATGAGAGCGGGAAGAATCCCGATCACACCGAGCAAGACGGTGAGCGAGCCGAAGAAGGCAAGGCACATCGAAAAGAGGACAACATAGTCGTCGTCCTTGAGTGCAACCGAGACTGCGAACGACCCGAGTACGAGCACGATGCCAAGGGCAACCACGGCGGTAGAGAAGATCGTGCGGATCAGCGACGCGTGTTTGCCCGAGGCGATCTCTGCCGGGCGCAGAGCCTCGAGGGGCTTGACACGCATCGCACCAAGCGCCGGGAAGACAGATGCACACACGGCAAGGATGAGCGAGGACACGAGCGGGACGAGGATCGCGAGCACATTAAAGCCCGGGATGAACGGAAGCGCTTCGGTGTATGTTGCACGCCCGAGGAGAAGAATGCCCCACCATGCGAAGTAGGCGAGTGCAATACCGATAAGGGCCCCCACGACTCCTACGAGGAGAGCGTCACGCACAATTGCCCACATTGCCTGCCCCCTCGAAGCGCCGAGGGCGCGCGCAAGGGCGAAGGAACGCCTGCGCTGGGCCATGGTGACGGCGAACGAGTTCGTGACGACGAGTGCGCTCGTCGCGATGGCGATGAGCACAAAGCCCGCAAGAACTGCCGAGATCATGCTCATGATGACGAGCGTAAATGCCTCTGTGTCCTTGAGATACTGGGTCACCGTCGTAGCGGAGCTGTAGCCTGCGCTCTCGAGGTTGTCGACGAGCTGATCCTCGCTTACCCCCGGCTTCGCGACAATAGCCGCGGGATACATGCCGCCGGTGGTAATGCCTTCGGCACTTTCGTCCTTTGCGCCAATGATCGTATCGATGCCAGGGTTGGCGAATGTCAGGCGCCCCCCGGGGTTGAGGACCTGCGAGAGCGAGGGGCGATTGATGCCAGAAACGGTGAATTCAAGCGTTTTTCCGGTGTCGAGCGACTGGATTGCGAGTGTGCTGCCTACCTTGAGGTTCCGCTTTTTCGCGTACGTCGTGTCCACTGCCACGTCGTTCTCGCCGCTTGGTTCCTTGCCCTCAACGTAGTCCTTCTCAGCTCCCGGTTGCACGGGGTTGATCGGGACGAAAGTACCCTTCGACTTGAGGGGATTTTCTTGGCCCGTTTCTCCTTCGTCGAGAGCGATGGCGACCATCCCGTTCGACATGTAGTAGGCGCCGTCGGCCCCTTCAACTTTTGCGAGGGCCTCGGGAGTTACGGGGGCCTGATCCTGACCGCTACTGTACATCGGCGCGATGACCGCACTTGCCCCATCGACAGGTTCGGTCACTTGAGCGCGGACTGCGTCGCCGAGGAAGCCTACAGCGAGTACGGCGATGGCAATAAAGGCGCTCGTGAGAGCGATCGTCAGCGCTGCCGCGAAGTGGCGGCGCTTCGGTTGAAGTTTGAGAGTGCTCACTGCGCTTGCACCACTTTCTGGCCGATGAAGTCGTCGGCGATGATGCGGCCGTCTGACATACGGAGGATGCGGTCTGCGCGGTGCGCAGCGTCGTCTTCGTGCGTCACCATGACGACCGTGTGGCCGAGTACGTCGACGCTTTCTCGAAGGAAGGTTAAAACGGCCTCAGTTGCGGCTGAGTCGAGGTTGCCCGTGGGCTCATCAGCGAAGATGACGGCGGGACGAGTGATGAGCGCACGCATGAGGGCGACGCGCTGAATCTGACCGCCCGAGAGCTCACTCGGGCGGTGGCCGAGTCGCTCGGCGAGGCCGAAACGTTGCGCGAGCATCCCGAACCACTGCTGATCGGCCTTGCGCCCCGCGAGTTCGAGGGGGAGGAGGATGTTTTCCTGAGCCGTGAGCATCGGCAAAAGATTGAAGGACTGGAAGACGAAACCGATGCGGTCGCGTCGAATTTTCGTGAGCTGAGAGTCGCTCAGTGTGGTGATCTCGACGCCTTCAACCGTGATGGTGCCGGAATCGATTGAATCGAGCCCCGCAAGCGAGTGGAGAAGTGTGGACTTACCCGAGCCGGAGGCGCCCATGATGGCGGTGAACTGGCCGGCGTGGATATCGAGGCTTACGCCATCGAGTGCGACAACCCGGCCGTTGCCCTTTCCATACGTTTTCGTGACGGAGCGGGCGCTTACGGCGACGGGAGCGGGAGGAGCCTGCATGTTCATGATGTGTGTCCTTCACGTTTGAGGGTGAAATCGGCAACAGCGGTTGCAGCGGTTCCCATTCTTCGCGATACGGGAAGAGGGGGCAACAGACTCGAGGATGCTTCTTCTTTTTTGAGTCTCATCCCTAAGGCGGAGGCGCGGAACAATCAGGAGTTTGTCATAGTGCGTCACACCTTTTGGTATTCGCTGCTCACACCACCTACGATGGGAGGGCTTATGGGACGCATAAGCTCTCGTTGGCGCACGCGTCATGGAGACGTTTCTACAGAAGGGAAATGGAGAGACATGCACATCGATACCCGGGCCATCCTTTCGCCGCGAAAGAGTGAATTCGGGGCGGCCGTTCCGCCCGTTCACCTCTCCTCGACCTTCGAACTTGATATCAACACCACAAGTGGCGACTACGCGTACCAGCGTGGCGCGAACCCCTCGAGGGGCGACCTTGAAACCGTGATCGCGAATATCGAGGAAGCAAAACACGGCTTCGCCTTCGCAACTGGGATGGCCGCCGTGAGTGCGGTGTTCAGCCTCCTCAGTCCTGGCGACGAGGTGCTCTTCTCCTCGAACGTTTACGGCGGCACTTTCCGATACGTCGAAAAGATCTTCCCGCGTGCAGGCCTCACGGGAACGTTCTTCGATGACCTCGGCTCGATCACCGAAGATGATCTGAGCGAGAACACGCGCATGATCTTCGTGGAGACGCCCGGCAACCCCACCCTTCGTGTCGTCGACATCGAGCGTCTTGCGAAGCTTGCTCATGAGCACGGAGCGCTCCTCGTCATCGACAACACCTTCATGACCGCGGTCCTTCAGCGTCCCCTTGACCTGGGTGCAGATCTCGTCGTGCAGTCCGCGACGAAGTTCCTCGGCGGCCACAGCGATCTCCTCGCGGGTGCCGTGACGACGAACGACGATGAGCTCGCCGAAAACATTCGCTTGAGCCAGAAAGTTTTCGGCGGTGTTCTCGAGCCTTTCACCTCGATTCGCCTTCTCCAGGCCATCAAAACTCTCCCACTTCGCATCGCCCGTCAGCAGGAGAATGCCGAAAAGCTCGTCGCCTACTTGCGTGAGCACCCCGGGGTCGCCACGGTCCTCGCGGCCGGGTCCTTCAGTGAAGCAGAGCGTGAGATCCACGAGCGCCAGGCCAAGGGCATCGGTGCGGTCTTTTCATTCGAGCTCGCCGAGGGCTACGACCTCAAGGCATTCCTCCACGCCCTCGAAATTCCCTTCTTCGCGGTCAGCCTCGGCGGCGTCGAATCGCTCTTGTCTCTTCCGGCCACGATGAGCCACGACGGTATGACCCAACAAGCTCGGGACCGTGCAGGCATCACCGATGGCCTCGTGCGCTTCAGCGCGGGCATCGAGAACATCGACGACCTTCTCGCCGACTTTGACCAGGCGCTGAGCGCCGCCAAGAACTAACCCAGCGCACGTGCGCACCACTTCATAAAGGAGAATCCATGTCTGCTTTCCTCACGCGTCGTTCGATCCTCGCGACGACCGGCCTTTCTGCCGCCGCTCTTACGCTTGCCGCGTGCGGTTTCTCTGCGTCGGGTGGCAACGGCGGTGGTGCCGACGGCGATACCCTCAAGGTCGGTGTCGAGGGTGTGTACAAGCCCTATAGTTTCCACGATGAATCGGGCAAGCTCGTGGGCTTCGAGATCGATATCGTCGAAGCGGTTGCCGAGAAGCTCGGGAAGAAGACCACGTACGTGGAGGCGAAGTGGGACGGCCTGTTAGCCGGTCTCGACTCCGGTCAATACGACATCGTCATCAACAATGTTGCCAAAACCGATGAACGCGAGAAGGCTTTTGACCTGACGATTCCCTATGCGCAGGCCCAGGGGCGCCTCGGGGTGCCCGCCGATTCGGAGATCACTTCCCTTGACGACGTCTCCGGTAAGCGTGCCGCTCAAACCACGACCTCGAATTGGGCGGAAGTCATGAGCGAGGCAGGGGCAGAAATCGTGGCCTCGCCGGGCTTTGCTGAGTCCGTCGAGCTCATTGCGACGGGGCGTGCTGATGTAACCGCGAACGAGGTGGTCGCGTTCGATACCTACCTTGAAGAACACCCTGACGCACCCATCAAGGTTCTCGAGGAAAAGCTCGAGACCGAGATCCTCATCGTTGGTGCCCTGAAGAAGGGCAGCCCCCTCACCGAAAAGGTTAACGATGCGCTCAAGAAGCTCCTCGATGACGGGACGATCAAGAAGATTGACGAGGAGTGGCTCGGTCTCGATCTCACGCCCAAGCAGTAACCGTCTCACGGAGATTCCCCGGTGAATTTCGATCTTTCACGAGCGGTAGAAGTGTGGTCGGGCGCCCTCGGCCCGATGCTTCTTGCGACCCTCAAGGTTACGATCCCGCTCTCGCTCATCGCCTTCGCGATCTCACTCGTGCTTGCCGTTCTCGCGGCGAGCGCGAGGCTCTCGCGGTTCCGTCCGCTTAAGGCACTGGCCTGGCTTTACGTGTGGGTGTTTCGCGGAACGCCCCTGCTCGTGCAGCTCTTCATCGTCTTTTACGGGCTCCCGAAGCTCTTTCCGTCCCTCGTACTCGACCCGTGGACGGCAGCCGTCGGAACCCTCGCCTTGAATTGCGGCGCTTATGCTTCCGAGGCCGTACGCGCGTCGATCCTCTCGATCCCGCGTGGTCAATATGAGGCTGCGGCGACCCTCGACCTTGACCGGCGCACAACCTTCTTCAAGGTCATCGCCCCGCAAGCATTCCGGATCGCGCTTCCGCCTCTCAGCAACGATTTCATCGATCTCGTGAAGGGCACGAGTCTCGTCTCGACCATCACCTTGCTCGACATGTTCATGGTCGCGCAGCAGCGTGCCGCCGCAACGTTTGAGCCGTTCTACCTCTATATCCTTGTGGCCGCAATTTACCTGGTCCTTGTCTCGGCCCTGAGTCTCCTCCAGGCGTGGCTGGAGAAGAAAGCGAGCGTGTACGTTGAGCGCGACTAGAAAACCGGCAGACCTCGAGCCGCGCGCCGTGCGCGAGCCTCTCAAGCTCCGTTCAATCACGAAGCGATTCGGCGCGCTCACCGCACTCGACCATGTTGATCTCGATATTGAGCCCGGCAAGACCGCCGTCCTCCTCGGCCCATCAGGCTCGGGAAAATCGACCCTTTTGCGCTCGATTAACCTCCTCGAAAAGCCCGATGAGGGCACGCTTGATTTTGGCTCCGGCCCGATTGAAGTGAGCCGCAAGCTTTCGGAGCAGAAGATCCGCGAGATCAGGCGCCACTCCACCATGGTGTTCCAACAGTTCAACCTCTTTCCGCACCTCACGGCACTTCAGAACGTGACGCTCGCACCGGTGAAGTCTCGAGGCCTTGCGAAGGGCGAGGCACGCGACATTGGTCTCGAGGCGCTCACGCGAGTGGGACTTTCGGAAAAGGTGGATGCCTACCCTTCGCGACTCTCGGGAGGCCAGCAGCAACGTGTCGCGATCGCTCGCGCACTCGCGCTGAGCCCCGATTACCTCCTGTTCGATGAACCGACCTCCGCGCTCGATCCCGAACTTGCAGCCGAGGTTATCGCGGTGCTTTCGTCCCTTGCGAGTGAGGATCGCACTCTCGTGGTCGTGACTCACTCGCTTCAATTCGCGCGCCGCGTTGCGGACCGCGTGGTCTTCCTTGAGGACGGCAAGATCCTCTTCAACGGCGAGCCCGATGATTTCTTTGACTCGCAGGATGAGCGACTGAGGCGCTTTGTCAACGTCGTGGGCTCGGTATAACTCACCGGCAATGCCGGCAGAGTGGAACGCGGAGGTCCGACGGTTGCCGACCTCGCGTCGAGGTGTGCTTTAAACGTCGCTCTCCTCGAGCGCGAGCAAGAAGCGCTTTTTCTCAAGGCCACCGCTGTAGCCGCCCAGGCTGCCGTCGGACTTCACGACCCTGTGGCACGGAACCACGATCGGGAGGGGGTTCATGCCGCACGCTGTGCCGACCGCGCGCGGGGCCTTCGCGTTGCCCGCACGTTCTGCGACCCACGCATAGCTTTGCCGTTCGCCAAAGCCGATCTCCTCGATAGCTTCGTGGACGCTGAGACGAAAGCCCTGGGAGAGAGTGCGGTCAAGGGGGAGTGTGAAGGCCCGACGCTCGCCTTCGAGAAAGCCGAGAACCTCGCTTTTTCCCTGGTCGAGTACGTCGTGGGGGTCGAGCGCCTTCTCCTTCTTTGCTAACGGGACCGATTTGCGCAGCTGCGCTTCGGTAAGGGCTTTTACGGCGTCGAGGCCGTCGCTTTCGAAAGCGATGCGCACGAGGCCGCGTGACGTCGCGGCGAAGAGGAGAGTGCCGATCGGCGAAGAGGCTTCAGCGAATTCGAGCGAGAGGGGAGAGGCGCAGTGTGTGGGCATTGCCGCTTCTTTCTGTGGCTCGAGGTTGGGGCTGGCGCGCAGGCGCAGTCTCGATTGTGGCACGCGTGCCTTGGAACCTCGTGCCAAGAATCAAAACGTCGAAGGTGCTTGAGAGGGCAGACGCGCCGTCACGGTCTAAAAATATGTCGTGAGTCACATTGTGGCAGGTGGGGAATAAGCACGCCCACCCAAGAGTTGAGCTTAGTGAACTCAAGTTCAGTGACACGTCGATTGACAACCCGGCAACGAGGTGCGTTGACTAGTCGCGTTCGTGAGCAACAGACATGTTGATAGCGAGGCGGCCACCGAAAAAATCCACTCGACCGCATGCGCGGAAGGAGAACACTTATGTCACAGGCAGTAGGAATTGACCTCGGCACGACCAACTCTGTCGTCGCCGTTCTCGAAGGTGGCGAGCCCACCGTCATCGCCAACGCCGAAGGTGCACGCACGACCCCGTCGGTCGTTGCCTTCTCGAAGTCCGGCGAAGTTCTCGTCGGCGAAGTTGCCAAGCGTCAGGCGGCCACCAACGTCGATCGCACCTACTCGTCCGTCAAGCGCCACATGGGCACCGACTGGACGACCGATGTGGACGACAAGAAGTACACCCCCCAGGAAATCTCGGCTCGCATCCTCGGCAAGCTCAAGCGCGATGCCGAGTCGTACCTCGGTCAGAACGTGACCGACGCGGTCATCACCGTCCCCGCATACTTCAATGACGCGGAACGCCAGGCCACGAAGGACGCCGGCCAGATCGCGGGCCTCAACGTCCTGCGCATTATCAACGAGCCGACTGCCGCCGCACTCGCGTACGGCCTCGAAAAGGGTAAGGACGACGAGCGCATCCTCGTGTTCGACCTCGGTGGCGGTACGTTCGACGTGTCGCTCCTCGAAATCTCGAAGGACGAGGACGGCTCGGCCATTCAGGTCGTCGCGACCGCAGGCGACAACCGCCTCGGCGGCGACGACTGGGACCAGCGCGTCGTGGACTACCTCGTGAGCCAGGTCAAGAACAAGGACGGCGTGGACCTCTCAAAGGATCGCATCGCCCTCCACCGCCTCAAGGAGGCCGCTGAGCAGGCCAAGAAGGAGCTGTCGAGCTCGACCTCGACCAACATCTCGCTCCAGTACCTCTCGATGAGCGAAAACGGCCCGATTCACCTGGACGAAAAGCTCACGCGCTCGCACTTCGAGGAGCTCACGAGCGATCTCCTCGAGCGCACGAAGGCGCCGTTCCACCAGGTCATCAAGGATGCCGACGTCTCGGTTTCCGACATCGACCACGTGATCCTCGTGGGCGGCTCGACCCGCATGCCGGCCGTGACCGAGGTTGTCACTTCGCTCACCAGCAAGGAGCCCAACAAGGGCGTCAACCCCGACGAGGTCGTGGCGTACGGCGCTGCGCTCCAGGCCGCCGTCATCAAGGGCGATCGCAAGGACGTGCTCCTCATGGACGTCACGCCGCTTTCGCTCGGTATCGAAACCAAGGGTGGTCTCATGACGAAGCTCATCGAGCGCAACTCGGCGATCCCGACCAAGACCTCCGAGGTCTTCTCGACGGCTGACGACAACCAGCCTTCGGTCGCCATCCAGGTCTACCAGGGTGAGCGCCAGTTCACGCGTGACAACAAGCTGCTCGGCACCTTCGAGCTCTCGGGCATCGCACCGGCACCCGCCGGCATGCCGCAGATCGAAGTCACGTTCGACATCGACTCCAACGGCATCGTGAACGTGTCCGCGAAGGACCGCGGCACCGGCAACGAGCAGTCGATCCAGATCACGGGCGGCTCGGGCCTCTCAGATGAAGAGATCGACCGTATGGTGAAGGACGCCGAGGCGCACGCCGCCGAGGATGCCGAGCGCCGCAAAAACGCGGACGCCCGCAACACCCTCGAGCAGCTCACCTACCAGGGCGAGAAGCTCCTCAAGGACAACGGCGACAAGATCCAGGACGCCGACAAAACCGCGACCGAGGACGCGATCAAGGAAGCGAAGGAACTGCTCGCCAAGGAGGATGCTTCGACGAGCGACCTCGAATCTGCACGAGAGACCCTGAGCGAAAAGCTCCAGGCCATCGGTACCGCCATCTACTCGGCCGCGCAAGCTGAGCAGGAAGCGGGCGCCGAGAACGCTGATGCGAACTCGAACGAAGACGACGACGTCGTCGACGCCGAGATCGTTGATGACGAGGACGACAAGTGAGCGAGAGCGACAAACCGTTCACGTTCACCGACAAGCGCACGTCCACGAAAGGCGAGGAGCCAGACATGAACGAGCAGCACGATGGCGGCGCGCCGGAGGAAACTCCGGCGCCCGCCACGGACACCCCCGAAAACTCCGAGGCCCCTGCGAGCGGTGAAGAGGTCGACGATCTCTCCGCCGAAGCGGGAGCCCTCTACGACGGCGCGGTCGCCGAGACCGAAGCGCTCAAGGCGAAGGTCACCGAGCTCGAAGAGCAGCTCAAGCGCGACCAGGCCGAGTACGTGAACTCGCGTAGGCGCATTGAACAAAGCGCCGTCGTGGGCCAGCAGCAGGCCGTCGCGAAGGTTCTCACCTCGCTCTTGAGTGTGCTCGACGACATCGAGCTTGCCCGCCAGCACGGCGATATTTCCGAGGGCACGCCGTTCGCGTCGATCACGACGAAGCTCGAGGAAGCACTCAGTGCACACGGGCTCACGCGCTTCGGCGCGAAAGGCGAGGAATTCGACCCCGAGAAGCACGAGGCGCTCATGCACTCGAGCAGCGAGGAGGCCGAAACGACCAGCCTCGACGTCATCATGCAACCCGGCTACATGATGGGTGAGCGCGTCCTGCGCCCGGCACGCGTGGGAACCGTCGGCCCGAATTAACGCGAGGCAAGCGTCGGCCCCAAAGCGTGCCCACCCGGGTGCGTGCGGAAGTCCGACGCTTCCCTCCACACCGCGAGGCGGCGGGAACACCAACCCGCCGCCTCGCTCCATTGATCACGACTTTTCACGAGGAGACACCATGAGCCAGCAGGAATGGCTGAGCAAGGATTTCTATAAGATCCTCGGCGTCTCCCAGGACGCCTCCGCAGCAGAAATCAAGAAGGCCTATCGCAAGAAGGCGAAGGAGCTGCATCCGGACAGGCATCCCGGGGATGCCAAGGCAGAAGAGCGCTTCAAGGAAGTAGGCGAGGCCTACTCGATCCTGAGCGACGCTGAGCAGCGCAAGCAGTATGACGCGATTCGAGCGATGGGCGCGGGCGGCGCTCGATTCGCCTCGGGGCCCGGAGGTGCCGCGAGCGGCGGATTTGAGGACCTTTTCGGTGCCTTCACCGGTGGCGGAGGCTTCGGCGGTGGCGCGGGCGGTGTCAATATCGAGGACATCATGGGGATGTTCGGCGGTGGCAGCTTTAGCGGCGCCAGTGGCGCGGGCCGTGCAGGGTTCTCACCCAATGGCGGCTTCGGTCGCCAAGCACCTCAAAAGGGTGCGGATGTCACCGCGAGCGTGAAGCTGAGCTTCCGCGACGCAGTGCTCGGGACCGAGGTTTCGTTCAGCGCGGCCGGGCGGAATATCACGACGCGCATCCCCGCGGGCGTGCACGACGGCCAAAAGATCCGCCTCAGGGGCAAAGGGCAGGCGTCGGCAAGTGGTGGTGCTCCGGGTGACCTCATGCTGACCGCCCACGTCGCTTCCCACCCGCTTTACACCATGGATGGAGCCAACCTTCGCGTTGACATTCCCATAACCCCCTCAGAGGCAGCATTCGGTGCGAAGGTGCGGGTGCCGCTTCTCGATGGCGGGCACGTGACCATGAAGGTTCCCGCGGGCATGCCCTCGGGGCGCACCCTTCGCGCAAAGGGGAAGGGCGTGCGCACGAAGAAGGGCGAGGGCGATCTACTCGTCACACTCACGATCGTGCTACCCGATACGCTGGACGAAAATGCCGAAAAGGCGCTTCGCGACTTTGCCGAGGCCACGAGTGACTTCAATCCCCGGGCAGATCTTGCGGAGCTTGCCGCCAAGTAACTGCAGATGGTTCGACGACGAGAGGAGGAGACATGGCGCAGTCACGATTCGATGAACACGCGGGCGTCTTCGTCATCTCGGTCGCTGCCGAACTCACGGGCATGCACCCGCAGACCCTGCGCACCTACGACCGCCTCGGGATCGTCTCGCCACAGCGAACCCGAGGGCGGGGGAGGCGCTATAGCGCGTGGAATATTGCGCAGCTTCGGCAAGTCCAGGCGCTCTCTCAGGAAGAAGGCATCAACCTCGCGGGCATCAAGCGCATCCTCGAGCTGCAAAACGAGGTCGAGAGGCTTCGCGCCGAACTCGACGAGGTGACCGAGGAGCGCGATGAGCAGCGCCGCCGCGACAGCCGTATCTTCGCGACTTCGCAAACTGGTGAGGTCGAGGCAGTTCGCCGCGGACAAAGACCGAGGCGTCGCCAAGCGGGAGCGCTCGTCGTGTGGAGGCCGGGTGCCCCTCGCTAGCGCTTGAGAAGGCCTCTATAGAACTCTCGCCACTGCTGTGCGACTGACCCCCGAGAATAGCGAACGGCACCCGCGCGTGCTGCGTCCTGCGCCTTCGCGTAGGCGTCTCGGGAGTCCTTGAGCCTCGTGAGTGCCTCGACGAACCCGTCAATCTCGCCCCGACCCGCCCGGACCCTCGTCGCATGGTCGAAAAGCACACCCTCGTAATACACAAGATCGCGCACGACGATTGGGGTGTCGGTCGCCATGGCCTCGAGAATCGTCATCGGGAAGAGTTCTTCATAGCTCGGCAGAAAGAAGGCATCGGCGGCGTTGAAGCACTCATTCATCTCCTCGCGAGGGACGAGCCCGATGAGCTTGACGTTCGCGGGGAGATTCTCCTTTGCTTTCTTGATTTGCTCGTAGCCGCTCGTGATGCGCCCAAACGAAAAATCGCCCGCCCACACGAAGAGCGCCTCCGGCATGATGCGCGCAACCTCGAGCAGGTCGAAGAAACCCTTGCGGGTTTGCAGCTGCCCGGCACACATGACGACGAAGCGGTCTTCTTCCGCACCCCATAAGCGGCGGCGGCGCTCAATTTGCTCGTCGCGGTCAAGGGGATGAAATTGCTCTTCGGAGACGAAATTGGGAATGAACGTAATCGTGGAGGGATCGAAGCCGTACTGGTTCTCGAGCGCCGTGATGAACCACGGGTTGACCGTCACGAGTGCATCAGCCGCGCGGTAGAAATTCAGCATGTAGCGGTAAAACGCCCAGCGTGCAGGCTTCGGCATCGCGATCGAGTCGTCGACAGTTTCAGGGATGAAATGGACGTGGGCGAGAGTTGCCCCGTGCCGCTTCGCGAACGGCATCGCGGCCCGATACTCGGGGTTGATCGAATGGAAGTGGTTGATGTCGCCGAAATTGCCGAGTCGCGCGCGAGGAAGAACATCGAACTCATTGCCGAGCTCGGCGCTTATGAGAGCCACTTGCTCGAGATAGGCGCTTCCCACGCCCTGGCCCGCGACGGAATCAGCTTTGGAGAACGCATGAATGCTGGGTTTGGTGATAGTAGACATGCGCGTTTACCAGGGAAGGAATCGCGTGACGAGGGCGCTAATGCCGAGACCGTACGCGACAAGGGTGGGAATCTTCCCGAGCAGAATGATCCACGTGTACGTCGAGAACTTCATTTTTGTGGTTCCGGCGAGGTAGCACAGGAGGTCGTCCGGGGCGATGGGAAGGACGATCGCGGCAGCGAAGGCCGTGGTGAAACCCGGCTTGCGCGTCCACCCGAGGTACTTTTCGATTGTTTTCTCGCTGAACATCGCTTCGATCAAGGCCATTCCCACCTGGCGCGCGACGATGAAGTTTGTGAGCGATCCCGCGCACACCGCGATCCAGTTGTAGATCGTGCCCTCGATGGGGCCGAACAGCACGGGGGCGGCGATCACGAGGAGCCCAGCGGGGATGATGGGGAACATAACCGAGGCGAAGCTCGCTGCCATGAAGCCGATCGGCCCCCAAATACCGAGCGAATCGATGTAGGCCTGAAGAGACTCGAGGGACTCGAGCGTGCCGGTATGAATGCCCCACGCGACGAGCGCGATCGAAAACGCAAGGCCCACGAATGGCATGACCTTGACTGCGATCTGGATGGCTTTCTTATGGGCGGTCACGCGCTCAGCGGCGTGCTCACCAAAGCGCGACTGGTGGCGCTCCTCGGCACTCATGCCGTCACGCGGTTCGATCGCGGGAGCGATATTGGTGCGTGAACGCTCGGTAGGAGTAAAGGGGATTTTCTCGGCCCCTGGGAACGCTGGTGAAGGGCTTGCGGTCGGTGCGGTCGTGGTGTCCTCGTGTGCGCTCATGCGGCCAGGCGCTCTTCTCCGTTGGTGGTGGTGGGGCGAGGCGTCTTTGCAGCGCTCTCGCGGTGGGTGGAAATCTCGAGACTCAGCGGGGTGTGGTGGCACCCGGTTCCGACGCTTGCGAGCACCTTCTCGTAGACCCCTTTTGCGGATCGACCGAAAGCTTCGGCCGAAAATACCGAAGCGGCGCGTTCAGCAGCGCAGGCCGCCATGCGTGCGCGCAGGGCGTCATCTTCGAGGATGTCGGCGAGGCGCGCGGCAAACTGGGCTGAGTTTGCGTAGGTGTACCCGGTCTTGCCTTCGAGGATCACACCGTCGAGAGAGTCATCCTTGCGGCACAGGAGGGGGAGCCCACATGCCATGGCCTCGATGAATGTGAGGCCCTGGGTTTCGCTGAGCGATGCGGAGACGAAAAGATCCGCCATGCGGTAGTAGTCGGCAACCTCCTCGGGAGGGCGGAATCCGGCAAAGCGCACCATGTCGCGGATCCCGAGGTGATCCACGAGCTCCTCGAGTTCGTCGCGCGAAGGGCCATCGCCCACGAGTACGAACACGGTGTTCGCGGGGCGCGCCTTCGCGAAGTGGCGCAGCGCGTCGTCGACACTCTTTTCCTTCGCGAGGCGGCACACCGATACGAGGACCTTTGTGCCCTCGGCGATGCCGAGCTCGCGGCGGATCTCGCGGCTGCGCTCAAGGTCTTCGCTCGTGTGCGCGGCGCGGAAGCGTGAAAGGTCAAGCCCTGTGGGAATGACGGCGATGGGCTGCGTGACCCCGTAGCCGCGAAGAAGCTTTTCGACCTTCGCGGTGGGAGTGATAACGGCGCTCACCTGCCCGCAGAATTTCTTCGAGAACGCCGTGATCATTTTCTTGCCCATCGTTTTCGTGGGCGCGTAGTAGTGGGTGTAGTCCTCGTAAATCGTGTGGTACGTGTGCACGATCGGAATGTTCAGCGCCTTCGCGATCGTGCGGGCCCACAGGAACGTGGAAAACTCGCACTGCGAGTGAATGACATCCGGGTGCCATTTCTCGATCTCGTGGCGGATTTTCCGGTTCGGGAGCACCGAGATGCGCGCATGATCGTAAAACATCGAAGCGTTGAGCGAGGCAAGGCGATACACACCATCGCGTGAGGATGACCTGAGGGACTCGGCGAGGGTCAACACGCGCACGTCACACCCGAGCATCTCGAGTTGCATCTTAAGCGTGAGAACGCTGGCGACGACCCCGTTGACAACCGGCTCGTACCAGTCGGTTGTAATAAGGACCTTGAGAGGCTCTCGATCACTGCTGTGCATCATCATGTCTCCATCGTGAGTCGCGGAGGCCTGTGGACACATCGGCCTTGAGGATCGACTCGATCATCCTCGAGACTGAGAAACCATACCCGCGGGGCTGAAGCCTCGCTCTGAGCGATGCTCGAAACCCGCAGGGTGCGGATGCGCGGCCACAACACTTCGCATTTCGAGACTATGCGCTGCGTGGGGGAGTGCGGCGAGCGCCACCCCGGAGTTTTCCCGGAAAACCCCTCGGGGTAGTTCGGTAGGAGAGTGATGCACTTGCGCGATGTCACGTCCGGGAGTGTGCGCCCTAAGCGCGGTGGGTCGATATAGTCTCGGCTATGGATCACATGCAGACTTCGTCGAGTACCGCAGCTTCGCTTGATATTCAACCGATCATCGTGGGAGGCGACATCGGTGCGTACTCGCTCGCACGCGCCTTTCACGAGGCATACGGAGTCAAGTCGACCGTCGTGAGCGCGAAACTTGGTTGGCAGATTTCGCGGAGTGCGATTATTGATAACGTCCTGTGCGCAGACCCGATGGATCCTGAGGCGCTTTCAGCGACTCTCGAAAACATCGGAGAGAAGCTCGCGATCGAACAGCCTGACCCCAGGGTGATCCTACTCGGGTCCGCCGATGCCACGGTCAAATCCATCATCCGTGTCCGCGATGAGCGTGGAACAATGGATCCCACGTGGATCGTGCCGTACGTGGGCCTCGAGGCCTTCGAGGCCGGAACCGAGAAGAACAACTTCACGCGTTTGTGCGAAAAGCTCGGTGTCGACCACCCTGAAACGGTGATCGTCGACCTCGCAGCGGGGATGCCTGAATCATTCGACCTCCCCTTTGACTACCCTGTAATTGCGAAACCGGCCGACGTTTCGGCATGGAAGCGAACGAGCTTTGTCGGGAAATCCAAGGTCCACACTGTAGCGAACGAGCAGAATCTGCGTGCACTTTTTGCGAAGATCTATGGGGCCGGCTATCGTAAATCGATCATCGTCCAGGACCTCATTCCCGGGGACGATCAAAACATGCGCATCCTCACCGCCTATTGCGACCGTGACTCCCGTATTCGGTTTGCCTCGTGGGGGCGGACGCTGCTCGAGGAACACACTCCAGGAGCCATTGGTAATCCCGCAGCGATCGTCTCGGGCGTCAATCGCGAAGCCGTGGCGCAGGCCCAAAAAATTGTGACTGAACTCGGTTGGACCGGCTATGCGAACTTCGACCTCAAGTACGATCCGCGAACGGGTCGAACCGTGTTCTTTGAGCTTAATCCCCGACTTGGCCGCTCCAACTACTACATCACCGCAGCTGGCCACAATCCTGTCACCTACTACGTCAACGAGCACGTCCTCGATGCCCTCGGGGAGCCGGGGGAGATTGTTCAGGACCAGCCCGAAACGCTTTACACCGTGGTGCCGGTAGCCCTCGTCAAGCACTACACCCGCGACCCCGAATCGCGCGCGATCCTCGAGCGTGTACTCAAGGCGAAACGCGTCGAGAATCCGCTCAATTATCGCGGCGTCGAAAAAGACCCGAAACGCTGGTTCTACTACTATGCGGCGCTCTTAAACTACGTGAAAAAATTCCGCACGCACTACAAGCCCGATACGGCGGACGTGCAGGTCTTTGGGGAGAAGCGATGACCCTCTGGCAGTCCCCTTTCGTAGGGGTACTCGGAGGGGTGGGACCCGGAGCGACCGCCGTGTTCATGGACATCCTTGTGCGAGCGACCGCTGCTCGAACGGATCAGGACCACATTGATTGCATCGTAATGCAGCACGCGAGCACCCCCGACCGTACGCGCCATATCCTCGACCCTGAGCATGCGGAGGATCCGGGTCCTGTGCTTGCCCGCGATGCGGCGTTTTTGGAGAATGCGGGAGCGTCGTTCCTCGTGCTGCCCTGCAACACCGCCCATTACTACGCCGAAGCGATCGATTCCAGGGTGGGGGTGGACCTGTTGTCCATCGTTGAGGTCACCGTGCGAGCCGCCGCTAAACGTCTTCGTGAGCGCCGAGCAGAGGATTCGCCGGTTGCGATCTTTGCGACTGAAGGCAATATTCACGCAAACGTTTACCAGGACGCGCTAGCGCGCGCGGGCCTCACGTCGTTGGTTCCCGACCGGGATGTTCAAGAGGTCGTGAACTCTCTCATCTACGACCAAGTCAAGGCTGGCCGCCCCGTTGACCTCCCTGCTCTTTCGGGGATTATTGACGCAATGGAGGCGGCTGGCGCGGGTGCCGTGATCTTTGGATGCACCGAATTGAGTTTGATCTTTGACAAGAAATCGATGTCAGGCGACAGGCGCATTGTTGACTCGCTGCGTGAGCTCGCGAAGGCGACGGTCAAGAAGGCAGGCAAGCGGCTCACTCCCGCCTTCGCTCATTAGAGTTTTTTTCTTTTTCCTGTGACATTCTCAGAGTACGGGTGCATACTGATAGCGCAACAGAGTTGCCTAGACTGCAACCGTAAGGGTTGTGGAGCCGGAACTCTCGCGCTGCGGCCGGGGAGTCCGGCTGCACCGATCGCGGGATGCTCAACGCAGCGCATCCGCGCGATCGCCCATACGCAGTGCTGCGTACCGATCCGCGACTATGTCGCGTGAATTAAAGGAGAATTCCATGACCGAGAAGCCCGCTACCTCCGTATCCGAACTCGAAGCCCTCAAGACCATCCAGAATGGCGAAAAGCAGAAACTCACCTTTTCCGACTCTGAAATGGAACGCCGCATTAACGGCCTTCGCGACATCATGGCGACAAAGGACCTCGATGCCGTTGTGCTCACGAGCTTCCACGGCATCAAGTACTACTCGGACTTCCTCTTTACCTACTTTGGACGCCACTACGCGTTCGTTGTGACCCAGGAAAGCACGTGCACCATCTCTGCGAATATTGACGCGGGAATGCCGTGGCGCACGAGCTACGGCGACAACATCGTGTACACCGACTGGAACCGCGATAACTACTACGAAGGCATCCGCGAGGCGCTCCGTCGCGCGGGCGTGAATGCCAAGCGCGTTGGCGTTGAGGACGATTCGCTCCCCACGCTCCTGCGCGGTCGCCTCGAAAACGCTCTCAATGGCGCAGAGCTCGTAGATATCTCGCTTGAATCAATGCGCCAGCGAATGTTCAAGAGCGCCGAGGAGATTGAGGTCATCAAGCACGGCGCACGCATTGCGGACCTCGGTGGCGAGGCGATCCGCGACGCCATTCGCACCGGTGTGGCCGAGTATGAGGTTGCGCTTGCGGGCACCGAGGCGATGGTGCATGAAATTGCGAAGACCTTCCCGCATCGAGAGGTGCGTGACACGTGGGTGTGGTTCCAGTCGGGCATCAACACCGACGGTGCGCACAACTGGCCGACCACGCGCAAGCTTGAGGCGGGCGACATCCTCTCGCTCAACTGCTTCCCCATGACCTCGGGTTACTACACGGCCCTTGAACGCACTCTCTTCGTCGGCGAGCCGAGCTCCGAAGCACGCCGCTACTGGGACATCAACGTCGAGGTGCACGAGGCGGGTCTCGAGCTCATCAAGCCCGGTGCGGTGTGCAAAGACATTGCTGCTGAGCTCAACAAAATTTACGTGGGCTACGGGCTCCTGCCGAAGCGCACCTTTGGCTACGGCCACTCATTCGGTGTGCTCTCGCACTATTACGGCCGTGAAGCGGGCCTTGAGCTGCGCGAAGATATCGACACCGTGATCGAACCCGGCATGGTGGTGTCGATGGAACCGATGATCACGATTCCCGAGGGCGAGCCGGGCGCCGGTGGCTACCGTGAGCACGACATTCTCGTGGTCGGCGAAGACGGCGCAGAAAACATTACGAAGTTCCCGTACGGCCCGGAGAAGAACATCATCCCGGCCTGAAGTCTCGCATCGTGAGCCAACACGCGGCGCGGCCACCGCATCGTGGCTGCGCCGCCTACGCTTTTTTCGTCAGTTGCGCCCGAATCGATTCATCCTGCCTCATCTCCAGGAGCCAACCGTGGACATCGACCCGACCATTCTCGACACCGCCGTATCCCCACAACCCGAACGCGACCTCGCTTTTATCGCAGCCCCCGACTATGCCTCGTGGTGTCAAAAGCGCTCCGTCGTGCTCATTCCCGTTGGTGCCCTCGAGCAACACGGCCCCCACATGCCTCTCGGTACCGACGCACTTCTCTCGCACGCCGTGGCACGCGGAGCATGCGATCTCGTCAACGCCAAGGCAAATGGCGAAGTTGGCTCGGCAAAAGTCGCGCAGCCGTTCGTGTACGGCTACAAGTCGCAACAAAAGTCTGGCGGCGGTAACCACCTTCCCGGCACGATTAGCCTCGATGCCCACACACTCACGAGCTACGCACGCGACATCACGCGCGGCTTTCTCGCCCAGGGCGTGAGCAGCGTGGTTTTCGTCAACGGCCACTTTGAGAACTACCAGTTCCTCTACGAGGGCGTTGACCTCGCCCTGCGAGACCTAGGAATCTCTGAGGGATCTAAGCAGAAGGTGCTCTTGCTCAGCTACTGGGATTACGTGGATGACGCGACGCTCGCGAAGGTCTATCCCGACGGCTTCCCGGGATGGGACATCGAGCACGGCGGTGTTCTCGAAACTGCCCTTATGATGCGCCTTTACCCGAGTCTCGTGAATGAATCCGTGATGATCGATCACCCCGCGGCTGATCTTCCTCGCTTCGACCGTCTCCCCGTCGTGCCTGAGCGCACGCCCGAAACGGGTTGCCTCTCGTCACCGCGAGGAGCCAGCCGCGAAAAAGGGGAGTGGCTCTTTTGCGCCGCGACCTCCGCCATCGCTGCTGACCTCCTCCAAGAACTGAACCTCACCTAAGCGCCCACAAGCACCCGCCCACAACGAAGGATAGAACTATGCCCCGACCGAGAAAGCCTGAACCGGATCAGGTAGGGCCAGAGCAAGCGCTCGAGGAGCCGAGCACTCAAACCACGGAAGTGCAGCTCCCTCGCTTCCGCGGTTCGATCATTCCCCCGATCGATTCGCTCATGATCAAGGCGCTTCCACCGATCCTCATCGTGTGTGTCGTCATCGCAGTTGTCGTCAACCCCGACGGAACCGCGAACGTGATCGACGGCCTTCGCACGCAAATCACGGCCGGTTGGACCTGGTACTTCGTCGCCTACTCGGTGCTCGCGGTCGCCCTATGCGTGTGGCTGACGTTCTCCAAACTCGGCAAGGTACGCCTCGGCGGTCCGAAGGCGAAGCCCGAACATTCGGCTTTCGCGTGGTACTCGATGCTCTTCGCGTGCGGTCAGGGCATTGGCCTCATCTTCTGGTCGCTCGCGCAGCCCATCATGATGAAGGAGGATTCGGCGATTCTCCCGATCACGGGTAACCCGGGTGAGGGTGGCATCGTGTGGACGTACTTCCACTGGGGCTTCACGGCGTGGGCGATCTATGGCGGTATTGCCGCGTGCCTCGCTTACTCGCACCACAACCTCGGCAAGACCCTCACGTTCAGGGAAGCAACCGTCGACATCCTTCCAAAACCGGCTCAGCGTCCCGCGGGTGTCGTCATCGAAATGCTCGCGATCGTCGCGACCGTACTCGGTCTCGCCACGAGCTTCTCGTTCGCCGCCATCCAATTCTCTTCGGGCCTCAGTTCGCTCACGAGCCTCGAAAGCGGGAACACGGTGTGGCTCGTCGTTATCGCTGTGTTCGCGGTGTTCGCCGCCTTCTCGGCTTTCATGGGGGTCGATAAGGGCATGAAACGCATTTCCGAGCTCAATACGATTCTTTCGGTCGTTCTCGTGCTCGGTGTGCTTCTTTTCGGCCCCACCGTCTACATCCTCTCGAACCTCGTGCAAACCTCGGGAAGTTTCATCAGTAACTTTCTTTCGATGAGTTTCTTTACGGCGCCCGAGCTCACGATGACCCCGATCGATTCGTGGCAAGACAGCTGGAACGGTTGGTGGACCGTGTTCATCTGGTGCTGGGTCATCGCGTTCAGCCCCTTCGTCGCGGGCTTCATCGCGCGCATTTCGCGCGGTCGCACGATTCGCGAGTTCGTCGTGGGTGTGACGATCGTGCCGTCGATCATCGTCATGATCTGGGTGGGCATCATTGCCTCGGCAGGCATGTTCTACGACGAAAAGAGTGGCGGTGCCGTCACGAAAGCCGTGGGTATCGATAACGCCGCCGGCCTCTTCGAGATGCTCGGCATGATCCCTTACATCGGCACGATCCTCATCATCGTGGCGACCGTTCTCGTGGGCACTTACTACGTCACGTCGCTCGATTCCGGCACGTATGCGCTCGCCGAGTTCGTGAATGCGCCGAAGAAAGCAAGCAGTGCCTTCAGGGTCGTGCTCGTTGTGTCGATCGCCGTCGTCGCGATTGTGCTCCTCTCTCTCGGCTCCGATTCGGTCGTGGACACGGTTCAAACCGGCACGATCATCGGCGCATTCCCGTTCTCGTTCGTCGTGTTGCTCATGATCATTAACCTGTTCAGGCGTCTGCGTCATCGCGACCGCGAAACGCGTCTTCTCGAGCGCGAGGTGAATGACCCCGAGGTTCGACCGGAGGACTTCACGGTCGACGAGCACGGTCTTCCGCTTCCGCCGGAAGAGATCCCCGATAATATTCCGGGCCTTCCCGAGAAGGAATAACGCTCGTCACAGTATTGGCGAAGGGCCCCCGCTTTGTGCGGGGGCCTCACGCGTGGTGATTAGCATGGAACCGTCATGACGAAAGAGACCACAAATAGGGCGCCTCAAGCACCGCGCTCAAACTCCACCATTTCGACCGTCGCGGCGATCCTTCGCTGCTTCACCGTCAACGAGCCCGAATGCAGCGTCACCGACATTGCCGATGCCGTCGGACTCCACAAATCAAGCGTTTCTCGCACCCTTCGCACGCTCGAAGCCGAGCGTATGGTCTCCCAGAACCCCGAGACCAAAAAATACCGGTTGAGCTGGGGGTTGCTCTCAATCGTTGGGCCCCTTCTCTCGCATCTTGATTTGCGCTCGCTCGCGTACCCGATCATGAAGGACCTCGTTGCCGACACTGGCGAAACCGTGTCCCTGTGCGTTTTCGACGGCGTGGAGGCGATCGTGGTCGAACAGGTGCAGGGTACCCAGATGATCCGCCACGTGACTCCCATCGGCACGCGCTACCTCTCGCTCGAACACGCGACCGTGCGTGTATTCCATGCGTGGCGCGGGGGAGAGGCGGGCCTCAAGACCGAGGGAATCCGTGAAGCTCAGCCCCAAGCGATCGGTTGGGATCGTGAGTGTTATGAGCAGGCACTCGCGGACATTCGCGCAAGCCACCTCGCCGTCAACGATCGCGATTCAAACGACGATGAGATTGGCATCGCGAGCCCAATCTTCGATCACCGCGGTGGAATCGTCGGCGCGCTTCTGCTTGCCGCGCCGGCCTTTCGCACGCCACGGGAGCGTATCGACGAGCTGGGACCCGCGATACGTGAGGCTGCTGAAAAGGTCGGGCGAAGCATGGGATTTACACCCGAGAACTTCGGTTAAAAGCGGCGGGCGCCGGGCCCGGGGTTCGGGTCCGACGCCTGCCTGTTCAGCATCGCGCCTTCAGGCGCACGCGGTGACTATTTCTTGATCCACACCGTCGAGTTCGCGGCGAGCGTGTCCTTCGCGTCCGGAACCGACGCGAACATAACCTCGGCCCCCTCGGGAAGAGGCGCGTCCTTCTCCGTTGTGTTCACGAGAACCGTGATCGGACCCGACGTGAGCGAGAGGATGCCCTCGCCGAGCGAGTCATTGATCGTGACGTCCGCGCCCTTGCCGAGCTCGAGCTCACGGCGAAGACGCAGCGCGGTACGGTACATCTCGAGCGTCGAGTTCTCGTCGCCTTCCTGCTGGTCCGCGGCGAGTTCACCGAAGATCTCGGGCTGAGGGAGCCATGCCTTGCCGCTCGGCGAGTAGCCGTAGGCGGGAGCATCCTTCTCCCACGGAAGCGGCACGCGGCAGCCGTCGCGGCCGGGAACGCCAGCGCGCTTGTGCGCAGGGTCTTCGCGAAGCTCGTCGGGAATCTCGGCAACTTCGGGAAGGCCGAATTCTTCACCCTGGTAAATGTAGGCCGAACCTGGCAGGGCGAGCATGAGCGCGGTCGCCGCGCGGGCGCGGCGCACGCCGAGCTCGAAGTCGGGCTTCTCCTCGCGGGAAAGTCCCTCGCCGAAACGGTAGCCGTGGTCGAAGCCGTAGCGGGTTGCGTGCCGGATCGTGTCGTGGTTGGAGAGCACCCAGGTCGTGGGGGCGCCCACCTCGTTCGCGAACGTGAGGGGCTCCATGATCGCCGATGTAAGGGTCTCGACGCTCCAGCCGGCCTGCAGGAAGCCGAAGTTGAAGATCTGGTGCATCTCGTCGGGGCGCACGTAGAGGTGCTGACGGTTCTTCGGCACCCACGCTTCGGCCACCATCATGCGGTCGCCGTCGTACTCGTTCATGATCGCGCGCCACTCGCGGTAGATCTCGTGCACGCCGTCCTGGTCGAAGTACACGGGGATGTCCTCGTCATCGCCCGTATCGAGCATGGCGGTTTCCTTGACCTCGGGGGCGTCGGGGAAGCCCTCGGGCTTGACCATGCCGTGCGCGACATCGACGCGGAAGCCGTCGGCACCGCGGTCCATCCAGAAGCGCAGGACGCCCTCGAAAAGTTCGTGGACCTTGGGGTTCTCCCAGTTCCAGTCGGGCTGGGAAGTGTCGAAAATGTGGAGGTACCACTGGCCCGGGGTGCCGTCGGCCTCGGTGACGCGCGTCCACGCGCTTCCGTGGAAAATCGACTGCCAGTTGTTCGGCGGGAGCTCGCCATTTTCGCCCTTGCCGTCGCGGAAGATGTACATGTCGCGTTCGGGTGAGCCCGGCTTCGCGGCGAGAGCCTTCTGGAACAGCTTGTGCTGGTCGCTCGAGTGGTTCGGGACGATGTCAACGATGACCTTGATGCCGAGTTCGTGCGCGCGGGCGATGAGGTCGTCGGCGTCGCTGATCGTGCCGAAGCGCGGATCAACGTCGGTGTAGTCGGAGACGTCGTAGCCGCCGTCCTTCTGCGGCGAGGTGTAAAACGGGGAAAGCCACAGCGCATCGACACCGAGGTCTTTGAGGTACTCGAGCTTTGCGGTGATGCCGGGCAGGTCGCCCATGCCGTCACCGTTTGCGTCAGCGAACGAGCGCGGATACACCTGATAAACAACGGCGTCGCGCCACCATTCGTTGGCCATGTGGAAGTCCTCCTTGGATTTCTTGGGGTGCCCGCGTGTGCGCGGGCGAGAACAAACTGGGGCGGCCTACGGGGTGCGCGTGGGCGCTTCCGCGAGAGGCCGCAAGGGGGTAATCAGGAATCCTGCGCGTTCGGCTCGCAGGGTCATGATCTGGTCCGACGCTTGTTTTCCGCTCGAGGAGTCCTCTGTGGCGATGGTGATACCGGGGGAGTGCGTGACGTCGGCGCTTCCCGCATTGAGGCTCGCAAGGACGAGCGAGGCCTGAAGTGTGATCGTATCGTGCGCTGCACGTGCGAGGTGGACGAGCACCGGTTGTGTGCTGTCGTTTCGTACGAATGTGAGGGAGTCCTCACCTGCGTGGAGCCAGCGAAGTCCCCCGGCTTGGAGGGCACGCAACGATGTGCGAGCGGCGAACACGCTTGACGTGAGCTCGTGCCAGCGCTTGGCTTCTTCGCAAAGCGTGTCGCCGTCGATCGCGCTCCACGGCATGGGCGTGCGCGAGTGCTCGCCGTTGTTGCCTTCGAGGGCGAGCTCGTCACCCGCGAAGAGCGTGGGGACACCCGGAAGGCCCACGAGGGCGCCGAGGGCGGCGGCGTGGCGATCAGGGTCGCCGAACACGGTGCGGCTGCGGGCAGTGTCGTGCGAGCACAGCTGATTTTGTGAGTGAAGGCGCGCCTCGTAGGAGAGTTGAGCGTTGTACTCACGAAGGGTCGCGAGCACGGCGTGTGTGGGCAGTTTCGGCACGCCCATGGGCAGGCCGAGCCAATTGACCGAGGAGTCCTCGGGGCTCAGCCACGCCCACAGGGGCTTCGTGAAGCCCGTGTAGTTCATTGCGCCGTCCCAGCCGTCGCCCGGAAGATCGGTCGAAGCATCGTGGAAGTGCTCGGCCACGAGCCACGTAGTTTCGCGCATGGCTTCGCGAATCTCTCGGGCGACCTCGTGCGTGAGGTTTTGAGCACCGTGGCGACCCGTCATGTTTGCAACGTCGATCCGCCAACCGTCGACGTTGAACGGCGGTGCGAGGTAACGTCGCACGATCGAGCCCTCGCGTCCATACATGCGCGCGCGAAGCGCGGTGCTGTCGTAGTCGAGTTTCGGAAGCGCATCGATCCCGAGCCAGCCGTCATAGCGATTGGGGTGCTCGGTGAAAAAGTAGAAGCCCGCTTCCTCGCTGTGAGCGTCAGCCTGCGCGTGTTCGAACCACTCGTGTGTGTTGCCTGTGTGGTTTGTCGTGAGGTCCATGACGATTTTGATGCCGCGCTTGTGGGCGGCCTTGGTCAGGGAGATAAGTGCGTCGTTGCCTCCGAGCAACGGGTCGACGTGCTCGAACGTCGAAGCATCGTAGCGATGCGCGGAGCCCGCGGGAAAGATCGGGCACATGTACACAACGGTGACGCCGAGATCCTTGAGGTAATCGAGCCTTTCCTCGAGTCCCTTCAGATCGCCGCCATAAATCTGGCGGCCGTTGACCTCGCCGTTCTCCTCGCACGGCTCGCCCCACTCCATGGGGATCGCCCATGCGGGAAGGTCTTGTTCGCGAAGTTTTCCGCTCGAGGCGGAGCGCGCGAAGCGATCGGGAAATACCTGATACACGATCGCGCCCTCAAGCCACTCGGGAGCTTTCGAGTTGAGCGCGAGATACGTGAAATCATGCGTATCGGCGACATCGTGATCCACGGTCCCCGCCGCGGTCAACCACTCATAAACCGGGCCATCGTCGTCGCGCCCTGAGATGAGGAAGCGATACCTCGTCACCGGGTTGCACGCGACAAGCTCGGCCTCAAACCAGTGCCCGGCACCGTCGGACCCCTTCCTCGTGCACGTGACGAACCGGGGTTCCCCATCCATCACCTGGCGGAGCACAACCGTGGGATCCTCCACTGAATCTGGAACCCACACGCGAAGTGGAACCGACGTGCCAAGCTCTGCAGAGCGGGAGGGCATCCCCGCGCGCGAGACGTCATGAAAGGGCTCGCGCGCGAGGAGAGTGCCTGCGCTTTCGGTGGATGAGCGCACGCAGTGATCAGCCCTTCACAGCGCCCGCGGTCGAACCGCCGACGATGTACTTCTGGAGGAACTGGTAGAGCGCGATCACCGGGATCATGGTCATCACGGCGCCGGCGGCGAAGATACCGAGGTTGTTCGAGCGGTCGCCCTGAAGCATGCCGTACAGGCCAACTGCGAGGGTTTTCTTGCTGTCGTCCGTGAGGAAGATCGAGCCGAGGAGGAAGTCGCTCATGACGCCCACGAGAGAAAGCACAAACGTCGTCGCGAGAATGGGCGTGAGGGTCGGCACGAGGATGCGCCAGAACACCTGCCAGTGGCTCGCACCATCGATAATCGCGGCTTCGTCGAGCTCCTTCGGCACGGTGTCGAAGAAGCCCTTGATGAGCCACACCTGGCCGAGCGAGCCGCCGAGCATCACGATGATGTAGCCCGGGAGCGAATTGAGACCGAGGAACGGGATCGCCTCGCCAAGGTCCGCAATCATCGTGTACACCGCGATCATCGAGAGAATCGCGGGGAACATCATAACGAGTAGCAGCGCGAGAAGGCCGGTGCGACGGCCCTTGAAACGCATGCGGCTAAAGGCATAGCTCGCGAGAAGCGACAGGAAAATCTGCGTGAACGACACTGTCGCGCACACGATGATCGTGTTGAGGGCCCAACGCAGGAAGTTGCCGCGCGCACCGCTCAGGAGGGTCTCGAAGTGCACGAGGCTGAACTGGGTCGGGATGACCGAGGTCGAGCTCACCGTACCGAGCGGATTGAGCGACGCCGAAATCACGTAGAGGATCGGGATTGCCGCGAAAATCATCGCGCCGATTCCCACGAGGTGACGCCAACCGATTTCGAGGCACCAGCGGCCGAACGGCATCTTGTTGCTGGGCTGGAAGCCTTCGGGATTCTTCTTAGCCATTGTTTTCTCCTACCCCGTGCGCCCTAGTTGATGTCCTCGAGCGCACGCGTCGCGCGGAACTGCAGCGCGGCGAGAAGGCCCGTGATGAAGAACAGTGCGACCGAAACCGCGGAGGCGAAGCCGAAGTCCTGGCCCGAGCCGCCGAACGCGATGCGGTAAATCATCGAGATGAGGATGTCCGTGCCACCGGCGGTGTAATTGTTTCCGGTGAACGGGCCGCCACCCGTGAGCAGCTGGATCGCATTGAAGTTATTGAAGTTGAACGCGAAGGACGCCACGAGAAGTGGAGCGACCGCGACGAGCAGGAGAGGGGCAATGACCTTCACTGTCGTTTGGAAGCGGCTCGCGCCATCGATGCGCGCGGCCTCCTTGATGTCTTCGGGAATCGACTGGAGCGCGCCCGTACAAATGATGAACATGTAGGGGAAGCCCATCCACAGGTTCGTGAGCAGCACCGCGACTTTGGCGAGCGTCGGATCGCCCAGCCAGTTGATGTCGAGGTGAAGCAGGTTGTTGATGAGGCCGAAGTCTTTGTTGTAGAAGTTCGACCAGATGAGCAGCGAGATGAAGCCCGGAACCGCGTAGGGGAGAAGCAGGAACGAGCGGTACAGGCGTTTGCCCTTGAGGCGGTCGTCGTTGAGCACGAGCGCGAGGAAGAGGCCCAGAATGAACGTGGTCGCGACGCTCAGGAACGCAAAGACGAGGGTCCACAGGAAGACTTGGAAGAACTGCGCCCCGATCTTCCCATCCGTGAAGAGCCGCTTGTAGTTGTCAAGCCCGACGCCCTGGAGCCAGCTCTGCGAGAGGGCCTGACCGGTCTTGTCGCTCACGAACTTCTCACTGCTGCCGACCTTCTTGATCGACCAGGTCTCGCCCGTTTCGGAGTTCTTGATCGTGTCGGAGGCCTCGTCGTAGCGCATGACCTTTGTGCCCTCGAAGGCCATGGTGGGCGTGAGGAGGCGGATAGCCTCGCTATCGCTCTTCTCGACGGCAATCTGCAGGATCTTCTGGCCCGCCTGGTTGATTTCCTTGTTCGTCAGGATGCTGACGCCGCTGCCAGCTTCGACGACGCGGTTGTTCTCGACCTTGACGTCGGACGGATCAACCTTTTCGAGTGGGGCTTCCGCGCTTCCCTTGAAAATCTCGCCCGACTCGGGATTCACGAAGTACAGTTCAAAGGGGCCGTCGGCCGCGGTGCCGGTCGTGGCGACACTCGCGTTGAAACGCGTGGAACCCTCAACTTCCTTCACCGAGTTGCCGGTGATTGAGGCGATTGCCTGCTCTTTTGTGCCACGCGTGCCGTCACCATAGTTCGTGAACGAGTAGTTCACGGTGAGCAGGATGGGCGTGATGAGGAAGACGAGGAGGAAGAAAGTGCCCGGGAAGATGTACTTCGCGGGAATGAACCTTTTCGTCGAGTAAATGAAGAAGATCGCGATCGTGACGATGATGGTGATCGCGAGCCACATCCACAGCTTGAGGCCGATGAGTACGGGCACAAGCCAGCACGCGGTTGCGAGAACCGCGCCGAGGAAAATGATCTTGAGGATGAGAGGCAGCAGGGACGTGGAGCGTTCCTTGAACGTGGGCGCATGCGTTGAAGTCATGGGCGTGGACCCTTCCTAGAGGGGCGATGGAGGAGGTCACGCGCGGGGCGGGGTCGGAGGCCGAAGCTCACCGATCCGCCCTCGCGCGTGAAATTCAGGTAGTGACCGCTGGTGGCGATCAGATCCGCGACTTGATCTGCTCGCCCGCGGACTCCATGGCGTCCTTGGGGTCGGCGCCCTTGACGATGTTGGCCTGAGCGATACCGAGCGGCTGCCACACGGCGGCCATTGCGGGGATCGCGGGCATCGGGAGTGCCTTCTCCGCAAGCTCAGCGTTCTTGATCATGTCGGGGTGATCGCCAGCGAGCTTTTCCTGGAGTTCCTTGTGCACCGGCGGGAGCGGGTTGATCGGGAACATCTCTTCGATCACGGTCGTATCTTCGGCGATCGACTGGAGGAAGGTCTGGGCGTTGACCGCATTCTTGCCGTTGGCGGCAACGAAGAAGAGGTTGACGCCTGCGAACGGCTCGGCGGGGTTCATGCCCTCGAAGCCCGGGATCGCACTCATCGTGTAGTCCATGCCGGCCTTTTGGATGTCGGCGAGAGCCCACGGGCCCGAGATGAGGTAGGCAGCCTTGCCATCGGTGAAGCGAGCGATCGAGTTTTCGCCCGTGATCGAGGTCTTGAGAACGCCCTCGGCGCCGAGCTCCTTGAGCTTCTCTCCCGCGGCGATCGAGCCTTCCTTGCCCACACCGATGTCGGAGGGGTCGGCATCGCCCTCGGCGGTCTTTCCGAAGAGGTAGCCGCCACCGGAGGTGTAGAGGGGCTCCATATGGTAGGCGTCGCCCTCTTCGCCGATGGGGAGCGAAAGGATGTCTTCAGCACCCGAGGCTTTGCCAGCTTCGATGAGTTCCTCGATGGTCTTCGGCTCGGGCACGTCGGTGAGGGCGTTGTTCGAGTAGAGCACGAGGGTTTCGACGGCGTAGGGGAGACCGTACACCTGACCTTCGTAGGTCGCGGCCTTGATGCCAACTTCGTCGATCGTCTCGGTGGCCTTCGAGCTGAGCTGCACGGGGGTGATGGCCGAGTTCTGGATGAGGTTTCCGATCCAGTCGTGGGCGGCGAGAATCATGTCGGGGCCGTTGCCGGCCTGGTTTGCGGTGATGAAGTTCGCCTGGGGGTCGGTCGCAACGATCTGGACGGCGACGGTCATGCCGTTTTCTTCGCCCCACTTCTTGGCGGCGTCCTTGAGCGAGTTTGCCTTCTTTTCGTCGGTCCAAATGACGAGGTCGGCATCAGCGCGCTCGGGGGCTTCGGCACTGCCGCCCTCGCCGCCGTCCGACGCGTTCGAGTTACTGGAGCTGGAGTTGTCGCCACCGCAGGCGGCAAGGGCGGTAGCGCCGATGGTTGCTGCGCTCGCAGCGAGGAAAGTCTTGCGGCGAATTTTCACCGTGTTCTCCTTTGAAAATGGTGGACCCGCGCGGGCGCGGGGCGACGGGGTTATGTCGTGATTTCACAGTAGCGCGGAAGTGAAAACTGTGCAAAAATAACGGAAAGATCGCAAGAAGCTTGCAGAAAAGTTCGTGTTCGCGTGCAAGAACGGTTTTCGGCACTGGTGCCGGGTCGCACGCGGAGTTCTAAGCCCGGGAGGGACCGCATGGCAAAGGTGCGACTCGTTGATATCGCCCGTAAGGCGCACGTGAGTGAGGCAACGGTGTCGCGCGTGCTTGCAGGAAAACCCGGTGTCAACGCCACCACTCGCGACAAGGTTCTTTCGGTCGCGCGCTCGCTGGGCCGCACAAGCGACGTGGTCGATGACACAGCACCGCTCGTGGGGCTCGTGATCCCCAATATTGAGAACCCCATTTTTCCGCTTTTTCTCGAGCGGTTGGAGGCGGAGGCCTACGCGGCGGACTTCGAGACGCTCGTGAGTATTAATGCTCGCAACGAAGAGCAGGAAGCGGCGTCGATCGAGCGTCTGATTCGTGCCGGCGCTCGGGGAATCGTGCTCGTCTCGGGTCAGCATGCCTACGACGAAACGAACATCGACTATTACGTTGAATGCACCGAACGCGGGACCAAACTCTGCCTCATCAATGGCGTTCGACCCGGACTCGATGCGAGCTTTATCAGTACCGATGATTCCAAGGCCGTTTCTCTCGCCCTCGAGCATCTGCGGCACCTCGGGCACGAGCGCGTGGGCCTCGCAGTTGGAGATGAACACACGTGGCCGGTTCGCGGCAAGGTTTCTTCATTCGAAGAGCATTGGCCGCATGAATACGGCTGCATTGCCTATACCGACTTCTCCTTTGCGGGCGGTTATCAAGCAGCTCTCGAACTTTACGACCAGGGCTGCACGGCAATGGTGTGTGGAAGTGACCAAATGGCGATCGGAGCGATGAACGCGATCCGTGATTTGGGTCTTCGCGTTCCCGAGGACATGTCGGTCGTGGGCTACGACGGCATCCCGCTCGGGGCAAATCACACACCTGCGCTCACCACTGTTCGCCAGCCCGTGCCCATGATCGCGCGCGCCGCTATCCGCAGCGTGAGTAGCGCAGCGGGGGAGTCGCGACAGGCGCCCCGGGCAGTTTTCGTGGTTCCCCCCGAGCTCGTGGTTCGCCAAACCACCTCGCCGCCCGCAGACACGATAGGCTTAAAGGCGTGAATACCACCGACTCTGCCCCCACGACCCATATCGCCGAGATCCCAAATAAAACCTACGAGGCGGCGCTCAAGCGCAACGCCCAGGTTGAGGAGCAGCTCGCGAAGGACCCTTCGGTTTTCCGCATGCTCACGGGGGATCGCCCCACGGGTGCTTTGCATATCGGCCATTACTTCGGCACCCTCAAGAACAGGGTGCGCCTGCAGCAGCAGGGGGTCGAGACCTGGATTCTCGTCGCCGACTATCAGGTCATCACCGACCGTGACGTCGCCGGTGATATTAGGGGCTCGGTGCGCGAGCTTCTCACGGATTACCTCGCGGCAGGCATCGATCCGGAACGCGCAACGATCTTTGCGCACTCGGGCGTGCCCGAGCTCAATCAGCTCATGCTTCCCTTCCTTTCGCTCGTGTCGCAGCCCGAGCTCGAACGTAACCCCACGGTGAAATCAGAGATGCAAGCCGCGGGCAAGAGCGCGATGGGCGGGCTCCTCCTCACCTACCCCGTTCACCAGGCAGCTGACATTCTCTTTTGCCACGGCAACCTCGTGCCCGTCGGTAAGGATCAGCTTCCGCACATCGAGCAAACGCGCCTCATCGCGCGCCGCTTCAACGACCGATTCGCCGGCGGCGAAAAATACTTCCCGGAACCGGATGCGCTGCTCTCGAAGGCGGCCGTGATCCTCGGCCTCGATGGCGACAAGATGTCCAAGTCGCGCGGCAATTCAGTCATGCTCAAAATGACCGCAGCGGAGACTGCGAAGAAGATCAAGAAGGCGAAGACGGACTCGGAGCGCCTCATTACGTTCGATCCCGAAAATCGACCCGAGGTGTCAAACCTTCTCACCATCACGGCTGAGTGCACGGGTCGCACGCCGGAGGGCATCGCCGAGGAGATCGGTGACAAGGGTGCGGGGACTCTCAAGGTCATGTGCGCCGACGCCCTCAATGCCCACCTTGAACCCGTACGCGCTCGACGCGCGGAACTCGAGGCCAACCCCGACTATCTCTTCGACGTGTTGCGCGCAGGTACAGAGCGTGCGCGCGACAAGGCGGTGCAGACCCTCGACGAGGTTCGTGACCGCATGGGCATGCGGTACTGAGCGCGCACGTGAGCACTCGTCAGTTCGAGCTTCGGCCGCATCACGAAAAGGTCGTTGCGCTTACCGGTGCGGGCCTTAGTGCCGCGGCGGGACTTGCAACATTCCGCGGCCCAGGAGGTATCTGGGACGAGAATCCCGACCTCGAGGCAGCAATGGATGTTGACCGCCTTCCCGGCAACCTGCCGATCCTGTGGCGGGTGTGGGGGAGCGTTTTCGAGAAGGCGCTCGTAGCGGGCCCGACTCCCGGTCACCGTGCGCTCGCGGCGCTTGAGGCAACGATTCTCACGCAGAATGTGGATGGGCTTCATCAGTTCGCGGGCTCGCATGACGTAGCCGAGCTTCACGGGAGCGCGGCGGAGGCCGTGTGTCTGAACCCCGCGTGTGCGTGGCGCGCGCACCTCGCGGTACGCCTGGACTTCGCGCGCGATCCGTCGGAGCCCGAGCATTACGGTATCCCGCGCAAGTGCCCCGAGTGCGGTGCACTGACGCGGCCCGACATCGTCATTTTTGGTGAGATGCTCCCGAGCGGTGTGCTCGATTATTCCGAGTACGCGGCGCGTCATTGCGACGTGTTCCTCGCCATCGGTACCTCGAATACCGTTGCGCCGGCCTCGCTGCTCGCGCCGCTTGCGCGCGCCTCGGGAGCGGTGACCGTGTGCATCGACCCGTACGCCGACTCGGCGCGACTCGCGGGCGTGTTCGACCACGTTGTGCGCGAGGATGCCCACGCGGTGCTCGCACGCTGGGCGGATCATCGGGTGCGCGAAAGGCGTAACCCCTTCCTCGATCCGTTTTAGCTGCGACCTCGTTTTTGATCAGCTATTCGAGTTCCGACGCTCGCCCGGCTCATCCTGCAGCGGATACTCCATGAGGAGTTGCTGGCTTCCGAATTCTTCGAGGCCTCGGCGTACCTGGAAACCTATGTTCTTGAGCTGCGTGACCGAGCGTTTGTTCGAGGTCTGCACGACCGCGATTATGACGGGCTCCTCGAGGTTCTCTTTCGCGAACTCGATGATGCGCTCGACGGCTTCGCGCGCGTACCCGTGGCCTACGAACTCGGGAAGTAGCGCGTAACTAATTTCGAGTTCATCCCGGTCGTAGCTGAGATTGACGATGCCGAGCATCTGATCGGTCGCGCCGTGCGCGATGACCCATGCGCCCCACGTGTTGCCGAGCGGCGAGAGTTCGAGCGCCTGGCGAGAGCCGAAGTTGACGGCTCCACCGAGATAGAGGCTCGCCGAAGGGTCGGTCATGAGTCGCACGTAGTCGTCCCGGTCCACCTCTCCGGGTTCCCGGATATGAAGTCGTTCGGTGCGGAGCCGAACCGGCCAATAGGGTTCTTGTTCGCGTCTCACGACCACTAGCTTAACTGTGACGCCTGAGACATTCCGAGGTGCTCTCTTGAGGTGAGTCATCTCGAGTTTCGGTCGCGTTCATGTCACCGCAACCTGAACACCCCGCGAGGACGCGGGAAACACCGCGCGAGAAACGCGCAAGAAAGGGCAGGAAACCCGATGGCCGAGCTCATCAATAGCCCGCTGTTCGCCGTTCACGAGCGCGAAGGCGCCTCGTTCACCGATTTTGCGGGCTGGAACATGCCCGTGCGCTATACCTCGGACCTCGCCGAACACGCCGCCGTGCGCGAGCGCGCCGGCCAGTTCGATCTCTCGCACATGGGCGAGGTGTTCTTCACGGGGCCCGAGGCCGGCGCTGCGCTCGATTACGCACTCGCGGGCAAGGTCAGCTCGCTCGAGGTGGGGCGCGCGAAGTACTCGCTTCTTCTCAATGAAGAGGGTGGCATCATCGACGACCTGATCGTGTACCGCCTCGCGGATGATCGATTCCTTACCGTCCCCAACGCCGGCAATCGCCTCGTGGATGTGAAGGCGCTCAAGGAGCGCGCCGAAGGCTTCGATGTCGAGGTCGTTGATCGCAGCGAAGAGATTGCCCTCGTTGCCGTGCAGGGCCCGAAGTCGGCAGAGATTGTGCGCGGCTTTGCCGAGCGCAGCGACGTCGAGGTGGACCTCGACGCGCTCGACGCTCTCAAGTACTACCGCGTGCTCGCGGGCACGTTTGAGGGTGAGGAGGTCTTCTTCGCCCGGACCGGCTACACGGGCGAAGACGGCTTCGAGATTTACGTTCCGAACGCTCTCGGCATTAAGGCGTGGGAGGCATTCGCCGAGATCGGCGGCGAAAATATCCAACCGTGCGGCCTCGCGTGCCGCGACACGCTCCGTCTCGAGGCTGGCATGCCGCTCTACGGTCACGAGCTGACCCTCGACATCGTCCCCGCCCAGGCTGGACTCGGCCGTGTTGTCGCCTTCAAGTCCAAGGGGGAGTTCGTGGGCCGCGAGGCTCTTGAGGGCAAGGACTTCTCGGATCGTCGAGTTCTCGTAGGCCTCAAGGCCGACGGTCGTCGGGCTGGCCGTGCTGGCTACGCGCTGCGCGATGATCATGGCGAAAACGTGGGCGAGCTGACCTCCGGTGCGCTCTCGCCGACCCTCGGCTACCCTATCGCCCTCGCTTACGTCGAGCCGCACCTCGCGAACGAGGGGCAGGAACTTTCGATCGACGTGCGGGGTAAGGCGCTCCCGGCAACCGTCGTACCCCTCCCGTTTTACTCGCGCGCCAAGTAGCGCATGAGGCTGCCTACCAGGAGGCGGCCCGTAGGATTTTCACGAAGTCATGCTTCACACACTCTGAAAGGAACAATGATGTCGGAACTGAAGTACAGCAAGGACCACGAATGGGTGCGCGACGAGGGCGACGGCACCGCGACGATCGGCGTGACCGACTTCGCTGCTGACCAGCTCGGCGACGTCGTGTACGTTGATCTCCCTTCCGTGGGCGAAGAGGTTGAGGCCGGCACCGAGATGGGCGAGATCGAATCGACCAAGTCGGTTTCCGATCTTTTCGCGCCGCTCTCGGGCGAAGTCACCGAGGTCAACGAGGACGTCGTCGAAAGCCCCGAAAAGGTGAACGAGGATCCCTTCGGCGAGGCCTGGCTCATCAAGGTTAAGGTCACGGAGACGCCCGATGATCTTCTTTCGGCCGAGGAATACACCGAACTGACCAGCAAGTAAGCATTTGAGGAGTTTCTCGTTCATGTCTGAACACCACAGCAACGTCGCTGTCGACAACTCGGCGATCGAGGGTCTTCACTCGTTTGTCCGTCGTCACGTTGGCACGACGAGCGACGCACAGAAGACCATGCTCGAGGCCCTCGGGCTCGACTCGCTCGGTGCGCTCCTCGAGAAGGCCGTGCCCGGCACGATCCTTCTCGACGAGGGCTTGGATTCCCTGCTTCCCGATGGCGTGAGTGAAGCCGAGGCTCTCGACGAGCTACGGGCGCTCGCGAAGAAGAACACCGTGAAGCGTTCGCTCATTGGCCAAGGGTACTACGGTACGTACACGCCGTCGGTCATCCAGCGAAACATCCTCGAGAACCCCGCCTGGTACACGGCTTACACGCCCTACCAGCCTGAGATCTCACAGGGCCGGCTCGAGGCGCTGCTCAACTACCAGACCATGATCGGGGACCTTACCGGCCTCGAAATCGCGAACTCGTCGATGCTCGATGAGGCCACCGCCGCCGCGGAGGCCATGCTTCTTTCGCGTCGCGCGGCACGCGGCAACAAATCGAACGTGTTCCTCGTGGACGCGGACGTGCTGCCCACGACTCGCGCCGTGCTCGGCGGTCGCGCGGAGGCCGTCGGGATCGAGCTGAAGGACGTTGACTTCGCACAAGACGGCGCTCCCGAGGGCGAGTACTTCGGTGCACTCGTGCAGTATCCGGGGGCGTCGGGCCGCGTGTGGGATCCGCGCGATGTTATCGCTGCAGTCAAGGCCAACAAGGCGAAGGCCGTCGTCGCCGCCGACCTTCTCGCACTCACGCTCCTGACCTCGCCGGGTGAACTTGGCGCCGATGTCGCGGTCGGCAACTCGCAGCGCTTCGGCGTTCCCCTCGGCTTCGGTGGCCCGCACGCGGGCTACATGGCCGTCACGAAGGGCCTCGAGCGCCAGATCCCCGGCCGACTCGTGGGCATCTCGCTCGATGCGGAAAGCAACCCCGCCTACCGCCTCGCGCTCCAGACCCGCGAGCAGCACATTCGCCGCGAGAAGGCGACGAGCAACATCTGCACGGCGCAGGTGCTCCTCGCGGTCATGGCATCGATGTACGCCGTGTACCACGGCCCGGATGGCCTCAAGCAGATCGCGAGCGAGGTCGCGGGCCGCACCGCCTCGCTCGCCTCATGGCTGACATCCAGCGGCTTCCAGCTGAAGCACGAGACGTTCTTCGACACGATCGAAGTGAGCGTCAACGGCAAGGCCGAGGAGATCGCCAAGGCGTTCGATGAGCGCGGCATTCTCGTCGCCCAGCCGGATGCGGACACGATCCACGTGAGCCTTGATGAAACCGTGACACCTCGTGCGCTGCGCCAGATTGCCGAAATCTTCTCGCAGTTCTCTCCCTCGCACGCGGGCGATGTGGCGCTCGAGGAATGGACTGAGCCCGGCGAAACCTGGAGTGAGCTCGCGCGAACCTCGACCTACCTCGAGGCCCCCGTGTTCAATTCGTTCCGTTCCGAGACCGCGATGATGCGTTATCTGCGCCGTCTCGCGGACAAGGACTACGCGCTCGACCGCGGCATGATTCCGCTCGGCTCGTGCACGATGAAGCTCAACGCCGCGACCGAAATGGCCGCGGTCACCTGGCCGGAGTTCAACGCGATCCACCCCGCAGCTCCCGCGAGCGATGTCGAAGGTTACGTTGAACTCATTACGCAGCTCGAGACCTGGCTCGCGGATGTCACGGGCTACGACACCGTCTCGCTTCAGCCGAACGCCGGCTCGCAGGGCGAGTATGCGGGCCTTCTCGCGATCCGTGCTTACCACGCGAGCCGCGGCGAGTCCGCGCGAACGGTATGCCTCGTGCCGAGTTCCGCGCACGGCACGAACGCCGCGTCTGCGGTGCTTGCGGGTCTTCGCGTCGTGGTCGTCGCGAGCGATGCCAACGGCAACGTGGATCTCGACGACCTCAAGCAGAAGATCAAGGATTACGCGGATGAACTCGCGTGCATCATGATCACGTACCCGTCGACCCACGGCGTGTACGAATCCGAGGTCCGCACGATCACGCAGCTCGTGCACGATGCGGGCGGTCAGGTCTACGTTGATGGCGCGAACCTCAACGCGCTCCTCGAAGTGGCGAAGCCAGGCGAATTCGGCGGCGACGTTTCGCACCTGAACCTGCACAAGACGTTCTGTATTCCGCACGGTGGTGGCGGGCCAGGCGTCGGACCTGTTGCTGCCAAAGCCCACCTCGCACCGTTCCTGCCGGGCCACCCGGACATGCAGAACCCCGAGCACCCCGTGATTGGTGGTGCGGACCGCACCCACGGTGGCGCACCCGTCTCGCAGGCGCCGTATGGCTCCCCGTCGATCCTCCCGATCCCGTGGACCTACATCCGCCTCATGGGCGCGAAGGGCCTGCGTCACGCGACCGCGTCGGCGGTGCTCGCCGCGAACTACATGGCGAAGAGGCTCAGCGAAAAATTCGAGATTCTCTACCGCGGCGGAAACGGTCTCGTGGCCCACGAGTGCATCGTGGACCTGCGCCCCTTCACCGACCGCACGGGGATCACCGTCGACGATGTCGCGAAGCGCCTCATCGACTACGGCTTCCACGCGCCGACCATGAGCTTCCCCGTTGCGGGCACGCTCATGATCGAGCCGACCGAGTCGGAGGACCTGTGGGAGATCGAGCGCTTCATTCTCGCGATGCACCGCATCGCCGATGAAGCCGAGAAGGTTGTGTCGGGCGAATGGCCGAAGGACGACAACCCACTCGTCAACGCCCCGCACACGTCGTACTCGGTGTCGCGTGAGGAATGGGATCACCCGTACTCACGCGATGAGGCCGTGTACCCGGGCGTGAATGCCGCGCGCGACGCGGGCTACGATCCACAGTTCCACATGACCCAGCAAATGCAATACCAGGCGAAGTACTGGCCGCCAGTGCGGCGCATCGATCAGGCATACGGCGACCGCAATCTCGTGTGCTCGTGCCAGCCGCTTGATGCCTACGACCAGGGTTAAGAGCGCGGAATGAGAGTGGGGCGTTCCTTCGGGAGCGCCCCACTTTTGTGTCCCGAGTCCACAACATGAACGAACGTGAACGGAAGTTTGGTGGCAGGCCGGAACTCTCGTAGATTTATGGCCATGACAGAGATTCTCACCACACACGCGGGCTCGCTTCCGCGCACCAAGGAACTGATCGACGCGAACTACAACAGGGAACTCGAGGCCGACGGCTTCACCCCTAAGAAGTCGCCTGAGTTTGAGCGCGTTCTCGCGGACGCGGTCGATGACGTCGTTGCTCGCCAGAAGGACATCGGTATTTCCGTGCCGGGCGATGGCGAATACGGCAAGGCGATGGGCTCGGCCATCAACTACGGCTCGTGGTGGTCGTACATTTACGACCGCACCGAGGGGCTTGAGCTCACGGGAACCGACTTCTTCAACGCCGAGCCGCATCGAAGCGAGCCGGGCAACATCGTGCTCACGAGCTTCGATGATCGCCGCGACCGCAGTCTCTTCCCCGGTGCCTACGCTGACCCGGTTACGGGTGTTCCCACGACTAACGACAAGCCGGAAACCTTCATCATCCCCGCGGCCACCGGCAAGGTAGCGTTCTCCGAGCTCGGCAAGGAGCTGTGCGCGAACGACATCACGAACTTCTCGCACGCACTTGAGAAGTCGGGCTATAAGCAGGGCTACCTCTCGACCCTTTCGCCGGGCTCGGGCGCGCGCATCCACGACGAGTACTACGGCGACCCGGACGCGTTCCTCGATGCGTGGGTTGACGTGATGCGCCCCGAATACAAGGCCATCACCGATGCGGGCATCCAGATCCAGATCGATGACCCGTCGCTTGCCGAGAACTTTGACCAGATCAATCCCGAGCCAAGCGTTGAGGACTACCTCGCGTTCACGAAGAAACGCGTGGAGGCGATCAACCGCGCGATCGACGGTATCCCGCGCGAACTCGTGCGCCTGCACACGTGCTGGGGTTCGTGGCACGGACCACACGTCACGGACTTCGAGTTCAAGTACCTCGCGGAGCTCATGCTCGAGGTCAACGCAAAGTACTACTCGTTCGAGGCGGCGAACGTGCGCCACGAGCACGAGTGGGTCGTGTGGAAGGACGTCACGCTCCCCGAGGATTGCGTGATCGTGCCCGGTATCGTGTCGCACTCGACGAACGTCGTGGAGCACCCGGAGCTTGTCGCGCAGCGCATCGAGCGATTCGCCGACATCGTGGGTCCCGAGCGTGTGATCGCCTCGACCGACTGTGGTCTCGGCGGCCGAATCCACCCGGAGATCGCTTGGGCGAAGCTCGAGTCGCTCGTGGAGGGCGCGGGTATTGCTTCGGCGAAGTACTGAGGTCAAGAGCGAGAAATCGCGAAATATCCGGGGGCGTGACGCGTAGCGTTCACGCCCCCGTTACGTGTGGGACACGTGTCTTTCCCACGGCCGTTGCTCCGGCGGGGCACAATGGCAATCGTGAAAATCCTGGTTGTTGCCGAATCGTTCCTTCCGCACATGAATGGCGTCACCAACTCTGTGCTTCGGGTTGTCGAGTGCTTTGCGCGCTCCGGCCATGAGGTGAGGATCGTCGCCCCCGGCGCCCCCGGCATCCCGAACGAGCTGGCGTTCGGCGCGGCGCGCGTGCCGATCATCCCCGTTCTGTCCTTGCCCATGGTGGGCTACGGCCAGGTGCGCATGAGCGCGACCACGAACTACCGCATTCGCTCGATCATCGACGACTTCCACCCTGACGTCGTGCATCTCGCGTGCCCGGCGCTTCTTGGCAACGCAGCTTCGAAGGCCGCCGTGAAGCGAGGCATCCCCACGGTTGCGATTTACCAGACCGACCTTCCTGGCTACACCCGCAAATACGGTGCGCCAGTTCTTGAGGAAGCGATGTGGATGTTCCTTCGCGATATCCACAACCGCTGCGAGGTCAACCTCGCGCCTTCTTCGAGCACGCGCAACCAGATCGTCGAGCACGGCATTGAACGCGTGCAAATCTGGCGACGTGGGGTGGATACCTCGCAGTTCTCGCCCACGCGCCGCAATGAAAATCTCCGCAAGCGCCTCGCCCCGAACGGCGAGAAGCTCGTCGTGTACGTTGGCCGCCTTGCCGCCGAAAAGCAGGTCGATGACCTTGCGGTTCTCGAGTCAATGCCGAATGTGCGTCTCGTGATCGTGGGGGAGGGGCCGCTCGAAGCGCAACTTCGTTCCGCTATGCCAAGCGCGTACTTCGCGGGCTTCAAGAAAGGCGCCGAACTCGCGGAGATCGTCGCCTCGTGCGACCTGTTCGTGCACACGGGTGAGCTCGAGACGTTCTGCCAGACGATCCAGGAAGCCATGGCTTCCGGGCTTCCCGCGATCGCGCCCCGCTCGGGCGGCCCGATCGACCTCATCGACCATTCGCGCACGGGCTGGCTTTACACGCCCGGCAAGCTCGAGGAGCTTCGCGCGTACGTCGAGGATCTCCTTGGCGACGACACGAAGCGCGAGCACTTCGCCGTGGCCGCACAGGAGTCGGTGCGCCAGCGCACGTGGCCCGTGCTCGCTGAGCAGCTGCTCGGCTTTTATCGTGAGGCCGCGCGTCTTCACGAGGCAGCGCACGCTGCCTGACCCTCACCCCGCATGAGGGCGGAGGTAGCGGCGTGAGTTTCGCCGAAAAGCGCCTTCGCTCGGTATTTTCTCCACCCTCAGGTGTGGGGAGCGCAGGCGACAACGTCCACAAAAGCCTCGAGTAGTCGCAGGGCGGCGTCGGAACCGTTGCCCGAACCACGCCACCGCTCGATCTCGCGCGCGAATGATCCGGATTCCCGATCGCGTGGCGTTAGTGCGCTCGTGGTGGCCCACCTTGTCGCAATCGCGGGTGTGATCTCGGGGTGGAACTGCACGCCCCACGCGGCTTCGCCCACACGAAAGGCTTCGAGTCGGCCGTCCGAGTCGAGAGCGAGGGGAGTGATCGGGGCACCGGTCGAGCTTGCAGCCGGAAGCGCCGAGACCTCGTCCTGGTGCCATTGGAAGGCACGGAACGCCTCGTTCGGGGAGCGGAGCCCGGCGCGGGCAAAGAGCGGGTCGCGTGCGGCAGCTGGCTCCGGCACCACTTCGCACAGTCCGACGGCAGGCTTGGGCCTCCGCGTGATCTTTCCGCCAAGCGCGGCTCCGAGTAGTTCTTCGCCGAGGCAAATCCCGAAGAGAGGGAACCCGCTCTCGACGGCGTCGAGGCACAGTGCGCGACACGGCGAGAGCCAGTCGTAGCGCTCATCCTGGAGGGGGCCGGGACCACCGCCGAGAATGACGAGGCCTCGCGAGTTCGCTTCGATGCTCTCGAGTGAGGGGAGCTTTTCGCCCCTGTACGGCCGCACGAGCGTGAGCGCGAGACCCACCCTGTCAGCGAGGCCCTCGAGCATGCCTGGTGGGCAATCATCTTCGTGCTGAATGACCGTGAGCGATGCGCGCGCGTTTTTCACCATGCCCCCGTTATACAGGAGACAATCGCCAGGGGATGCACTTGGAGGACTTTCGGCCATCGTTTAGACTGGCAACGCGGCGGCTAATCTTTGTTGCCGCCATCCCAACCAGAACAGCATGGAGAAAAGCGTGACCCAGCACAACGACGCCGCGGCAAGCAACGAAACCTCGCAGGGCAACAACCTCGCCTTCTCGATCATCGTCACCGCGCTCGTCTTCCTCCTTTTCGCTGGCGGCCTCTACGTCATGAGCCTCTACACGCTCGCACCGATCTGGTTCGTCGTGGGACTTGCCATGTCGATCGTCGCGCTCTTCATTGCGTTTGACATCATTCCGCGCTTTTTCACGAAGTAATATCGCTCGCGTAAAGCGAAAGGCCTCGGCGCAGGTGCCGAGGCCTTTCGCATGCAAGGAAAAAGTCGCTACTGCGCGCGCTTCTTGTCGAAGGCAACGACAGCCTCGAGAGCCATGACGATCATCGAATCGAAGGTCTCCTGACGCTCCTGGGCGCTCGTCTCTTCACCGGTGAGAATGTGATCGGAGATCGTGCACACGGAAAGGGCCTTGCGACCGAACTGCGCGGCAAGCGTGTAGAGGGCCGCGGTTTCCATTTCGACACCGAGCACACCGTAGTCTGCGAGGGTTTCCGTGATCGGCTTCGGATTGTAGAACTGATCTGCCGAGAACAGCCCACCCACGCGGTAGGGGAGGTTCTTCTCTTCGGCGGCTTCGACCATGAGGCGCATGAGTTCGAAGTCGGCGGCGGGGGCGTACGTGACATCGCCGAAGCGTGCACGGTTCATCGACGAGTCGGTGCTCGCAACGTTCGCGATCACGACGTCGCGCACCTTGACGTCGGGCGCCATGCCGCCCGCGGTACCTACACGGATGATGGCCTGAACGTTGTAGTCGTTCATGAGTTCGTGCGCGTAGATCGCCATCGAGGGCTGCCCCATGCCTGAGCCCTGAACGCTCACGCGCACACCCTTGTAAGTGCCGGTGTAGCCGAGCATGCCGCGAACCTCGTTGTAGAGTTCCGGGTCCTCGAGGAACGTTTCCGCGATCCACCTCGCGCGATACGGATCGCCGGGGAACAGAACGTAAGGTGCGATGGCGCCTTCGGGAGCATTAATATGAGTAGACATGCCTTTAGCCTACGGCGTTTGGAGATGGGATGCCCGAGACATACGTGATCGATCGCGAGGCGGTTCGCGCGCGATGGGCGGTGTCGCTCGTTTTTCTTCTCAACGGTGTGAGCTTCTGCGCGATTCTTCCGCGCTATCCCGAGATCGTGCGTCAGCTCGGTATCAGTAATACCGAGCTCGGTCTTGCCGTGGGACTCGGACCCCTTGGCGGCCTCGCGTTTGGCTTGCTTGCCGCGCCGATCATGAAGAAGATCGGTTCGGGAAAAACCGCGGTCGTTTTCCAGATCCTCGCCTCGAGCGCGCATCTGCTGATCTACCTCTCACCGAGCTGGGGTGTTCTCGCCCTTGGCTTCGTGCTCGCGATGAGCTTCGATGCCATTACGGATATCGCACAAAACGCCCATGGCATGCGGGTCGAGCGCCGCTACCGCCGCTCGATCATCAACAGCTTCCACGGATTTTGGTCCCTCGGCGCCGTGCTCGGTGGCGTGATCGGCTCCATCTGTGCCCAGTTTGCTGTTCCGCTCGCCTGGCAGGGATGGGGCGGTCTCCTTCTTTTCGGTGCCATCGCCATCGCGAACTTCCCGTTCCTTCTCAAAGGATCCGACGCCACTGAGCGGATCAAAGAAGTTTCAGCGCCCAGTGCCTCTTCCGCCAATGAAGCCCCGGCTGATCTCATGGGTGAGACCAGCGGGGACCCCCTCCTTGAAAGCACCCCTGCACAACGCGGAAAGCTCGGGGCCCTCGCACTTCTCGGGGCGCTCGGTATGGTGCTCGTGTTCGCGGGATCGACCGAGGATGCCGGCAGCACGTGGGGCGCGCTCTTTATGACGCATACGTTTGATGCCACGCCGTTCGTGGCTGGCCTCGCCTTCGTGGCTCTGCAGGGCGCTCAGATGGTTGGCCGATTTGTCGGCGACCCGATTGTGGATGCGTGGGGCGACCGCACAACCGCACGCGTAGGTGCGGTGATCTCCTTCGTGGGCATGACGTTCATGCTTGTGTGGCCGAACGCCGTGACCGCCGTCATCGGCTTCGCCGCTGCGGGCTGGGGCGTGGCGACGCTCTTCCCGGCGGTATTTCGCGCGGGCGACAATGTTGAAGAACTCGGCCACGGGGTCGGTATCACCGCTGTTGGCTGGTTTGCTCGACTGGGCTTCCTTGCCGCCCCGCCAATCGTGGGCTGGCTCGCCGACCTCTTTACGTTGCGCTACGCCCTCGCGCTCGTTCCGCTCTATGCGGTGGGAATCCTCCTTTTCTCGGGAGCGCTCGAAGACACCACGAAGGCCGACAAGCAGGAGAGCCCTGCGCACGAGATGGGGACCGGGCAAGCGTCGGACCCCTCCCGCCCCTAGGCGAACTCGGCCGTAGCGTCCGCGCCCTCGCGAAGGACGCGCGGAACATCGTCAGTGAGATCGATGATGCTCGTGGGCTCCGTACCCGTGACCTCGCCGTCGATAATCGCGGGGATGAGGTGCCCGATGCGATTTTCGACGATCCACGACTCCGTGAGAACTTCGCTCTCACCGGGCATGATGAGGCTCGAACTCATGAGCGGCTCCCCGAGCGCGTCCACGATCGCGCGCGCAACCGCATGATCGGGAATGCGCGCACCGATCGTGTGTTTTTTCGGGTGGAGCATGCGGCGCGGGAGTTCCTTCGTGGCGGGCATGATGAACGTGTAGGGGCCGGGCGTGTGCGCCTTGAGGAGGCGGTAGTTCGGGTTCGAGATCCGCACGTACGTTCCGAGCTGCGCAAACTCACTGCACATCACTGTGAAGTGGTGGTCCTTACCGGTGTGGCGGATCATGCGAATCTGCTCGAGGGCCTCGTGCGCGCCAAGGCAACACCCGAGTGCGTACCCCGAATCGGTGGGGTAGGCCAAAAGCTCCCCGTTTTTGAGCCGCTCGACGATGTGGTCGAGCAAACGCTGTTGCGGAGTGACGGAGTGAAGGGGGATGAGGCGTGCCATGCCCCCACTCTAGTGCTCGGGCGAGGGTGCGAGTGTGACGTAGCCGTCGGCATCGATCGAGGCGAGAGAGGGGGTCAGCACCCAACCGTCCGCGCTCAACACGGACGTCGTTTCATCGGGCCGGTTCCAATACCCGTGGAATACCTGAGGTCCCTTAATCATGAGTTTTCCGACGGTGCCCGGGCCCACCACGTGCCCGCGGTCGTGGACGTCGACGATGCGCACGTCAATCGACGGGAGTGGAGTTCCCACGGTGTGTTCGCGGCCTTCTTCGGAGGTGCGCAGGAAGACCGCCACTCCTGCTTCTGCGCCACCGTAGCCCACGAGGAGTGGCCAGCCCAGGTCGCGCGCCCAACCGCGCAGACTCGGCGCATGACCCCTGCCGACTGGGCTCAAGGCGAGGTGAAGCGTGTGGGAGCTGCCCGTCGCGCGTGCGTGCTCGGCGAGGAAACGGAGAACCTCGGTGTCGCCAGAGACGACCGCGGGAGGATTCTTCTTGAATGCACGTACGAGAGCCGCGCGGTCGAAGCGGGGAAACAAAATCGTATGGCGGCCGTAAAAGAGGCTCGTCGTCAGAGTATCGGCAATCCCGATCGTGGAGTAGAGCGGCCACAGCGCATAGCCGGTTTCCGTTCCTGCCGGTGCCACCTCGAGGTACTCGAGAAACTGGTGCGCGAGGGCCGTGAGATTACCGTGAGTGAGCATCGTGCCAAGCGAACTCGCTCGCGTGTGCCCCTCGTACACGAGAGCGGCGAGATCGCTTGGATCCGGATAGGGATAGTCCTCCGGAAGCGGCGCCGAACCGAGTAGATCCTTGAACTTTGCACGCGTGCCAAATGACAGGGGGAGCTGCGCGGGGGCCTTTGGCGGGGCCGCGACACGCATCACGCCCTTGCCGCTTGCCTTCGCGATTTCGGCAAGTGCCCCCGTAAAGGTGAGGCGACGCGGCGTCGCCTTGGGGCGTTCCGGAGCCTGGACGGTGATGACGGTCTTGGGCCGCGCTTGTTCATCGAGCCCGGCGAGGGCACTCAGGCGATACTCGGCGATGATGGCAGCGACCGGCGAGTAATCAGCAAACTCGCGGCTGAGCCGCATCATGGGCTCGCGATCGGAATGCTGCACGGCAATTGCGCCGATTCGGAGGACGGCGTGGAAAGCGATCACCGCCTCGATGCTCATGGGCAGAACGATCGCGACGCGATCCCCGGCGCGGATCCCCGAATCCAAGAGCCCCTGCGCGAGTGAGCGAACCCTGCGGCCGAGGAGCCCATAGCTCACACGCGTGCCACTCATTTCGATCGCCGTCCGCGAGTGGAAATGCGCGATGGCGAAATCGAGAAGCTCAGAAGCGTTAAGGGGGAGGCGAGGCGCGCTCATGCGGTGAGCCGGGGCCGAGGCAGGCGGCTGCGCCGAGGCCATGAGTGCCCTCCTTTACCGGTGTGAGTGCTGCGAAGCGTGGGCACGCCGCGCGATCTACGAGTGCAGTTTAGGGAGAAAACCTGCACGTTGACCTCAGGTTTCCCGAGCGTTTCGTGGGCGTGCTCGCGACACGGGGGTGTGCGAGAGTAGCACCGTGAAGGAAAATGCGAACTCCGGTGCAGGGAGCGTGCGCCTCGATACGTGGCTGCACGCGGTGCGCCTTTTTAAAACGCGGTCGCTCGCCTCAAGCGCGATCAAGGCTTCACACGTGCGGGTCGACGGCGAAGTGGTGAAGCCAAGCTTCCGCTTGAGCGTAGGTAGTACCGTCGCGGTGCGGCACCCCGGGTACGTCAACGAGTACGTGGTCACAAAGCTCCTCGCGAAACGCGTGGGGGCGCCGCTCGCGCGCGAGGCCTACACCGATATTTCCGCTCCTCCGCCACCGCAGCTCTTCGCCGCCCCTCCTCGGCGCGAGCGCGGAACTGGCCGGCCCACGAAGAAAGAACGCCGCGCTCTTGATCGCCTTCGCGGGCACGAATCGCAAAACGGCAGATGGACGGCATTTTTTGACGATGATGAAAGTTGAGTGGAATACGCTCAACTTTGCTGGCGTTGCAAGAGGTGTAAGCGTGGAAGCGAGAGAGGCTGGCAAGCGTCGGACCCCTCGCACCCAGCCTTTTCCGCTCCGCGCCCACCCACCTGAAAGGAGCGGAAAATATGCAATTTTCCTTCACTCAACGCTCGCGTGAAGCCGTAGAAGCAGCCACGCGAAAGGCGGAATCATTCCGCAACACCAACGTCACGGGCCTCCACCTACTCTCGGCACTACTCGAGCAGGAAGACTCGATCGCGACGGCCGTTCTCGAGGATACGGGAGCCCACGTGGGCGCCCTCAAAGAGCGTGTCGACCAGGAAATTCAGCGCCTTCCTCGCCTCACGGGAAATGCTGATCAAAAACCCGTATTCCAAGGCGACGGATACGACTCACTCGAAGCCGCAGGAAAAGAAGCCGGCGCAGGAATGGGCCAGGGGGCCGAAGGGTACATCTCCACCGAACACCTGCTCTACGGCATCGCCAAAGCCGCAAAAACACCCGGCGACATCCTCAAAGACTTCGGCGCGACGCCCAAAGCAATCCGCGCCTCCATCACCAAACTCACCAAAGGAACCAGTATGAATAAAGAAAACCCCGAAGGCTCCTTCAAGAGCCTCGAAAAGTTCGGGGTCGACCTCACTGCTCGCGCGCGTGAAGGCAAGCTCGACCCCGTCATCGGCCGCGATAGCGAAATTCGCCGCGTCGTCCAGGTGCTCAGCCGTCGCACGAAGAACAACCCCGTGCTGATCGGCGAACCCGGCGTCGGTAAAACCGCCGTCGTCGAGGGGCTCGCCCAGCGCATCGTCGAGGGTGACGTACCCGAATCACTGCGCGGGAAAACTCTCATCTCGCTCGACCTCTCCTCGATGGTCGCTGGCTCGAAGTACCGCGGTGAATTCGAAGAACGCCTCAAGAGCGTGCTTGACGAAATCCGCGACTCCAACGGCAACGTCATTACCTTCATTGACGAGCTCCACACCGTCGTTGGTGCCGGTGGCACGGGCGAAGGTTCCATGGATGCGGGCAATATGCTCAAACCCATGCTCGCGCGCGGTGAACTGCGCATGGTCGGCGCGACGACCCTTGATGAATACCGCGAACGCATCGAAAAGGACCCGGCCCTCGAACGCCGCTTCCAGCAGGTCTTCGTGGGCGAGCCGAGCGTCGAAGACACGATCACCATTTTGCGTGGGCTCAAAGACAAATACGAGGCTCACCACAAGGTGACGATTTCCGACTCCGCGCTCGTCGCTGCCGCATCGCTCTCCGATCGCTACATCAATAACCGCCAGCTTCCCGATAAGGCCATCGACCTTATTGATGAGGCGGCATCGCGCCTGCGCATGGAACTTGATTCCTCGCCCGTTGAGCTCGATGTTCTGCGCCGCCAGGTCGACCGACTCAAGATGGAGGAGCTCGCCCTCAAAGGTTCGGACGATCCGGGATCCCTCGCGCAGCTTGCAAGCGTTCGCGAGCACCTCGCCGAGCGCACCGAAGAGATGAACGAGCTCTCGGCGCGCTGGGAACGCGAGAAGTCCGGCCTCAACGAGGTCGGTGAGCTCAAGGCCAAGCTCGAAGACCTCCGCATGCAGGCCGATCGCGCGCAACGCGAAGGCGACCTGAGCCGCGCCTCGAAGATCCTCTACGGCGATATCCCCGAGCTCAAGAAGAAGCTCGTGGACCTCGAACACGGCGAAGGTGCGGGTACGAATGTGAGCGAGGAGGCGCAAAAGCCTCTCGTTGCCGACAAGGTCGGCCCCGACGACATCGCCGGAGTTGTTTCTGCGTGGACGGGTATTCCTGCCGGACGCTTGCTCAAGTCCGAGACACAAAAACTTCTCGACATGGAGCAGATCATCGGCAAGCGCCTCATCGGTCAGCACCGAGCCGTGGCCGAGGTTGCCGATGCCGTGCGACGCTCACGCGCCGGCATCTCCGACCCGAACCGCCCCACCGGATCTTTCCTCTTCCTCGGTCCTACGGGCGTCGGCAAGACGGAGCTTGCGAAGTCCCTCGCCGAATTCCTCTTTGACGACGAACGGGCCATGGTCCGCATCGACATGTCCGAATACGGCGAAAAGCACACCGTGTCTCGCCTCGTCGGTGCGCCCCCGGGGTACGTCGGCTACGAGGAAGGCGGTCAGCTCACCGAACAGGTCCGACGCCGCCCGTACACCGTCGTGCTCTTGGACGAGATCGAGAAGGCTCACCCAGACGTCTTTGACATCCTCCTCCAGGTTCTCGATGACGGCCGCCTCACTGACGGCCAAGGGCGCACCGTCGACTTCAGGAACACGATCCTGATTCTGACGTCGAACCTCGGCGCGCACTTCCTCCAAGACGACAACCTCGACGCGGATGCGAAGCGCGACGCGGTCATGAATGCTGTGCGCGCGGCCTTTAAGCCCGAATTCCTCAACCGCCTCGACGACATCGTACTGTTCGATTCACTCGGCCGTGAGGAGCTGCGCCACATCGTGGACCTCCAGGTTGCTTCGCTCGCGGCGCGACTTAGGGACCGCCGCATCACGCTTGACGTGAGTGAGGCAGCCGAAGATTGGCTCGCCGAGCGCGGCTTTGACCCGGCTTACGGCGCGCGCCCGCTCAAGCGCCTTGTGCAGAAGGAGATCGGCGACGCGCTCGCACGGCTTATTCTCACGGGTGAGATCACGGACGACCAGACGGTCTCGGTCGACGTGGAGCACGAGGAGGGCGGTTCCACCCGCCTCGCTCTCCACTGAATTCCATAGAGGTTGTGGGGGTTATTCCTAGGGTTTAGCCCCCGCAACCTAGCGCAGTGCCTGGCGCCGGAATGCATCGCGAACCTTGACAACGAGAGGCCATTCGCCAGGCTCCGGCGCCAGCGCATATGGCGACAACTTAAAGTTGACGCGATTGATGCGAGGCATCCCCGGCGCGTCTATTCGATACTTCGTTGGAAACTCGTCGCACCAACCGACATACGGGAGGTCGTCTTTAAAAATCGGGACGACCTCCCACCCTTCCTCCCGAAGAATCTCGGCGTGGTAGTGGTCGCGCGCCGCTCGTTGCGGCTCCTCGTGGGAGCTTCCCTGATACTCCACAACGACCTTCTGAGCTGGATAGACGAGGTCACGATCGGGAACGACAATTCCTCCGGGCAGCGGGATAGGAATATTGAGCTGCGGTTCGGGAAGGCCCGCCTCAACGAGAAGAAGGCGGCACAGAGTCTCCTGAGGTGAATCGGAGCCTACGCGAATATTGTCGAGCGCCCATCGAGTATTGGTGGCCCCGTCGATTTTTGGGTATCTCTTCCGTGCGTCCTTGAGGCCAGCAATCGTGCAGTAGGGCCGGCTTCGCCCCTCGTAATTCGGGCGCGGTCGGCGCACGAGGTAGTCGCCTACGGCCACGAGTTCAAACGGGTTGAGTACCGTCGCAAGATCAAGGAACGTTCGTTCGCGAGACATAATCCTGAGTGGCTTTTTCCACAGGGGCGCGGTGGAGGGGTGCCACGGTATTCCGACGCTTGCTGAGCCACCGTCGGCACCCAAACCAGCACGAATCTGCTCGGGCTCCACGTCAATGACATCGTCGCTTGCCAAAAGATGCTGCCGCCACGTGGCAATTGTTCGCGTGGGGGAGCGGTGATGGTAGGGGGAAACAAAGTCCGGAAGGCCACTGAGCTTTTCGGGTATGCGAGCGTGAGCGCCTTGGATATGTGCCGGTTCCGGAGTTGGTGGGGGTTCATGCGCGAGGAATCTGGTGGGCAGAGGACATCCCCACAAGAGTGCTACTGAAATTTGGGAGAGTGCGGCTGTGGGGCATGTGTGAGCCACAATTCGCGCGTAGTCCCAACTTGTGGGCGAATGATCCGTCGCAGCATAGATTCCCCTGTGGAGCTGCTGATAATTCGGCCCGCGGAGCTGGTCTCGCGTGACTGCCTGCGCATAGGCCTCTTGGGACGTGAATACGGTGTGCGCGAGGGCGGCGGGGATGGGGGCTCGGGTGCGTGCCATGGCTTGCATGCTATGGATCGAAAGGCGTCACCATGCGCGGCCCAAGGCAGAGTGGGGAAACCGAGAAGTGTGGAGCTCGAGCCGCCTCAGAGCGTTCGACGAGAGTCACTGTTCCGTCTCGATGCGCCCCTAAGCCCAAGAAGTGTGGGGGCTGAGCACAAAGGCTCAAACCCCCACAACAGCTATGCAATTCATGGAGAAGGGGGCGATATCCAAACCCCCACAACCCCTATGCAATCCGGTTAGGAGAGCACGAGGTTGACGAGCTTCGGCTCGCGCACGATCACCTTTCGCACCTCGTGCCCCTCGATGAGCTTCTGCACACGTTCCTCTGCAAACACGGCCTTCTCAAGGTCCTCCGCCGAGATTTCCGGATCCACCTCGATACGGTGGCGCACCTTGCCTTTCACTTGGATGACGCACGTGACGGCATCGGCGACGAGGTACTGCGGGTCCGCAACGGGGTAGGAGGCGCGTGCGAGCGATTCCTCGTGACCGAGCTTCGCCCACAGTTCCTCGGCGAGGTGCGGCGCGAACGGCGACACCATGAGCACGAGCGCCTCGACGGCCGAGCGCGGGGCCCCTTCGCCGTCACTCGCGACCTTCGTGAGGTGATTGACGAGTTCGATGAGGCGTGCGATCGCGGTGTTGAAGCGCATGTGCTCCATGTCAGCGCTTACGGCATCGATGGTTTTGTGCACCGATCGAAGGGTGTCGACGCTCGGTTCCGCATCGCTTGCCACGCACTCGCCGGTTTCCTCGGAGACAGCGAGGCGCCACAGGCGCTGGAGGAAGCGCTGCGAGCCCACAACGTCGCGCGTATTCCACGGACGCGAGAGGTCGAGCGGGCCCATCGACATTTCGTACACGCGGAACGTGTCGGCTCCGAATTCGTCGTACATGTCGTCGGGCGTCACGATGTTGCGAAGCGACTTGCCCATCTTGCCGTATTCCTGCGTGACGGGCTTGCCTTCGTAGGTGAAGGTTCCGTCGGATTCTTCGACGACCTCGGAGGCGTTGACGTAGACGCCGCGCTCGTCGCGGTAGGCGTACGCCTGAACGTAGCCCTGGTTGAAGAGCGTGTGGAACGGCTCGGCGCTCGTGAGGTAGCCACGGTCGAAGAGGACCTTGTGCCAGAAGCGCGCGTACAGCAGGTGCAAAACGGCGTGCTCGACGCCGCCCACGTAGAGATCGACGCCGCCGGTGGGTGCGCCTTCGCTCGGGCCCATCCAGTATTGCTCGTTTTCGGGTGCGGTGATCTGCTCGCTGTTTGTGGGATCGGTGTAGCGGATTTCGTACCAAGAGGAACCGGCCCACTGGGGCATGACGTTCATTTCACGCCGGTAGCGCTTCACACCTTCGCCGAGGTCGAGCTCGACCCACGCCCAGTCCTCGGCGCGCGAGAGGGGCGTTTGCGGTTCGGTGTCGGCATCCTCCGGGTCGAAGGTTTTCGGAGAGAAGTCGTCGAGTTCGGGCAGCTCAACGGGAAGCTGATCGGCAGGGAGCGCGATCGGCGTGTCGGGCGCGTCCTCCGCATACACGATTGGGAACGGCTCGCCCCAATAGCGCTGGCGGCTGAACAGCCAATCGCGAAGGCGATAGGTGGTTTTCGCGTGGCCGAAGCCCTTTTTCTCGGCGAACGCGGTCGCGGCGGCGATCGCCTCGGCCTTATTCATGCCGTTGAGGTTGAGCTCGTCGCTTCGCGAATTGATCTTCTCGCCGTCGCCCGTGTAGGCCTGGCCTTCTTCGAAGTCGGCCGGTGGCTGCACGGTGCGAATGACCGGAAGGTCGAACGCGGCCGCGAAGTCGTAGTCGCGCTCGTCTTCGGCGGGAACAGCCATGATCGCACCCGTGCCGTAGCCCATGAGCACGTAGTCGGCGGTGAACACGGGAAGTGCGCGCCCATCCATGGGGTTCACGGCGAACAGTCCTGTGAACACGCCCGTCTTCTCACGGGAATCGGCGGTGCGTTCCCCCTCATCGAGAGCGGCGGCACGCTCCTGGTACGCGGCGACAGCCGCGCGAGGGCTCGGGGCGCCACCGGTCCACGCATCTTTTGTGCCCTCGGGCCACGCTTCGGGAAGAGCGGATGCATCGGCGAGCAGCGGATGCTCGGGCGAGAGGACCGTGAAGGTTGCGCCGAACAGCGTGTCCACGCGCGTGGTGAACACGTCGAACGTGGCACCGGTGAGGGCTGAGGAAGCGTCGGACTCGAGCGTGAACGTGACCTCCGCGCCGCGTGACCGGCCGATCCAGTTGCGCTGCATGGACTTGACCGATTCGGGCCAGTTGACGGTCTCGAGGTCCTCAAGGAGGCGGTCCGCGTACGCGGTAATGCGCAGGTTCCACTGGCGAAGGCGGCGCTTGAACACGGGGAAGTCGCCGCGCTCCGAGCGACCCTCGGCCGTGACCTCCTCGTTCGCGAGCACGGTGCCGAGACCCGGGCACCAGTTCACGGGGGTGTCGCTCACGTAGGCGAGGCGGAAGCAATCAACGAGCTCTCGCATCTCCTTGGGCGTGTACTGGATGAGGAAGTCGAAGGGCGTGTCGAGCTCGGGATTCCAGTGCTCCTCATCCGGCTTGCGGTCGTGCCAAATCTGCGGGATTTCGATGCCCTGCAGCTCGGCGAGGGCGAACGGATCGACGTCGCGGTCCTGGATCGCGCCCTTGAGGTCCTTGATGGGACGTGCGGAGCCGCGCGTGCCGTCAGCCTTCACGAAGTTCGGGTCATACCACGAATCGAAAAGCTGAAGGAACACCCACTGGGTCCACTTGACGAAGTCGAGGTCGGTCGTGCGCAGCGAGCGGCGCGAGTCGTGCGAGAGGCCGAGGCGGAAGAGCTGGCGAGCCATGTTCGCGACGTTTTCGTCGGTCGTGACGCGCGGGTGGGTGCCGGTCTGGATCGCGTATTGCTCGGCGGGGAGGCCGAAGGCGTCGTAGCCCATCGTGTAGAGCACGTTTTTGCCGAGCATGCGGTTGTGGCGCGCGACCGCATCGGTTGCGATGTAGCCGAGGGGGTGGCCCACGTGAAGCCCCTTGCCCGAGGGGTAGGGGAACATGTCCATGATGAACAACTTTTCGCCGAGTTCTTCGGCGCTGCGCCCGTCGGAAAGCTCTCCCGTGGGATTGACGGCGTTGAACGTGCCCTGCTCGAGCCACAGCTTCTGCCATTTTTGCTCGATCTGTCCCGCGAGTTCGGCGGTGTAGCGGTATGGGGCCTCAGCCATCGTGTCCCTTTCCTCGTGTTGGTTTCGTGCGCGGCAGGTCTCGAGCGCGCATGCACTGTCCCCAGTCTACGTGTTGCGCCTTTATCGCGTTTTTATTGCGTTGCGGGGAAGTCCGACTCTTGCCGCGCCCCGAGTGCTTTTCGCGTCGTGAGGGTGGTGTGCGGCCCGTAGGATAGGTACATGGCGATTCATTTGAGCGAGTATTCCGAGTCCTGGGTCGGCGATTTCATGGGTGTCGCGACGACCCTCGTGGATGCCCTTGACGGCCATGGCGGCCAGGGTATCGAGCACATTGGTGCGACGTCGGTTCCGGGCATGGTGGCCCGGCCCATCATCGATATTGCGGTGATCGCGGCGCCTCTCGCACTTGATGAGGCGTGCGAGGCGCTCGCCCCGCTCGGCTACGTGGCCGGGGGCGAGAAGCACGAGGGGGAGGGGTACCGCAAACTCAACACCCCCACCTCGAGTGTGCTTCACGCGCTTACGGTGTTCGACGAAAACTCGCCGCTTCTTCACGCGAGCATTGCCGCGCGCCAGGTCCTCATGAACAGCCCCGAGCTCGTCGCGGAGTTCTCGGGTTACAAGCGTGGGCTTGCGTTTACAGGCGCGATCAACGTGGACGAGTACCGCGCCGCGAAGGCGCCGATGTTTCAGAAGATCTTGCGCGAGGCAGGCATGGACGAAGCTGCCCTCGCGAGCCTTAGCGCGAGTTTCTAGGCGTCCTTCACGAGGTGCACGGCGAGGCGCGGCATCGCGCGCTTGAGAACGTCGAGAGTCCTGTCGAAATCTTCCGCACCGCCGTACCACGGGTCGGGCAGGGGAGCACCGGGCTCCGAGTCGGGATCGAAATCCGTCATGAGGGCGAGCTGATCCTCGCGGGCTCCGAGCGCACGCAGCCGGTCGAGGTGGAACTGCTCGGCAGCGACGAAAAGGTCGGTGTCCTCGATGTCCGTGACGTTCACCTGGCGGGCAGCGTGGCCACTCGCGTCGTAGCCCTCGGCCGTGAGCACGCGGGCCGCGCGCGGGTCCATGGGATTGCCGAGCTCTTCGCTGCTCACTCCCACGGAATTTACGGTGATGTTTTCGCCCCCGTCGAGGGACGCGAGTGACGAGCGGAGAAGGCGTTCGGCCATCGGGGAACGGCAAATATTGCCCCAGCACACGGTAGTAACGATCATGTCTCGACCCTAACGTAAAGCACTTCTCACGCTCCAAAGAGTGAAGCAATCACCATAAGCGCGATCATCGTGCCCACCGACGTGAAGAGCGCGATGTCGCGCGCCATCTCCTCGCCGACCTCATAGCGCGCCGCGGCGACGTACACGTTTTGGGCGGTGGGAAGCGCCGCGAGTACGACGGCCGCGTAGAGCTCGGTGCCCGCGAGACCAAAGGCCCAGCGCGCGAGAGCCCACGCGATGAGAGGCATCGCGAGGAGCTTGAGCACGGTCGCAAGGACAATGTCGGCGCGGTGCCCCGCGTCCTTTGAGAAGGGCCTCGAGGCGGTGAGCGACATGCCAAAGGCAAGCAGCATGCCCGGGATCGAGATGCCCGCTATGACGTCGATCGGCTCGATCACGAAGGCGGGCAGGTGAAGGTCGAAGCCGAGAACGGCAAGTCCCGCCGCCGACGCGGCGATCATGGGATTCGCGATGATCGTGCCCGTGAGAGCTCGCACACTCGGGCGCTGCCCCGAGACCGCGGAGTGGAGGACCGACTGAAACAGGGGCGTAAACACCGCCATCTGCCAGAGCGCCACGGGGAGCGCAAGCGCGACATCGCCGAGAACGTAGGCGGCGATCGGGAATCCCATGTTCGCGCTATTGACCATCGAGGCGGATACCGAGGAGATCACGGTATGAGGAAGGTCCTGTTTGAGGAACGCGATGGAGAGGACCGCGGCGAGCGCGGTCGTGAGAACCCCGGCGAGGGCGGCGACGGCGAAATTCGCCGAGAATACCAGGGCGAGATCGCTCTTGATGAGCGACACGAAAACGAGGCACGGCCCCGCGATGAAGTACGTGAGGCGGTTGAGAACGAAGCGCCCCTGAGGGCCCATGAGGTTGCTCCATCCCGCGAACGCCCCTACGGCGACGATCACGGCGATCACGAAGAAGCCGCTCACGACTCCCGCCACGACGGCTACCTCGAGGAGATCTGGTCGGCAGCGCCCGGAACAGCTTCGGCAGGGTCGTGACCAAGAGCGACGATGCGGTTCTTGTCGTCGACGTGAACGATGCGCGGCGTGTGCGCGGCGGCCTCCTCCGGCGTGAACTGCCCGTAGGCGATGAGGATGACGAGATCCCCGGGATGCACGAGGTGGGCCGCGGCGCCGTTGATCTTGATTTCGCCGCTTCCGGCTTCGCCTCGGATCACGTAGGTCTCGAGTCGAGCGCCGTTCGTGACATCAACGATCGCGACGAGCTCGTTCTCGACAAGCCCCGCGGCGTCGAGCAGCTCGGCATCGACCGTCACCGATCCAACGTAGTGCAGATCGGCTTGGGTGACGGTGGCACGGTGAATCTTGGAGGTCATGAGTGTTCGCAGCACGGTGCTTAAGTATTCCATTCTTCGCGCGAGCCCGGGAGGGTGCCTGACGTGAGTTTGCAAACGATGTGCGCGTAGGGCCCTTCCCGCCAAGAGCGGACTTCACGGATACTTGGAGCGTTTACTGCCCATTTGGGCCCGGCGCCACGGCGCCCACGAGAAACACCGGACCGCGCGGACGCGCGAAGAAAGGGGCCACCACCATGCCCAAGTCACGCAGGACCCACAAGGCCGAGCGCTTCGATGCAATGGCGCTTCCCGAAGAGCTCGTACAAGAACTCGAGGCGCAGGGCTTCGAGCGGGCTTTTGAGATCCAGGAAGCGATCCTCCCCGACGCGCTCGCGGGCCGTGACGTTCTTGCCCGTGCCGAAACAGGATCGGGTAAAACCCTCGCGTTTGCCCTTTCGATGTGTGCGCGGTTCCGCCACCGCAACTCGCACAGGCGTCGCCCGCTCGGCATGGTCCTCGTTCCCACGCGCGAGCTTGCCGTGCAGGTCGTGGATACGATCCATCCCTTCGCGCGCGCCGTGGGAATTAAGGCCCAGCTCGTTTCCGGCGGCATGAACATCGACAAGCAGGCCGACGCACTTCGTCGCGGCGTCGAGATCATCGTCGCGACACCCGGACGCGTCGTGGACCTCGCCCAGCGCGGAGACCTCTTCCTCGACCGTATCGAGACAACAGTGATCGACGAGGCCGACCACATGGCGGACCTCGGCTTCCTACCCGTCGTGACCGAAATCCTCGCGCATGTCGAGATGGGTACGCAGAAGATGCTCTTTTCCGCGACCCTCGACGAACAGGTCGATGCCATTACCGATCGCTTCCTCGTGGACCCCGTGACGCACGAGACCACTCCGGTTGCCGCGGCGGTGCAGAACATGCGCCACGTGGTGTACGCGATCAACCCGAAGAAAAAGCGCCAGATCACAGCTCACATTGCCGCGCGCGATGGCCGCACGCTTCTCTTTACTCGAACGCAGCTCGGAGCTGAGCGCGTTGCGCAGGAACTCATCGACGTGGGTATCCCCGCTGCGGCGCTTCACGGTAATAAACAGCAGGGGCTTCGCACGAACGTCCTCGCCGGGTTCCGCCAGGGGGCCTTCGATGTGCTCGTCGCAACGGACGTTGCCGCGCGTGGCATCCACATCGACGATGTCTCGCTCGTGTTGCACGTCGATCCCTCCGATGACGCGAAAGAGTACGTGCACCGCTCGGGTCGAACCGCACGTGCAGGCGCTTCAGGTGTCGTCGTCACGCTCGCCCTTCCGCACCAGGAGAAGAAGACACGCCAGGTGATGGAGGCCGCAAAGGTTGAACCCGAGTGGAGCGAGGTGAACTCCGAGGCTGATGAGGTGATCCGGTATGTCGGAGGAAGGACCCCGAGCGGCACCCCCGCGAGGGACCCTCAGCTCGTCAAGTACAAGGGCGCGCCCCGTAAGCTCGATGTCACCCGGATGCGCGGAGCCAATTCGCGAAATGCCGCCGAAAGGCGCGAAAACGAAAAGCGCCGCGCGATCTACGACGAGCACGAGAGGTCCTCCTCTTCACGCTCGTCCGGCTCGAGCAAAGGCCGCCGCACGGCTGGGAAAAAGCGGGGGTCCGACGCTCGCCGGGCCCGCAATGCTTCCACAGCCCGCACGCGTGGCCAGCGACGGTCACGCTAAAGCTTCATATCGACCACGCGTTTCGCCCACGACACGAGAAGGAGACCACTGATGAGCGTGAGCCTCTTCGACCTGTTCAAGATTGGGATCGGCCCCTCGAGCTCGCACACCGTCGGCCCCATGCGCGCCGCGAAGGAATTCGCGGATGCCGCACTCGGGCACCCCACGATCGGCCCCGACATCGCCGACGTCGAGGTGCATCTCTACGGCTCGCTTGCTGCGACCGGCATGGGCCACGGAACCCTTGACGCGGTCGTTCTCGGACTCGAAGGGAACGACCCCGCGTCGATCGACCCCACCGAAGCATGGGCACGAGCGAAAGCGATCGATGACAACGGTGGTCTCATGCTCGGTGGGCGCGTCCCCGTGAGCCTTCGGCCCTCCACAATCGTGCTTCACCCGCTCACGTTCCTCCCCGAGCACTCGAACGGCATGACGTTCGCAGTCCTTGACGAAAGTGGCAACGAACTCGACAAACGCACGATGTTTTCGATCGGTGGCGGCTTCGTCGTGGACAAAGAGGAGCTTGAAGCCCAGCAAGCGTCGGAATCCGCCGCCGAAGGCGAGAAGCCAGCCGAAAACGAAGCCAAAGTGAAGCCGATCTTCGAGAGCGGCGAGGAACTCCTTCGCGTATGCGAGGAGCAAGGTGTCTCCGTGTCGCAAGCGATGCTCATGCGCGAGCGCCAGTGGCGAACCGAAAGCGAGATCCGCCAGGGCATCCTCGAAATCTGGGGCGTCATGGAGGCGTGTATCGAGCGGGGCATGAACACGACTGGCGTGCTGCCCGGCGGGCTCAACGTGCGGCGCAGGGCCGCGAGTTGGCACGACGCTCTCCAGCTCGAAGATCCGAACCACCGCGCCGATAACGCTTTCGAGTGGGTCAGCCTCGCGGCGCTTTCGGTCAACGAAGAAAACGCGGGCGGTGGTCGAGTCGTCACCGCGCCCACAAACGGCGCTGCCGGCATCATTCCCGCGGTGCTCTACTACGCCCTCACCTACCTTCGCTACGATGATCGCGACGACATGATCGTGCGCTTTATGCTCGCGGCGGCTGCATTTGGCTCGCTGTGCAAGGAACGCGCCTCGATCTCGGGCGCGGAAGTGGGCTGCCAGGGTGAGGTCGGCTCGGCAAGCTCGATGGCAGCCGCGGGCCTCGCGGAAGTGATGGGGGCGAAGCCTGGTCAGGTCGAAAACGCTGCCGAGATTGCCATGGAACACAACCTCGGTCTCACGTGCGACCCCGTGGGCGGGCTTGTGCAGGTGCCCTGCATCGAACGCAATGCGATGGGGGCCATCAAGTCGATCACCGCGGTGCGTTTCGCGATGCGCGGCAACGGTGAGCACTTCGTCTCGTTCGACACCGTGCTCGAAACGATGCGCCGCACGGGCAAGGACATGAGCGAACGGTACAAGGAAACCGCGATGGGTGGCCTCGCCGTCACGGTCCCCGTGTCTTTGCCCGCGTGTTGACGCGCGTGGGCTACCGTTAAACCCGAATGCCCCGCGCCACCGCGGCGCGGCTTCCACAGAAGAAAAGGACGGCTAAGGCCACATGAACGATTCAGCTAGCGGCGACATCAACGGCGATTTCGCACCAGGTGAGAGCCCCGAAGAGCTCGCGGCAGCGGCAGAAGTCGCGCCCGAAGCGAAGGAGCGCACCGACGGCGAACGTGCAACGCTCACGGAGGTCGCCAACTCCCTCGGCATCACGGCAGCGGTAGCGCTCCGCGCGCTGCGCGGGGAATCCGACATCAACTCGAAGCTCGTGAAATCCGTACGGGAAGCCGCGGAGCGTCTGCACTACCCGCTCGAGGACCTCACGGGTGAAGATGACCACCGTGGCGTCGTTGCGGTTCTCGTGAACACGATGCGCAACACGTGGATCTCCGACATCGTGCGGTCGATCCGCATCGAGCTGGCCGCGACCGGTCGCCATGTCGTGGTGGTGCCGACCCGGCGTCGCATGCCCGAATACCCCGTCGCCCTCGAAGAAGAGGCGATCTCCTCGCTCACGGCCCTCGGCGTCGATGGCTTCATCATGGCGAGCGAGCTTCCCGAACTCGACAAGGTGTTCGAGGCCATCGGGAACCGCCCTCTCGTCGCCATCGGTGGATCCAAGCAGCGCATCGGCAAATCTGACACGGTCCGCATTGACGACGAAGCCGGGTACGGCCTCCTCGTGGATCACCTCGTGAGCCTCGGTCACAAGGACATCGCGCACGTTGGGGGCGTGGGGTATGCCGTCGCGAAAGAACGTGCGGCAGCATTCAAAGCCGCGATGAAACGCCATGGCCTCGAGAATCACGCCCGTGTGGAACCGGCCGACTTCAGCGAGCAGGTTGGCCAGACCGCCGGTTCGATGCTCCTTCGCGGAAGCCAGGTTCCTACCGCGATCACATGCTCGAACGACGTGACCGCCGTGGGCGTGCTTTCGGCTGCGGCCGATGCCGGTTACGACGTTCCGGCCCAGCTTGCTGTGACGGGCTACGGTAACACCTCGCTTGCCTCCTCGGGCATCGCACAGGTGACGAGCATCGATCCGAACTCTCGCCGCATCGGCGCACTCGGTGCGCAGATGCTTGTCGAGCGGATTGGCGGTTTCGAAGGGCCCGCGCGCGACACGGCGGTATCGCCGCACCTCATCGTGCGCCGCTCGTCCTCCGCAGGCCCCCGCCCCGAGCAACAGCGCCGCCGGCGCGTGACGATCGACTGAACATCACACCACCAACCGGAGAAAACCCTTCGAATCCCCTGAACGATGCAGGGACTACATTGATAGGCTGAGTGCATGATCAACTCCTCGAACGACCGCTCTTCGAACGAACGCCGAACGAGCACGACCTCGCGGTCGATTGGCGAACTTGTCGCCTCGATTAAGAACGAATTCACCTCCGTGATCGACCAGCAGGTCGCGATCGCGAAGAAGGAAATCACCGGAATCGCCGTTAAAGGCGGTGCCGTTGCGGCGCTTGCTGCGGTTCTCGTGTTCTTCCTCTTGAGCGCGTGGGTCATGTTCCTCTTATTCTGCGCGTGGGGTCTCGTGGCCCTCGGCCTCCCGGCATGGGCGTCGTTCCTCATCGTGTGCGGCTCGCTCGTGGTGCTTGGCGCGATCCTCGGCCTCATCGCCTTCCTGATCGTCAAGAAGATCACCGCGCCCGAGGTCACGATTGAAACCGCGAAGAGCGCTGTCGATTCAGTTCAGGGCAAGCGCCGCGTGAACTCCGTCGATTACGACGACGCATTTGAAGAGCTCTACGGCAAGCAGGTCAGCGCCGCAACTCCGCGCGAGATCTAATACATCACCACCGTCGAAAAGCGAGGGGCGCCGCGAGTGCTCCTCGCTTTTTCGATACCCACGAGAGGCTAGGCTTAACGACGTGACTCTACGACTGCATGACTCAAAGACCAGGACCGTTTCGGATTTCACCCCGCTCAAAGAGGGAGAGGTGTCGCTCTACGTATGCGGACCCACCGTCCAGGACGGCCCTCACGTGGGGCACATCCGCACGTTTCTCGCCTTTGACGTGCTCGTGCGGTGGCTGCGCCGCAGCGGATACCGCGTCACCTACGTGCGTAACGTGACCGACATCGACGACAAGATCCTCGCGCGCGCTGCCGAAGAAGGCGAAGCGTGGTGGAAGTGGTCGTACGCGAACGAGCGTAAGTTCGGCGAGATCATGGACCGCCTTGGTGCCGTGCGACCCGATTACGAGCCGCGCGCCACGGGGCATGTCACCGAGATGATCGACTTTATGCAGCGACTCATCGAGCGCGGGCACGCCTACGCCGACGGTGAGGGAAGCGTGTACTTCGACGTTTCGTCGTTGCCCGACTACGGCTCGCTCACGAACCAGTCGATCGAGAACTTGGTCGACGATGCCGAGGCCGATTCGACCCTCAAGCAGGACCCGCGAGACTTCGCCCTGTGGAAGAAAGCGAAGGCGGGTGAGCCCGAAACCGCCAAGTGGTCGACCCCCTTCGGTGAGGGACGGCCCGGGTGGCACCTCGAGTGCTCGGCCATGGCGAAGAAATACGTGGGGGAGAGCTTCGATATCCACGGCGGAGGTCTGGACCTGCGCTTCCCCCATCACGAAAACGAACAGGCACAGAGCTACGGCGCCGGTTACGGTTTCGCCCAACGCTGGATGCACTCGGGCATGCTCACCGTTGACGGCATGAAGATGGGCAAGAGCCTCGGCAACTTCATTACGGCCGAAGACGTCCTCGCGACGCACTCGGCGGCTGCCGTTCGCCTCGCAATTGTCGGCTCCCACTACCGCACAAATGTGGAGTTCAACGAGACGACCCTCGCGGAAGCCGAGACCGTGCTCGCACGCCTTCGCGGCTCGCTCACGCGTGCTCTCGAAGCCCTCGAGCAGGCTGGGGCAACCGATGAGCTTCGCGAACCGGGCAGCGGAGACCTGCCCGAACGCTTCACGGAGGCGATGAACGACGACCTCGGCGTCGCCGATGCGCTCGCCGTCGTCCACGAACGCCACGGACAGCTCAACACTCTCCTCGCGAGCCAGAACATCGAAGCTCACGAGGTCGCAAAGGCCGTGAACGACCTGCGCGACATGCTCGATGTGTTCGGCCTCGACCTGCTCGGTGCCCCGTGGAGCGAAGAAGGCGGAGCGAACGGCGCGGAACACGAGGCGCTTGACGCCCTCATCAGGGCACAGCTCGACGAGCGCGCCGAAGCACGCAAGAACAAGGACTGGGCGAGCGCCGACGCGATCCGTGATCGCTTCGCCGCCGCCGGTATTCGCATCGAAGACTCCGCGGGCTCCTCCCGCTGGAGCCTCACAAACTAGGAGAGACCATGGCAGGACACAAAAGCTCCCGCAAGGGCCCCAAGGTCGGTTCCGGCGGCGTGCGCCGCCGCCGGCTTGAAGGTCGCGGCCCCACCCCCAAGGCAGAGGATCGCCCCCACCACAAGGCCTACAAGGGGACGCACGACACCGTCGGAAAATCCGGCGCAAAAACCGGCAAGCGCCGCCCACCGCGCAGATCACCGAAGGAAGCCGCGAATCGCCCCACCGTGATCGCGGGCCGCAACTCCGTGCTCGAGGCCCTCCAGGAGGGCGTGGAGGCGTTCTCGCTCACCCTCGCGATCAGGTTGGACGCCGACGAGCGCGTGCGCGAGATTATGCGCCTTGCTCATCAAAGGGGCCTTCAACTTCACGAAGCAACCCGACCCGAACTCGACCGCCTGACCGATGACGCTATCCACCAAGGCGTGGCCCTCACGCTCCCGCCGTACGAATACGCCGACCCGGCAGATCTGCTGGGGATCGCCGCGGACAACTTCGACACGCCCCTGCTCATCGCGCTCGACGGCATCACCGATCCACGTAACCTTGGTGCGATCCTCCGTAGCGCTGGCGCTTTTGGCGCGCACGGCGTGATCATCCCCGAGCGCCGAAGCGTGGGCATGACCGCGAGCGTGTACAAGGTTGCCGCTGGTGCTGCCACGCGTGTCAAGGTCGCCCAGGTCACGAACCTCAACCGCGCAATCGACTCGCTCAAGAAGCAAGGGGTTTTCGTGGTAGGTCTCGATGCCGATGGCGAACTGGAACCGCGAGACATGGACCTCGCGACGTCGCCGATCATGCTTGTCGTCGGCGCCGAAGGGAAGGGCATTTCGCGACTCACGCGCGAAAAGTGCGACGCTATCGTGTCGATCCCCATGGCCGCGACGACCGAGTCACTCAACGCCTCGGTGGCCGCGTCGATCGTGCTGTACGAGATCGCGGGCACGCGCGCACGTACCGGCCGCGCCTGAAGGCCGCGAGTCTCGTGCCCCGGGACCTCGAGTCCCCGCGGCTAAAGCTCCGCGTCCGTCACGATCGGAATCGCTGACGTTTCCGAGGTAATGAGCGCGCGCTCATCCTGGCGGTAGGCGAGGACGTTCAGGATGTAGTCCTGAACAGCCTTGTCCCACGTGACGTCCTTGCCGAGTCGCTGCGACATGAACCACTTGTGTTCGAGGAGTTCGTGGTAGAACTCAGGAGCGGGGAGCTTCTTGCGCATGGCACGCGGAATTGCCCGCACGACCGGCTCGTACTGCTCCTGGAGCCACTCGTGTGCGACGAACTCTTCGTCTTCCCCCTGCTGGTTCGTGAGGGCACGGAACTGATCGAGGTCGTTGAGAAGGCGGCGCGCTTGGTTTTCTTGCGCGTCGATACCCGTGAGGCGCATGAGGCGCCGCCTGTGGTGGCCGGCATCCACGACCTTCGGCTGCACCGTGACGGTCGTGCCGTCGAGGTCGGTCGTCATGTCGAGCTCGTCCACATCGAAACCGAGCTCGTTGAGTTTCTCGATGCGCGCGCTCACGCGCCAGCGCTCGTTCGCACTAAAGGTTTCACGGCCCGTGAGGGCATCCCAAAGCTCGTTGTAGCGTTCGAGGAGAAGATCGCCAATGGCGATGGGGTCAACGTTCTCGGGGAGTTGCTCGGCCGCTTGGAGATCGAGCATCTCTCCCACGATGTTTGTGCGCGCGATATCGAGATCGTATTCGCGCTGGCCCTTCGTGAGGTGATCCTCGAGCTGGCTCGTCTCGACGTCCACGATGTACGCGGCGAAGGCCCCCGCATCGCGTTTAAAGAGCGTGTTGGAGAGGGAGACGTCGCCCCAGTAGAAGCCCACGAGGTGGAGACGCACGAGGAGCACGGCGAGAGCATCGAGAAGCTTTCGGGCCGTGTCTTCGCTGTTCACCTGTGAAAATACGGCGCGGTAGGGGAGCGAGTACTGCAGGTGGCGCGTGATGAGGATGGCATCGAGCTCACGGCCGTCTTCCGCCGATTCCCGGCCGCTCACGACGGCGAACGGCTCAACGGCGGGAATCCCGAGCTTGCCGAGCAAGCGCAGGGTTGTGAACTCGCCGCGCGCAAGGTTCACGTTGATTTCTTTGAGTGCGAGGACTCGCCCGCTCACGCGCGCAAAGCGCACGACGTGACGGGATATGCCGCGGGGGAGCGAGGCGAGCAGGGAATCTGGCCACTCGGCCAAGGGAAGGCTCCACGGCAGATCGAGGAGCGCCTCGTCGGCTCGCGCTGCGGAGATCTCGATGGGTGCCATGCCCTCTATTCTCCCTTATTCTGGTGCCGGGTATGCAAAGAAGGCACGCGATTCGCGTGCCTTCTTTGTGAATGTTTCCTCGTGAGAGGAAAGGGAATCATTTGCCGAGACGGTTGCCCGACTTCAGATCAAACAGGTGTACGTGATCGGCCTTCGGGTGGAAGTGCACGGTCTCGCCCTTCTGCGGAGGGCGGCGGCCGTCCACACGTGCGATGATCGGCTTGTCGGTCTCGCCTGCACCGGCGAGGCGGCCGTAGACGTACGCATCGGCGCCGAGCACCTCGACCATGTCGACCTCGACGGGGAGACCGTCGGAAGCGAGCTCGAGATCCTCGGGGCGCACACCAACGGTGACGGCCTTCTCATTCGACTCCGAAAGGGTCGAGCGGTCAACGGGGATCACGGACCCGCCGAAGGCAACGCCCTGATCGGTGAGGGGCTGCTCGACGAGGTTCATGGCGGGCGAGCCGATGAAGCCTGCAACGAACACGTTGTTCGGGTGATCGTACATGCGCTGCGGCGAGTCGATCTGCTGAAGAACACCACCCGCGAGAACGGCGACGCGGTCACCCATCGTCATAGCCTCGGTCTGGTCGTGGGTCACGTACACGGTCGTGACGCCCAGACGGCGCTGAAGCGAGGCGATCTGGGTACGGGTCGACACGCGGAGCTTCGCGTCGAGGTTCGAGAGCGGCTCGTCCATGAGGAAGACCTGGGGCGAACGCACGATCGCGCGGCCCATGGCGACACGCTGACGCTGACCACCCGAGAGGGCCTTCGGCTTACGGTCGAGGTACTGCTCGAGGTCGAGGATCTTTGCGGCTTCTTCCACGCGCTTGCGGATCTCATCCTTCGGCGTGCCGGCGATCTTGAGCGCGAAGCCCATGTTGTCGGCGACCGACATGTGCGGGTAGAGAGCGTAGTTCTGGAACACCATTGCGATGTCGCGGTCCTTCGGCGGCACGTTGGTGACGTCGCGATCGCCGATGAAGATGCGGCCCGCGTCGATCTCTTCGAGGCCGGCGAGCATGCGCAGCGAGGTGGACTTACCGCAGCCCGAGGGGCCGACGAGAACGAGGAATTCGCCGTCTTCGATCTCAATGTTGAGGTCGTCAACCGCGGGCTTATCGCTGCCCGGGTAGATACGGCTTGCGTGGTCGTAAATCACCTTTGCCATGGGTATTCCCTTCACCGGCAGGTACGTGCCGGACGATCCGTTGTGAAGTAACAGTCAGCGGTCTTTGCTGACGTACGGACAACAATACCTCACTGTGGCGCTGACCATACGGGACGCGCCGAAGGGTGGCCGGGATCCTCCAGTTCGGCGTTGCCCGTAGGGTGGTCGGGAGAGTCCGACGCTTGCCCGGCCCTCGCCGCTCCCTGAGTAATGGGGGAGCCGAGCGGTGTGAGGGCGCTGTGGCAACGGGCCGAGAAGCGATGATAAGAGTGGAAGGCGACGACGGTATGACGAGTCTCGCGGCATTGATTGAGAAAATCCTCGCGAAGCGGGGGAGTGAAAACGAACCGCTCAGGATCGTGCAAGCGGGGCACCCGGCGCTTCGCGCGCGCTCGAAGGACGCGGCACGGTCGCTCGATCCGGAGCTTCTTGGTGCGTTTATCGATGCGCTCGTCGTGACGATGCACGAGGCCCCGGGGGTGGGTGTCGCGGCTCCGCAGGTGGGTGTCCCCCTCAGGCTTGTGGTGATGGAGGACGCCGTGCGCGAGGAAGGCGAAGAACGCGATGCCGACGACGAGCTTTATGACCGCGACAATCTTCCGCTCATGGCCGTGATCAATCCCCGCTACGAGGAAGTGGAAGGGGAGGACACAGTGACGTTTGGCTGGGAGGGTTGCCTGAGCGTGGATGGCTGGCGTTCACTCCTACCTCGCCCCAAGAGCGTGCGCGTTTTCGGCACCGCGATCCTCGGCGCCGGCGAGGTTCGTGAACTCGACGAGGTGTGGACTGGCTGGAGCGCTCGCATTTTCCAGCACGAGAGCGACCATCTCGATGGCATTTTGTGCCACGACCGAGGCGTCGAGCGTTCGTTCGTGCAGGATTCTTACCTGCACCGATACACGGATCTTTCAGCCGCCGTTCGTTACCTTGGTCTGCGCGGCGACGTCGCGAATCTGGAGCCCGGCGCCGTCGATCTTCACCGCACGCGGGCGTGAAGGCGCCCGATAGCGTCCATGAAAAGGAGAGCAATGGCCTCGAAGGACCTGCGCACGTCAAAGAAATCAAGCGGGAAAAGCAAGGGCGAGGATTCGCTCATCGATGACAAGCAGTTTGAACTCATCGATAAGGCCCTCGCCGTCCAAGGGCCGATCGCTCGCAAATACGTCGATTCGCTTCGCCGCAAGAATCCTACGTGGAGCGATGACGAGATCATCGCTCGCCTTGAGGGCCACTTCACGAAACTTGCCGTGGCAACGGGCATCGGCATTGGCGGTGTCGCAGCGCTGCCCGCCGTGGGTACCGCGACCGCCGTGGCCCTCACCGCGGGTGAGGGCATCGCGTTCGCGGAGGCATGCGCCTTCCTTACTCTTGGTACCGCACACGTGCGTGGCGTAGATATGAGTAAACCATCGGTGCGTCGCACCGTGATCCTTGCGATTCTCGGCGGTGAACGAGGCGCGGAGATCGTGACGAAGGCACTCGGAAAAAACGGCCTTCAGTGGTCGACGGTTCTCGATGGCATGGCGCCGCCGTTCATCGCCGACGCGGTGAACACACAGGTGAACCGCTGGATTCGGAGAACTGTGACACGCCGCTTTACGGGGCTGTGGGCAGGGCGCCTCATTCCGTTTGGTATTGGTGCCGTGATTGGCGGCCTTGGCAACAAGGCACTCACGAAGACCGTCATCGAGGCCTCGCGAGAGGTGTTTAGTCACGCCGACGAGCCTGTTTCCTCGACCCTCGTTGACGAAAAGGAGAGCGACGGCGGTGCCGCTGGGTCTCGCGATGCCTAGGCTCGCATAGCTTTTTCGAAGCACTAGAGGCGCTCCCGGAACATCCGGAAGCGCCTCTTGTTCTCGCACAACGATTAGATTAAATGTCCTGGGTGAACTCGTTTTCGTGTTCGGTACCCTTCGCGCGGCGGTAGGACGCGCGGATTTCCTCTTCCGCGTCATCGCGGCCCTCCCAGTGGGCGCCCTCGACACTCTTACCGGGCTCGAGGTCCTTGTAGACCTCGAAGAAGTGCTGGATCTCGAGGCGGTGGAACTCGGAGATATCGGTGAGCTCTTGGCGGCGGATCTGGCGCTTATCACCAACCGGAACCGCGACGATCTTGTCGTCGCCGCCGGACTCATCGCGCATGCGGAACATGCCGAGCGCACGGCAACGAATCAGGCAGCCGGGGAAGGTCGCCTCTTCGAGAAGAACGAGCACGTCGAGCGGATCGCCGTCCTCACCGAGCGTGCCCTCGATGAAACCGTAGTCATCGGGGTAGCGGGTTGCCGTAAAGAGCATGCGATCGAGCCGGATGCGACCATTGTGATGGTCGACCTCGTACTTGTTGCGATTTCCCTTGGGGATCTCGATCGTGACGTCGAATTCCACGTGCGTGACTCCATTGCCTAAGGTGATTCATGGTGTGCGAGGGACGCGCCCTCCGCGTGCAACAATAGCGAAGATCTTCGGGCGCGGGCTTCAGAACGGGATGTGAGTGATCGTTGCGTGCGTAAAATTTGCACGAAGTCACAGACATGAAGGCGCGACGACCGGCGATTGCAGGGCGAAGAGGAGCAGAGATAGATGGTGAAGTCGAAGGCGGTCGGGGCCGTCGCCGCGTTTCTCGCGCTCGCGCTACCCGCGACCTTCTACACGTTTGGCGATCTCGTCGATGCTTTCCCGGGGTTTCTCACCGTGCGCACGGAAAAAACCGCTGACCCCAAGGGTGTACCCGCCGAAGGCGAGGCGTGGGAGCGAATGAAGGGCGTGCGACCGCTTGAGGAGGCCTCGCCCGGGCCGCGCGTAAGTGGCGCGACGATCAATGAGGCCGTTGAGGCACTTCCGCAGCTCGGTGAGTACTCGGGAAAGCTCTCCTACGCGATCGTGGATGCGGCGAGCGGAGAGGTGATCGCCGAACGCGAGGCGGGCGTGAGCCTCACCCCCGCCTCGACCATGAAGCTGCTGTCGGCGCTCACGGCGGCCAAGGCAGTGGGACCTGACGCGACGTTTACCACGCGGACCGTGCTCGAAGGCGAGCGCCTCGTGCTCGTGGGTGGTGGCGACAACTTGCTTACGGTGAAGCCCAAAGAAACGAAAGAGGGCATTACGCGAGCGTCGCTTGCCCAGCTTGCGGATCAAACCGCGCAGAAACTCAAGGATGAGGGCCTTACAAGCGTGTCACTCGCGTTCGACGATTCTCTCTTTGGGAACGACCCAATGAACCCGGCGTGGGGCGAGAACGGCCCCGCTGGCGGATGGGTTGCCCCGATCACGCCGCTCGGAATCGATGGCGGCCGCGCCGACGGCACGAAGTACGGCGCGAAATCGATGGATCCATCGCTCGATGCGGCGAAGGCCTTCGCGGGCCTGCTCGAGGAGCGCGGGATCACGATCGAAGGGGAGCCCGTTCGAGCGACCGCGTCCAACGGCTCGCGCGAGCTCGGGGCCGTGCAATCCGCTCCCTTGAGCGAGTGGATCGCGCACACGCTTTTGTTCTCCGATAACTCTCTTGCGGAAACCCTCGCACGGCTCGCCGCCGTCAAAACCGGACACCCGGGCACCGTGGCGGGCGCACGTGAAGCCGTGAAAGCGGAACTCGACGAGGTCGGGCGCGAGGAAGGATTCTCGACCGACGGTCTCGTCATCGCCGACAATTCGGGCCTTTCGAGGGACAATCGCCTTTCTCCCGCGCTCCTCGCACATCTCACGGCGTGGGCCTCGGGGGAGGCTCCGCCCGAGATCACGGACGTCTTTGCGCTCGTTCCTATCGGTGGCCTCACGGGAACGCTCCAAGAACGCTTTGGTGAAGTCGGGACCGAAGAAGCGCGCGGCGTGGTGCGCGGCAAGACCGGCACCCTTTCGGGAACCTCCACGCTTGCGGGCACAACCGTTCTCTCAGACGGCCGTGTGGTCGGCTACGCGATTTTTGCCTACGAATCAAAGGCGGAGGGGTACGGAGAGGCGCGCGCCCTCGTGGATGACGTTGCGAGCGCGATCATTTCGGCCGGGGGCCCGACGCCTGCAGGCCTCTATGACCCTCCGAGTTCTCCCGTCGCTGCCGAGGCAGGAAAAGAAGGAGAAGGGCAGTGAGCGGCCCTCCCGAACCCGTTGCGCGCGCACGAGTCGCGGTGAAGGCGGCCCTCGTGTCGAGGCTCGAAGAATGCGCCGATCGTTCCGATGGCGCGCAACTCTCACCCCGCATCCTCGTCGGTGTGAGCGGAGGCGCCGATTCCCTTGCGCTTGCGGCGACGACCCAGTGGGTCGCTTCGCGGCTAGGCCTCGAAGTTGAGGCTGTGCTCATCGATCACGGCCTTTCGGAAAACTCCGCTTCGGTTTCCGAACGCGCTGCGCTCCAGTGCGAACGACTTGGTCTCGCTCGCTGCCACATCCGCCGAATCCACGTGAATGCGACGGGCGAAGGTGGGCTCGAGAACGCCGCGCGGGTTGCACGGCACGCAGCCTTTGACGACATGCTCGAGGAGCGCGCGGCTCTCGCCCTCCTTCTCGGGCACACGCTCGATGACCAGGCCGAGCAAGTGCTCCTCGGGCTCGCGCGTGGCTCGGGGGCCCGCTCCCTCGCGGGAATCCCGCGAAAGCGCGGGGCCCTTGTGCGCCCGTTCCTCGGCACAGGAAGAGACGAAAAAACGGGACTGTGGCGACGTGACACGCGCGCCGTGTGCGAGGCGCTCGACCTCGACGTGTGGGACGACCCGATGAACGACGACGAGACCTACTTGCGAGTCGCCGCGCGCTCCCGTGCACTTCCGATGCTCGCCGAGGTTCTCGGTGAGCAGGTGGCGGCGAACCTCGTGCGCACCGCCGATCTCCTTCGCGACGATGCCGACTTCCTCGAACACGAAGCGGAAGAAGCCTTTGCCGGCTTGCGTCGGAACCCCCCGAGCGCAACCCCCGGACTGCTCGCGCTTGATGCCTACGCCCTCGCCCCGCTCGACCGCGCCCTGCGCACCCGCGTACTCAAGCACGCTATCGCCCAGGCGAGCGCGCTCGCGGGCACAAGCTCCGGCAAGTCACTCCTTCGGCGTCAGATCCTTCACGTTGACTCCCTCGTTGCCGCCTACCGGGGACAGGGCCCCATTCCGCTACCGGGTAAGATCGAAGCGATACGCGACGAAGGACTCATCGTTTTTCGCGAGGGAAGCTCCCGCTTCCTCGAGAGCGAGCGCTGAGTCTTCGTGAACTCGACAACGTGACGCACCGGGAAGGGGCCCCATGACCATGGATGAGGACGTCGAGCGCATCCTGCTCGATGAGCAGGCGATCCGGGAGCGGATCAGCGAACTCGCCGCAGAAATCGACCGCGACTACGATGGCGAAGCTCCGCTCCTCGTCGGCGTACTTAAGGGAGCCGTCATGGTCGTCGCCGACCTCGCGCGCGCGATCACGCTCGACGTGGACATGGACTGGATGGCCGTGAGCTCGTACGGCAGTGGCACGAAGTCTTCCGGCGTGGTGCGCATCCTCAAGGATCTCAGCGCGGACATCACGGATCGCCACGTTCTTATCGTCGAAGACATCATCGACTCGGGCCTCACCCTCAGCTGGCTGCGCACGAACCTCCGCTCTCGCGGCCCGAAGAGTGTGGAGATCTGCACGCTCCTTCGCAAACCGGAAGCGGTCAAGGTCGATATTGACGTGAAGTACGTAGGCTTCGACATCCCGAACGAGTTCGTGATCGGGTACGGGCTTGACTACGCAGAGAAGTACCGCAACCTCCCCTACGTCGGAATCCTCAAGCCGAGCGTCTACGCCGATTGAGAACATCGGGGTTCCTGACAGCCCCGCCCCAGCGATTCGGGGTAGATTCGCGCTCATTCACGAAACGCGCGCGAGGCACGAGCCCCGCCCTACAAGAACGTAAGAATTAGCACCTCACATGGCAGAAAAAAAGAAATCCCCCGCCCGCAACCTGTGGTTGTGGAGCCTCGCGACCCTCGCGATCGTCCTGCTCGCGCTCAGCATCTTCGGCCGCGGCGGTTTCCAAGACATCGACACCGAGCAGGGCCTCGAGCTCCTCAAGGGTGACACCGTTGAGCAAGCGGAAATCATCGACGGCAATCAGCAGCGCGTGAATCTTGTGCTCACGAAGGACTTCGAGGACAAGGGCAAGCGCGTCGCCTTCTCGTACGTGACGCCGCGAGGCGACGACGTCGTGAAGGCCGTGAACGAGGCGAAACCCGCGAAGGGATACACGGATAAGATCGCCACGCCTTCGTGGTGGGGGCAGCTGCTTCTCACGTTCTTCCCGCTCATCATCATCCTGGGTCTCTTTTGGTTCTTCATGATGAACGCCCAGGGCGGCGGTCGTGCGATGCAGTTCGGCAAGTCCAAGGCGAAACTTTTCAATAAGGACATGCCTAAGGTGACGTTCCAGGACGTTGCAGGCGCCGAGGAAGCCGTCGAAGAGCTTGAGGAGATCAAGCAGTTCCTCGTGAGCCCCGAGCGCTATCACGCGGTGGGAGCAAAGATCCCCAAGGGCGTTCTGCTTTACGGACCCCCGGGCACGGGTAAGACTCTGCTCGCGAAGGCCGTCGCGGGCGAGGCGGGCGTGCCGTTCTACTCGATCTCGGGTTCCGACTTCGTCGAGATGTTCGTGGGCGTGGGCGCGAGCCGCGTGCGCGACCTGTTCAACACCGCGAAAGAAAACGCCCCCGCGATCATCTTCATCGATGAGATCGACGCCGTTGGCCGCCACCGCGGCGCGGGTATGGGCGGCGGTCACGACGAGCGCGAGCAGACCCTCAACCAGATGCTCGTCGAGATGGATGGCTTCGAAGAACACCAAAACGTCATCCTCATCGCCGCGACGAACCGCGTGGACATCCTCGACCCGGCGCTCTTGCGTCCCGGCCGATTCGACCGCCAGATCGCCGTCGAAACCCCCGACCTCAAGGGCCGCCGCAAGATTCTCGAGGTCCACGCGAAGGGCAAGCCCCTCGCGAGCGACGTCGACCTCGACAACATCGCGCGCCGCTCGATCGGCATGAGTGGCGCAGACCTCGCGAACGTGCTCAACGAAGCAGCGCTCCTCACCGCACGTTCGGGTAATCAGATCATCGATATGCGCGCACTCGACGAGGCAATCGATCGTGTCTCGATGGGCCCGCAACGCTACTCGAAGGTTATGACCGAGCGCGAGCGCCAGATGACCGCGTACCACGAAGGCGGGCACGCTCTCGTCGCCGCAGCCCTCAACAACTCGGCCCCCGTCACGAAGGTGACGATCCTCCCGCGCGGCCGTGCGGGTGGCTACACGATGGTGGTGCCGACGGCCGACCGCAACTACCAGAGCCGTAACGAGCTCCTCGATCGCCTGGCCTACGCGATGGGTGGCTACGCGGTCGAGGAAGGCATCTTCCACGATGTCACGACCGGCCCCAGTTCCGACCTCAAGAACGCGACGGGCATTGCGCGTGCGATGGTCACCGAACTCGGCATGAGCGGTGTCGTGGGGCAGGTCGCCCTCGGCAAGGGGCAGGATGAGGTCTTCGTGGGCATGCAGCAGGGCCAGGGCCCCGGCTATAGCGAAGACACCGCGCGTTTGATCGATGAAGAGATCCGCCGCCTTCTTGACAACGCTCTCGACGAGGCGTGGAGCGTCATCAAGACCAACCGCGCCGTGCTCGATCACCTCGTCGAGGAGCTCCTCGAGAAGGAGACGCTTGGCGAGAAGGAACTTGCGGAAATCTTCAAGGACGTCACGAAGCGCCCGCCGCGCGACGTGTGGCAGTCGAGCGAGGATCGCCCAGTGTTCACCGAGCCCCTCGCGGGAAGCGACCGCCCCGGCACGATCGGCAGCAGCGTTCCGGACGGTACCGAGAACCAACAGGCCGGCGAGGAACTTGGCGGGACCCCGCCCGAGCTCCCGCAGCCCGGCGACGGCTCGCCGCACATTCCGGGCGCCGAGTAGCGCGTTTCGCACGTCCCTCGCGAGCACATGCTTGCGCGAAGAAAGAAGGATTCATGAGCGAGAACCACAACGCCGTGGAGAGCATCGACCAGGAGAGGATCGAACGTGCTGTGCGCGAGATTCTCGAGGCTATCGGCGAGGATCCGAGCCGCGACGGTTTGCTCGATACGCCGGGACGCGTCGCCCGCATGTATGCCGAGGTGTTTCGAGGCCTCCACGAGAACCCGCGCGTACACATGCAGACGAAGTTTGAGGTCGAGCACCGAGAGCTCGTTCTCGTGCGAGACATTCGGTTCTATTCGATGTGCGAGCACCACCTCGTGCCGTTTTTCGGGCGCGCCCACGTGGGCTACGTGCCCGGGCACGATGGCACGGTCGCGGGGCTGTCGAAGTTCGCAAGGCTCGTGGAGAGTTTTGCGGCGCGCCCGCAAGTGCAAGAGCGCCTCACAAGCCAGATCGCGGACGCCGTGTACGAGGAACTCAACGCTCACGGCACGATCGTCGTGCTTCAAGCGGACCATCTGTGCATGGAGATGCGGGGCGTGAAGTCTCCGAACGCCGAGACCGTGACGAGTGCAGTGCGCGGCTCGCTCCAATCCAACGCGGCAACGCGTGCCGAGGCCATGAGCCTCATCCTCACGGGTCTTCATCACTGACGATCGCGAAAGCGCCGAACGCGGCGGGAAAGGGCAACACATGAGCGCAGTGCGTTCGCCTCTGGATTTTTCGAGCGCGCCTGCCTGGCGCCACGTCGCGGGCGTGCCCGCCGCGCTCACGTGTGAGCGCACCCTCGTCATGGGGGTCCTCAACGTCACTCCGGATTCGTTTTCCGACGGTGGTGAGCACAACGCGTTTGACGACGCGATCGCCCATGCCGAGCGACTCGTGAGCGAGGGGGCCGACATTATTGATGTCGGTGGTGAATCCACGCGTCCGGGCGGCAGTCGCGTGAGTGAGGGCGAAGAACTCGAGCGGACCGTGCGCGTCGTGGAGGCACTTGCCGCGCGCGGCATCCCGGTGAGCATCGATACGATGCGCGCCGCAGTCGCGCGTGCCGCGGTCGAGGCGGGGGCTCTCATCGTGAACGATGTTTCGGCTGGCCTCGCCGATTCGGAGATGTTCGAGACCGTTGCGGGCCTCACGACGAGGCAAGGTGTGCCACCCGTGTACATTGCGATGCATTGGCGCGGCCACTCCGAAGAAGCGATGTCGCGCGCGGGTTACGAAGCGATCGGCGCGGATGTTGCCCGCGAGCTTGCGGGGCAACTCGACAAGGCTCTCGGCGCGGGAATCCCTCGCGACAGCATCGTTGCGGATCCCGGTTTCGGGTTCTCGAAAACGGGTGAGGACAACTGGGACCTCTACGATCAGATCACCGAGGTTGAAGCACTCGGCTATCCGCTCCTGATCGGCGTGAGCCGCAAGCGTTTCGTGAGCGCCCTCGATGTTGATCGCGATGCCGGGACCGCCGCGCTCAGCGGCCTTGCGCAGCTTCGCCGCTCGTGGGCAGTGCGCGTCCACGATGTTGCGTCCACCGTCGCCAACATTCGTGTCATGCAGCGACTCATGGCGGGCCCCGACGGGCGCGAGATGAGCCTCGGTGCGGGCATTGCGGACCGCAACTACGGGGAGGGCACCGGAGCATGACCTGGAGCGATATCGCTTTCGCCGCCCCCGTGGCGCTTTCTCATGTCGCGGTTGAAGGCGTGCGGGTGCACGGCAAGCACGGCGTGTTCGAGCACGAAAAAGACGAGGGCCACGATTTTCTCGTCGATGTCGAGATGAGCGTGGATACTCGTTCTGCGGGGCGCGACGACGCACTTGAGCGCAGCGTGAGCTATGCGGACGCCGCGACGATCGTTGAAGAAGTGGTCTCGGGGGAGAGCGTTGATTTGATCGAGACGCTCGCCGAGCGCATCGCGCAGCGCGTGCTCGCGCACCACACCCTCGTGCGAGAGGTGAGCGTGTGCGTGCACAAGCCCTCCGCCCCGATCCCTCAGCCCTTCGCGGATGCGAGCGTTCGCCTCACTCGGCGCGCCGCCCCCGTGCGCGCCTTCGTCGCGATCGGCTCCAACCTTGGCGACAGCGAGGATTTCCTCGCGGGAGCCCTCACGGCCCTCGCAAGAATCCCTGAAACGAGGCTCGTTGCGGCGAGTCGCGTGTTTGAGACCGAACCCGTGAGTGACATCGACCAGGACGTGTACCTCAACGCCGCGTGCCTCATCGAAACCTCGCTTAGCCCTTGGCAACTTCTCGATTCGCTCCACGAGATCGAAAACGCCGCGCGTCGAACCCGCACCCTCAGGTGGGGACCGCGCACGCTCGACCTTGACCTCGTGACGTGGGGCGCGTTCACCTGCGACGACGAGCAGCTCACGCTGCCGCACCCGCGCGCACACGAGCGCGCCTTCGTGCTCGCCCCCGTGCTCGACATCGATCCCANGTTCGAGACCGTTGCGGGCCTCACGACGAGGCAAGGTGTGCCACCCGTGTACATTGCGATGCATTGGCGCGGCCACTCCGAAGAAGCGATGTCGCGCGCGGGTTACGAAGCGATCGGCGCGGATGTTGCCCGCGAGCTTGCGGGGCAACTCGACAAGGCTCTCGGCGCGGGAATCCCTCGCGACAGCATCGTTGCGGATCCCGGTTTCGGGTTCTCGAAAACGGGTGAGGACAACTGGGACCTCTACGATCAGATCACCGAGGTTGAAGCACTCGGCTATCCGCTCCTGATCGGCGTGAGCCGCAAGCGTTTCGTGAGCGCCCTCGATGTTGATCGCGATGCCGGGACCGCCGCGCTCAGCGGCCTTGCGCAGCTTCGCCGCTCGTGGGCAGTGCGCGTCCACGATGTTGCGTCCACCGTCGCCAACATTCGTGTCATGCAGCGACTCATGGCGGGCCCCGACGGGCGCGAGATGAGCCTCGGTGCGGGCATTGCGGACCGCAACTACGGGGAGGGCACCGGAGCATGACCTGGAGCGATATCGCTTTCGCCGCCCCCGTGGCGCTTTCTCATGTCGCGGTTGAAGGCGTGCGGGTGCACGGCAAGCACGGCGTGTTCGAGCACGAAAAAGACGAGGGCCACGATTTTCTCGTCGATGTCGAGATGAGCGTGGATACTCGTTCTGCGGGGCGCGACGACGCACTTGAGCGCAGCGTGAGCTATGCGGACGCCGCGACGATCGTTGAAGAAGTGGTCTCGGGGGAGAGCGTTGATTTGATCGAGACGCTCGCCGAGCGCATCGCGCAGCGCGTGCTCGCGCACCACACCCTCGTGCGAGAGGTGAGCGTGTGCGTGCACAAGCCCTCCGCCCCGATCCCTCAGCCCTTCGCGGATGCGAGCGTTCGCCTCACTCGGCGCGCCGCCCCCGTGCGCGCCTTCGTCGCGATCGGCTCCAACCTTGGCGACAGCGAGGATTTCCTCGCGGGAGCCCTCACGGCCCTCGCAAGAATCCCTGAAACGAGGCTCGTTGCGGCGAGTCGCGTGTTTGAGACCGAACCCGTGAGTGACATCGACCAGGACGTGTACCTCAACGCCGCGTGCCTCATCGAAACCTCGCTTAGCCCTTGGCAACTTCTCGATTCGCTCCACGAGATCGAAAACGCCGCGCGTCGAACCCGCACCCTCAGGTGGGGACCGCGCACGCTCGACCTTGACCTCGTGACGTGGGGCGCGTTCACCTGCGACGACGAGCAGCTCACGCTGCCGCACCCGCGCGCACACGAGCGCGCCTTCGTGCTCGCCCCCGTGCTCGACATCGATCCCACATGGTGCTTCCCCGATGGCCGGCAGGCGTCGGAACTCGTGAAGAGCGCTCCTGACCGCGCGGGCCTGCGACCGGGGCCCCGCGTTCCCGGATTCGCGCCGGCACCGCGCACGAGCGAAGGCGCGCGATGACAAAGACCCCGGCGCTTCGACTCCTCGGGATCGCTCTCGTGGCGGGACTCGGCGGTCACGTGCTTGCCCTCGCGTTTGCGTCGCGCGGCGAACCCGTCCCCGTTGCGGGGCTCATGGCCGGTGTCGTGTTTGTGGTTCTTGCCGGGATCGTCCTCGTTCTGGGGCTTCGTGTAAAGAAATACCTCGATGAGTCGCGGGAACGAGAGAAGAACCACCCGCTCACGCCGCGCAAGCACCACATCGACATGGTCCTCGCCTACAGAATCGTTCTCGCGGCGCGCGCAGCGGCCTACACGGGGGCGATCGGCGCCGGTTTCTACGCGGGTATGTGCGCGTACCTTGCGACCTCGGGCGGCGGAACTTTGGGTGGCGCGATTCTTCCGCTCGGGTTCGATGCGCTCAGTGCCCTTGTGCTCGCGGTCGTGGGGCTCGTGGTGGAGCGATGGGGGACTCTCCCGCCGAATGACGGCGGCTCTGCGGGGCGTGCCGAAGAAGGTGCGAGTTCCGTGTGAGCCCCCTCGCCGCTATGTTAGAAAGTCTTATATGAGTAACTCCTCAGTTCCGATGCCGTCCCTCGAGGCTGCCGACATCGAGCGAACGATGCTCGAGAAACCCTTTTCGGCAGCCGATCCGCGAACCATGCGCGTGTCGCCGAAGCTCGTCAAGGCGCGTTTTCTCGGCAACCTCGCGTGGTGGGTGATCCTGATTCTCGCGTGCGTCGCGCTCCACGTCCTTACTGCCGTGTTCTCGTGGCCCTGGTGGGTGCACCTGTGTGCGATCCCCGTGTACATTTTCGTGGCCCAGTCGATCCTGTTCATCCCCCGCCGCGCTCGTGCACTCGGGTACCTGACTCGCGAGAATGACATTGCGTTTCGCGAGGGCATTCTTTTCCGCTCCGTGACGATCCTTCCCTACGGGCGCATTCAAGACATCAACATCAACGAAGGCCCGATCGAGCGTGCCTACGGTCTCTCGACGATCACGCTCAAGACGGCGGGTGGGGCGCTTGTCGACGTGTCCATCCCGGGGCTCGAGCGCCGCGAGGCGGAGCGCATTCGCGACCTCGTCACGCGCGAAGCCCACGAAAAGATGGCGGCGCTGTGAGCGAAGAGAACGCAGCGGTCACGAACGATCCGCCCGAATCCGCCTACTCCCGCTTTCACCCGCTCACGCCGATCGTGACGGGGTGGAAGGTCATCGTCGGCCTCATTGCCATCGTGGGGTTCCAAAATTTTGACCTCATCGAAGATCTCGTCACGAACGGCGTTGTTAATACCGAAAACCTCGGGCTTATCGCGCTCGGCGTTCTCGGGATCGTGGTCGTTGCCGTTCTCGTGGCGGGACTCCCGTGGTGGACCACGAAATACGCGGTGACCGACGAGGGCGTTTTTGTGCGCCGAAAGTTTCTGAGCACGTCGCGGAGGATTGCGCCACGCCAGCGCATCGATTCCGTTTCGGTGGAACGCCCCTTTGTGGCCCGGCTCGTGGGTCTATCCAAGGTGAAGATCGAACTGGCGGGCGCGGGCGAATCCCACGTGGAACTCGAGTATCTCGGTCAGTCAAAGGCTGAGGCGATTCACTCGACCGTGCTCGAGCTCGCACACGCGGATGCGCGAACCAAGGATCGGTCGCCCGCGGTGGCTGCGGCGGCTGAGTACTCGCCCGTTGCCGCCTCCGAGAGCGATGGTCACGGCGTGGGAGACGCAAGCACACCGAGCATTGGCGAGCGTGCCAAGTCAATCGCGTACGATTCGGATTCCGACGGTGACCTGCTCGCGCGGATCCCCACCTCGCGCGTCCTGCACTCGCTTTTCCTCGATGTCTCGCTCATGATCGGCATGGCCGTCACACTCGTCATGACGGGGATCTGGATCGTCTTCTCGTTTGCGAGCGGGGAGTTCACGTTTTCCGCAGCGTCCTTCTTCGCGCTCGTTCCCGCCCTTCTTGCCGGCCCGCGCATGATCTTCTCGCGCCTCGAATCAGGCTGGGGATTCACCTCGCGCGCGACGTCGGCAGGGCTGCGCGCGCGCAGCGGCTTGCTCAATTCGCGAAGTGACAATCTCACCGCCGCGAAGCTCCAGCAGGCGGAGATTTCGCAGCCGCTCCTGTGGCGCTCTCGAGGCTGGTTCGACGTGTCTGTGACGACTGCGGGTATGGACGAGCTCGAGTCGGTGACGGAATCGTCGGGCCGCATCCTTCCCGTAGGGACGGCGAGCGAGCTCGACGCGACGCTCACTCACCTCATGCCGCCCACGGGAGACCTTGTTGTCCACCCCTCGATGCACGACGGAGCCGAGGCGCCGTCCTCCGCGGTGCTCGGTGTGAGTGACTCGGCTCTTCTGACCGGTTTCCTCTCGGCGCCGCAGGCGCAGCTTCCGGGAACACGCCCCTTCCACTGGACGAGCCCGGTCGCGCGGCGCACGCACGTGTATGCGCTGAGCCGCCACGCGCTTATCGCCCGCACGGGGTGGCTTCGGCGCACTCTCACCGTGATTCCACGCGACCGCATCCAGGGGGTCGAGATTTCCCAGGGGCCTATCGCGCGCCGCATTGGCACCGCAGACGTTGGCGTTGCTTTTGCTGGTGGCTCCTTTCACGTGAGCGATATTCCGGTCGCGGATGCCGCAGCTTTGTGCGAGAGCCTTGGAGCTGACGCGGGCCGCCTGCGCCGTTTCAACGAACGTGAAAGTTGGCTTCAGCCTAGGCTCCTGGGTGGTGTGGCGTGAGCCCCACATCACCTGCCCGCATGGGCGTGGGCGTCATCTCGGCGGGGCGCGTGGGCGCCGTGCTCGGTAACGCGCTTCGCGCCGCGGGACACCAGGTCACGGGGGTCGTGGCGAGGTCCGACGCTTCCCTGGAGCGCGCCGATGTTCTTCTTCCCGGCGCTCCCATCCTCACACCCGAAGAGGTCGTGGAGCGCAGCGAACTCGTGATTCTCGCTGTGCCTGATGACGAGCTTGCCCCGCTCGCGGCGAGCCTCGCGCAGCGGGGTACCGTTCCTGGCGCACAGATCATCGCGCACACCTCCGGCCGATATGGGATTGAGGCACTGCGCCCTCTCGAGGAGGCGGGCGCGATTACGCTCGCGCTTCACCCGGCCATGACTTTCACGGGCACGTCGCTCGACCTCGGCAGGCTCGTGGGCTGCCCGTGGGCGATCACTGCCCGCCCCATGTTCGCGCCCATCGCCAAAGCCCTCGTGCTTGAGCTCGACGGCGTGAGCCTCGATATCGCCGAGGGGGACCGAACCGCGTATCACGCGGCCCTTGCGCACGGCTCGAACCATCTCGTGGTGCTCGTGAGTCAGGTGCTCCAAATCCTCGATGCGATCGGGGTTGAGGATCCTTCGGCCCTTGTGAGCCCGCTTCTCAACGCGAGCCTCGAGGAGGCCCTCAGAGTTGGGCCCGGCGCGCTCACGGGACCGGTGCAGCGAGGTGACGCAGGCACCGTCGGAAACCACCTTGCTGCGCTTGAGGAGCTGGACCTCGGGCGCACGCTCCCCACGTACCGCGCCCTCGCGCGTGCTGCACTCGACATCGCGCCGATCGGCGACAGCGAGCGCGCGGCGTTAGAGTTGCTGCTGTCAACCGAGAAAAACACGAGGCAGGATTCATGACCACGCTCATCCCCACCGTCAAGGAATTGCAGGCCTATCGCGCCTCGCTCACGGGAAGCGTTGCGCTTGTGCCTACGATGGGCGCACTCCACGAGGGGCACCTCACGCTCATCCGCGAAGCACGTTCGCGCGCGGATCACGTGATCGTGTCGAACTTCGTCAACCCTCTGCAGTTCGGACCGGGGGAAGACTACGAACGCTATCCGCGCACGCTCGACGCGGATCTCGCGCTCGTGGAGGACCTCGCCGATGCGATGTTCGCGCCCGAGGTGCGCGATATGTACCCGCACGAGGAACCCTTCAGGGTGGACGTTGGGCAACTCGGGCGTGTGCTCGAGGGAGAGATTCGCCCGGGGCACTTTAGCGGCGTAGCCACCGTCGTGCTGAAACTCTTTCTTCTCGCGCAGCCGCATCTGGCGGTCTTTGGCCAGAAGGATGCGCAGCAGCTCGCGATCATTCGACGCCTCGTGCACGACTTCAACCTCGGTCTTGAGATCGTGGCCGTGCCGATCGCGCGTGAGGATGTGGGCCTCGCGCGAAGCTCACGAAATAGCTATTTGAGTGATCAGGGGAGGGAGGATGCGCTCGCAATCTCCGGTCTTCTCACGAAGGCGCTTCAGTGCCCGACGGCGCCCGAGCTTCTCGCGCTTCTTCGGGAAACCAATGATTCCTCGCGCGTCACGTGGGATTATCACCTCGCGGTTAATCCGGCGACCTTCGAGGAAATCGATGATGCGCACACGGGTGAGGCGCTCGTCGTTCTTGCCGCGAGGGTCGAGGGTGTGCGCTTGATTGACAATGCGAGCGTGAATCTCGCGCCTTCCGACGTGAAGAAAACGGCGTAGGGGGGCGCACCGTGGGAGATATTGACTGGGCCTTTGAGCTCGGGGCGCTATTGCCTTCGATTGGGATCGGCCTGCTTTTTTGGTTTATTCTGCGCGCGATTTTGCGTGCCGATAAGCGCCAGCGTGAAGCCGAAAGGGAGGCCGAGCGCGAGTATATCGCCGAGCATCCGGAGGCTGCCCGCTATGTGCCAACGAGAGAAACGTCCTCCACGAGAAACAGCGCAGAAACGCCCGCGGTGAAAGAGAAAAAAGGGGGGTTTTAAAGCTCGATAAAATGCTTGCCAGCAATGTTAAGAGAAACTATCCTGTTTTTAACCGCTGAAGCACATCGCAGCTGAGCCGGTTGACCACCGTTTTAAAAACTTCATGAGGATGGCCTCGATGGCAACAAAGACTTTCACCGAACTCGTCGACGATCTCGATGGCTCGAAGGCGGATCTCACCGTTTCATTCTCTCTCGAGGGAGTTGATTACGAGATCGATCTTTCGAACGAGCACGTTGAGGAACTCCACAGCGACATGACCAAGTGGATCGTCGCCGCTCGCCGCGTGGGTGGCCGCGCTCGTCGCAGCTCGCGCACGCCGAGCAGTGCGAAGGAGACCGCAAAGATCCGCAAGTGGGCTCTTGAGAACAACTACAACGTCTCGGATCGCGGCCGCATCGCCGCCGATGTGCGCGAGGCATACTACGCCGCTCACGAAGACTGAGCGTTCCCGCATAAGGAGGCGCCGCGAGGGGAGGGATCCCTTCGCGGCGCCTTTCTGTGTCCGGTGAGTTCTTAGATGAGTACCGCGCCGCCGATCGTCCACGAGGCTTTGTGTGCCTCACCCGGGGCGAGGTGCACGAGGTCCTCGCCCGTGCGGAAGGCATCTGGTGGGCATGTCATGGGTTCGACGGCGAGGCCTGCGCGGTTCTTCACGGGGTCCTCGTGGTCGGCAGTGTGGATTTGCGCCCATGGAAGGGCCGAGGGGTCGAACTCGACCCACACCTCGCCGCTCGCGCTGCGTACCGTAATGCGGCCCTCGGTAAAGCCCGTGTAGGCGTGGTCGATAGAACGCTCGCCGATGCGCGCCCCATCGAGGTGGAGTTCGGGGCGGTCTTCAACGGGCTCGAGCGCGACGGGCAGGAGTCGTTCGTCGACGTCGAGTACGTGGGAGGCAGGCACGAGAGCTTCCCACTCGTTCATATTTTCCGTGCCGGGCACGAGGTAAGGGTGAGGGCACACGCCGTAGGGTGCGGGGCGTGTGCCGAGGTTAGTGGCGGTGACGTCGGTCGTAATCGTGTTTTCGTGAAGGGTATAGCGCACGCGAATCTCGAGCGGGAACGGATACCCAAGCTGGGGAATAATCCGGTGGGAAAATTCGACTGAGTTTTCCTTGTGGTTTTCCACCGAGAAATCGCTCCAACATACGAGACCGTGAAGGGCATTGCGGCGTTCGTGCTCGTTGAGTGGCAATTCGTATTCCACGCCGTCGTAAGAGTATGCGCCATCACCAATGCGATTCGGCCATGGCGCGATGATGCTCCCCCGATAGCCGAATTGCACGTCATCGAGAGCGCTTGGCACGAGGAAGTCGCGGCCGCTTACGCAAAATCTATTGAGCGCGGCACCCACACTCGTGAGTTCTGCACGTGCGTTGCCATTGGTCAGGGTCATGATCTTTCCCCGGAAGGGGGAGTGCGAGGTGGTCATGGGTGTCCTTTCACCGTGGTGGTTCTGTGAGGCCAAGAATGCGGCTCGTGCGCGCGAGATTCTCGCGCGCGTCGCCCTCGACTGGAAGCAGGGAGCGAAGCCGCGGCTTCCACTGAGTCGCCCGCTCGGGGAATGCACGTGCGAGGAGCTCGAGCATGATCGAGGTTGCGGTCGACGCACCCGGGGAGGCGCCAAGGAGCCCGCTCATGCTCCCGTCAGCGGACGTGAGGAGTTCGGTCCCGAACTGAAGGGTTCCTTGCGTGCGCGAGGTCGGTGCGATGACCTGGACGCGCTGGCCAGCGGAAAGAAGCTCCCAGTCCTCGGCTTTGGCCCCGGGCAGGTATTCGGCAAGCGCCTCGAGGCGATCGTCGAAGCTTTGGGTGAGCTGCGAGGCGAGGTAGCTGATCAGGTCGAGGTTGCCGGGTGCGACGGACATCATGGGGAGAGCGTTTGATGGGCGGATCGAGCGGAAGAGATCCGTCGCGGAACCCGATTTGAGGAACTTCGGGCTCCAGCCCGCATAGGGACCAAACATGAGCTCGCGCTTGCCATCAATGAAGCGCGTATCGAGGTGGGGCACGCTCATCGGGGGAGATCCGACGGCCGCCTTCCCGTACACCTTGGCGTCGTGTCGCGCGGCGAGCTCGGGATTGGTGCAGCGAAGCCACTGCCCGGAGATGGGGAACCCCCCGTAGCCGCGGATCTCGGTGATTCGGGAGCGCTGAAGGAGGGGGAGCGCAGCACCGCCCGCGCCCACGAACACGAAAGGCGCGCGCACGACGTGCACGGTGCCGCGCGTGTGAGCCATGACGCCCCAGTCGCTTCCCATGCGGCGAAGATCAACGACCTCGGCGCCGTAGTGCACGCTCGTGCCCGCATTCCCGGCCGATTCGAGAAGCGCATGCGTGAGGGCGCCGAAGTCTACGTCTGTTCCCGCGAGCGAGCGGGTCGCCGAAAGCGGCGTGTCCGCGGCTCGGCCTTCCATGATGAGCGGGGCCCACTCGCCGAGGCACGCTCGATCTTCCGTGTATTCGAGCGAGGAAAACAAGGGATGAGACTTGAGGGCGTCAAAGCGGGCCTTGAGGAAGCGCCGATTTTCGCCGCCGTGCACGAAGCTCATGTGCGCAACGGTGCGGATGAATCGCTCTGGGTGACGGAGTTTCCCCGTCTCAACGAGGTGTGCCCACCAGGCCCGCGAGACCTGAAACTTTTCATTGACAGCGATCGCTTTTCCGATTGAGACGCGGCCGCGAGCGTCCATGGGCGTGTAGTTGAGCTCGCACAGCGCGCTGTGACCGGTACCGGCATTGTTCCACGCGTGCGAAGACTCGAGCGCGGGGCCGTTGAGTTTTTCAAGAACGACGATGCGCCACGTCGGTTCGAGTTCGCTCAGCAGCACCGCGAGGGTAGCCGAAGCGATGCCCGCACCGACGAGCACGGCATCGGCACGCTCGACTTCGAGGTCCGCGGTTGCGCGAGGCGATTGCGCGGGAACTCGCATGGCTAGAAAAGCTCCTTCGGTGTGGTAAAAGTGACTGCGACGGTGCACAGCGATGGCGTGTTCTCCAATCCTAGGTGCTCCCGCGCGGGCCTTTCACGCCGCTGGCGAACAACGACGCGCAGCATGGAGGCACGCAGTAGGCTCGTAGGCAACGCCGAAACACCAAGGGAGATTCATGTTCGAGAGGTTTACCGATCGCGCCCGCCGAGTCATCGTGCTCGCGCAGGATGAGGCGCGCCTTCTCAACCACAATTACATCGGCACCGAGCACATCCTCCTGGGCCTCATCCACGAGGGTGAGGGCGTGGGAGCGAAGGCTCTCGAATCGCTCGGGATCACGCTCGAAGGCGTGCGCGAGCAGGTGCGCGAGATCATCACGGAGGGCACGCAAGCCCCCACGGGCCACATTCCGTTCACGCCCCGTGCGAAGAAGGTTCTCGAGCTGAGCCTTCGCGAGGCCCTCCAGCTCGGCCACGGATACATCGGCACCGAGCACATCCTCCTCGGGCTCTTGCGCGAGGGTGATGGCGTGGCCGTCAAAGTCCTCACGCGCATGGGTGCTCAGCCCGCGGCCGTGCGGCAGGAAGTCATCGAGAGGCTTTCGGGCTACCAGGGCAAGGAAACGGTGAACGCCGGTGGCGGCAATCAGGAGGGGACTCCGTCAGGCTCTCTCGTGCTCGACCAGTTCGGCCGCAATCTCACGCAGGCCGCACGCGACCAGGAGCTTGACCCGGTCATCGGCCGTGAGCGCGAAGCTGAACGCGTCATGCAGGTTCTGAGCCGTCGCACGAAGAACAACCCCGTCCTGATCGGCGAGCCGGGCGTCGGTAAAAGCGCCGTCGTCGAAGGTCTCGCGCAGTCGATCGTCACGGGTGATGTTCCCGAGACCCTTAAGGACAAGCAGCTTTACACGCTCGATCTCGGTTCGCTCGTGGCGGGCTCACGCTACCGCGGCGACTTCGAAGAGCGCCTCAAGAAGGTGCTCAAGGAGATCAAGACTCGCGGAGACATCGTGCTGTTCATCGACGAGATACACACGCTCGTGGGTGCAGGCGCGGCAGAAGGCGCGATCGACGCGGCGAACATCCTCAAGCCGATGCTTGCCCGCGGCGAGCTCCAGACCATCGGTGCCACCACGCTCGAGGAGTACCGCAAGCACATCGAAAAGGATGCCGCTCTCGAGCGCCGCTTCCAGCCGATCCAGGTTGACGAGCCGAGCGTCGAAGAGACCGTCGACATCCTTCGCGGCCTCCGCGATCGCTACGAATCGTTCCACAAGGTCACGATTACCGACGACGCGCTCGATGCGGCAGCCCAGCTCGCGGCGCGGTACGTGAATGATCGTTTCCTCCCCGACAAGGCCATCGACCTGATCGATGAAGCGGGTGCACGCTTGCGCATTCGCCGACTTTCGGCCCCGCCCGAGCTCAAGGAATACGATCAGAAGATCGAAGAGGCGAAGCGCGCGAAGGAATCCGCGATCGACGCGCAGGATTTCGAAAAGGCTGCGAGCCTTCGCGACGATGAGCAGAAGCTCACGGCGGAGCGCAAGGCCAAGGAAGACGCGTGGCGCAACGGCGAGTCCGATGCGATCAGCATTGTCAACGACGATGTGATCGCCGAGGTTCTTGCGGCCGCGACCGGAATTCCGATCGTCAAGCTCAACGAGGCTGAGTCCACGCGACTGCTCAACATGGAAAACGAGCTCCACAAGCGCGTCGTGGGCCAGAACGAAGCGATCAAGGCGCTTTCGCAGTCGATCCGCAGGACCCGCGCGGGCCTCAAGGATCCGAAGCGCCCGGGTGGCTCGTTCATCTTTGCCGGCCCTACGGGCGTGGGCAAGACCGAGCTCGCGAAGGCCCTCGCTGAGTTCCTGTTCGGCGACGAGGATGCGCTCATCACGCTCGACATGTCGGAGTTCGGCGAGAAGCACACGGCTTCGCGTCTGTTTGGCTCGCCCCCCGGCTACGTCGGCTACGACGAGGGCGGGCAGCTCACCGAGAAGGTGCGCCGCAAGCCGTTCTCCGTCGTGCTTTTCGACGAGATCGAAAAGGCTCACGTCGATATCTTCAACTCGCTCCTGCAGATCCTCGAGGATGGCCGCCTGACGGACTCGCAGGGCCGTGTTGTGGACTTCAAGAACACGGTCATCATCATGACGACGAACCTCGGCACGCGCGACATTGCGAAGGGCGTCTCGATCGGCTTCCAGGCCGGTGGCGATCTCTCGACGAGTTACGAGCGCATGAAGGCGAAGGTCAACGAGGAACTCAAGCAGCACTTCCGCCCCGAGTTCCTCAACCGTGTGGACGACATCGTTGTGTTCCCGCAGCTCTCGCGCGAGGAGATCAAGCAGATCGTCGATCTCATGGTTGGCCGCCTCGACGTGCGCCTCGCGGAGCGCGGCATGTCGGTCACGCTCACGCCCGAGGCCCGTACCCTGCTCGCGGAGAAGGGTTACGACCCGGTTCTCGGTGCCCGTCCGCTTCGCCGCGCGATTCAGCGCGACATTGAGGACTCCCTCAGTGAGAAGATCCTGTTCGGCCAGGTGAAGGATGGCGATGAGATCGTGATTGGCGCTGAGGGCGAAGGCCCGCTCGGTGTGTTCACGTTTGCCACGAAGAACGAGGACGGCTCTCTCGAGCCGATCTCCGAGGACATTTCTGTCGAGGACATCGCCGGATAAGAGAGTGGCGTAAGCCCCGACATGCACGTTGTCGAAGAAATAGTCGTCCACGCGGGAGAAGCGTGGTGGGTCCACCTGGTGGTCGCCGCCTTCTCCCTCGTGGACGCTTTCTTTCCCACGGTCCCGAGCGAGTCCCTCCTCGTGACGCTCGGATCGCTGTGGGCGACCTCGGGCAAGCCTTCGCTGTTCCTGCTGATTCTTTCCGGTTGGGTTGGCGCGGCAGTGGGCGACCACGTCACCTATCTGCTCGGTCGCGTTCTCCCGTGGCGTAAGCTCACCTTCTTCAATGAGGGGCATCGAGGCCACCGGGCGGTTGAGGCTGCCGAGCGGGGCCTCGACAAGCACGCATTTACCTACCTCATGACGGCGCGCTTCATTCCTCTCGGGCGTACGGTCGTCAATCTTGTGGCTGGCGGTGTGAGGTATCCGCGCTCGCTCTTTACGCCAAAGATTGTCCTTGCGACCTTCATTTGGGCGGGGTATTCGTGCCTCGTGGGGGCGCTCGCGGGTCAATGGTTTGAGGCGCATCCCCTCCTCGGCATTCTCGCCGCTCTCGCTCTGGCATTCGCCGTTTCGTTCGTCGTTGAACGCCTCGTGCGGAAGTTTCACGCGTTCAAAGCGAAGCAGGCGTCGGACAGCGTGTAGGTGACCGGTCCCGCACGCGCGAGCCGATTATCGGGTTTGTGGCCGCTCTCCCGCGGGACTTCCTGCACCTAGCGTGACCAGCCCGCTCGCGGTGTACGAAATGAAACCTTCTGCGAGGAGGTCTGCGAGGAGCCGCGTGAAGCGCTCGGGCTCAGCCCCGCTTGCGCGTTCGAGGGTTCCGACGGTGGCCTCCCCACCTTCGCGAAGAGTCTTGAGGATTGTGCCCCGGATTTGGCGGTCCGTTCCCTCGTAGCCTTGCGGGCGCGACGTACGCTCGCCGAGTCCGGGTCTGCCTGCTTTGAGCCATGCGCACTCCTCCGCGAGTGGGCAGGCCTCGCACCTGGGATTTCGGGCTCGGCACACGAGCGCGCCGAGCTCCATGACCCCCTCGTTCCAGATTCGGGAGCTCTCGGCGCTCGCTGGCACGAGTGTGGCAAATCGGGCGCGGTCTCGCTTCGTGACGTGCACGGATGGAGACGCCTTAGCATCGAGAACACGCGTGAGTACGCGCCTGATGTTGGTGTCAAGAACGCACGCGCGCTGACCTTGCGCGAAGCTCGCGACTGCCGCGGCCGTGTAATCGCCGATCCCGGGAAGTGCCCTGAGGGCATCGACGCCTACCGGGAGCTTTCCGCCGTGCTCCCGATCGACCGTGCGCGCGCACTCAAGGAGCCTGAGAGCGCGGCGCGGGTAGCCAAGGGAGCCCCACGCGCGCAGCACCTCGGCCGAGTCAGCGTGCGCGAGAGCGCGTGGCGTAGGCCAACGCTTCATCCATGCACTCCAGGGCTCAACAACGCGGGCAACGGGCGTTTGCTGGCTCATGATTTCGCTGACGAGAACGCCCCACGCGCTCGTACCGTCCTCGCGCCAGGGGAGTGGCCTACGGTGGCGTGCAAACCACGCGGCGAGGGGTTCGTGAAGGTCAGGGCGTGCGGGCATAACGCCCCATGCTACCGGGCCTTGACGGTTTTTGTGGCGGTGAGCAGAGGGTTACTTGGTGTTTTGTGCCTTGAGCAGGTCGCGGATATCGGTGAGGAGGTCGATATCGGTGAGTTCCGTGACCTCTTCGGTGATGCCGCGGCGCTTCTTGTCGAGCTCGCGCGCCTTGTTCACGGGCAGAACGAACACGAAGTAGACGACCGCCGCGGTGATGAGGAAGGCGATGACTGCGGAGATGAGTGCGCCGAAGTCGAGGGTCGTGGCCTTGTTGTCCGCGATGATGCGGAATGTGAAGCCATCAACGTTCGTGCCGCCGAACACGGCCACAACCGGGTTGATGAGGTGGTCAACGAAAGCCTTGATGAGGGCGGTGAAGGCGCCGCCAATCACAACGCCGACCGCGAGGTCGAGAACGTTGCCCTTCATGATGAATTCCTTGAAGCCGTTCACGGCCGTGTCCTTTCGGTAAGGGGATGCGGAGTAGCTCGGCGCGAGCCGAAGGAGTATTACGAAGATTATAAACTAGCCGACCACGGCGATAAACGGGGGAGAGCTGCGTGTGCAATGCGCAATAGTTGAAATGTGCGCATGATCGACTTCGACGGTCACCACCGGGGCACCGGCTGCCGCGAAAGGCGCGGCTCCGCTCGCACTCGGTGCACGAGACTCCCGTAGAACGGCGCGCACTTCCGTGAGCGCTGTCGCCGAAGCGAAATCCTCGGCGCTCCGCTGCTCACACACAAGACGAAGCTGCGTACCGGGTTCCGCGCCGTTAACGACGCTTCCTTCCTCGATCGGGAGAGAGACGAGTGCTTTATCAGCGGAAAGCACCGATTCTTTTTCGCGAAGATGCTCGCGCAGGACGAGCGCGCCCCGGCTGATCGGACCCCCGGTTGTTTCGCCTGCAACCTCGTCAAGGTCACGCGCGACGCCGTCGGGAACGAGATCGGGACGCACCATCGTGGTCGTGAGGTCGCGTGCCTCGAGCCTCTCGCCGGGCGCAAGATCATGCGCGGCAACGACCACGGGCACTCCGGGTAAAACGTGCGCCGCGAGTGGTGGCGCACCGAAGCTCGCGAGGCCGGCGAGCACGACGAGGGCCACGAGACCCCTGTTTTTTCGTACAGCACGCCGCACGTGAGGGGCGGCAGTGGCAAGTGCGCGTCGAGCCCGCGCGAGCGTTGATTCGTCTCCCATGAGGCCCACGTTAGGGATGAAATCCGCCGCTCTTTTCGCAAGGGAGGCGTATTGGGGAAGGCGCGACACTGTGGAGCACGCGCCGAAGCGCAGGCCCTAGGCGCGAGGGCTGAGCGACACGAGGCCCGCCTCGGTCAGGACCTCGGGGATTGGTACGTCGTGGGGCTCGCGGGGGAGAGCGCCTTCTTCGAGAAGTTCGGACTCGTGGATGAGGGTGAGGACGCGGGTGCCGGGACGAGCGTGGGCGAGGGCGCGGTCGTAGTAGCCCTTGCCGTGCCCGAGACGCGTTCCTGATCGATCGACCGCGACGGCGGGCGTGATGATGAGGTCAGCGCGAGAAAGCCCTTCAACGCCGAAGGACTCGCCGGTGGGCTCGGAACCAAACTTCGCACCACCGGAAGGGGTAAGTACTTCTTCTCCGTCCCACGCTCGCCATCCGAGAAGCTCCCCCTCGAAGGTGGGAAGAATGACGGTGTGCCCCTCGCGTGCCTTGCGCCTCAGCCACGCGAGAGCACTCGCTTCGGCGGGAACCGGGCTGTAGCCAGCGATGACGAGGGAGTGGCCCGTGGCCTCAACCCACGGATCGATGTTGTCCTCGAGGCTGCTTCGGATACGCGCGGCGCTTTCCCGTGCGGCCTCGGCCACGTAGGTCTCGTGCCGGGACCGGAGGATCTCGCGGCGCAGCGCGCGCTTCGTTGCGGGCGTGGTGTTCTCACTCATGACCACATCGTGCCACAGCGCCGCGATCTTCGGGGGAGTTCTCAAGCGCCGGTGGCCACCTCGCACCTTCATGAGCGTTAGGCTTCCGCTCATGAGACTACGCGACGACACGCTCACGCTGCGCCCCTTCGTGCGCCGCGATCGCCGAGCGTATGTGCGTGTGCGCGAATGCAGTGCCGAGTGGCTTGAACGCTGGGAGGCTCGCGACCCGGCATGGGGCGACGGCGGCTACCCTTCGTATGCGGCCCAATTTCGAGCACTCAGACGCCAAGGTAGCGAAATTGCGTGGTCTTCCCTTGGGATCTTCCACAATCGCGTGCTCGTGGGGCATATCGGGTTTTCCCCGATCGTGTTCGGTTCGCTTTCCACCGCACACGTGGGCTACTGGGTGGCACCCGAATGGGCTGGGCGTGGAATCGCGCCCCGTGCCCTCGCACTCGCACTTGAGGAGGTGCTCATCGGAGAAGGACTTCATCGCGTCGAGATCCTCGTGTGCCCTTCCAATACCGCCTCGCTCAGGGTCGTCGAAAAGCTGGGCCTTCGAGAAGAAGGGATCCGCGAGCGATGCATCTACGTTGCGGGCGCGTGGCGCGACCATCGCGTATTCTCGCTGACGCGCGAGGAGGTCCCTGCGAGAGGCCTCCTGCTCGACCGAGTTCCGCCCGTGCGGTGAGGTGCGTCCTACGGGGTGCGACACGCGGCCGAATGTGCGCTCTTACCGCACATAAAGTCCCTACGATCAAGGGGTGAACAGCTTTAATCTCGGTGCGGTGCTCATCGCCCTTCTCGTGGGTGTGTGGCTCCTGTACGCCGTTCCCAAAACTGCCGATCGGCGGTACACGCTGGGGGAGGCGGAGAGGGTTGCGCAGCAGCGCCACTCCGAGAGCGCCAGGGACGTCACGGACGCCTGCCGCACCTACTCTTCTATCTCGCACGAGGTCACCGACATGCCCGAGAATCGTAGCCTTCTCCGCCCTGCGGACCCAACTTCGCGCCCGCGTTTTGGAGTCGAGGAACGCACCGAACTCGTGCACGATCGTGCGCCGCATTCGGGGCTCAATACCGCACTCACGGCGCTTCTCGTGATTCTCGTGGGAGTCACGCTCGCGACTGTCGTCACGACCTCGCTCTCCCTCACGAGCATCTGGTTCCCACTGGGAGCCGTGGTTGCGCTCGGTCTTTGCCTTGTCGCGCGTCACGCGTCGCGTTCGATGCGCACGCAAAACACGAGCGACGTCGAGGAGGCGAGCGACGTTGAGGCTTCACACGACAACGCTCCCGAGGTTGAGCAGGTCAGCGACGCCGAGGTGGGCCACGAGGTGGCCACGCAGGCGTCGGATTCCGAATCCTCGCGCCAGAGCGAGATGAGCCCGGCCGAGCGCCACGAGGCCTTCTTGCGCCAGGTGCTCGAGGCTCGCGAAGCAGGAAAAGGCAAGGCTCTCGCGGATGAGCGCTTCGCTTCCCGCGTGAGCTTCCGCTACGGCGCGCTCTCGACCGGTAGTAGCCTTGAGGCCGCGGACGTCGAAGAGCGCGAAGCTGAAGCTGAGCAGGGCACGTATGTCGCGTCCAATGCTCAGGTCATCGGCTCGGGCCTCACCGTCGACGACGTCATGCGCCGCCGCCGCGCCTGATCTTCACGGGCTTCGTACCGTGGCAGCGGCGTCGGCAACCCCGAGTGCACGTGAGATCGCGCGCTACGAACGCGCCCTCGCGGCTGCGGGTCTCAATCGCCGCCCCATTGCGGTTCTCGACCTCGAACGGTTTGATGCCAATGCTCGCGCGCTTCGTCACGAGTGAACGCGCCCTCGGTGCCGTGACACTCATGGTCGATTCGATCGCCCACGCCGAGATGATCACGGCTGTGCGTCGCTCCCAGCCCAGGTGCGAAGCACCCGTGCGCGTGTGCCTCGAACTCGATTGCTCGTATGCGCCCGTGCGAGGCGTGCACCTTGGCGCGCTTCGCTCGCCGCTCTTCACACCTGACCACGTCGAAGATCTCGCCCGGCGCCTTACCCAGTATTCAGGCCTCACGCTTGTGGGTCTCATGGGGTACGAGTCGCAAATCGCCGGCACGCCCAATCGAGGATTCACCCCCATGCGGCTGCTCACACGCGGCATGCAAAAGCTCAGCGCGCGCGACGTCGCCACTCGTCGTGGTGAGGCCGTGAGGCGCGTGCGTGAGGTCACCGATCCTGAGTTCGTCAACGGCGGCGGCACGGGAAGTATCGAATCGACGAGCGCAGATCCGAGCGTCACCGAGGTCGCCGCGGGGTCGGGGCTCATCGGCCCCGCGAGTTTCGATCATTTTGTGGGGTTCCGGCCCGAACCCGCCTTGATCGTGGGCTTCCCCGTCGTGCGCCGACCCGCCCGAGGCATCGCGACAATTCTCGGCGGAGGCTGGGTCGCAAGTGGCCCAGCCGGGTTCGACCGACTTCCCCTCATCGTGCACCCATATTCCCTGAAGTACGTGGGTCTAGAAGGCGCGGGCGAGGTACAAACGCCGTTGTGTGGTCGTGAAGCCGAACGATTGCGCGTGGGCGATACCGTGTGGGTGCGTCACGCGAAGGCCGGGGGGTCGCCGAGCACGTGGGGAACTACGCAATCGTGCGAGGGGACGAGGTTTGTGAGGTCGTCCCCACCTACCGTGGCCTCAGGCGCGCGTATATTTAGGTTTCGGATCATCGAGGGAAGGCTGGGACATGGCAAAGGTGGCTTTGGGCTCGGCGCGTGAGATTCGCGCGAACTGGTCGGGGAACGTCGAATTTTCCCCCGCTGAGGTTGTGCATCCCCGTAGTGAGCGGGAAATTGTGCATCACATCGCGCGCGCGACCGCTCATGAAACGGGGCTTCGAGTAATGGGGGCGGGGCACTCTTTTTCAGCGATCGCTAAGCCGCACGGCACGACCCTGACGCTCGATCGGCATCGGGGATTCGTGGGGATTGACCGGGACACGGGAGATGTGACTCTACGCGGCGGCACGCGCCTGTGGGAGATTGGGCCGATGCTCGCGAAGCACTCGCGAGCTCTCGAAGTCATGGGTGACATCGACCGTCAATCGATCGCGGGGGCGATCAGCACCGGCACCCACGGAACGGGTGGTCGATCCACGGGGGTCTCCGGGCTCGTCACGGGCCTCAGGATCGTGCTCGCGAACGGTGATGCCGTGTGGGCGGACCGCGAGCACAATGTGCACCTCTTTGAGGCCGCGCGACTTGGGCTCGGCGCGCTCGGCATCATCGTTGAAGTGCGGCTTCGCACGATCCCGCTCTATAAGCTTCACAGGCGCGAGTACTCGGCTCCGCTCGAGGAGGTCGCCTCGAGGTTTCTCGAGACGAGCATGGAACAGGACCACCAGGAGTTCTTTTTTGTTCCGGGCGGGCGAAGCGCGATTGTGCGCGAACTCAACCATGTGCCCGCGGAGTCGTCGAATAGAGGCATGGGCCCTGTCCGCACCTTCATCGAGAGCGAAGTGGTCGGCAACGGCGCGTTTGCGCTCGGTAATCGCCTCGTTCAGGCCGTTCCCGCAATGAAGCGCCCGCTCACGGGCGCAGTCTCGGCGCTTATGCCCGCGGGAGAGGCTGTTCAGCTGCCCTATCGTCTCTACGTTGCCTCGCGGCGCACCCGTTTTCGGGAGTGTGAAATGGCGATTCCCGCAAGCCGCTTCGGAGAGGCGTTCGAAGCGCTCACACGCGCTCTCGATTCTGCGACGCGATCGCTTATCTTCCCGCTCGCGGTACGCCGAGCGGCGGCAGACGACGTGTGGCTTTCGACGGCGAATGAACGTGACACCGTGTACATCGCGGCCCACAATCCCCTTCATGCCAAAACTGACGACTATCTCCACGTCGTTCACGACACCCTTGCCGAGTTTGAGGGGCGACCCCACTGGGGCAAAATGCATTGGCTTCGCGAGCGTGAACTGCGGGACCTCTACCCTCACTGGCCAGACTTTGCGGCTGTGAGGAACGAACTCGATCCCGATAGGCTGTTCTCCACCCCCTATCTCGATTCGCTTCTTGGAGCATGACACGATGAAACGCATGGCAGGCGCGGCAGCCACGGCAACGCTCGTCGCGGCGTCACTTGCGGGGTGCGGTGGCAGCAAGGAAAGTGCGGGGCCCGACGCTTCCCCAGCCCAAACGAAGGTCACGGTTTTCGCGGCTGCCTCGCTCAAGGACACGTTTGAAGGCTTTGAGAAGGATTTCGAGGCGGAGAATCCGGATGTCGATATTGTCCTCACGTTCGCGGGCTCCCAGGATCTCGTGACCCAAATGGATGGCGGCGCCCCGGCAGATGTATTCGCGTCGGCCTCGTCCTCGTGGATGATCCGAGCGAAAGATAAGGACCTCGTGACGACGATGTCTTCGAAGATTTTCGCGCGAAATTCACTCGAGCTCGCCGTCCAGAAGGGGAACCCGAAACAGATCGAAGGTCTCGAGGACCTCGCCGAACGCCATGAGCTCATCACGGTGCGTTGTGCGAGCGCGGTTCCGTGCGGAGAGCTCACCGACAAGCTCATCACGAACGCGGCCATCGACGACCTTCAGTTCGATACCGAACAAAACTCCGTCACGGATACCCTCGGGCTCGTGACGGCCGGCGAAGCCGATGCCGCGATCGTGTATGAAACTGACGTCGCCTGCGCCGAGAACAAGGTCGACGGAGTAGAGCTCGCTGGCGCGGACCGGCTTGCAAACGCGTATGAAATTGCGGTCACGAAGGAAGCCGAAGAGTCCGATCACGGCGACAAGGCACAAGATTTTGTCGATCTCGTGATGAGCCACGAGGGACAAATGGCGCTCGCGGACGCCGGTTTTCGCCCGGTGAAGTGAGTGCCGTGCATCGGAGTACCACGCGTTACCCGGCAATCGTCGGACTCCTGGCTCTCGTAGCCTGCTTCAGCATTCTTTTCCCGCTCCTTTCCCTCGCGCTTGGAGCCGAGTGGGCGAGCCTTCCCGAGCTCGCGAGCACTCCCGAGAATCTCACCGCAGCCTTCCTGTCGATCATCACGGCGAGCCTCGCGTGCGCGCTCTCGACTGTGCTCGGCTTTGCCCTTGCCCTCGTGCTCGCGCGCGCTTCCGGCCCCCTGGTGTCGGTGCTCAGGGCTCTCGTGCTCGTTCCCCTCGTTTTGCCGCCCGTCGTGTCGGGGCTCGCACTCATACTGGCGTACGGTCGGCAAAGTCTTCTCTCGCCTCTCTTCGACGCCGCAGGCATCCGGATCGTTTTTTCGACGAGCGCGGTCGTGCTCGCCCAGGTTTTCGTGTCGCTTCCGTTCGTCGTGCTGACGCTTGAAAGTGCCTTCCGGGCGCGTGGCTTCGCCGAGGAAGGAGCGGCTGCGGCTCTCGGGGCGCGACCGATGCGTGTGCTTCGTACCGTGACGCTTCCTCGCTTTGCGGGATCGCTTCTGATTGCCGCTACGCTCGCCTTTGCGCGATCGCTCGGCGAGTTCGGGGCGACCCTCACGTTCGCCGGTTCACTCGCGGGTGAAACCCGCACGCTTCCGCTCCAGATCTATCTCGCGCGCGAGGTCGATCTTTCTCACGCCGTGGGGCTGTCCATTCTCCTCGTCGTGTTCTCCCTCGTCGTTGTGTCGCTTGCCTACGCACGAGGTCCGCTGAGTGGTGAGAGCGAGAAGCGATGACGCTTTCGATCGAGGTGGTGTGCCCCGAGCGTGGCGTCGAGGCATCTCTTGAAATTGCACGCGGTGAACACGTTGCCCTCGTGGGGCCGAACGGCGCGGGTAAGTCCACGATCCTTGACGCGACCGCGGGTCTTCTTCCCACAACGAGTCTCGCGCGAGTGCGCGTCAGGTTCGATGGCGAGGACCTCTCGCGAGTGCCCGTGTACCGGCGCGGCTTTGCTTCGCTTTCACAATCCGCGCACCTCTTTAGGCACATGAGCGTTCTCGACAACATCGCCTACGGGATCGTGAGCAAGGGCGCGACGAAGCGCGTGGCTCGGGAGAGGGCTCGCGCTCTTTGCGCGGAGGTGGGGCTCGAGGAACTTGAGCACAGGCGCCCCTCAACGCTATCGGGGGGCCAAGCACAAAAATGTGCTCTCGCCCGGGCTCTTGCGATCGAACCGCGCGTGCTTCTTTTAGACGAGCCGATGGCGGCGCTCGATGTGCGCTCCGCACGCGAGGTGCGCGGCCTTATTGAACGGCTTTCGCGCACGCGCACGCTCCTGTTCGCCACGCACGACCTTCTCGACGTTCTCGCGTGGGCGGATCGCGTATGCGTGCTCGAGGGCGGTAGCATGAATGAAATGTGCCCGTCCGACGCTGCCCTGGCTTCCCCAAAATCCGAGTTTCTCGCGGAGCTTGCGGGCCTTCAATGGGTCGAGGGAGAAATGCGCGAACGTGGCATTTTCGTGACGAGTGGCGGCGTCGCACTCGAGGCAACGGGGGAGTGCGGCCCGGGTCCCGGCCGGGCGTTGGTCGATCCTCGCGACCTCTCGCTTCGCGTCGACGGGGCCGTCGCTGCCGCCGCTTCGGGGCGCATCAGCGGTATTTCCCGTCTCGGGCACCGAGCCGTGGCGTACCTCGAGGACGTCCCCGTGGAGCTGAGAGCGCGCGATGACGTGCGGGGCGTGCTCGCGGTGGGCCGCTCGGCGACGATCGTGCAAACCGCGCCGGTGAGGGTCGAGCCGCGACATCCTCGGCGGCACTGAGCCTCGTGTCGGTGAGACAGGTTTCCAGGTTGGGGCGAGGTGCCGTGATGGAATGGAGGCGTGAATATCGAGGAGTCTTTGGCGAATGAACCAGATACTGCTGAGCACGCACAACTCGCCGCGATTGCGCGCGAGGCTGCAGCGGCGGCCGCGAGCTACCTCGCCGAGGTGGGCGCCGGACCCGTGGAACGCGAGTACAAGGCGAACGCTCATGACATTGTGACCATTCACGATCGCGCGTGTGAGGACCGCATTCGCGAGGTGCTGCTCGCACGCTGCCCGGAGGCAAGCATCGTGGGCGAAGAAGGCGGAACTCACGAGGGCTCCGGCCCCGTGACGTTCTATGTTGACCCGATCGACGGCACCTCGAACTTTGCGACGGGGAACCCGCTTTTTGGTATTTCCATCGGTGTTGCCGTCGAGGGCGTTCTCGTGGGTGGTGTCGTCAATGCTCCCGCGCTCGGTCGCGAATTTTGGTCGGATCCGAGCGGCGCTTACCTCGGCGATCAGCGCCTTGGCCCGAACCCCGAACGCGATTTCGCCGATGCTCTCGTGCTCACCGGTTTTCCGGGTCTTCGCGATGTGAGCGAGGGCCCAGCTTTCGCCGAACGCGAGCGATTGGCGCTGCTTGAAGGCGCGGGAGCGATTCGCAATCTCGGTTCCGCGGCGCTCGAACTCTGCTTCGTGGCGGCTGGGTGGGCCGATGCCACGATGCTCACGCGTATTAACCCGTGGGATATCGCCGCGGGCTTCCACATTGTTGAGCAAGCTGGCGGGAGCGTGCGCACCTGGTCGTGCAGGCCAGAAACGAGCAAGGAGAACGGCGAGGTTTTGCCCCAGGATTGCCCCGCCTACGTGGCGTGCGCGAACGGCAAGCGTTACCCCGAGCTCGACTCACTTCTCCAAAACATCCACCAATCTCGATCGATGCAGTCCCTACCAAGCGAAGGAGTAGACCATGAGTGACGAACCCTCGAACCCCTACGGTTTCAGCAACCCCACCTCTGGCAGCGAGGCCTCGAGCGGAGGCAACTACGGCGCGGGCGCTGCGAGTGGCGCGGGGTTTAGCGGTCCTACGGGGCCCGCCGGCGTCACGAGTGACGAACGCACGTGGGCGATTCTCGCGCACCTCAGCACTCTCATCGCCACGGTCGTGTCGGCCGGTTGGCTCGGTTGGGTCGCGCCACTCGTGATTTACCTGATCTACCGCGACAAGAGCCCTTTCGTTCGCAATGCCGCGGCAGGCGCGCTGAACTTCGCGATTAACCTGTTCGTGTACAGCGCGATCGCGTGGGTGCTGTTCATCCTCGGCAGCTTTTTGTCGTTCCTCATCATCCCGCTTCTCCTCTTGGTCATCGCTGCCATCATGGGTCTCGCGATCCTTCTTGCAGCGATTGTGGTGCCGATCATTGCCGCGATGAAGGCGAACAACGGTGAGGCCTACACCTACCCCTTCACCGTGCCGCTCATCAAATGAGTCGACGCGAGTCCCAGATCGGACCGGATACCCCCGCACTCCGCGTGGGATTCATTCCCGGGGTTGAACCCGATGTTTTTGCGCGGCGTTGGCGCACAGACCCTGCGCGGTGCGAGTTGGAGTTGCTCCCGCTTGAGGCTCAAGCGCCCGAGGAAGCACTCGCGAGCGGCGCGATCGACATGGTTTTCGCTCGGCTCCCGTGGCGTGAGAGCTCGAGGGGCGATGCCCCCGTACTTGCGCGCGAGGATGTCCACGCCGTTCCCCTGTGGGAGGAGCGACCGGTTGCGGTCGTCGCGAAAGACAACCCCCTGAGTCTCGCCGAGGAATTGACCGAAGCTGACCTCGAGGGAGAATACGAATTCAGCCTCGAGGAATGCGGCGGCGCGAAGGGTGCCGTCCAGACGGTTGCCGCCGGCCATGGCTACGCGGTCATGCCCATGTCCCTTGCGCGACTCCATGCTCGCAAGGACGTGACGCACCGTCCGCTGGCCGAGCGCGACGGGACGCGCATCGCGCTCGTGTGGCCGAAGGATGCCGACGACGACGTGCGACAGGAATTCCAAGGCGTGGTACGGGGCCGCACCGCGCGCAGCTCGCGTCGTTAGGATGGCACGGAACAAACGACTATTAAAGGAGTAACGATGAACGATCGCATGAACGTTGAAAGCTTCAATCTCGACCATCGCACGGTCGTGGCGCCCTACATTCGCGTCGCAGACCGCAAGGACCTCGGCGGGGCAGTTCTCACGAAATTCGATATCCGCTTCACCCAGCCGAACGTCGACGCTCTCAAGTCCGAGACCGTCCATTCGCTCGAGCACATGATGGCGGAATTCTCCCGCAACCACAGCGAGGACATCCTCGATATCTCGCCCATGGGCTGTCGCACCGGCTTTTACATGCTTATGCGCGGCGAGCACACGCCCGAAGAGGTCGCCCCGCTCGTCGAGGCAACCCTGAATGATCTCCTCGAGGCGAGCGAGGTTCCGGCCGCGAACGAAGTTCAGTGCGGTTGGGGCGCCCACCACAGCCTCGAAGCGGCGAAGGCCGCGGCAAAGAACTTCCTCGCGAAGAAGAGCGAATGGCTCCAGGTCGAGGCGGCTGCCTAAGGCGAGAGAGCCCATCAAAGAGCCGCCCTCGGCTCGCTAGACCCAGGAGTCGAACCACATGTGGGCCCGCCACAGGTCATAGGGAATGACCTGGGCGGTCCACAGTGGCCACCAGAAGATTGACATGAGCGTCATCGTAAGAACGAGCGAGGCGATCGCGAGCAGTGCGATGCGCTTTCTCGCCCGTGACGCCTCGCGGCCACCGAGCATGAGGCCGAAGACGAAAACGACCGCCATGATGAGCCACGGCTCAAACACGACCGAGTAGAACTGAAAAATCGTGCGGTCGAGGTACTGGAACCACGGCAGGTACCCGGCGATGATGCCGGAGAGAATTGCTGCAGCCGTTCCATTGCGCTTGAGGATCGCGATCACAAGCGTCACGAGAAGCGCGAAGGACCCGAACCACCAGAGGAGTGGATTGCCGATATTCGTGATGGCAGCGGAGCACTTCTCGACCTGGCATCCCGCCTCGCCATACGTGTACGACTCGTAGTAGAAACTCGTGGGGCGAAGCTGCAAGAGCCATAGCCAGGGCTTCGCAGCGTACGTGTGGGTCGAATCGAGCCCCACGTGGAAGGAGTATGCCTCCTTGTGGTATTGCCACAGGGACACGAGCGCTTCGCTCACGGGGTTCGAAGCATGGCCGTTGTCCACGGCCCAGGTACGGAAGTAGCCGTCCTTCGACGCGAACCATCCGCTCCACGAAAGCACGTAGGTCACAAGAGCGCTCCCCACGATCGCAAAGAACGCGGGAATGGCGTCGAGAGCGAAGCCACGAAGCTTCCACCGAGGGTCACCGTAACGCCTCCTCGCGGTCCAGTCCCACAGCACAGTCATGATGCCGAAGACTGCCACAAAGTAGAGCCCCGACCACTTCACGCCGCATGCAAGGCCGAGCGAAACGCCCGCGGCGATCCGCCACCAGCGCACACCCATGACATGCCCAAATCCGTTTTCGGCGCCCTCCAGTCGCGCGAGGGCACCGCGGAACTGGTCGCGATCACGCACGAGAAAGAAGAAGGCGAGGAGACAGAAGAATCCGAGGATGAGGTCGAGAAGGCTCGTGCGGGAGTGAGTGAGGTGCACGCCGTCGATCGAGAGGAGGTACCCCGCGAGAAATGCGAGAGCGGTGTTGTCCAGCAAGCGTCGGACCGTGAAGAACAGCAGAACCACGCCGAGCGTTCCGAGCAGTGCCACGGAGATGCGCCAGCCCCACGGGTTATCCGCGCCGAGTGCCCACTCACCGAGCGCGATCACCCATTTGCCCACGGGCGGATGGACTACGTACTGCGGGTCGGAGAGATACGAGTTGACGTCGCCGCGCTCGAAAGCAGCCTTGGAGATGTCCTTCGCCCACGCGCGCTCGTTGCCTTCACGAAGGAGCGTGTACGCGTCGCGCACGTAGTACACCTCGTCAAAGATGAGAGTTTTGACGTGGCCGAGGTTGTACAGGCGCAGCGCCCCCGCCCACACGGCGAGCACGATGGCGAGAACCCACGCCGTGGCCCGATCGCTCAGAGCGAAGAGCCCACCAGGCTTCTCGGTCTGGGGGCGCGCCGCACGCTTTCCCGTCGCGGGCGCTACTGTAGACCCACCGCTTTGCATCGCACTCGTATTACTCACCAGGCCATACTAGAGGGCCGCGCGATAGGATCGCACGGTGGAAACCGAGAACCGACACGTGCTCACGCCCGGGGCCATTGCGCTCGCGGCAACCCCCATAGGCAACCCGCTCGACGCATCGTTCCGGCTCGTCGCCGCGCTTCGCGAGGCCGACCTGATTGCCGCCGAGGACACACGCCGCGTCAAAAGACTCGCGTCCGATCTCGGCGTGAGACTCACGGCGCGTACCCTCGCCTACCACGAGCACAATGAGGTAGAACGCACCGAAATGCTCCTCGACGCCGCGCGCGAAGGTCAAAAAGTGCTTCTCGTAACGGATGCGGGTATGCCCGTTGTTTCCGACCCCGGATTCCGCGCTGTCGATGCCGCGCACCGCGAGGGCATTGCCGTGGACGTCTTCCCGGGCCCTTCGGCGCCTCTCACCGCCCTCGTCCATTCGGGGATCGCCCCAGATCGGTTTGCGTTCGAGGGCTTCCTTCCGCGCACCGCGGGCAAGCGCCTCGCCGCCCTCGGCGCGCTCGCGCGCGAAGGGCGCACACTCATCTTCTTCGAGTCGCCGCGGCGCACGCGCGAATGCCTCGAAGCGATGCGTGAGGCTTTCGGCGAAGAGCGCGAGGCGTGCGTGGCGCGCGAGCTCACGAAAACCCATGAGGAAATCGTTCGGGGTTCGCTCGCTGAGCTTGTGGAATGGGCCGGGGAGAATGACCCTCTCGGGGAAATCGCAATTGTTGTCGCGCCCTCGCCGCCACGTGAAGAGGACCCGGCTGACCTTGCCGCGCTCGTGCTCGAGCGCGCGGAAGCGGGAGAGCGGCTCAAGGATGCCGCGAAGGCAGTGGCGCGTGAGCACGAAAGTGTGTCGGCCAGAGACCTCTACGACGCGGCGCTCGAGCGACGGCGCGGCTAGACGGCAAAAAAAAAGGGGGGAAACCGAAAGGGCGCCCCACCCGCAGGTGGAGCGCCCTTCACGAAGTGCTGAAATCAGCCGTCGATCTCAATGAGGCCGCGCTGGTACGCCTTTGCGAGGCGGCGCGGAACCGAGGCGGTGCGACCGCGCACGGTGACCTTAACGAGATCGGTGGACTCGGCCTTCCAGTTCGCGCGGCGCGAACGGGTGCGGGCCCGGGACATCTTATACTTAGGCACTGCCATGATGCGCTCCTTGCTCGAACTGCGTGAAAATCGGGGTGGTGCAGGGGCTTGGTTCTCGAAGGATCGAAAAATATGCGTGCCCACGCACAACAGGAATCAATCTAAGCATATTTTCGCTCGTCGCGCGCGCAGGAAAGGTCCGCGTGTGTTGGGCTTCACGGCCACGGGAGGCTGGGTGCAGGGCGGGGGAGTCCGACGCTGGCTCCGCACTAGACTGGCCCCATGACGAAGGCAGTGAACTCCCGTTCCACAACCGCCGAAAGCGGCCATCACCGCGACCTGACGTGGCCCGAGCCTCCCGAGGCTCTGCCCGGTGCCGTGATCGATAACCACGCCCACCTCGATTTCTCCGATGGAGAGGGCTCCCACGGTATCGATGAACACGTCGCGTGGGCTGAAGCCGTGGGTGTGCGCGGAATCATCACGATCGGCTGCGACCTCGCCTCGGCACGGTGGACTGCCGAGGTCATGCGAGGCGAGCACGTCGCCGAAGAGCGCCGCGCGTTCGTCGCGGAGCGCCTGCGTGGCGGCGTGTCGATTCACCCGAACGATGCCGTAAACCACGTCGTGAGCGGCAAAGGTCGCAACGGAGAGGATCTCTGCTCGCTCGACGAGGCGCTCGCCGAGATTTACGACCTCCTCGATACTCCGGGCATGGTGACCGTTGGCGAGACGGGGCTCGACTGGTTCCGCACGTCGAAAAAGAAGCCCGAAAAGCGCGACGCTCAAATCCAGAGCTTCCGCATGCATATCGCCCTCGCGAAAGAAAAAGGTCTGCCCATGCAGATCCACGACCGTGACGCTCACCGGGACGTGCTCGACGTGCTCGATGCCGAGGGCGTGCCCGAGCGTACGGTGTTCCACTGTTTCAGCGGGGATGCCGAGTTTGCACGCGAGGCGCTTGCGCGCGGGGCCTACCTGTCGTTTTCCGGCACCTCGACATTCAAGAACGCCGCCTACCTTCGCGAGGCTCTCGCCGTGACACCGCTCAACCGGATCATGGTCGAGACCGACGCGCCGTTCCTCACTCCTGAGCCGTTCCGCGGACGCCCCAATTCGAGCTACCTCATCCCGCACACGATGCGCGTGATCGCGGAGGCGAAGGGCGTGAGCCTCGAAGAGGCGTGTGCTGGTGTGCTCGCGACGGAGCGCGACGTGTACGGTTTCGCGGGGGCCGAGGGGTGAGCGAGGGGTATCCCGCACTCGATGCGGGCACGAGGCTGCTCACGCCTCGGGATATTCGCGGGCTCGCCGCCTATCGCGGGATCACGCCCATGAAAAAACGTGGACAGAACTTCCTGCTTGACGCGAATACCGTGCGTGCCATCGTCGAGAGGGCGGGCGTGTGCGAAGGCGACGTCGTGCTCGAGGTAGGGCCGGGGCTCGGCTCTCTCACCCTCGGCCTGCTTGACGCTGGAGCTCATGTGGGAGCGGTGGAACTGGATCCGGCGCTCGCTGAGATCCTGCCCTCGACTGTCGTGGCCAAAGGCCTTGATCGCGCGCGTTTCACGCTCGCTGAGGGCGATGCCCTCGCCCTCACAACTCTTCCCGTTCCCGAGGCCGCACCGCATGCGCCCACGCGGCTCGTCGCGAACCTCCCGTACAACGTCGCGACTCCGATTGTCCTCACCGTCCTCGAACGATTCGACACCGTCGCTGAGGTACTCGTCATGGTGCAGCTCGAGGTTGCCGAGCGTATCGCCGCAAAGCCCGGCTCGAAGGTGTACGGCGCCCCGAGCGTCAAGGCCGCGTGGTATGGCAGCAGCGAACTCGCGGGTCGCATTTCGCGCCGCGTGTTTTGGCCCGAGCCGAATGTTGATAGTGCCCTCGTGCGCGTGCGTCGCGACCGGGTGCAAGCGGAGGGGGAGGCGCCTCGCGAGGACGTCTTCGAGATTATCGACCAGGCTTTCTTGCAGCGACGTAAGACTTTGCGCGCGGCTCTTAAATCGTGGGCGGGAAGCGGCGAGCACGCGGCTGCGATCCTCGAGCAGGCGGGTATTGATCCTCAGCGGCGCGGTGAAACTCTCGAGGTCGCGGAGTTCATTGCGATCGCGAATGCCGCGAGGGACCCCCTTCGTTAGAGGTCACAACCTCGCCTCGCGCATTTCGTGGGCCCTGGTGGGTGCGCGTAGGCTCTCGGTGTGAGTCTTCTTCTCGGCGCCGAACAGCTGCATCTTCAATACCCGAACAGGGTCGTACTCGATTCCGTGACGCTCGGCATTTTCGAGGGCGACAGGATCGGGATTGTCGGCCGTAACGGCGACGGTAAGAGCTCTCTCATTCGGCTTCTTTTCGGCGAGCTCGAGCCCTATAGCGGGCGGGTGACACCGAGGAACGGCGTGCGCATGGGGCTTCTCTCCCAGTCAGATTCGCTCGACGAGAACGCGACCGTGGGCTACGAGATCGTGGGGGATGCCCCCGAACACGAATGGGCCTCCGACCCGAAAATCCGCGACATCATCCACGGACTTCTCTCCGACATCCCCTTCGAGCGGAGCATCGGTGCACTCTCGGGAGGTCAGCGTCGCCGCGTCGCCCTCGCGCAGCTTCTCGTGGGTGACTGGGACGTGATTGGCCTTGACGAGCCCACGAACCACCTCGACATCGAGGGCATCCATTGGCTCGCTCGCCACATCAAGGGGCGCTGGGGCGCCGGCCAGGGCGCGTTCATCGTCATTACCCACGATCGCTGGTTCCTCGACGAAGTGTGCACGAGTACGTGGGAGGTGCACGACGGGATCGTTGAGCCGTTCGAGGGCGGGTATGCCGCCTATGTTCTCCAGCGCGTCGAACGCGACCGCATCGCGGCGGCGACAGAGCAAAAGCGGCAAAACCTTGCGCGAAAGGAACTCGCGTGGCTTCGACGGGGAGCGCCCGCGCGAACGTCGAAGCCCCGTTTCCGTATCGAGGCCGCCAATGCGCTTATTGCCGACGTGCCCGAAGTTCGCAACCCCCTCGAACTCAAGCGTCTCGCGACGGCCCGCCTCGGTAAGGACGTCGTTGACCTCATTGACGCAGGCGTGAGCTATGGGAACACCCCGATCTTTTCGGGTGTCACGTGGCGTATCGCGCCAGGCGAACGCACGGGCATCCTCGGCGCCAACGGCGCCGGCAAGTCCACGCTCCTCAGCCTCATCGCGGGCACGCTCGAGCCGACCGAGGGTCGGGTTAAGCGCGGCAAGACCGTTGAAGTGGCCGTGCTTGACCAGCAGTTCCGCGAACATGAAGACATCGCGAACGACCGCGTGCGCGACGTCCTTGCGCGCACGAAAACGACCTTCACGATCGACGGGAAAGACTTCACCCCCGCGAAACTCCTCGAACGTCTCGGCTTTGCCAAGGATCACCTCTCCACACGTGTCGGTGACCTGTCGGGCGGCCAGCGTCGGCGCCTCCAACTCCTCCTCGTGCTTCTGAGCGAGCCAAACGTGCTCATCCTCGACGAGCCCACGAACGATGTCGATACCGACATGCTTACGGCTCTCGAAGACATGCTCGATTCGTGGCCAGGGACTCTCATCGTCGTGTCGCACGACCGCTACCTGGTCGAACGCGTCAGCGATCAGCAGTACGCGGTCATCGGCGGAACCCTTCGCCACCTCCCCGGGGGAGTCGAAGAGTATCTGGATCTCCGTGCGAAAGAGGAGCGGGAACGCGCAGCGGAAGATTCGGCGCGTGGGCGGTCTGACGCTTCCTCAGCCCCGAGTGCGGGCCTCACCGGTGCCGAACTGCGCGCCGCCCAGAAAGAAGCGAGCGCGATCGAGAGGCGAATCGACAAGCTTCGCGGCCAGATCGACAAAGTGAACGAGGAGCTCGCCGCTCACGACCCGTCCGATTTTGAGGGGTTGACCTCGCTCGGGCAGAAGGTGCGGGAACGCGAAGGTGAGATCGCCGAGTGCGAGGAACGATGGCTCGAGATCCTCGAGCAGATCGAAGAGACGTGACGAACGGCGCGCTAGATCGATATGCGCCGCACGCGCTCACGGGGGCTACCGTTGTTGCGACCCGACATGGTTGAGCTCTTGACGCCGTTGCGCCGGCGACCCGCCTGATCAAAAGCTTGCACGTTGGAGACACCGATGCGCGTCTCACTCTCGAACCGGTACCTCTTATCGGTGTTGCGGTAGCGCAGGTAGAAGAACGTATAGACCGACGTGAAGACGATGAACGCGAGGACGAACGGCGCGGCGATGACCGCGGCGTTGGCGCCCCCGCTTTCGGCACTGGACTCCGCGAGGAACCGCCCATAGGCGAGCACCTCGTACCCGGCTGCCATTGCGGACATCATAGGACCACCGCCCCGAGTGCGAGAGGGAGAGTGACAGCGAACGTTGCGATCGCGGAGATCGCCGCGCAACCGAAGAGCTTGAGCTTGTCCACCGGCACCGAGCCCATCGTGCGGCCATTGCGGCCGTTGACGGCGATGTAGTGGATCAAGCCGTTGCGTTGATCTTGGTAGCTGTAGAGCCAGATAGGAAGGTAGAGCGCCACCCAGCGCGTGCCGTGCACTTCGAGCCCTTCACTCTCCCAGCGCACGCCGCGGTCGTAATCGCGGATCATAAGATCGGCGCGCGAGCGCGCGATCGAAAGAAAGTTGTTCTCGACCGTCTCGTCAATGTCGTCGATATCGAGATCGCGGCGCTCCGAGGTGAAGCCCGCGAGATAGTTCGAGTTGTAGGCGACCGCGTTCTTCGTGTCGAATGGGAGGATCGCGTTGAGCACGTTGTTGGTGTTCACGCTCGTGTTCATGTTCGCACGCGAACTGTTCGTTTCCGCAATGAGGTCGTCGACCGTGAAATCGAACCTGCGCCCGAGGGCGTATTCGCGAATGTCGGAAACCCGTTCGGTGTGGTTCTCGCCCACGCGCCTCGTGTAGCGGCGGATCGTGACCTCGCCGCGGCCTTCGATGGTGGCGGTGAGGTTGCCATCGACTGTCATGTACGGCACGTACACCCCCACGACGTTCTCGGGCTTAAAGTTTTCCTTGAATTGACTCGTGGCAAAGAAGCGGCGGTCGCCGGCGAACTCGCGGACTTTCTCGACGCCTTGCTCGTGCGAAAGGGCGAAAGGAAGCACCGCGTCAGGAACGGCACCATTGGGGATTTGCTGATTGATCGAGAGTACTTGGCGGCACCAGTGGCACCGCGCCTGCAGCGACTCGTTCGCTTTGATCACGACTTCGGCGCCGCAGCCCTGACACTTAAGGGTGACGACCGAGTTATCCACGGCGATGTCGTGCGTGCCCGAGCCGCGCACGACGCCGTGGAGCTGCTCGATGGGGGTGTCGAGGCCAAAGGCTGTCTCCGCGACCTTCTCGTTGAATTCGAAGCGGCAGTATCGGCACACGAGAGCCTGATGCTGAAGCGAATATCCGATGTCGGTCGAGCCGCACCTTGGGCACTTGTCGAAGCCGTCGGCTTTCCCGCTCGCGGTATTGATGACTCGTTCCGCGGTGGGCTCGACGAGCGTGTCCACGATGTCCTGAGACGCGGTTCTGCCCTTGACGACGTGTGTATCGCTCATGTCGGGGCCGCCGACTGGGGGCGCTCCCTCGGGCATCGGGCGCGCAGGACCGGGCCCCCGGCCTTCGTGAGGCACGGGGGCCCGCCCTGAGCCAGGTGCGTAGGTCAAAGGCCGAGCGCCTTCTTCTTCGCGGCCTCGTAGTCAGCCTCGGTGATGAGGCCCTGGTCGAGCATGTCCTTGAACTGGGCAAGTTTTTCGGCGGGGCTCGGCTCCGCGCCGGGAGCCCCCTGGCCGGGCTGCGCCTGCTGGCTTTGCTGTCCCTGTGGGCTCTGGCCCTGTCCCGCAAAGGGCCCCGACGCTTGCGCAGGCTGCATAAAGCCACCGACGGCACCGGCGCCCATGCCCATCATCGCAAGGCCCGTGCCGCCACCACCGTTCTCACCCGCGGACTGCACGCCACGCGCGAGGGCCTGGTTGACGAAGCTCTGATTACGGTTGCCCGAGAGTGCGTCAGCGGCCTGGACATCCTTGAGAAGTTTGCGCGTGTTCTCGTCGTATTCGATCGAGGCGATGGCCACCTTCTCGATCACGAGACCGCGGTCGGTGGTCCAGCGGTAGTTTTCCTCGACGACGCTCGAGAGCGATGCGGCTAGGCCGAGAGAATCCGACTGGATTTTGGTGATGCGATTGTTCTTATCCGGATCGTTCGTGTAGCGCGAAAATGCCGGGGCGAGCGAGGAGACGACCTCCTGAAACAGCTGGTTCGCGGCGTCGTTATTCGTGTCTGTGAAGTCGAAGACGGGGGCGTTCGCCGAGATGTACGTGGCGGGGACCCAGTTGTGGATAAACAGGAGCGGATCGACGATGCGCATCGTGTAGGTTCCGCGTGCGACGGCACCGACCTGGGCGTTCATGTACTGATCGTCCCAGTAGATCTCGGATTGCGTGCCGAAGCGGTTGTTCGGGAGCTCCTTGAGGCTCACAAAGAAGGCAAGCTGCTGAGATCCGGGCTGGCCACCGAACTTGAAGCGCTCCCACGAGGTGCCAAGAGTCGAGGCGAGGATGCCGTCGTTTGCAAAGATGGTGCGCGAGTTCGGGTCATCCGAACGCCATTCATAGCCGCCGGCTTCGGTGATAAAGCCGGTCACGCGACCGTCCTGAAGCGTGACAAGGCCGTACCCGGCGGGCACGACGATGCGAGAGCCGTTGGAGATGATGTTCTCGCTACCGCGCGTGTTTGAACCGCGGCCGGCGTTGGTGCCGCGCGCAACAGCGGGGAACAGTGCTGCGGTTGGCGCAAGACCGGAAGGGACGGTCAGATAGTCCTTCCACTGATCGGCGAAGCTGCCGCCGAGCGCGTCCTTGAAAGCCTGGATGAAACCCACGAAAACTCCTCTGCTAGGGGATAACGCTCCCACTATATAGGCCTCACGTCGCAGACAAACGGCGTTACCTGAGGCTCATTTCTTCTTTCCGCGTTGCGCCACGGTGAGCAGTTGAGGGCTCGCCTCGAGACCGCGAAGCCCATTCCACGCGAGGTTCACGATGTGGCTCGCAACGACCTCTTTCGAGGGGTGGCTCGCTTCGAGCCACCACTGGCCCGTGTACGAGACGATCCCCACGAGCATTTGCGCATACATCGCGGCGTACAGCGACGTGTATTTTTGTGCACGCATGTGCTTCACGAGCAAATCTTCCACCTGGTTCGCGACGTCTACGAGGAGCGCCGAGTAGGTGCCCGACGTCTGTGTGGCGGGGGAGTCGCGCACGAGGATCTGGAAGCCGTCCTCGTTTTCCTCGATATAGGTGAGAAACGCGAGTGCGGCCTTTTCGACAAGAACGCGTGGGTGCTGATGAACGTCATGCAGGGCATCCTCGAGAACGCGCAAGAGGTGGTCCGTTTCGCGGTCAACAATGACGGCGTAAAGTCCCTCTTTTCCTCCGAAGTGCTCGTACACGATGGGCTTTGACACACCGGCCTTGGCTGCGACTTCCTCGACGCTCGTCGCGTCGTAGCCCTTGTGCGCAAAAAGCGAGCGGCCAACCGTGACGAGTTGCTCGCGGCGCTGACGGCCCGTCATGCGGGGGGAGCGAGTGCGAGGGGAGCGTGAATCAGACATGTGCAACATTTTCGCACGCCACTTCGCGAATCATTTTCTCTCCCGCGGTTCAAGAGGTTAGGCTTGTCCCCGGCGCCTTCGGGCCCATCCGCGATGGTGTAATCGGCAACACCCCAGTTTTTGGTTCTGGTATTCCAGGTTCGAGTCCTGGTCGCGGAACGATCCATCACCGGATTCATCGCACCGGATACAAGGAGCACCTTCCCGTGGCTACTCAATCGCCCGCAGCAGTCGTCGTTCTCGCGGCAGGCGCCGGGACTCGTATGAAATCCGCACTCCCCAAGGTTCTCCACCCCGTGTGTGGAACATCGATGCTCATGCACGCTATCCGCGCCGCCCGCGCAACGGGCGCCGACGAAGTCGTCACGGTCGTGCGCCACAAGCGCGACCAGGTCCTGGCGCACCTCGAGGAGAACGCTCCCGAGGTCACGATCGCTGACCAAGACGAGATTCCCGGTACCGGCCGCGCCGTGCAATGTGGTCTCGAAAAGGTCAAAGCAACCGTCGGAACTGTTCTCGTGACCTACGGTGACGTGCCGCTTCTCGAAGGAGACACGCTTCGCGCTTTCGTCGAGACGCACGAAGAAAACGGCTCTTGCGTGTCCATCCTTACCGCGCGCGTCGAGGATCCCACCGGTTACGGTCGCATCGTTCGCAGCGCGGATGGCGCTCAGGTGGAAGCGATCGTCGAGCACAGGGACGCGAGCGAAGAGCAGCGCGAGATTGACGAAATCAACTCGGGCATCTGCGCCTTTAATCTGGAGTTCCTCCGCGACGCGCTCACGAAGGTGGGAACCGACAACTCGCAGGGCGAGATGTACCTCACCGACGTGCCCGGCATCGCGCGCGCCGAAGGGAAGAAAGTCACCGCCTACGCCATCGACGACGCAATCCAGGTCGAGGGCGCGAACGATCGCGTGCAACTAAGCGAGCTCGGCGCGGAAATGAACCGCCGTACCCTCGTGCGCCACATGCGCGCGGGAGTAAGCATCATCGACCCGAACTCGACATTCATCGACCCTGACGTCGAAATCGGCCAGGACACGACTATCCTCCCGGGCGTGCAGCTCCACGGCCACTGCGTCATTGGCAGCGAGGCAACCGTCGGACCAGACACCACGCTGACCGACGTGACGATCCACGACCGAGCCGAAGTCGTGCGCACCCACGGTTTCGGAGCGGTGATCGGCGAAGGCGCGACCGTGGGACCCTTCACCTACCTGCGCCCCGGAACCGAGCTCGGCAAGGCGGGCAAGATTGGCGGCTTCTGCGAAACGAAGAACGCCCAGATCGGCGATGGCGCCAAGGTTCCCCACCTCTCCTACGTGGGAGATGCCGAGATCGGTGAGGGCACGAACATCGGTGCGGCAACGATTTTCGCGAACTACGATGGAGTGAGGAAGCACAAGAGCGTCGTCGGCAAGCATGTGCGTGTGGGGAGCGACAGCATCCTCGTAGCGCCCGTGACGATCGGCGACGGTGCGGCAACGGGGTCCGGAACGGTAGTCCTCACGGACGTTCCGCCGGGCGCGCTCGCCGTCAACAACACGAAGCCTCGCATTATCGAGGGGTGGACGCTCAACAAGCGCGCGGGCACCGCCGCGGCAGAAGCCGCCGAAGACGCGCTTGACCACAACTCTGCAAACGCAACCACCGAGGAGAAATAAAACGATGAGTGGCATCATCACCAGCGGAGAAAAGCACCTCGTTCTCGTGTCGGGGCGTGCTCACCCCGTTCTCGCCGAGGAAGTCGCGAAGGAACTCGGCGTCGACCTTCTCCCGATGGATGCGTGGGACTTTGCGAACGGCGAAATCTATGTGCGCTACGGCGAAAGCGTGCGCGGTGCCGATGTCTTCGTTCTCCAATCTCACCCCGCTCCCATTAACAACTGGCTCATGGAGCACCTCATCATGGTGGACGCGCTCAAGCGCGCCTCCGCGAAGCGGATTACGGCGATTGCCCCGAGCTACCCGTACGCGCGCCAGGATAAGAAGCACCGCGGCCGCGAACCGATCTCGGCCCGTCTCGTCGCCGACCTCTACAAGACCGCCGGCATCGACCGCCTGGTGTCGGTGGACCTTCACGCGCCGCAGGTCCAGGGCTACTTCGACGGCCCCGTTGACCACCTCATGGCGATGCCGATCCTCGCGAAGTACGTGGAGACGACCTACGGTGACGAGGATCTGTGCGTCGTTTCCCCGGATGCCGGCCGCATTGGCGTTGCGGAGAAGTGGGCGAAGCGCCTCGGCGGCGTGAACCTCGCCTTCGTGCACAAGTCGCGTGATCCGCGCCGCCCCAACCAGGCTGTCGCGAAGCGCATCATCGGTGATGTGGAAGGCAAGACCTGCATCCTCGTCGACGACATGATCGACACCGCGGGAACGATCGTGCAGGCCGTCGAGGCCCTCACGAAGAACGGCGCGAAGTCGGTCGTCGTCGCGACGACGCACCCGATCTTCTCGGACCCGGCCGTCGAGCGCCTCAAGAACTCTGGCGTTCGTGAGGTCATCGCGACCAACACGCTTCCCGTTCCCGAGGAAAAGCAGTTTGAGAACCTCACGATCCTTTCGATCGCGCCGCTCCTTGCTCGCGCCATTCGCGCGGTCTTCGATGATGGCTCGGTGACGTCGCTTTTCGACGGCGACGCGTAGGCTTCGAAAACTTTCACCGCTGCGCACGCGGCGCTAGAGGTGATGTGCCTCGCTTCACGTCGTCTCTAGCGCTGCCTCGTGTGCGGCGGTGCATTATGCTTGGACAGTACTTCGGCGAGGGAGGGGCACACGCCCACTCCGTTATCGACGCGGTTATGTCCTTGGGCACGCGCATGCGTGTGCTCGGAGCGCGCCGTCTCGCCCCGCTTCACACCCAAGGAGATTCACATGGCCGAGAACATCAAGGTCGATATCCGCTCTGATTTCGGTAAGGGCTTCGCCCGCCGTCTTCGCGCCGAAAGCAAGGTCCCCGCGGTTCTTTACGGTCACGGCACCGACCCCGTTCACCTTGCGCTTCCGTCGCACGCGACGGCTCTCGCTGCGCGTAACTCGAACGCTCTCCTCGAGCTCGAGATCCCGAACGCCGAGAACGAACTCGCGATCATCAAGGACGTTCAGCGTCACCCGCTTTCGCGCGACATCCTCCACGTTGACCTGCTCATCGTGAAGCGCGGCGAAAAGGTCGAGGTCGACATCCCCGTCGTCGTCGAGGGCGAGCCGGAGTCGCCCGCCGTTGCCGTGGTCGACATTCAGGAGATCACTATTCTTGCCGACGCGCTCAGCCTGCCCGAGCACATCGTCGTTGACGTTGAGGGCAAGGTCGAAGGCGACGCCATCCACGCGGGCGATCTCGATCTCGGCGATGCCGAGCTCGTCACCGATCCCGAGTACCTCGTGATCTCGATCCAGGTCCCGCAGGTTGACGAAGCTGACCTCGAGACCCCGGGCTCCGAGGACGACGAGGACGAGGAAGCAGCTGAGGGCACCGAAGAAGAGTCGTCGGAGGGCGACGACGAGTGAGTTCTGATCCGCGACTTCGCGGATCGTGAAATCTGAGGCAGGGGCGTCGCACGAGGTGCGGCGCCCCTGTAGCCTGTCCGGGGGCCGACGGTTGCCGGTCTTTCGTTGTGACGGATTTTCTTCCGATCGACACGTGCGGAAAGTGGAGCTGTGAGCGAGACGATGCTGATCGTGGGTCTTGGGAACCCGGGCCCAAAGTACGAAGCCACAAGACACAATGTGGGACACATGGTGCTTGATCGGCTGGCCGAATGGGCGGGAGCATCGTTCAAGCGGCACAAGAAAGCCAATGCCTCGGTGATCGAGGGGCGCATGGGAGCGCCCGGAACTGGACGCAGGGTGATCCTCGCAAAGCTTGGCTGCTACATGAACACCTCGGGCGGTCCGGTCTCGGCACTCGCACAGTACTACGGGATCGATCCCGAGAACGTCATCGTTGTGCACGATGAAATTGATACGCAGTTCGGTGCGATCAAGGTGAAGCTCGGTGGGGGAGAGGGCGGCCATAACGGTCTTCGCGACATCACCCGTGCGCTTGGCACGAAAAACTACCTGCGCGTCCGGGTGGGGGTGGGGCGCCCGCCGCAAGGCCGCGACACCGCCGACTACGTTCTCGCCCCGTTCACTACGGCTGAGCGGAAGGTTCTCGATGACCTCTTAACGTCGGCGGGGCAGTGCGTGGAGATGCTCGTAGAGAAGGGGCTTGTGGAGACACAGCAGGAGTTCCATTCTCGGGAGGCGATTCGCCCGTGAGTATCGCTCCCGTGCTCGCGGCTGCCGCGCAGTCCGCCGACCTGACCCGATTCGCCGAGGCTCGCTCCTCTGACGAGGCTCTTTCGATCATTGCCCCGAGCGGCATGCACCCTCTTTATCTTGCGGATGCGGCTTCGCGCAGGGGACCGTCGGACCCCCTCGTGGTGGTGACCGCCACCACGCGAGAAGCGGAGGACCTCGCCGCTCAGGTGGAGGCGCTCGTGCCGGGTGCCAAAGTGGCGCTCTTTCCCGCGTGGGAGACTCTGCCGCACGAGAGACTTTCGCCGCGAAGCGATACCGTGGCGCGCAGGCTCTCCACCCTGTACTCGCTCGCCCATCCGGAGAAAACGGGTGGTGTCGAGGTTCTCCTGGTGCCCGTGCGTGCACTCGTGCAGCCGATGGCGCGGGGGCTTGAAAACCTCGCTCCCGTGCAACTTGAACGCGGCGAGTTCATCGAGATCGATGAACTCGTGGAAAAGCTCGTGGGTGCAGCTTATGCGCGCGTGGATATGGTGTCCTCGCGCGGTGAGTTTGCGGTGCGAGGCGGGATCGTGGATGTCTTCCCGCCGACGCTCTCGCATCCCGTGCGTCTCGACTTCTTCGGGGACGAGCTCGAAGAAATCCGGTACTTCTCGGTCGCGGATCAGCGCTCGATGGAGGAAACCCTCGACATGGTCGATGCTCCTGCGTGCAGGGAGATCCTCCTGACCGATGAGGTTCGAGAGAGGGCTCGCGCGGCGATCAATCAGCTACCCGGCGCAGCCGACATTCTGGGGCGCCTTGCGGAAGGGATTGCCGTCGAGGGCATGGAGTCCCTCACTCCGCTTCTCGTGGGGGAAATGGTGAGCCTCGTCGATTTGCTGCCTGAGAAGTCGAGCCTCGTGCTCGTTGAGCCGGAGCGCATCCGCACTCGCGTAGACGAGCTCGTGCGCATGACCGATGAGTTCCTCGAGGCTGCCTGGTCGAGTGCAGCCCAGGGCGGTGCGGTGCCGATCGACGTGGAGCAGGCGAGTTTTGCGACGCTCGAGGACACGCTCGGTGAGCTTGAATCCCGACGGATCCCGGTCTCGAGTATCGCCCCATTTGGGCTTGATGCCGATCTCACCTCGCATGCGAAGCCGCATCCCGGGTACGGAGGCTCGATTGCGAACGCCGCGCGCGACCTCGCCCATCACGTGAGCGAGGGGTGGCGGATCGTTTTGACGACGGCGGGCGCGGGAACGGGGCGCCACATTGCCGATGCGCTCACGGAAGCGGGCGTCGCGGCGCGGTTCAGTGCCGATCTCGATGAGGACCTTTCCCGTACTCACGTGACCATCACGACCGGCCCGATCACCGAGGGAATCCTTCTCGAGGACGTGAAGCTCATGCTCATGTGCGAGCGTGACATGACGGGCAAATCTGCCGCGCGGCGCTCCACGAGTAAGAAGCTCGCGTCGCGAAGGCGCGCAAGCGTCGACCCTCTCCAACTTTCCCCGGGCGACTTCGTCGTGCACAATCACCACGGCGTTGGGCGGTTCGTGGAGATGACGAGCCGCACGGTGGGCACGGGCGATAAGCGCGCTACGCGCGAATACCTCGTGATCGAATACGCGAGCTCCAAGAAGGGGCAGCCTGGCGACCGGCTCTACGTGCCGAGCGATCAGCTCGATCAGGTGACAAAGTACGTTGGCGGCGAGACGCCGAGCGTGAACAAAATGGGGGGAAGCGACTGGTCGAAGACAAAGTCGCGTGCGCGCAAGGCGATCCGTGAGATCGCCGATGAGCTCGTGAGGCTGTATAGCGAACGCCAGCGCAGCTCGGGCTTCGCCTTCTCGCCCGACACTCCGTGGCAGCACGAACTTGAGGATGCCTTCGAGTACACGGAAACGCCCGATCAGCTCTCGACGATCGACGACATCAAGCGCGACATGGAAAAGCCGCTCCCGATGGATCGCCTCGTGTGCGGCGATGTGGGCTACGGCAAAACGGAGGTCGCGGTGCGAGCCGCGTTCAAGGCCGTCCAGGATGGCAAGCAGGTTGCGGTACTGTGCCCCACGACCCTGCTTGCTCAGCAGCACGTCGAGACCTTCACCGAGCGATACGCGGGTTTCCCCGTCAACGTTCGGGGCCTCTCGCGCTTCCAGACGCCCGCGGAGTCGAAGGCCGTCGTTGAAGGGCTCAAGGACGGCTCGGTCGACGTCGTGATCGGCACGCACCGCCTCATCACCGGACAGGTGCGCTTCAAGGACCTCGGCCTCATCATCGTGGACGAGGAGCAGCGCTTCGGGGTCGAGCATAAAGAGACGCTCAAGGCGCTTCGCACGAATGTGGACGTGCTTTCGATGTCGGCGACGCCCATTCCCCGCACGCTCGAGATGGCGGTCACCGGAATTCGGGAGCTCTCGACGCTTGCGACAGCTCCGGAGGAACGCCACCCCGTTTTGACGTACGTGGGCGCGCACGAGGATGCGCAGGTGAAAGCCGCGATTAGGCGCGAGCTTCTCCGCGAAGGCCAGGTGTTCTACATCCACAACCGTGTGGAGGACATCGACCGCACCGCCGAGCATTTGCGTGAGCTCGTGCCCGATGCGCGCGTCGAGGTCGCCCACGGCAAACTCAACGAAGCGCAACTCGAGCGGGTCATCCTTGACTTCTGGGAGAAGCGCTTCGACGTGCTCGTGTGTACGACGATCGTTGAAACCGGGCTCGATATCTCGAGCGCGAATACTCTCATCGTTGAGAATGCCGATCGCTTTGGACTCTCGCAGCTTCACCAGCTGCGCGGCCGCGTGGGGCGTTCGCGCGATCGCGCCTACGCCTACTTCCTTTATCCACCCACGAAGCCGCTTACGGAGACGGCCCACGATCGCCTCACGACCCTCGCGACCCATTCAGAGCTCGGCGCCGGCATGCAGGTGGCGATGAAGGATCTCGAGATCCGCGGCGCGGGTAACCTCCTCGGCGGGGAACAGTCGGGCCACATCGCGGGAGTGGGCTTTGACCTGTACGTGCGGATGGTCGGCGAGGCCGTCGCAGCGTTCAAGGGCGAGCTCGATCAAGCTGGGAGGGAAACGAAGGTCGAACTTCCGCTCAACGCCCACATTCCGGTCGCCTATATCGACTCCGAGCGCTTGCGCCTCGAAGCCTATTCGAAGATTTCCGCGTCGAAAAATGCGGAGGAGCTCGAGAGCGTGCGCGCCGAGATCGAGGACCGGTATGGCGCGCCACCAGCTGAGGTCGAGCGGCTCTTCCACGTAGCGCGGTTCCGCCTCGATGCTTCCGAGGCCGGTATTGACGAAGTACAGGTGCAGGGCAAGGTGATCCGCTTCGCGCACGTCGAAGTCACCGACAGCGTGCAGTTGAAGCTGCGCAGGCTCTACCCGGGCACGGTGCTCAAGCCCGCGCTCCGCCAGGTGCTCATTCCGCACCCGCGAACTCAGCGCATTGGTGGCATTCCGCTTGCCGATGAGGAACTGCTCGAGTTTTGCCGCGGTGTGCTTGCGCACCTCAAGCCAGCTTGGGCGAAAGAGCGCGGCATCGAGGTCGCTGAGCAACCGTCGGAACCTTCCCGCCCCCGCTCGCTCGGCAATCGCACGGCGCGCGCAAGCCGGCTTGAGAGCTCCCGTCGCGACTCGCCCCAGGGCACTCGACAAGCGGGACTTGACAGAAAGGGAAATGCGCTATGAGCGGTGTGTTCAGCGGAGAGCTGAGGATCGTTCCCGTCTCGCCTCTTAACGCGCCGGGGCTCATGATCTCGCGGGGCTGGGATGCTCTCAGGGGCGCCACGAGTGTGGCCCTTTCGTGCGCGCACCCAGCGTGGGAGGCGCATGTGCGCGAGGCCGGGGTCGAGTGCGTTCGGCTCGAGAACGGGAACGCGGAGGAACTCGTGGGATCGCTGGGGGAGTGGCTCGGGGAGTCCGACGCTTGCCCGGGGGAGTATCGTGCCTGGCTGTGCGATTCGGAGCACCCCTTCCTCCCCTCGCCGATGCACACGCTTCGCGCCCTTGAGGAAAGAACCGGCGCCCGGGTCGATGCTGATTTCGTGTTCGCCTCGCCCGTGGTTCCGGGCGCCGCCGTCGTGGAATCGGTGCGCATCATGCACGAGCTGCGCAGCCCCGGTGGCGATCCGTGGAGCGCCGAGCAAACTCACGCTTCTCTCGCGCGGTACCTGCTCGAGGAAACCCACGAGGTGCTTGCGGAGCTTGAGCGTGAACAGATCCGCACGCCCGAACTTGTGGACGAGTTCGGTGACCTCCTTTTCCAGCTCGTGTTTCACGCGCGCATCGGCATGGAAGAGGCGGAGCCGTGGACCTTGGACTCCGTGGCGCGCTCTCTCAACGCAAAAATGTATCGCCGAAATCCTCACGTGTTCGGGCCCGAACGCGAAGATTTGAGTGTCGAGGAGATCACGGCGCAGTGGGAAGAGATCAAGAGGCGAGAAAAGCCGAGGAGGGCCCTTGGCGAGGGCATACCTCTCGCGCTTCCGGCGCTTCAGCGGGCCTTCAAGATTGCCGCGCGTGCCGAGACGGCAGGTCGCTTGGACGAGTTGGAAGAGGTGCTCGAGAATGCTTCTGCACCAGGAAGCGATGCGGTGCAGTTGATGAGCATCGCGATCGCGGCGGCGAAACGGGACGCGGACCCCGAATCGGCACTGCGCACGCTGCTCGCGCGGCTTGAGAGTGACCTTTCGCGCGACTGAAGTCCCACCCTGTGACCTGGGCCTCATGCGCCGCGCCCGACGTATGAGTGCCCCCTCAGGGAGATCACACATTTCACACTAGACTTGAGGGCGAAGGTCAAAGGCGACCCGCCACTTGAAAATCCTGACTAAGGAGGCCATCTCATGGCATTCATCTTCGACGTTCGCGGTCGCGAAATTCTCGATTCGCGCGGCAACCCCACCGTTGAGGTCGTTCTGACGACCGACGAGGGCTACCAGTTCCTCGGCCAGGTTCCCTCGGGCGCCTCGACAGGCGCTTTCGAGGCCGTCGAGCGCCGCGATGGCGATAAGAGCCGCTACCTCGGCAAGGGCGTTTCGCAGGCTGCCGCCGCCGTCGCCGAGGATCTCTCCGAAAAGATCGAGGGCATGGACGTCACCGATCAGCGCGCAATCGACCTCGCCATGATCGAGGCCGACGGCACCGACAACAAGGGCAAGATCGGCGCCAACGCCATCCTCGGCGTGTCGATCGCCGTGGCGAAGGCCGCCGCTGCCGAAGCCGAGCTTCCCCTCTACCGCTACGTGGGCGGCCCGAACGCGCACGTGCTTCCCGTTCCGATGATGAACATCCTCAACGGTGGCTCGCACGCCGATTCGAACGTGGACATCCAGGAGTTCATGATCGCCCCGATCGGCGCCCCGTCCTTCGTCGAGGCCGTCCGCATGGGCGCCGAGGTTTACCACAACCTCAAGAAGGTTCTTCACGATCGTGGTCTCGCCACCGGCCTTGGCGACGAGGGCGGCTTCGCTCCGAATCTTGATTCGAACCGCGCTGCTCTCGACCTCATCATTGAGGCCATCGAGAAGGCGGGCTTCACCCCGGGCAAGGACGTCGCGCTCGCGCTCGACGTTGCCGCTTCGGAGTTCTTCGAAGACGGCTCCTACCTCTTCGAGGGTGAGAAGAAGTCGGCTGAGGACATGATCGCCTACTACGGTGAGCTCGTTGAGGCCTACCCGCTCGTGTCGATCGAGGATCCGCTCGACGAAGAAGACTGGGACGGCTGGGTTGCCATCACCGAGAAGCTCGGCGAGAAGGTTCAGCTCGTGGGCGACGACCTCTTCGTGACCAACCCCGTTCGCCTTGGCAAGGGTATCGAGAAGAGCGCCGCGAACGCGCTCCTCGTGAAGGTCAACCAGATCGGTACTCTCACCGAAACGTTCGAGGCCGTGGACCTTGCGACCCGCAATGGCTTCGCCTCGATGATGTCGCACCGTTCGGGTGAGACCGAGGACACCACGATCGCCGACCTCGCTGTCGCGCTTGGCACGGGCCAGATCAAGACCGGTGCTCCCGCTCGCGGCGAGCGCGTGAACAAGTACAACCAGCTCATCCGCATCGAGGACGAGCTCGGCGACTCGGCCGTGTACGCGGGCGCTTCGGCATTCCCGCGCTTCAAGGCCTGAGCGGTCTACGATAGGGCGTATGCCTGATTCGTTAAAGCGCCGAAGGAGCGCCCCGTCGTCACCGGCGGGGCGCTCCTCGGCGTCGAGGCGGCGCCAACCCGCCNGGCGCCAACCCGCCGCACCGCCGGCGACCGGCAACCGTTCGAGTCGCCGGCGCACACCACCATCAACGCGTACTCGAGCCTCACGTGCACACGCCTCCCAGTCGAGAAGGCCTGTGAGTGCCGGAGCTCGCAAGGTCCTCACGCCAATTGCGGGGCTTACGGGCCGTTCGCTTGTGTTGCTCGCCATCACGCTCATTGCCCTCGTGGCGCTCGTCCCGACCGTCAACGGGTACGTCATGCAGCAGCAGCGGCTCAGTAACCTGCGCGAGCACGTCGCCGAGCAAAAGCGTGAGGTTGACGGGCTCGAGGCTGAAGTGGCGCGGTGGCAGGATCCGACGTTCGTCTCCGCACAGGCGCGCGAGCGTCTACTCTTTGCCTACCCCGGCGAAACGCAATACCGCTTGACGGATTCGAGTGGGGCCGAGGTCCCCCAAACCGAGCAAGCGGCTCACGAGGAACAACTCGCCAAGACCGCGTGGTTCGGGACCATGTGGGACTCGCTCGTGGCCGCGAGCCAGGCAGCTCCGCCCGAAGACCCCGCCGAAAAAATGGGCCCGTGAGGCCCCACAGACCGAAAGGCTTTAGCGCTCTATGCCCACCCCGCTTGCACCGCTTCCCTTCGAGAGCGAGGCGACCGAGGGCGATCTCGCCCTTATGGCCCGTCAACTAGGCCGAGAGATGCGAGGTGTTCACTCGATCGCGCGTCGCTGCGTGTGCGGGGCACCCGCCGTTGTGCGCACGGTGCCGCGTCTGCCAGACGGATCGCCGTTTCCTACGAGCCTTTATCTCACGCTGCCGTCGATGGTCGAGGCCTGCTCGCGGCTCGAGGCACGGGGACTCCTCGCCGAGTGGACGGCCGAGCTCGAAGGCAGCGAGGACCTTCAACGACGCTACGCGAGCGCTCACGAACGGTATTTGGAGAGGCGTGCGGAGCTCGGAAGCGCCGAGGAGATCGAGGGAGTCAGTGCGGGCGGAATGCCCACGCGAGTGAAGTGCCTGCACGCAGTCGTAGGGCAGGCCCTCGCGGAAGGTCCAGACGTGAACCCCTTCGGCGACCGCGCACTCGATATGGCTGCGGCCGACACGAGAATTGACCGTTGCCGCTGTGAAGTGACGCCCGCATCGCTTAAGGAGGAAGGCAAATGAGCCGCCGTGTTGCCGCGATTGATTGCGGCACCAATTCGATTCGACTTCTCGTCGCAGAGGAGCAGTCCGACGGCCACCTGCGCGATATTGCGCGCGACATGAGGATCGTGCGTCTCGGCTACGGAGTGGATCGCACGGGGCGCCTCGACCCCGAAGCGATCGACCGCACGCTCGCCGCGACCCGTGACTACGCGAAGATCATCGACGAGAGAGCGGTCGAGGGCGTTCGTTTCGCCGCGACGAGCGCGAGCCGAGACGCCGAGAATCGTGCCGAATTTATCGATGGCGTGCGCGAGATCCTGGGGATTGAACCGGAGGTCATCGCCGGTACGGAAGAAGCAAGCCTCAGCTATCGCGGTGCTGTTGCGACGCTTCCCGATCCGGGGCCGTCGCCGCGCCTGATCGTCGATATCGGCGGCGGCTCGACCGAACTCGTGTACGGGGAAGAGGAACCCCGAGCCGAGGTGAGCCTCGACATGGGCTCGGTACGCCTTACGGAGCGCCATTTGAGCGCGAACCGCGTGAGCGAGGGCGATATTGACGCAGCAACGCGTGATATCGATGCGCTTCTTGACTCCGCCTCCGCCACGATCGATTTCGCTTCCGTGCGCGGAGTTGTTGGTGTCGCGGGAACCGTGACGACCTTGACCGCCGTCGCCCTTGGGCTTGAGAAATACACACCTGAAGTCAGCCACGGTGCGAGCATCGACGCCGAACAGTTCACGGCGCTCAGTTATCGAATCCTGCGCTCGACTTCCGAGGAACTCGCGACCTTCCCAGCAATCCACCCGGGTCGGATCGATGTGATCGGCGCGGGAGCGCTCATTTGGGCGCGGATCCTCGAGCGCGTGGCGAGCGAGGGCCGCCTCGACCGCGTCACGACAAGCGAACACGACATCCTGGACGGGCTCGCCATGAGCGTGCTCGATTCACTCAGTTTGGAAAAGCCCCAGCGTGGTTGAATTGCATCGTTAGCGATGTGGAAAGGCAAGTTCACACACATGAACATCAATTCAGGAAACAAGCCGCACGTACTCGTTCTCGGCGGTGGAAGCGTTGGCATGAACGTCGCAGCCGAGCTACGTAAGAAGGCCGGCAACAACGTTGCCATCACGGTCGTGGATACGCGCCCGTACCTCACGTACCAGCCGTTCCTGCCCGAAGTTGGCGCCGGTGCGATCGACCCGCGCAACGTTCTCGCTCCTCTGCGTAAGGTGCTGCAGGGCACGAAGGTTGTGACGGGCGCTGTCGAGAAGATCTCGCACGCGGATCGCGTTGTGACCGTTGCTCTTGAAGGCGACGAGTCGATCGAAATCAGCTACGACTACCTCGTCGTGGGTCTCGGTTCCGTTCCGCGTACCCTCCCGATCCCGGGCCTCGCTGAGAATGCGATCGGCTTCAAGTGGGTCGAGGAGGCCGTCGCTGTCCGCGACCGTATCCTCAGCAACCTTGCCGAGGCGGCCTCGACCAAGGATCCGGAAACCCGCAAGCGCCTTTTGACCTTCACCTTCGTGGGTGGCGGCTTCGCTGGCTCGGAGGCGCTCGCCGAGGCGGAAGACATGGTCTCCGCGGCGCTCCAGTACTACCCGGATCTCCACCCTTCGGATGTCCGCTTCGTCATGATCGAGGCTATGGGCCGTATCCTCCCCGAGGTTGGCGAAGAACTCGGCAAGTACGCCCTCAAGCAGTTCCGTGAGCGCGGCATTGAGGTCAAGCTCGAAACGTTCCTCAACTCGTGCGAGAACGGCATCGTCAAGACCTCCGATGGCGACGAGTTCGCTTCGGACCTCATCGTGTGGTGCGCCGGCATCAAGCCGAACCCAGTCCTCGAGAATTCGGATCTTCCGCTCAACCAGACCGGTCGACTCGACTGCCTCGCGGACCTCCGCGTCAAGAACGAGGACGGTCCCCTCGAGGGCGTCTTCGCTGCAGGTGACTGCACGACCGTTCCGGACCTCGCCTCGGGTGAGGGCAAGGTGTGCCCGCCGAACGCGCAGCACGCCGTGCGCCAGGCCAAGACCCTCGCGGACAACGTCGCGCGTGCGATTGATTCGCGTCCGCTCGTGGACTATTACCACAAGAACCTCGGCACGATGGCGACCCTCGGCATGTTCAAGGGCGTCGGTACCCTGTTCCTCGGCGATAAGAAGGTTGAGCTCAAGGGCCTCCCGGCATGGCTCGGCGCTCGCGCCTACCACGTGTACGCAATGCCCACGCTCGGCCGCAAGGCCGGCGTCGTCGCGGGTTGGGCGAGCTCGCTCCTCGGCAACCGCGAGATTCTCGGCATTGCACAGACGACCGAACCCCGTAAGGCCTTTGAGCTTGCGGCGGCTTCGACGCCGAAGAAGAAGTAACATCCACCCACAAGCGTGCAGCTCTAGCGCGCTGAGACGCAAGGCCCGGCACCGCGAGGAGCCGGGCCTTGCTGCTCTCGAAGCGAAGTCACTATGCTTGTAAGAGCGCATGCGCGAGAACAACACGGGCGTTGATAAAGACCGGCAAGCGTCGGACTCCACGCGCCCCCGAACTGAGCCGGAGATGCCATGGAAATCTACATCCGCCCCAACGCACACGACGCGAGTCAAGTTGTTGCCGATCACATCGAAGCCGTGATTCGTGAGGCGAATGGAGCTCCGGTCACGCTCGGCCTCGCGACTGGGTCCTCCCCGGTTGCCGCGTACGACGAACTTGCGCGCCGCCACCGCGAGGAAGGCCTCAGTTTTGGGGGCGTCACGGTATTCATGCTTGATGAGTACGTGGGGCTTACACCCGAACACCCACAAAGCTATGCGCGGTTCATCCGCGAACACCTCGTGGACAAGGTCGATCTTGATCCCGAAAAAGTTTTCTGCCCTCGGGGGGACACCGGGGACCCGGAAGCGGAAGCGGCGCGCTACGATGCCGCGATCAAAGAAGCGGGCGGCGTGGACCTCCAGCTTCTCGGTGTCGGTGCGACCGGCCACATTGGCTTCAATGAACCGGGCACGTCGCTCGCGTCGCGTACGCACCTCGTGACCCTCACACCGAAAACGATTGCCGACAACTCGCGGTTCTTCGAATCGAAGGACGACGTCCCTGTGCACGCGATCAGCCAGGGCGTGGGGACGATCCGCGAGGCCAAGAGGCTTCTCTTGATCGCCACGGGCGAGAACAAGGCCGAGGCCATCCGCCAGACGATCGAGGGTGGAGTGAGCGCACGCTGGACCTCGACCGCGCTTCAACTCCATGAAGACGCGACGATCGTTGTAGATAATGCTGCTGCATCGAAGCTCGACTATCTCGACTACTACCGCTTCGTCGACGCCAACCGCCGCTAGAGACGCTTTAGGCGAGGTCTTCGTCTCCTTGGCCCGGCTCAAAGCATTGCTTTGGCCGGGCCTTTTCCTACAATGAGCCGCATGTCCCAAACCCATAATGCACCCTCGACGGGCGCGGCTTCGTCGCGCCTCGATTCCTTCTTCTCGATCTCAAAGCGCGGCTCGAGCGTGGGCCGCGAAGTGCGCGGCGGCTTGGTCACGTTCTTCGCGATGTGCTACATCATCGTGCTCAACCCGCTCATCCTCGGAACTGTCCCGGATTCGACCGGCATGTACCTTGGCGGCGGCACCGAACCGAACATGCCCGCCGTTGCCGCGGGTACCGCCCTCATCGCCGCGATCTGCTCGATCTTCATGGGAGCATGGGCAAACTTTCCGCTCGCCATGGCGGCTGGCCTCGGGCTTAATGCTTACCTAGCCTACGGTGTCGTTTCGCTGCCTGGCATGACCTGGGCCGGTGCGATGGGCCTCGTCCTTGTCGAGGGCGTCATCATTCTTCTTCTCGTGCTCACGGGCTTCCGTAAGGCCGTGTTCCTCGCGGTGCCGCAGTTCCTTAAGACTGCGATTGCCGTGGGCATGGGTCTCTTCATTGCCTTCATCGGGCTCATCAACGCACGCTTCGTGACGACGGGCGGTGGAACCCCGGTGCAGCTTGGCAACTCCGGTTCGCTTATCGGCTGGCCCACGGCAGTGTTCGTGTTCGGCCTCATCCTCATGATTCTTCTTTGGGTGAGGAAGGTTCCCGGCGCGATTCTGATCGCCATCATCGCCGCGACCGTGTTCGCGATCATCGTGGAGAATACCGTCGGAATCGGTCAGTTTGCTCCCGCGACCGACGTCGATGCTGGCAACCCGCACGGCTGGTCCATGAACGTTCCGGCCCTCAGCTCGAACGCTTTTGCGCTTCCCGATCTCGGGACGCTTTTCCAGGTGGATCCAATAGGCGGCCTGCGCGCAATCGGCGTGGTGGGCGCCATCATTGTCGTGTTCTCGCTCCTCCTCGCCGACTTTTTCGACACGATGGGCACGATGGTGGCAATCGGCAAGGAAGCGGGACTCGTCGATGAAAACAGCGACGTTGAGAATAGCCAGCGCGTTCTCGTTGCCGACTCCGTTGGCGCGATCATGGGTGGCGTCGGTGGCGTTTCCTCCAACACGAGCTTTGTCGAGAGTGCGACCGGTGTCGGCGAAGGCGCCCGTACAGGCCTCGCGACCGTGGTGACAGGCCTGTGCTTCCTTCTGGCGATGTTCCTGTCACCGGTAGTTGCTCTGGTGCCCTACGAAGCGGCAACTCCGGCCCTGGTGCTCGTTGGCTTCCTCATGATGAGTCAGGTCGTCGAGATCGACTTCAGCGACCTCACGAGGGCCATCCCCGCTTTCCTTACGATCATCCTCATGCCGTTCGCATACTCGATCACCGTGGGCATGGGCGCAGGCTTCATCATGTATGTCGTCATCCAGATCGTCGTGGGCAATGCGAAGAAGGTGCACTGGCTCATGTACGTCGTGAGCGCGCTCTTTGTGATGTATTTCCTCCGTGACGCCCTCACGGGGCTGCTTGGGCTCTGACGCGCCAGCGTCGCGCTGCGCGCGTCCGGCGCAACGATCAGGCACAATGGACACCATGACCCGAGCCGATCTCACGAAGAACCCCGCCGAAGTCTCGACGATGTTCGATGGCGTTGCGGGGCGCTACGACCTTCTCAACGCGGTCCTCGCCTTCGGCCAGGACCGCGGCTGGCGCACCGCCATGGTTGAGGCACTTGACCTGCCGAAGGGGAGCGGAGCTCGCGTCCTCGATGTCGCTGCGGGGACCGGAACGTCGAGTGCGGCTATCGCGAGCGAAGGTTTTCGGGTGCTCGCCTCGGATTTTTCGGCCGGCATGATGGCGGAGGGTCGCAAGCGGCAACCGCATATCCCGTTTGTGGGGGCCGACGCCACCAACCTCCCGTTCAAGCCTGATTCTTTCGATGCAGCCGTGATCAGTTTTGGGTTGCGCAACGTCGTGGAACCGAAGAAGGCGATTGCCGAGATGGCGCGCGTTGTCAGGCCGGGTGGTGCAGTGGTGGTGTGCGAGTTTTCGACCCCGAAAAATCACGCGTTTAGGCACGTCTATTCGCGATACATCATGGGTATGCTCCCTCGCGTGGCATCCCAGGTTTCGGCGAACGGTGCCGCCTATAGCTATCTTGCAGAGTCGATCCTTGCGTGGCCGGACCAAGAGGGCCTTCGCGAGTGGTTCCTCGACTTGGGACTCGTGCGGGTGCAGTACCGTAACCTCACCGGTGGCATCGTCGCTCTCCACCGCGGGTACGTGCCTTCTCGCTAGCCCAGTCGTGCCGCCAAATCTTGCCTACGAAGGGGGCGTTTTTGGGGGTTGTTTATGGTGTGGGCCACGAATGGGTGGTGTGGGGTTGCGTGGGGGTATGGGTGTGGGTAGTGTTTTTCCTCGTTGCCCCGAAGAAACGCGGCGGGCACGAGTCATTGTTTGATGGTTTGTGTGTGGCGTGTTTTGGCTTGTGGGCTGG
>CYUG01000014.1 GCA_001403775.1 Dermabacter indicis
AAAAACAGAAAAATCTAAACCCAGCAGAAACAAAACAATCAACATTACGCTGACCATCCAGAAATTGAACAAGAAATTCAATGTTCCTGCCAAAAAAATTGGCATCAATAAACAGACACACTATTGAGATATCAAACAACATACGCACACCGTGCTCACCCCTTTTCGAGGGGCTCGCGAGGAGCTAATGTTCACCGGAAGTTCTTCTTCACCTCTCGGCGCGAGTCACTAGTCTAGCAACTCCACCCGACTCGGTCAAGCCGGCTCTCCGTGTTCCGCGCCACTCTTCACCAGATACTCACCCGGGGTATGTGCGCGATCTCCGCGACAGCCACTTACGGCCGTGATTCGAAGGCGAATTTCTTCGGTTCCTCGAACCAACGAACAAAGACAGTACGCGGGGCAGACGCATCGGTCAAGCCCTCAAGGCCCCCGCGTGCGCACCGCCACAATGCGAAGCACCCGCGCCCCTCAATCACGGGGCAGCGGGTGCTCGACACCGGTGTTCAGCAGTTGTTTACCGATTGCTCAACTCACAATCTTCACCATCGCGGCATTCTTCTTGCCTCGGCGAAGAAGCAAATACCCACCGGCCAAGGCGTCGAAGCTGCCAAGCTCGGTCTCGAGAACCTCGACGTCGCCAGAAATCTTCTCACCGTTCACCGAGAGGCCTCCCTCTTTGAGCGCCCTCCGCACCGCGCCGTTGGAGGTCAAAAGCTCGGTGGCCGTGTAGGCCTCGACCAGGTTTGCCGTCCCGGGAAGCTCGACACGGGGAAGCTCCCCCGCGATCACGGCAACCGTCGGACCATCAAGCTCACGCACATCGCCGCGCCCAAACAGCACAGAAGCCGCCGCCTTCGCTTGCGCGGTCGCTTGCTCGCCGTGGACGAGAGTCGTCATGTCGTCCGCGAGAAGCTTCTGCGCGGCACGCTCATGTGGGCGCTCAGCCGTGACAGCCTCGATCTCCGCGAGTTCTTCCGCCGGGCGGAATGTGAAGAACCTCAGGTACTTGAGGACATCGCGATCGTCGGCGCCGAGCCAGAACTGGTGGAACGCGTAGGGGCTCGTAAGATCCGGATCGAGCCACACGGCCCCGCCTTCACTCTTGCCGAACTTCGTCCCATCCGCCTTCGTCACGAGCGGCGTTGTCAGGGCATGGGTCTGGACGCCTTCGACCTTGCGGATCAGCTCGGCGCCGCCCACGATATTGCCCCACTGGTCATTGCCGCCGTACTGTAGCGTGACCCCGTGGCGACGGTAAAGCTCGAGGAAGTCCATCGCCTGAAGGATCTGGTACGAGAACTCGAGGTAGCTGAGCCCCTCGTCCGAGTTGAGGCGCTTGGCGACGGTCTCCTTCGAGAGCATCGTGCCCATGCGGAAATGCGCGCCGTAATCGCGAAGGAAACTCAAAACGTTGAGGTCCTTCGTCCAGTCGTAGTTGTTCACCATCGTCACGCCGAACTCACCCTCGGGGTCGAGGAAGCGTTCGATTTGGCCGCGAAGCGACTCGACCCACGTCGCGACAATGTCGGACGAGTTCATCTTTCGCTCGCCGGACATGCGCGGATCCCCCACGAGCCCCGTGGCACCGCCCACGAGGGCAAACGGCTTGTTGCCCGCGAGCTGGAAGCGACGCATCGTGAGAATCTGTGTCAGGTGACCAACGTGAAGGGAGGACGCGGTGGGGTCAAAGCCGCAATAGAGCTTGATCGGGCCTTCGTTCGCTGCGGTGCGGATTTCCTCGATACCGGTCGAGTTCACAAGCAGGCCACGCCATTCAAGCTCGTCAACGATGTTGACCATCGTGCGTCTCCATTCCTTTCATCGGGGCGGCTTCGGTGTGCCGCGCGTCGAATCCACAGTAGCGCACGCGCGCTAAAGCGCCTTCGCGAACTTCCGCAGGCTGGCGGACATCACTTCCGCGTTCGCGAGCTGGGCTGCGACGCTCGTACGGCCCGTTCCGCCCTTTGAGGACCGGGAGTCGATCGAGCCGAGCGTCGTCAGCACCGTGCGCACCTCAGGCGTGAGATGTGGCGAGATCGACGCGAAATCGTCGTCGCTCAAGTCCCACAGCTCTTCGCCTCGCGATTCCGCAAGCTGCACGCACCTACCCGAAATCTCGTGTGCCTCCCGGAAGGGGACGCCTTCGCGCACGAGCCATTCGGCGATATCGGTCGCGAGGGCAAAGCCCCGAGGCGCGAGGTAGGCCATGCGTTCAGTGTTGAACGTCAGGGTGCGTACCATGCCCGCGAACGCCGGCAAAAGAAGCTCGAGCTGATCCGTTTGATCGAACATCGGCTCCTTGTCTTCTTGAAGATCGCGGTTATACGCGAGCGGCATCGCCTTAAGGGTCGCGAGTAGCCCCGCGAGATCGCCGATGAAGCGTCCCGCCTTGCCACGCGTGAGCTCGGCGACGTCGGGATTCTTCTTTTGCGGCATGATCGAGGAGCCGGTCGAGAACGCATCATCAAGCGTCACGAAGTCAAACTCCTTCGTGTTCCACACGATGATTTCTTCGGAGAGCCGCGAAAGGTCCACGCCGAGCATCGTGAGGCACCACGAATATTCGGCGTACACGTCGCGCGAAGCCGTGCCATCGATCGAGTTCTCGCTTGCACCCGCAAAACCAAGCTCCTCCGCGACGGCCTCGGGGTCCAGCCCGAGCGACGAACCGGCGAGTGCGCCCGAGCCGTACGGCGAGATCGCCGCGCGCGCATCTAAGTCGCGAAGCCGCTCGACATTGCGCATGAGCGGCCACGCATGTGCGAGCAGGTGGTGGGCCAGCAGCACGGGCTGGGCGTGCTGGAGGTGCGTGCGGCCCGGCATGGGAGCTTCGGGGTGGTCCGACGCTTGCTCGATGAGAGCGTCGACGACATCGAGCACGAGGGCCGCAACCACGCGGGCATGATCGCGGATGTACATGCGCCCGAGGGTCGCGACCTGGTCGTTGCGCGAGCGTCCCGCGCGGAGCTTCCCGCCGAGGGCCGGTCCGGCGATCTCGAGGAGGCCTCGCTCGAGCGCGGAATGGACGTCTTCGTCGCTCACGCGCGGCGTGAACTCTCCGCTTTCCACTTGCCGCCCAAGTTCCTCGAGTGCCGCGAGCATGTCGTGCAGTTCGCTCTCGCTCAAGAGCCCGGCGCGGGCGAGCACGCGCGCATGGGCATTGGAGCCCCGAAGGTCATACGGCGCGAGACGCCAATCGACGTCGGTCGACTTTGAAAGCGCCGCCATGACATTGGCGGGCCCCGAAGCGAAGCGACCGCCCCACAGGGCTACGTGCTCGACGGTGCCGTCGTCGTGTCCACTCATTGCGCTGCTGTCGTGTGCATCGCTCACGCGCGTCACTCCTTATCGCTCTCGCTCGTTTCGCCCGGCTCGAGCGAGGGACCGTTGCCGAACTTCTCGTCACGTGCGGTCGCTTGCTTCGACCCGAGTCCGTAGATCTCGATGAAGCCCTTCGCGTGCGACTGGTCGAACGTGTCGCCCTCTTCGTAGGTCGCGAGGTTGAAGTCGTAGAGGCTACTTTGGCTGCGCCGGCCCGTGACGGTTGCACGGCCGCCGTGCAACCGCATGCGCACGTCACCGCTCACGTAGCGTTGCGTTTCCTCGATGAAAGCGTCGAGGGAGCGCTTGAGGGGGCTGAACCATTGACCGTCATAGACGAGGTCGGTCCAGCGATCCTGCACCTCGCGCTTGAAACGCCCCTGTTCGCGCTCCAGGGTCACGCGTTCGAGCTCGCGATGCGCCTCGATCAGTGCCATCGCGCCCGGGGCCTCATAGATTTCGCGGGACTTGATGCCCACAAGGCGATCCTCAACAATGTCGATTCGGCCAATCCCCTGCGCGCCCGCGCGACGATTCATCTCCTGGATCGCCTCAAGCGGGCTCACCGCGCTGCCATCGATCGCGACGGGAATGCCCTTGTCGAAGGTGACGTGGAGTTCATCGGCGACCGGCGGGAATGCCGGGTCGTCGGTGTAGTTGTACACGTCTTTCGTGGGCTCGTTCCAGATGTCTTCGAGGAAGCCCGTTTCAATGGCGCGCCCCCACACGTTCTGGTCGATCGAGAAAGGGTTGTTCTTCGTCGTGGCAATGGGAAGGTTGTTCTTTTCGGCGTAGTCGATCGCCTTGTCGCGCGTAAGGGCGAGGTCGCGAACGGGGGCGATGCACCGAAGGTCGGGGGCCAGCGACGTGATCGACACTTCGAAGCGCACCTGATCATTGCCCTTGCCGGTGCAGCCGTGGGCGACGGCACTCGCGTCGTACTTCTTCGCTGCCTTCACGAGGTGCTTCGCAATCACCGGACGCGAGAGTGCGGAAACGACCGGGTACGCATCCATGTACAGAGCGTTCGCCTTGAGCGCGGGCATGCAGTACTCGCTCGCGAACTCCTCGCGCGCATCGGCAACATACGCCTCGACGGCGCCACACTCGAGCGCTCGCTGACGGATGACCTCGAGGTCTTCCCCGCCCTGGCCGACGTCCACCGCACAAGCGATGACGTCGGCACCAGTGGCGTCGTGGATCCAGCCGATCGCGACGGAGGTGTCGAGACCTCCCGAGTAGGCAAGAACGATACGTTCGGTCATGTTGTTCTCCTAGGGTTCGAGTGGCGCGAGTCGGCTCGCATCCGTGGTCTATGCCTGGTCGTCGATTCCTGCGCGGCGACCGTCGGCAAGTTCGAGCAGGGTAGCGGCGAGCTCGCGGCCTTCAGTTCCACCACGCGCGACGATCAGGATCGTGTCGTCCCCCGCGATCGTGCCGAGGATTGAGGGCAACACCGAATGGTCGAGGGCGCTCGCGAGGTACTGCGCGGCCCCGGGCGGCGTGCGCACGACGACGAGGTTTTCACTTGCCTCCGCACTCACGAGCAACTCTTCGGCGAGACGTTGGAGCCTCGCGGCGTAGTGCTCTTGCGAAGGCGGACGCCGCAAACGATGAACGCGTTCACCGCCCTCGGGCGGGAGCATGTACACGAGAGAGCCGGAACTCGAGCGCACCTTTTCGGCACGGAGTTCCACGAGGTCACGCGAGAGCGTCGCCTGAGTGACACTCACGCCTTCTTCTTCGAGAAGGGCAAGGAGGGCGCTCTGCGAGGTCACCTCGGTGCGGTTCAGAATGTCGACGATCTTTCGCTGACGCGAGATCTTGGTTTGAGGTTGCTGCGGTTGGTCACCCATGGGCTTCGCCTCCTGCCCCGGCCATCGTCGGGCATTCGAATGCGACACGCGAGGCGAACTCTCGCCGGTCAGCTCGGGCCACATAAACGAATCGATTTGCAATCATATGCATGATCATACAGATATGGCCTGGCCCTTCCCTGTGCACAGCAGAGAAAAGCCAGGCCAAAGCAAAAGACGCGAAAAGCGCAGTCTATGCGCGCAGCTCACCGCCAACGGCCGATTCAACAGCCTTGATCGCGCGCGCACGGATCTCGTCGATCTCGGCGCCCTTGAGCGTCTTTTCATGGGGGCGCAGCCGCACCGCAAACGCGAGGGACTTCTTCCCTTCCGCGACCTGATCGCCGCGGTATTCGTCGAAGAGACGCACGTCCTCCGCAACGTCGCCAATGCCCACGATCAGCGCCGCGCGCACAGCCTCGGCGGGAATGCCGTCGTCCACGACAAACGCGAAATCTTCCTTCGCGATCGGGAAGGTCGAAATCGGCTCGGACGCCACGACGGCCGGCGCGGAGGCGATCACCGCCTCGAGGTCGAGCTCAAAGGCCGCCGCGTGCTTCGGGAGGCTAAAGGCCTTGATCACCGCGGGGTGAAGCTCGCCGGCAACGCCTACGCGCTTCCCCTCGATGGTCGAAAGGATCGCCGTGCGGCCGGGATGGAACGCACTCGATTCTCCCTGCTCGAGCACGAGTTCGGTGCCGGCGGCCGCGGCTACGCGACGCGCGAAGGAAATCGCATCGGTCCAATCCCACGCACGTGCCTCGGTGAGAGGGCCACTCGGAGTGATCGGCCCACCCGCGACCAGTGCGACGTGGCGATCCTGCTTGGCGAGAGACGTTGCAATCTCCTCGAGCTCGGCATCGCTCGGGCGCGAGTCCGCGCTCGGAACCGGAACGCGCTCGCCACGTTTTTCGAACACGAGGCCCGACTCGAATACGGCGACCGCATCCTCTCCACGTGCGAGGTTCCGCTGCGCGACGGGAAGGAGAGTCTCGAGGATCGCCGTGCGCATGAGAGGCTCATCATCCACAAGCGGATTGAGCAGACGCACCGCTTCGCGAAGCGGTGAATCCTCCGCGAGGCGAAGCTTCGAGAAGGTCTTCTCGCTCGTGAACGGGAAGCTCACCACCTCGGTAGCTCCCGCCTCGGCGAGAGCATGTGCCACGGCGCGCCGCGCACGCTGGGCGCGGGTCAGGCCTCGCCCGCCGGGGGCCGACGGTAGCCTCGACGGAATCGCGTCATAACCCACGAGTCGCGCGATTTCCTCGACGAGATCCTCGGGGATGCGCAGATCAGGGCGCCAGGTCGGAGGATTGACCGCGAGCGTTTCGGCGCCGTTTTCGCCGCTGCCCGAGGGCGACACGGTGCAGCCGATTTTCTCGAGCGAGCCCACAACCTGCTCTCGCGTGTAGGCAATACCCACGACGCGCTCGGCGTAGTCGAGCGGAAGAGCGATCTCCACCGGCGCGCTTTCGCCCGCGCGTGCATGGGTGCGTGCCGAATCGAGCGTTCCGCCGCCGTATTCAACGAGGAGCTGGGCAGCCCGATACGCGGCCACCTCCACGAGTTCGGGATCGACGCCACGCTCGCCACGCTTACCGGCCTCGGACACGAGCTTGTGGCGGCGTGCGGTTCGGGCCTGGGTCGTAGGGTCAAAGTGCGCAGCTTCGATCACGACGTCAGAGGTGCTCTCGCCGACCTCGGTTTCGCTTCCGCCCATGACGCCCGCGAGCGCGACCGCGCGTGCACCGTGGCCGCCCGTAGAATCCGCAACCACGAGGTCTTCGACGTGAAGCTTCCGGGTCTTGTCGTCAAGAGTCGTGAGCTTCTCGCCCTCCTTCGCACGGCGTACGACGATCGGCGCGGTGAGCTTCGCGGCATCGAACATGTGCAGCGGCTGGCCAAGGTCGAGCATGACGTAGTTGCCGACATCGACGATGAGCGAGATGTGACGCATGCCCGCGAGTGTGAGTCGCTGCTGCATCCACCTGGGGCTCGGGGCCGAGGCGTCCACGCCGCTCACGCGCTGCGCGACGTAGGACGTCGCGCCCACGTTGCCGCGGATCGGCGCGTCGTCTTCGAGCACGACCTCGAAGCCTTCGCCGGTTGCCTCGGGCACCTCGATCGCGAGAGCCGGGTCTGTGAAGACCTGACCGGTGGCGTGCGAGTATTCGCGGGCAACGCCGCGCATGGAAAAGCAGTAGCCGCGGTCGGGAGTCACGTTGATCTCCACGACCTCCTCATCGAGCCCGAAAAGTGTGATCGCATCGTCGCCGGGTTTCGCGTCGATGCCCTCAGCGATGCCCTTGCCCAGAACGATGATGCCGTCCTCGGTGTCTTCGCCGAGTCCGAGCTCTTCGGTCGAGCAAATCATGCCGTCGGAAAGGTGACCGTAGGTCTTACGCGCCGCAATCGCGAAGTTCCCCGGCAGAACGGTCCCGGGGAGGGAGACGACGACAAGGTCGCCCTCCACGAAGTTGTGCGCGCCGCAAATGATGCCGCGGCTCGGAACCTCCTCGCCCGGTTGCGGGTCCTTCGGGTTGTCCCTCTCTTCATTGTGTTCCGGGCCAACATCGACGCGGCACCAGTTCACGGTCTTACCGTTCTTATGGGTTTCCTTCACGAGGTTCAGGACGCGGCCCACGACGAGGGGCCCCGTGACCTGGGCGCCAAAGATCGCTTCTTCCTCGAGCCCCACGGAGACGAGCGAAGCCGCGACGGCCTCGGCGTTAGCGCCATCGACAAGCTCGACGTGCTCGCCGATCCATGACAGGGGAATGCGTGGCATTGCTCAGATCTCCGTTCCGTAGTGCTGGGAGAAGCGCACGTCGCCCTCCACGATGTCGTGCATGTCGGTCACCGAATTGCGGAGCATAAGAATGCGCTCGATGCCGAGACCGAACGCGAAGCCGCGGTACTCACTCGGGTCAACTCCGCACGCGCGCAACACGGCGGGATTCACCATGCCGCAGCCGCCCATCTCGATCCAGCCCGTACCGCTGCATACGCGGCACGACAGATCAGCATCGGCATCAAGCCCGTTCTTGGCCTCGCATCTGAAGCAGCGGAAGTCCATCTCGGCACTCGGCTCGGTGAAGGGGAAGTACGACGGGCGAAGGCGCGTGATCGGCTTACCGCCGAAGAGCGCTTCGGCGACCTTGTCCAGAGTTCCCACGAGATCCGCCATGGTGAGATCGCGATCGATCGCGAGCCCCTCAACCTGGTTGAACACGGGTGCGTGGGTCGCATCAAGCTCATCGGTGCGGAACACCTTGCCGGGGCACGCGATGTAAAGCGGGACGCCGCGCTCAAGCAAGGTACGTGCCTGGACGGGCGAGGTGTGCGTGCGCAACACCTGACCGCTCCCCTCGGGAGCAACGTAGAACGTGTCCTGCATTTGGCGCGCGGGGTGGTCTTCATCGAAGTTGAGCGCGTCAAAGTTGAACCATTCGGCCTCGATCTCGGGTCCCTCGGCGATCTCCCACCCGAGACCGACGAACACGTCGGCGATGCGGTCCTGGAGGATCCCGAGCGGGTGGCGTGCGCCGCGCGGAAGACGATCAACGGCAGTCGTGACATCGACGCGATCCTTCGCGAGCGCCTCGGCCTCTTCCTTTTCGGCGATCTCCTTCGAACGCGCCGCGAGCGCTTGCTGCACGCGACCCTTCGAACCACCGATGAGCTTGCCGGCCGCGGCCTTCTGCTCCTTCGGCAAATCCTTAATGCCTCGATTCGCGCGCGAAAGCGGGGAGTCATCCCCCACATGGGCAATGCGCACCTGCTTAATTTCCGCCGACGTTGTGGCCCCCGCAATGGCGGCGAGCGCGGCATCGACCGCGCGTGCGATCGCCTCCTCGCTCATGTCCACACTGTTCGTCACATCTGACACGAATTCACCACATCCTCACGTTGACACGTCACACGCGGGCCCGCGCTCGATCACACGATTAAACCGGTCATCGAGGGGCCCTCGCGTGGGTGCATGCTTTTTGCACTTGCAATGATACGTGCCGGATACGGTGGGGGTCGTACGCTCCCGGTGCTCAGCGCTCGCGCGTACGGGCAACACGCGCCCACCGCCGCTGCGCTCACACAGGTCCAGCGCCCAACAGAAAGGCTTCACACATGACCACAACAGTCCAAGGCCTCGTCTCCTTCGCCGCGAACGACCCCGCGAAAATCGTTGACATCACGATCCCCGAACCCGGCCCGCGCGACGTCATCGTCGATATCAAGACGTGCGGTGTGTGCCACACCGACCTCGCCTACCGCAACGGCGACATCAACGACGACTACCCATTCCTCCTCGGTCACGAAGCAACCGCAGTCGTGAGCGAGATCGGCGAGAACGTCACGCACGTCGAGGTAGGCGACACGGTGATCCTCAACTGGCGCGCGGTATGTGGCCAATGCCGCGCGTGCAAGAAGGGCGAGCCGAAGTACTGCTTCGATACGTTCAACGCCTCGAAGTCCATGACCCTCGAGGATGGCACCGAGCTCACCGCCGCCCTCGGCATCGGCGCTTTCGCCGAAAAGACCCTTGTCCACGAGCTTCAGTGCACGAAGGTGGACCCCGATGCGGATGCGGCAGCCGTCGGCCTCCTCGGCTGTGGCGTCATGGCCGGAATCGGCGCCACGCTCAACACGGGCGAAGTGCAGCGCGGAGAATCCGTCGCGGTGATCGGCGCGGGTGGCGTCGGCCTCGCCTACGTTGCGGGCGCAAAGCTCGGCGGCGCGACCACGATCATCGCCCTCGATCTCGACGACAAGAAGTTCGAGAACGCACGCGCTCTCGGCGCGACGCACACGGTTGCCACGAAGGGCCTCGAACCCGACGAGGTTGCCGAAAAGATCCGCGAGCTCACGGGCGGATTCGGTGCCGACGTGGTCGTGGACGCCGTCGGCATTCCCGCGACCTACACCGCCGCGTTCTACGGTCGTGACCTTGCCGGCCGTGTTGTTCTCGTGGGCGTACCGAACCCGAAGGCCGAGGTCACGCTCCCGCTCATCGACATCTTCAGCCGCGGTGGCGCCCTCAAGAGCTCGTGGTACGGCGACTGCCTGCCCGAGCGCGACTTCCCCTACCTCGCGGACCTCTTCGCGCAGGGACGTCTCCCGCTCGACGAGTTTGTGACCGAACGCATCGCTCTCGACGACGTCGAAGGCGCATTCGAGCGCATGAAGGGTGGAGACATCCTCCGCAGCGTCGTTGAGCTGCCCAAGGCCTGATCTCCCCAACTCTCGACGACAAAAGAGAAAAGGACTTCACCATGAATCTCCGCATCAACCATGCCGTTGCAGAAGGAACTTTCACCCTCGACGGTGAAACACACGACGTCGAAAACAACGTGTGGGTCATCGGCAACGACGAGGACTGCGTTGTGATCGACGCGCCCCACAGCATCGAGACGATCGACAAACTCGTGAACGGCCGCACCCTCCTCGCGATCCTCCTCACGCACGCCCACGATGACCATTCGCGGTTCGCTCCCGAACTCGCCGAACGCTTCCAGGCGCCCATGCTCCTGCATCCGGACGACAAGAAGCTTTGGGCACTCACGCACGGCGACCTCGAATGGGACGCTGACGTTGCGGACGGCGACGCCTTCAGCATCGCAGACCACGAACTCGAGGTCATCCACACCCCGGGCCACTCCCCCGGGTCGGTGTGCTACCTCCTGCGCAGCACCGAGGAGGGCGAGCCGGATCAGCTTTTCTCGGGTGACACGCTCTTCGAGGGCGGTCCCGGTGCGACCGGCCGTTCCTACAGCGACCGCGGGCAGATCGAGGACAGCATCCGCGAGCGGCTCTTCACGCTTGAGAATTCGACGATCGTGCACACGGGGCACGGTCCGGACACGACGATCGGCGCCGAACGCGAGCGTGCCGAGGGCGATTGGCTCTAAGCGAGCGCCGCTCCTACCGCGATGAGAGCTGGTCGAGGGTCTCCTCGACCAGCTCTTTTTCTCGCCTCCCGTAGTGGCTCGCGAACGCGATGAGGGCCTCGCGCCCCGGCGGCATTCCGTGCGCTGCGGCTCCCGCCACGCGCGCCGCCGCGACGAGCTGCGCAAAATCGAGCGCTTCACCGAGCTCTCGGCCCGCGGCAACGGCGGTCACAAGCGCCGCCACGAGGGTGTCCCCCGCTCCCGTCGCGTTGGCGCGCTCCACGGTAAAGCCTGGCCGCTCAAGGACCTTGCCGCGCCCCGAGTCGATCGCGACGAGCCCTTTGCGCCCGCGCGACACGACCACGAGCTCGACTCTTTCGGCGAGCACGCGCGCCGCCTCGAGCGGCGAATCCGTGCGCGTGTAGCGCGTCGCCTCTTCATCATTCGGGCAAAAGGCGTAGCAGTGCTCGAGGTGGCGAAGGATCGACGGATCCCACGCGCCGGAGTCGTCGTGGCCAACGTCGGCCCAGATGCGCGTGTCGCGCGCCCGTTCCCCCGCCAGCAGCGGCATGTCCTCGCGCTCAAGAGACACGGTGAGGTGGCGAGCCTGCTCAGCGAGCACCTGTTCGGTTGTGGCAAGCGGTGTGCTCGGGAGTCCACCCGTGTAAAACATGCGGTCTCCCTCGTGCGGGATCGCCGCGGTGCACGGAACGTCCCAGCCTTCACGGGTCACGCTAGCGCCAAGACCTACGCCCTCCGCTTCGAGCATGGGCCGCACGAGCTTCGTGATCGCGCCCTCGCCGAACTCGGTCGCGAGCGTCACCCCCATGCCGAGCGCCGCGGCGGCACGTGCAACGTTGGCCGCGCCCCCGACCGCGAGCGCAACCGATTCCGTGTGGCACTCTTCGCCCAGTTCCGGAAGCTGCTGAAACGGCGTAAAGAGCACGTCGAGAAACACGGGTCCCACGCACGCGAGATCGTGCACACAACTGCTGGAAGGGGCCGCATCGCTGCAGGTTAGGCCTTGATTCAGGTTCATCACGTAAAAAAGGCTATGGCGCGCGATGTTGCCCGTCAAAGGCGCAGGACTCCACCTCGCGCCCTCACCCGAATTTTTATAGGAGGCCGTCTCATGAAACTCACGCTGCTCGGTGGAGGAGGCTTCCGCGTCCCGCTCATGGTTCGCACTCTCCTCAAGGACAGCTCCGACCAGCGGGTGCGTTCCCTCACGCTGTGGGACCAGAACAGCGAGCGCCTCCACACAATGGAACGCATTGTGCGGGCCATGACCGAGTCCGTTCCCCACGCCCCGAGCGTGCGCGTGGCAGCCAATCTTCGCGACGCGGTGCGCGGCGCCGATTTCGTGTTCAGCGCAATCCGCGTAGGTGGTACCGATGGCCGTGCCGAGGACGAACGCATCGCGCATGCGTGCGGCGTGCTCGGGCAGGAAACGACCGGCTTCGGCGGGCTCAGCTACGCGCTTCGAGGCATCCCCGTGGCACGCGCAATCGCCGAGGCCATTCGCGACGAAGCCCCGAACGCTTATCTCATTAACTTCACGAACCCCGCGGGCATCATCACGGAAGTCTCGAGCGAGATTCTCGGCGACCGCGTGATCGGCATTTGCGATTCCCCCGTGGGCCTTGCACGGCACGCCCTCACGGCGCTCGAGGATGCTGGCGACGTGGAGAGCGGTACGAGCGCGCGGATCTTCGAAACCGGCGGTCCCGTGCACATCGACTACCTGGGCCTCAACCACCTTGGCTGGGTTCACCGCATCCTGGTCAACGGTCGCGATGTACTCCCCACCGTACTCGAGAGCGCCGAGCTCATCGAGTCGTTCGAAGAGGGCAAGCTTTTCGGCGCCACATGGGTCCAGCACATCGGTGCTCTGCCGAACGAATATCTGCATTACTACTATTACGCGCGTGAGGCGAGGCTCGCCGATGACCGTGCGGAAACCACCCGCGGGATCTTCCTTGCGAGCCAGCAGGCCGAGTTCTACCGCGAGGCGGCAACCCTCGACGGGCACGAGGCATTCGAGGCGTGGAACCGCACGCGCGAGGAGCGCGAGGAAACGTACATGGCGACTAACCGCGAAGCGGCGGGCGGCATCGAACGAGCGGCCGCGGACATCGAGTCAGGCGGCTACGACCGCGTGGCGCTCGCCGTCATGAAGGCCCTCGCCTTCGACGAAGCCACCGAGCTCATCGTCAACACGCCGAACAGGGGTCGCATCCCGTCGCTCCCGGATGACGCCGTGGTCGAAGCGCCTTGCCGCATCGACGCGAACGGTGCAACTCCGCTCGACGTCACACCGCTCAAGGGCCACGAACTCGCGCTCGTCACCGAGGTCAAGAACGCCGAGCGCACCGTGATTGCGGCCGCCCGTGAAGGCAGCGCCGCTCTCGCGGTCGAGGCCTTCTTCGCGCATCCTCTCGTGGACGGCGTGGGGGTCGCGCGTGACCTCTTCGCGAAAGCCAAGGAAAGCTTCGCCGAGGACCTCGCCTACCTCCGCTGAGCGGGATCTGGCCGATCGCCTGCCCGCGCCCCTTCGCTCTTCTGGAGGGAGCGCAGGTAGGCGTTGTAGTTTTCGAGATCCGCACCGCCATCGCGCTCGGCCTTGCGGTCGTAGTTGCGCGCGGCGCGCTCCTCGCTGCGGGACCACTGTATTCCCGCGATGAGCGCGTAGAACGCGGTGGGGACCTCGCTTATGCCCCACATGATTGACCCGCCTGCGAATTGCTGGCGCTCGAGTTCCGCGCGCGGGAAGAGGTCGAGCAGCGTGTACCACTCGCCACCGATGAGCCACGTCGCGCTCACGACCGCGATCCCAAAAAAGGCGTGGAACGTGAGTGTCACGAGGAGCGTGACGAGTTTGAGCACGGGGCTGATCGGTTTTTGGGCGGGGTCAATGCCGATGATGACCCACGCGAACAGGTAGCCCGCGAGCAGGAAGTGCACGGTCATGAAAAGGTGGCCGACGTGCTCAAACATCGCCCACGTGAACAGGGGCGTGAAGTAGAACAGCACGAGCGAGCCCGCAAAAAGGAAGCCCGCGATCGGGGGGCTCGACACGACGGCCGCGTAGCGCGTGTGGAGGATCGCGAGAACCCATTCGCGCATGCCTCGTGAGCCGTCCGTGCGGGGTGTGGCCGCGCGGCTGAGCATCGTGACGGGAGCGCCGAGCACGAGGAGCGGCGGGACGATCACCATGAGTGCCATGTGCTGGGTCATGTGGGCGTCGAATCGCACTCGCCCAAACGCCGCGGCTCCTCCGCTCATGGCCCAAAAAAGGGCGAGGCAGCCGGCGAGCCAGAAGAGCGTACGGGAAAGAGACCAGCGGTCACCGCGGGCGCGCAGACGATGTAGCCCCATGAGGTAGAGCACCGCGAAGAGGGCGGCGACGCCCGTGAACATCCAGTCCATTTGCCACACGGTGATGAGGCTCAAGAGGGTGTATTCGCCGCGCGGTGGTTCGTAGCCTACGAGTGAGAGCACACGGTAGGACTCGAGCGGAACGTACTGGGGCACGGGCGGTTGGGATCGCCCGAGCGCGCTTGACGTGCCAATGATGATCGCGGCGGTGAGCGCTTCGAGGCGGGCCAGCCGAGCAAAAGCCTGGCGGCTCGTGCGCTCAAGGTCGCCGGTCAGCGCGGTGCGGTGTGCGTGGGTGCGTGTGTGTCCGACGGCTGCCTGCGAACCGTTGCCGCGAATACGGGCAGTGTGGAGCTCCGCGAGGGGGTCGAGAACGCGCCGTCTTTGCGCGTAGCCAAACGCGGCGATCGCGACCGTAAGCACGGCTTTGAGAAGAACGAGCCAGCCGTAGCGAGTCGTCACGAACTGCGCGGGGCTCTCGAGGCGAATTGCAGCGTTGATGATGCCCGAGTAGGCGAGCGCAAGGATCGCGAAGAATGCCCAAGGTGAGTAGCGCTCAAGCCACGTTTTCAGGGTTGCTGTATCGGTGCGGTGCGCCTCGGCGAGGAAAACGAGGAGCGGGCCAAGCCACGTGAGCACCCCGAGGAGATGGGCGATCATCGCGTTCACGGCGTTGAGGTGGTCGGTCGAGTTTCCCGCGTGGCCAAGGAATCCGAGGGCGACGACGCTGAGGGCAAGCATCGCGGTCAGCCATCCCGCCCCGCGAAGATGCCTCGTGAGCGCGCCAATGCCGGCAGCGAGGAGCGCAAATACAAGCGCCCACACCGTTGCGTTGCCAAGGTCGGTTTTCCACACGAAGTAGCCGAGCTGCACAGGCGAAAACGAGGCGCGCGCATTCGCGTACGTGAGGTACGTGCCGAGTGCGAGCAGGAGCGCGTAGGCGAGAGTAAAACGTACGGCGAGCTGTCTTTGGCGATTCTGCTCGTCGGTGAGTGGCGGGCTTCCATGCCCGCGCGTACGGCCACCTCCGGGCTGGAAAAGACTCAGCGTGAGCGCGTAGCCGAAAGCGAGGGAAAGCGCAAGGTACTCGCCGACCTTGACGACGACAACGAGGGCGTTGGTGAGGGTCCCAAAGCTGCTCGCGAGAGGGCCGCTTCCTTCGCCCGTCACGGCAAGACCGAGTACGCCGGCAAGTCCCCCGGCGAGCACAATGAGAGTGCTGAGCGGCAGGAGCGCGCGCGAACGACTTTTCACCGTGCGGCCTCTCGTACGCGCGCCGATTCAAAGAGGCACAGGGTTGCCGCGGTCGCCAGGTTGAGGGACTCGGCGTTTCCGAAAATCGGGATTGCCACGCGGGAATCGGCGCCTTCAAGAGTGTCGTCGCTGAGTCCGTGGGCTTCGTTGCCCATGAGCCATGCGAGGCGCGCGGGAGGCGCCCACGCGAAAAGGTTCTCCGTTCCGCGAGGGCTTGTTGCCGCGGTCGCGATACCGCGCGTGCGAAGCTCCCCGAGGAGGTCGTCCATGGGTACCTTGCGGGCGAACGGGACTTGGAAAAGGCTTCCGGCACTCGCGCGCACGACCTTGGGTGCGAGCGGGTCGGCGCTGCCTTCTGAGAAGAACACGGCGCTTGCCCCGGAAGCGTCGGCTGTTCGCATGATGAGCCCGGCGTTTCCCGGGTCCTGGAGGCGCTCGCACACGACGATCGTGCAAGGCCCCTCCCCCAGATCGCTGAGCAGGTCGCGCCAATCGCCGTCGAGGTTTCGCGCGACCGCGATCACGCCTTGCGGGTGCGCGACGCTCTGATGGCCTTGCTCGCGCACCATCGCCTCGATCACCTCGGGTGTGGCACGGCGCGGGTGGACGTTCACGCGCTCGGCGAGGTGCGCGAGCTCCGGGTGCGCGGCCCGCGCTTTATCGGTGAGGTAGAGCTCCTCGAGGATTCGAGAGGAATGTTCGGAATGCTCGCGTACCTCGCGTTCGAGGAGCGCGCGCACCGCTTGCGGGCCTTCAACGCGAAAGCGGCCTTCGCGTTGACGCACTGAGCGCCCGGAAAGGGCGGCGATCTTCGCGACTCGCGCACTGCGCGGCGAAAGCATCGCACCCTCCGGGCGCTCAGAATGTGTCATGGGGCAGATCAGGCTGCCGGGGCGTTGACGTCCTTCGGAAGGGCGTTCTTCGCGATGTCCACGAGCTGGGCGAAAGCAGTCGAATCGTTGACGGCGAGTTCGGCGAGCATACGGCGATCGACCTCAACACCGGCAAGGCCGAGGCCCTGGATGAAGCGGTTGTAGGTCATGCCGTTAGCGCGAGCTGCGGCGTTGATGCGCTGGATCCAGAGGCGACGGAAGTCGCTCTTACGAACCTTGCGGTCGCGGTAGCTGTAGGTACCCGAGTGGAGCACCTGTTCCTTCGCCTTTCGGTAAAGGCGCGAGCGCTGGCCGCCGTAACCGGAGGCCTGATCGAGGATCTCCCTGCGCTTCTTCTTGGCGTTGACCGCCCTCTTCACGCGTGCCACGTGATTCTCCTTTGGTCGAAATGAAAAGTCTTATGTGGTTGCTGAAAAATCAGCGGCCAAGCATGCGCTTGAGGTTCTTGACGTCGCTCTTGGCAACGTCGGCCACGCCGGCGAGGCGGCGCTGGTGGCGCGAGGTCTTGGCCTCGGCCTTGTGGTACGCGTTTGCGCGCTGGCGCTGCAGCTTGCCGGAGCCGGTGATGCGGATGCGCTTCTTCGCACCGGAGTGCGTCTTGTTCTTCGGCATAGTGCCTTTTCTCCTTTTGGTTGACGCGCCTTACTTGGCGCTGGCTTCCTTCGCTGCGGCCTTTTCCGCGTCGCTCTTGCGCTTGCGGGCTTCGGCGCGAGCCTGGGACTTCTTCTTGTGCGGGCCGAGCACCATGACCATCGTGCGGCCGTCGACGCGCGGGTGGGATTCAACGAAGCCGGATTCGGCGACGTCTTCAGCCATACGCTGCATGAGCTTCATGCCCATCTCGGGGCGCGACTGCTCGCGGCCACGGAATCGAATCATGACCTTGACCTTGTCGCCACCGTTGAGGAACTTCTCGACGTTGCGCTTCTTGGTCTCGTAATCGTGCGTGTCAATCTTGAGGCCCATGCGGATTTCCTTCTGCTGGGCATTGACCTGGTTCTTGCGCGCCTCGCGAGCCTTAAGCTTCGCTTCGTACTTGAACTTTCCGTAGTCCATGAGGCGTGCGACCGGCGGCTTCGCACCCGGAGCAACCTCGACGAGGTCGAGATCGGCTTCGTTTGCGAGACGCAACGCGTCTTCGATACGGACTTCCCCGACCTGTTCGCCGTTGGGTCCCACGAGAAGGACCTTGGGCGAGCGGATCTGCCCGTTGATTCGCTGTTCGCTGATGACTGCTCCTCACACAATAGAAATGCCTGGAACAACAAAAAGGCCCCCGTGCATGCGGAGGCCCAACTCACGCGAGGGTGCGTGAGTCTCGTACTGACCCGGCAGCCTCGGCCGCTCGGGTGGGAGTGGGCTCCACTTGTAAGGGAACGCGAATGTTCCAAGCGATAACTTTAGCAGGGTGATTACCTCGCGGGAAGGAGGCGCCATCACCATGTGGCAGGCCTTACAGGTCCGACGGCAGCAGCGCCTTCGCAGCCTCACTCACACGCGTACCGTTGCCACGAGATACCATTTAAGAAACTCCCCTTTTGCATAATCGAGTCAATGTCTGTAAGGATAGGTGAGCCTTACCTCAGTCGATGAGCGACCGAGGACGACACAGAAAGAGACTTCATGATGTCCATGACGCGCCGACAGCTCGGCCTCTTCGCCCTTGCCGCGTGCTCCACGGGCGCCCTCGCCTCGTGCAGTGGCGACTCGACAAAGCAGGACGCCCGGTCGTCAAGCGACGCGAGCGCCACCCGCACCGTCACCGACGCTCGCGGCAAAGTGGACGTTCCCGCATCACCGAAACGCATCGGCGCGACCGACAACCGAATCTTCCGCTCACTGGAGGCATGGGGAATCGACCTGGTCGTCGCGCCGCGCCAGCTCATGCCAAAGGGCATTTCCTACAAGGACGACGAGAACATTCTCGATTCGGGATCACACCGCGAACCCGACCTCGAACAGTTCGTCGCTGCCGACCCCGATCTCGTTCTCAATGGCCAGCGCTACGCGCAGTACTACGAGGACATCAAGGCTCTCGTGCCAAACGCCGCTATCGTCGACACCGACATCGACACTGAGACCAAGCCGATCGACGAAGAGCTCAAGAGGCAGATCACTCTCCTCGGCGAAACCCTCGGCCACGAAAGCGAAGCACAAAAGCTTGTCGAGACGTTCGAGAAAGCGATCGAACGCGTCAAGGCCGCTTACCATTCCGAGGACACGGTCATGGGGCTCATTACCTCGGGCGGAACGATCAACTACGCTGCTCCCAAGACGGGCAGGGCTGTGGGCCCGCTGTTCCCCGTCCTGGGCCTCACTCCCGCGCTCGAGGTTGAAGGCACCGGCGACCACAAAGGCGACGATGTATCGGTCGAAGCCATCGCCTCCGCGAACCCCGACTGGATCATCGTCATGGACCGCGACGCGGCCGTCGCCGCCGACGAGGAAGGTTACAAGCCCGCCGCCGAACTCATCGAGAACGCTGAAGCCCTCTCGCACGTCACGGCTATCACCGAAGGTCACGTCGTGTACATGCCCTCGAACTTCTACATCACCGAGGACATTCAGGCCTACACGGAGTTCCTCGAAACCTTCGCGGACGCTCTCGAGTCGAAAAAGAACTGACGCACAAAGGACTGCATGAGTGTGACAGAAGCCGCCCCACCGGCGGAGCGGACAAGGCCCGCGAGCGGGACCTCGCTCGCGGGTCCTCGACGCAACCGCATCGCCCTGATCGTCGCTCTCCTCGCGACCCTCGCCCTTCTCGTGCTCTCACTTTTCGTGGGCGTCTACGACATCACGGGTGGCGATCGTGGATGGGACATCTTCCTCATCACGCGCGTCCCACGAACGCTTGCGCTCGTGCTTTCGGGCAGCGCGATGGCGATGTGCGGCCTCATCATGCAGCTGCTCACGCAAAACAAGTTCGTTGAGCCCTCCACGACGGGCACGACCGAGTGGGCGAGCCTCGGCCTCATAGCCGTGATGGTCCTCTTCCCTACGGCAGGGCTCGTTCCCCGCATGGTCGGTGCGATCATCTTCGCGCTTATCGGCACCCTCGTATTTTTTGCGTTCCTCGAGCGCGTAAGCCTCAAGAGTTCCCTGATCGTGCCGATCGTCGGCATCATGCTCGGTGCCGTCGTGGGCTCATTTACGACCTTCATCGCCCTCGAAACTGACACGCTCCAAAGCCTCGGCATCTGGTTCACCGGAAGCTTCACGGGCCTCGTGCGCGGCCGCTACGAGCTCTTATTCCTCGTTCTCCTCGTGCTCGTGGCGGCGTTCATCGTGGCGGATCGCTTTACCGTTGCCGGCCTCGGCAAGGACGTCGCCACTAACGTGGGCCTCAACTACCGTGCCGTCGTGTTCCTCGGGGTTTTCCTCGTCGCGATCGCGACCGGCATCGTGACCGTGATCGTGGGGCGCCTGCCCTTCCTCGGCCTCATCGTCCCGAATATCGTCTCGATGGTGCGCGGTGACGACCTTCGCTCGAACCTTCCGTGGGTCATGCTTCTCGGCATCTGGGTCGTCACCATCTGCGACCTCATCGCGCGCACGATCATCGCGCCATTCGAAATGCCCGTGAGCGTTGTTCTCGGCATTGTTGGCGCCGCCGTCTTCCTCGTTCTCGTCGTGAGGAGGAACCGCCGTGGCCGATAAGCGCGAAAAGCCCGAGCTGCGGCCGAGCCCGGCAACGCTCAAGGATCCCTCACTCGCGACCGTGACCGATATCCGCGAAGTCGAGAAGGCACAGGACCGCCGCGAAGAAGGGGGCCTCCCGAATCTGCTGGCAACCGTCGGACCCGCGCGCGTGAGCGCGTGTGCACCCGAGCGCCACTCCGGGGCCTTCGTGACTCCTCGCTCCCGCACCCGATACGTGCTTCTCCTCGCGGCCCTCGCTGTCATCGGCGTGCTCACGACAACCGGCATCATGGCGTGGAACAACACCCTCCCCTTCGGAAGTGAGGGATTTTGGCGAATTGCCTCGATGCGCGCGAGCTCGATCGTCGTCATCGCGGTCGTCGTCACGTGCCAGGCATTCGCAACGATCGCGTTTCAAACCGCGACCGCGAACCGCATCATTACACCGTCAATCATGGGGTTTGAATCCCTCTACGTTCTTGTGCAAACGGCCGCCGTGTTCTTCCTCGGTGCTGCCGGCATCACGCACTTCACCGGCATGGGGCAGTTTTTCCTCCAAGCCGCGCTCATGGTGGCGTTTTCGGGGCTCCTGTACGGCTGGCTTCTGAATTCGAAGACGGGCAACATTCACGTCATGCTCCTCGTGGGCATCATTCTTGGCGGCGGCCTCGGGTCGCTGTCGACCTTCATGCAGCGTCTGCTCGACCCGAGTGAGTTCGACATTCTCACCTCGCGCATGTTCGGTAACATCTCCAACGCTGAGCTCGACTACCTGCCCTTCGTCATTCCGATCGTCGTCCTCACCGCAGGGCTCCTGTACGTCCTCTCGACCCGACTCAACGTGCTCGCGCTCGGCCGCGAAACCGCCACGAACCTCGGGATTCACCACAGGCGCGAGACGATCCTCGTGCTGCTTCTCGTGTCCGTGCTCATGTCGATGACGACCTCGCTCGTGGGCCCGATGACCTTCCTCGGCTTCCTGATCGCTGCCCTCGCCTACCAGCTCACCGACACGTACGACCACCGTCTCCTCTTTCCTGCTGCGTGCCTTCTTGGTTACGACGTCATGACGCTCGCGTACTTCATCCTTCGCCACGTCTTCAACGCGCAGGGCGCGGTGACCGTCATCATCGAGCTCATCGGTGGGCTCGCCTTCCTGCTCTTCATCCTCCGAAAGGGGCGCCTGTGATCCGCATCGAGAACCTCACGAAACGCTACGGCCAAGGAGTGCAAATCGGCCCCGTGAACGCCGAAATTCCAAGCGGCCTCACCGCGCTCGTGGGACCGAACGGCGCCGGTAAGTCCACCCTCCTCACGATGATGGGAAGGCTCCTCGAGCCGGATTCGGGCACGGTCACGATCGACGGGCGCGACATGGCATCGATGCCCTCGCGCGAGGTCTCGACGATGCTCGCGATTCTCCGCCAGGAAAACCACTTCGTCACGCGCCTCACGGTGCGTCAGCTCGTAGCCTTCGGGCGCTTCCCGTATTCACGCGGGCGCCTCACCGAAAAAGACGAACGCATCGTCTCCGAGGCCATCGATTTCGTGAATCTCACGCCGCTCGAGAACCGCTTCCTCGACGAGCTTTCGGGTGGCCAGCGTCAGCGCGCCTACGTGGCCATGGTGCTCGCGCAGGACACCGAATACCTCTTGCTCGATGAGCCGCTCAACAACCTCGACATGCAACACAGCGTGCAGATGATGAAGCAGCTTCGCCGCGCGAGCGACGAACTCGGGCGCACGGTCGTGATTGTCGTGCACGACATCAATTTCGCGGCGCACTACGCCGATCACATCATCGCGATGAACGACGGCAAGGTCACGGTTCAGGGCTCCCCCACCGAGATCGTGTGCGGAGAGACACTCTCGCGCGTGTTCAAGACCGACGTCGACGTCGTCGACGGCCCGCGCGGGCCTCTTGCGGTGTACTTTTAACCGCACCTCTCCTCGCCCGCGCCGCACCGCTGCTCGCGTGGGGTGGGGAACAAGGGGGCATGCCCGAGTTCGGGGCGCACAACGCGGTTGCCTCCGCCCTGAGGGTGGGGGCCGACGGTTGCTCAGACCGCCTCGATGCCGAGGTTTTTCGCGGCGCGAGCCCTCACGCGCGAGCGATGCACGCGCATCGCCACAAGCCCGCCAACAGCCACGACGAGCCCGATGAGGCCCGCGGAAAAGAACGCCGCACCCGCGCCGCCCACGTCGATGATGATGCCCACGAGGGGGCTTCCGAGGCTCGAGCCGATCGTCATGGCGCTTCCGTGCCACCCCATGGCTTCCCCGCGAGCAACTTCGGGGACGCGACGCGAAATCGCCTCGCCTGTCGCCGCGATGCTCGGCGCGACACCGAGACCGGAAATGAAGCACAGAATGAAGGCGGTGGGGATGTTCGTGACGAGTGCGATCGGCATCGTCACGATGGAGAGGCCGAACAGCACCCACAGCGGGTGAATGTCGTTATTCATCGCGCCATAGGCAAGCCCGCCCACGGCGCTCCCGAGACACCAGATGGCGATGACGGGGCCAATGAAGTCCTTGTGACCAAGGCCTTCCATGAGCGCGACGATGCCGAGGTCGCCCGCGACGAGGATGATGCTGCCTACTGCGGTCGCGATGAGAATGGCGATGCCGCCGAGTGAGAGGAGCTGCTTCCTCGCGAGGGCGCGGGCCCCGTCGTTGGCGAGAGAGGGCTCCGCGGCACTTCCGTCGAGGTCCGCTTGCGTGAGTGCCAACATTTGGCCCGTCTGGGTGTTCTCAAAAGCGATGCGCTCGGCCACGGCGGCCGGGGAACGTTCGAGACCGCTTTCGGCAACCTCGAGCGGCTCGGGGATGCGGGCAGGAAGCACGATGTCGCTACTCGAGAGGGGTGGGTCGACGAGCATGAGGCCGATGCCGGCGACGACGACGGCGGCGCCGATCACCCACATCGCGACGTGCGAGCCCCACGTGAACACGAGAAGCGTGCCCGCGGCAGGTCCAAGCATGAACACGAACTCGGTGATGACCGAGTCGAGCGCGAACGCGGATTTACGCATCTTCGCGGGGGTTACGACCGAGAGCGACGTGCGGACGATCGAGAAAACCGGGATCGAGAAGAGCCCCGCGACGAAAACCGCAGGAAGGAGAATCGCGAACGGCAAAAATGGCGCGATTGCCCAGAACACGAGGTTCACGATGATCGGCGGGATGAGGGTTCTCTTGAGGCCTTTGGTGTCCATGAGGCGCCCGCGCCACGGCGCGGAGATCGCCGCGCCGAGGGTCGAAGACGTCACGACGAAGCCAGCCATCATGTAGTTCTGGTCGAGGCTCATGACGGTATGGAGGGTCAGCACGAGCCCCGTCGCCGAGAACGGGAAGCGTGCGAGGAACCCGAGGAGGTAGATCGACGGCGCCTTGGGGATCTGGAGCACGTCGCGATAAACGGAAAGAGCCACCTTGAAATCCTATCGCCGGGTCGAGGTCACGGTGATCTTCAGCGAGCTCACGCGCTCCGCGATGACCCGGGAGTGGGCGAGAAAAGTCTGGACTCGACTCATGAGGGCATCGAGCGCTTGTCGATCGAGCCCGGGGGTCAGGGCGAGCCTCAATTCGAGCTCACGCTCCTCCCCCGGAAGCGGTTCGGCGCCCTCGAGGCCGTCGACCGCGTGGACGAGCGCTGCGATTTCACTTCGCACAAGGTCGTCGTTGTGCGGTGCCCGCCAGAGCCGTCCCTGCGCGAGGGCCCACAGCGCCGAGCGACGCAGCACGAGCGGGGTCCCTTCGCGGCCGAGATCAACCGCGAGACACGTGCACCCCTCGGCGACGGCCGACTGCGCGGCTTGCTCGAGCACCATGGGAACGGGACGCGCTTCGGGGCTCCACGTGGAGAGCGCCGCGACGTTCGTGAAAACGGGGAGAGCGACCTGCCCATCTCGCAGCTGAAGTTTGACCATGGCCATGTCGGAGGCGTTATCGGCGTGCAGCCCGCTCTGGGTCTCGGCGGTGTCGGTCGCAATCGCCTGTATGGGGATGAGAACGCGTGTGCCCGCAAGCGCCGCCACGAGATTTTCACGCGAGGGATCCTCGCCCGCATCGAGGGCATCCAGCGCCGCCGCGACCCGCTCAGTCCTCTGCCCCGCGTCGCCCGGGAAGTGGGAGGGCGTGAGATCTCGCCCGTGCCACGGCGTTCCCGCGGTGTCGGCGAGCTGATCTTTTGCCGCAAAGTGCGCGGGGAGCATCCGTGCGACTTTCGGGTCCTGTTTGCGCAGGCTCATGGTGTCCTTTCCGACGGTTGCCTCGCGTGCCTTGCCTCCACGTTTCGCACTCGCTCGAGCGCCTCGGAGAGTGTGAAGCGGCCTTCGAGGAGGGCGCGGCCAACGATCGCACCGCGCACGCGCGTGCGGTCGGCGAGTCGGGCGAGGGCTTTGATGTCGTCGAGGCTCGCCGCGCCTCCCGACGCGAGAATCTCGGCGGAACTGATGCTCGACACGTGCTCGAGGAGTGCGAGGGGCGGCCCCGCGAGCGCACCGTCACGCTCGATCTCGGTCACGATGAGACGTGCACAGCCCGCGCCACGGAGAAACGTGAGGGTGGAGTCAAGGTCCCCGATCGGCTCCTTGCGTCCGCGCGGATGAATCGATGCTCCGCGAACGTCAACGCACACGGCGATCCGATCGCCGTGCGTGCGGATCGCTTCGCGCACAAAGTCGCGTTCAACGAGCGCTGCGGCGGAAATATTCACGCGAGCACACTCGCTCGCGAGGGCGGCGGCAAGGGCTTCCCCGGAATCGATACCGCCCGAGTACTGGGTGCGCACCCCGAGGGCGTGGGCCTCGCGCACAATTGCGGCGAGTTGTGCATCGTTCGTGCCGCGTCCAAACGCTCGATCGAGGTCGGCGAGGTGGAGCCATGAAGCACCGTCGCGCGCGAAGGTCCGCACGATGTCGAGCGGGTCCGTGCTCGCGCCGCCGCGCGGTGCGCGCGCGAGGGTACCTCCCGCGATATCGACCGCGGGAAAAAGGTCAAACCGAGGCATGTTTTTGGCCTAGCCCATCCGGATACGCCAGTAGGCAACGAGGACGCACGCGAGCCCCGTGACCGCGAGCGCAATAATTGCGAGCATCGGCTTCTTCTGCTTGGCAAACGAGTAAGCGCCGCCGAGGAGGATGCCGCCCGCGGCGAGCATGATGAAGGCAAGGATCACTTCCGCCGCCCGCCCGCGATCCACTTCATCGCCTCGAGGCGGCTAATGCTCGAGGGGTCGTACGTCTCGTCGAGCTCGTCGAGAGCGTCAATACCGAGCAAGAGGTCCTCGACCTCGCCCGCGAGCGCGCCGAGCACGAGCGCGGGGGACGTCTCCCCCTCATTTCGCCCGGAGCGGTAGCGGCACGCGATCATCCGGTCGCCACGGCGCCAAAACATCACGACGCCCTGGCGTTGAAGCCCGAGGGACGCGAGGCGCGCGAGCGTGTGTGCGTCCTGTTCGCTCACGTGTCCCGTGAGAATTGCGCCCGATTCCGCCTCGGCGGTCACGGCTCCCTCGGGGAACGGGGTGCGGTCATCCTCCGCGGCGAGTGCGAGGCGCACGACCCCCGCGAGGGCCTTCGCGGAGGCAAGCGGCGTCGCGACAATCGCGATCGGGGTTGGCGCGTTGGGGTCGTCGGCGGGTGCGGTGTCGTTCAGTCCCGAAAGGTCGTCGGGAACAGCAAAGTCGTCGTCGGCGTGACCGGGGTGCCCGGGCGTAGGTCCCGTAAGCGACCCGGCACTTCCCGGCGTGTTGGGGCCCGTGGGCTTTCGCAAACTTCCGGGGACGGTATACCCCGTGGGCGGCTCCTCCCCCGAATCGAGAACCGAATCATCGAGGTCGATCCCCTTCATCATCGCCTCGAACTCGGCATCGATTTTCGCCTTGTCCGGATCGTTTTCGCCGTTGTCGCCTCGGTTGGGGGTCGCGGTCATCGTGCGGGCCTTTCGTCGACGTCGGGGCACGGGTCCATCACTCTCGTGGACCCTCACGTAATTTTACGCCCCGCAAAGGGGCTAGGGTGGCGGGGTGAGAAACTACTATCGGGCCCTTGGGGCCGACGCCCTCCTTGTCCTGCTCTTTTCCATCCTCGGCACGCTGAGCCACAACGGCGCGCTCACGCTCGCGAACCTCGCGCGTGTCGCGTGGCCGTTCCTCGTGGGGCTCGTGCTCGCCCACCTCGTGCTGCGTGCGTGGCGCGTCGAGCCGTGGAGGCTGTGGCCTCACGGCGTGTTCATCGTCGCGATCACGGTCGTCGCCGCGATGCTCATCCGCACCCTCGTGGGCGATGGAACAGCGCTCCCCTTCGTCCTCGTGGCCTTCGCCGTCAACGCCCTCTTCCTTTTGGGCTGGCGCGCCATAGCCGGGATTGTGGCGCGACGGAAGCGGGCAAGCGTCGGAACCGCCGATTCTCACTAGGGCCGCGCGGCCCGCGCCCTCCCCCGGTGCACGGTCCCGCGCATTGCCCTTGTGCAACCCCGCTCACACCCCTAGTGCAAGCACTGAGCCCCGAGCAGGGTCTTGAGGGACGCGAAGAGTGCCGGTGAAGGCGCAACCGAAAGGCGCCGGTCCACGCGCATGAGGGTCGCACGCCCCGGCTCCGTGAGGCGCAAACGCACCTCGCTGCCGCCGGGATTGTCCTCGAGGATCCCCCGAAGCTGCTGGGCGATTTCGCTCGTCATGCGCGCATCCGGGAACGTGATCATGAGGGGACCGTCGGCCATTGCACCCGACGTGTCGAGCACGCGCATCTCCTGCACGCGCATCTCTGGCGACCCCTTTGAGTTGTCCACGCGGCCCCGCATCGACACCACGAGGTCACCCGCGAGTTCAGTCGCGACCTGCTGATACGACTGCGGGAACATGAGGCAATCAATCGCGCCCTCGAGGTCCTCGACCGTGACGATCGCCCACGTGTCGCCCTTCTTCGTGATCTTGCGCTGGATGCTCGTGATGAGCCCCGCGATGGTCACCATGCCGAGTGATTCGGTGTCCTCGGCTTCCGCTAGCGCCGTGATCGAATGCGAGCTCGCTTGCGCGATCACGTGCTCGAGCCCCTGAAGCGGGTGATCGCTCACGTAAAGGCCGAGCATTTCGCGTTCAAACGAGAGCTTTTGCTTGCGGTCCCACTCGGGAAGCTCGGGCACCTGAATGGTGGCGGCGCTACCCGAGGCGTAATCGTCGCCGAACATGCCGCCGCCGAACAGGTCGTCCTGCCCCTGGGCTTCCTTGCGCTTCACGCCGACGATGCCATCGACCGCGTCCTCGTGCACGAGCGCGAGCGAACGACGATTCTGGCCGAGCGAGTCGAACGCGCCGCCCTTGATGAGCGAATCGATCGTGCGCTTATTGCACACCGAGAGCGGAACCTTGTCGAGGAAGTCCGTAAACGACGTAAACTCGCCCTTCTCCTCGCGGGTCTTGATGATCTCCTCGACGACGTGCGCGCCGACGTTTTGGATCGCCGAAAGCCCGAAGCGGATGTCGTCACCCACAGCGGCAAAGTTCACGAGCGAGGAATTCACATCGGGCGGAAGCACGGTGATGTGGCGGTGGCGGCAGTCGCCGAGGTACAGGCCTAGGCGATCGCGATTGTTCTGCGTTGAGGTGAGGAGCGCCGCCATGTACTCGGTCGGATAGTTTGCCTTGAGGAAGGCCGTCCAATACGACACAACGCCATACGCCGCCGAGTGCGACTTGTTGAACGCGTAGTCGGCGAACGGAAGGAGCACGTCCCACAGCGCCTGCACGGCCGCGTCGCTATAGCCGTGGTCGAGCATGCCCTGGCGGAAGCCCACGTACTGCCTATCGAGCTCGGCCTTCTTTTTCTTACCCATCGCGCGGCGCAAAATATCCGCCTGGCCAAGCGTGAAGCCCGCGACCTTCTGCGCGGTCTGCATGACCTGCTCCTGGTACACGATCACGCCGTAGGTCTCGGAGAGGATGTCGTGCAGCGGCTCCTCGAGCTCGGGATGGATCGGGGTGATCTCCTGGAGCCCGTTCTTTCTGAGCGCGTAGTTCGTGTGGGAATTCATGCCCATCGGGCCTGGGCGGTACAGGGCCGACACGGCGCTAATATCGCCAAACTTATCGGGCTTCATCTGGCGAAGGAGCGAACGCATACCCGCGCCATCGAGCTGGAACACGCCGAGCGTATCGCCGCGCTGGAGCAGATCGAACGTCGCCGGATCATCGAAACCAAGATGCTCGAGGTCCGGAACCTCCTTGCCGTTCGTTTCAATGTTCTCGATCGCATCGGAAATCACCGTGAGGTTGCGAAGCCCCAGGAAGTCCATCTTGAGCAGGCCGAGAGTTTCGCACGTCGGGTAATCGAACTGCGTAATCACCTGCCCATCGGAAGGGCGGCGCATCATCGGGATGATGTCCGTGAGCGTGTGACTCGACATGATGACGGCACACGCGTGCACGCCCCAACCGCGCGTGAGACCCTCGACGCCTTGCGCGATGTCCATGACGCGCTGCCACGACGGATTCTCGCGATACTGGCGACGGAAATCCTCCGCCTCGGCATAGCGCTTGTCGTTCTCGTCGAAGATGCCCTTGAGCGTGATGTCCTTCCCCATCACCGCTGGCGGGAGCGCCTTCGTCATCTGGTCGCCAAGCGCATACGGCTCGCCGAGCACGCGCGCCGAGTCCTTAATCGAGTTCTTGGTTTTCATCACGCCGTACGTGATGACCTGCGCGACCTTGTCGTCGCCGTAGCGCTCGGTCACGTACTCGAGTACCTCACCGCGGCGGCGATCGTCGAAGTCGACGTCGAAGTCAGGCATGGACACACGGTCCGGGTTGAGGAATCGCTCGAAGAGAAGCCCGTGCGGGAGCGGATCGAGGTCGGTGATGCGCATCGCGTACGCGACCATCGAGCCTGCACCCGAGCCACGGCCCGGTCCCACGCGAATCCCGTGCTCCTTCGCCCAGCGAATGAAGTCGGACACGACGAGGAAGTACCCCGGGAAACCCATACGCGTGATGATCCCGACCTCGTAATCAGCCCTCTCTTGGACCTCGTCGGGAATCCCGCTCGGGTAGCGCTCGTGAAGGCCCCTCTGGACCTCCTTGATGAACCACGAATGCTCATCTTCGCCCGCGGGCACCGGGAAGCGCGGCATGTAATTCGCGCCCTCCGCGGTCGTCGTGAACTGCACGTCGCACATCTCCGCGACCCTGAGCGTGTTGTCGCACGCCTCGGGGAGTTCGCGGAAAAGCTCGCGCATTTCGCGGGCGCTCTTGAGGTAGTAGCCCGAACCATCGAACTTAAAACGCCCCGGGGTATCGAACGTCGAACCCGAGTTGATACACAAAAGCGCGTCCTGGATCTTCGCATCGTCCTCGTAGACGTAGTGAAGGTCGTTCGTCGCCAGAAGAGGGGCACCGATCGTCTTTGACAGTTCGATCAGGTCCTTCGTGACGCGCCGCTCGAGCTCGAGGCCATGGTCCATGAGCTCGACAAAGTAGTTCTCCTTGCCGAACATGTCCTGGTATTCGCCCGCGGCCTTGACAGCTTCGTCCCACTGCCCAAGACGAATGCGGGTTTGAATCTCGCCCGAGGGGCAACCCGTCGAGGCGATGAGACCATCGGAATACTTCGAGAGAATCTCGCGGTCCATGCGGGGCCACTTGCCCATCTGGCCATCGAGCGAGGCAAAGCTCGCAAGGCGGAAGAGGTTGTGCATTCCCGCCGTGGAGCGGCTCAAAAGCGTGAGGTGCGTGTACGCGCCGCGCGCCGAGACGTCATCGCCAGCATCCTGCTGCGCCTTCGTGCCCCATTGCACGCGCGAACGGTCATGGCGGCTCGTCCCCGGCGTCACGTACGCTTCAACACCAATGATCGGCTTCACGCCCGCGGCAACGGCGTTCTTGTAGAACTCATAGGCACCAAAAACGTAGCCGTGATCGGTAATCGCCACGGCCTTCTGCCCGGCCTCAGCGGCGGCGTTCACAAGTTTGCTGATCTTCGACGCACCATCGAGCATCGAATAGTCGGTGTGGACGTGAAGGTGAACGAAATCCTCTGAAGCCATGCCCACGATTCTAGTGCGCGGAGGGCGAGAGGAGGGCTTCAGAAACTCAGCGGGTGAGAGGAACGGCGAGGACGCGATCAACCGGCGCGAAGCACCTCGAGCGCGTGCTCGAGATCCGCGGGATACGGCGCCTCGAACTCCACGCGGGTGTGACGCGTGGGGTGCTCAAACGCGAGGGCGCGCGCATGCAGCCACTGCCGAATGAGGCCCAGCCGCTCGGCAAGTTTCGGATCGGAGCCGTACTGCGGATCCCCCACGAGCGGATGCCCCGCGGCGCTCATGTGCACGCGAATTTGATGAGTGCGGCCGGTCTCGAGGTTGATGTCGAGAAGGGAAGCTCCCGGGAACATCTCGATCACGTCGTAGTGAGTGATCGAGGGCTTGCCGCTCGCCATGACCGCAAACTTGTAGTCGTGCTTCTGGCTGCGGCCAATCGGCGCGTCGATCGTGCCCTTCATGTTTTGGAAGTGGCCTTGGGCGAGCGCGTGATAGCGCTTGTCCACGAGCCGGTTGCGAAACGCATTCTTGAGGACCGAGTACGCCACCTCGCTTTTGGCGACGACCATGAGGCCACTCGTGCCGACATCGAGCCTCGAGACGATTCCGCGACGCTCTTGCGCTCCGCTCGTCGTAATTGCGACTCCTGCGCCGAGGAGGCCGCCGAGAACCGTGGGGCCGTCCCAACCGACGCTCGGGTGCGCGGCAACGCCCACGGGTTTGTTGACGACGACGATGTCGGCATCCTCGAAAACGATGTCCATGCCGTCGACGTCCTCGGGCGCGACATCGGCGATGTCGCGGACTTCGGGGAGTGTCACGGCGATCTGTTGACCCTCGCTTACGCGCTCGGACCGTGCGGGAACCTCGCCGTCAACGAGGGCCTTGCCCGTTTGCACGAGCTCGGCGGCCTTCGTGCGTGAAAGGCCGAGCAGACGCGAGAGCGCAATATCGACCCGCTCCCCCTCGAGGCCTTCGGGTACGAAGAAAAGCCGCTCACTGCTCACGCGCGAACCTCACTCTTGTCGCGAGGATCAAGCGGAACATTGGCGAGAGTCAGAACCACGAGCAACACGGCACCGGTGGTGACGGCGATGTCGGCAACGTTGAAGATGGGCCAGTGCGGGAGTTCAAGAAAGTCCACCACGTGGCCCGTGAGAGGCCCCGGCGCACGGAAGAGGCGGTCGACGATATTGCCGAGCGCCCCTCCCAGCAGAAGCGAGAGCGAGACCATCCACGCGTACGAGCGCACCGAGCGCACGAGGACAACGATCACGGCAATCGCAATGCCGATTTGCACACCCGTGATGATCGGGGTGATCGAACCGCCCAAGCCGAACGCGGCGCCCGAGTTGTAAATGAGGCGAAGCTGCACAATGTCGCCAATGAGCGGCTCGGCCACGTTGTGGTCAAGCGTGTTCTCCGCCCACACCTTCGAAAGCTGGTCGAGCACGAACACAATCGCGGCGATGCCGAAAGCCGCGAAGAGTGTGGAACGGGCGGAAGCGCCGGCCGCACGCGCGGATCCGACGCTTCCGTTCATGGTGGTGCTTTCGCTCACAAGCCGTAGCTCGCGGCCTTTTCCTGGCTTTCGCCAGTGTCAAGATCGCGAAGCTGGTTCTCAAGGTAGTTGCGCAGGCGAGTGCGGTAGTCGCGCTCGAAGGTGCGCAGCGACTCGATTTCCTTCTCAAGGTCGCTCTTCTGGGTCTCGAGGCGCTCGAGCGTGGTGCGCGAGGTCTCGTTCGCCTCGTTGATGATGCGCTCGTGCTCGGCGGTACCTTCGCTGATGAGGCGGTCGCGCTCGGCCTGACCTTGCGCGACGTGCTCGTCGTGGAGGCGCTGCGCGAGCGTGATGAGCTCGGAGGCGGAATCGGTCTCGCCAACGCGAGTGGCGCCAGCGGCCGCGGGTGCGACCGGCGCAGCGGCAGCGACGGCAATCTCAGTCTCGGGCTCAACCTCGGGGGCCTCAGCCTTTTCGGCGGAAGCTTCAGTTCCGACGGTTGCCGGAGCAACAACGCCTTCGCCGCCCTGACCCGCGCGGACCTCGAGCTCGGCAACGCGGCTCTGAGCTTCCTCGAGTTCGCGCTTCAGGCGGCCGTTTTCCTCGATGAGTTCGCGAAGGCGGGGAATGACGTCGTCGTCGAGGTACTTGTCGACCTCGTCCATGTCGTAGCCCTCGGTGAAGCGCACGGGTGTGAAGCGCTTGTCTTCGAGATCCTTTGGCATAAGAGCCATGGGTTCCACCTCTTGTCGTTTGAACAGATGATGACCATTTAACTTTACCTGAGACCACGGGTGCACCCTGAATGCATGTGCCGCTTGTCAAAGCCGCAAAAGCGCGGCCCGAAGGCCGCGCCTTGTACGCGCTCTCAAAGCACGAAGGGAGCAACGAGCATCGAGATAAGCGAACACGCAAAAAAGATGATGAGCACGCTGACATCGAGCGCAACACCACCGAGCCTGAGCGGCGGAACCACGGAACGCAGTGCCTTCACCGGCGGATCCGTCACCGTGTACACGGCTTCGCACGCGACAAGCACAAGGCCTTGCGGCGAAAAGGTGCGCGCGTAGGACTGGATCATCTCGATCCCGATCCTCACCAGGAGGAGAATCGAGAAGAGATATGCCGCGAGATAGACGAGCGAGGCGAGGATCTGCATGCTCAGCTCTGGTTGTAGAAGGTCCCCTCGCCGGTGCGGGACTCGCCCTCAACTTCGATGAATTCCGGGGACAGGAGGAAGACCTTGGTGGTCACGCGCTCGATCGTGCCGCGAAGGCCGAACACGAGACCCGCCGAGAAGTCGACCATGCGCTTGGCATCGGCTTCGCTCATATCGGAGAGGTTGAGGATGACGGGAACGCCATCGCGGAACGACTCACCGATGCTCTTCGCGTCATTGTAGGAGCGCGGGTGGATCGTCGTGATGCGCTGCATGCTCTCCGGCGCGGCCGGCGCGATCGAGACGCCATTGGAATGCGGGCGAAGCGGGGTCACGTTGGCCTCCTGAGCCTTGGGCTCCACGGTGCGCTCCGGGACGCGCGTCGTTTGCGTGTCCTCGGCCGCGTAGCCCTGAGGGTCGTCATAATAAGTATCGTATTCTTCGGCGAATCCAGTTTTCGCCATCAGCTTGCGCAAAGCGCCCATCGAAATTCTCCCTATAAAGAAGCCGGTTGTTTGCCCCTGGGGAAGCACGGGAGTGCGGGGTCTTTTACGAAACTACCGCAGCGAACCTGGGCGCCCCGGAATTTCCGCGCGTGTCGCAGGGTGCGCTATGCACCATTCTTAAGCTGCGCCCGATCGCCGCGCGATCACACCCACGAATCTCCCCGTATATGGGTCGCGCCGATAGGAGAAGAGGTCGTTGGTCTCGAGGGTGCAGCGTTCGATGACGTCGATGCACTCGCGCTGAAGGCCCGCCGCCTGAAGCTCGGCAACCGTACCCGCGGGAAGGTCGAGAGCGGGAGTACCCCAGGACGTGCGCGAGGCCAGCGCCGGTTGCCGCTCGACCGATTCGCGCGCCATCTGCTCAGGCACCTCATAGCACTTACCGCACACCGAGGGCCCAACAACCGCGCGAATGTTCTGAGGCGAGGCACCGAGGCTCGCCATCGCTTCAACCGTTGCGTCCAGCACCCCATCGAGGAGGCCGCGTCGACCGGCATGGGCCGCGCCGATGACGCCGCTCGAGCGCTCGGCAAGAAGCACGGGAACACAATCGGCCACCATGATTGCGAGGGCGACGTCGGGTACACGCGTCACGAGCGCATCGGCCACGCGCGCATGCTCTCGCATCTCGTGCGCCTCAGCAGGGGTATTGATGATGGCGACATCGGCGGAATGCACTTGCTCAACGAAGACGAGCGGAACACCGAGCCCTCGCTCAACAGCGTCGCGACGCTTTCGAACTTCGCGAGGGTCATCGCCCACGTGAAGCGCGAGGTTCCCCTCGGCGACTCCCGTGAAAAGGGCGCGGGCCCCCGAAAAATCGAGGGCCCGCGCCGAAAGTTCGCTGCTCATGGTTCAGCGAAGGAACTGAGGGATATCGAGATCGTCGTCCGGATTCGAATCCTGCTTGATCGTGGGAACGTTCGGCACCTGCGGGCGCTCGACCTGCACGGCACCTTCGGCCTCAGCCGGATCCGGCTCAGAAGCCGGCGCCTGTTCGGTTCGCGCCTGCGGCGAGCGCGCCGGAATATAACCCTGCCCCTGCGCGGGAGCCGAGACCCATTCGCGACTCGAGGCCTGCTGCTCCTGCTGCGCGGGTACCGCGCTCGAGGGTTGCGCCGGCGTCTGCTGCTTGTGCGCCTCTTCCTCGGCGCGCTCTGGTTTGGGATCGAAGCCCGCGGCAATGACGGTGACGCGCACCTCGTCACCCAGGGCGTCGTCAATAGCGGTACCGAAGATGATATTCGCACTCGGGTGCGCGGCCTCTTGGATGAGGCGTGCGGCATCGGACACCTCGACAAGGCCGAGGTCGCTGCCGCCCTGCACCGAAAGAAGAACACCGTAGGCGCCGTCAATCGAGGCCTCGAGAAGCGGGCTCGAGACCGCGCGTTCCGCGGCCTCGAGGGCGCGGTCATCGCCACTAGCCGTGCCGATACCCATGAGAGCAGTACCGGCATCCTTCATGACGCTCTTGACGTCCGCGAAGTCGAGGTTGATGAGACCCGGGGTGGTGATGAGGTCGGTGATGCCCTGAACACCCTGGAGAAGTACCTGATCCGCGAGCTTGAACGCGTCGATCATCGAAACCTTGACGTCGGCAAGTTGGAGCAGCTTGTCGTTCGGAATCGTGATGAGAGTATCGACCTCGGCCTGGAGGGCATCGATGCCCGAATCAGCCTGGGTCGAGCGGCGACGGCCTTCAAACGTGAACGGGCGGGTCACGACGCCGATGGTCAGCGCGCCGAGCGAGCGGGCGATCTTCGCCACGACGGGCGCACCGCCCGTGCCCGTGCCGCCACCCTCGCCTGCGGTCACGAACACCATGTCGGCGCCTTCGAGTGCCTCGGAGATTTCGTCGGTGTGGTCCTCTGCTGCCTTGCGGCCCACCTCCGGGTCCGCGCCAGCGCCGAGGCCGCGAGTGAGCTCCTTGCCGACATCGAGTTTCACATCGGCATCAGACATGAGCAGTGCCTGGGCATCGGTGTTAATGGCAATGAACTCGACGCCCTTGAGTCCGGATTCGATCATCCGGTTCACGGCGTTGACGCCGCCGCCGCCGACACCGACGACCTTAATGACTGCGAGGTAGTTCTGCGATCCGTCCACGTGGATGTCCTTGCTTTCGTTGCTCCAGCTCCACCCCATCACCCTGCCTAGTGCGCCTCCCGCGACCGGCGCGGATAGGACAGAAGAGACATGGGGAGTAAGCGCATTTGTCTCATAGTCGACGCTATTGCCTGACTGGTGTCTAGGGCAACATTGTCGAGCGCGTGTCTTACACGAATGTCATTTTCTCGTCACAGCTTCCACGGAACGTGGGAGCGGGGTGTCCAATCGGCCCGCACGCCTCGGCTATCGGATAGTCGGGGCCTCGGGCGAGGAGACGTCAATGACCGCACCCGGCTGGCTGAGAAGCGCCTCGAGCACCTTGGCCTTGAGTTCGGAATCCTCGGCTCCACCCCACACGACCGTACGCGGGCCGGCTTCGGTTGCGATTTCGAGGGTGACGCTCGAGGGGGAACTCGCGGTCGCTTTCGTGAGTGCTGCGCGTAGATTCGGCGGGAGTACCCGCGTGATCTCAAGGAGCGACGATTCGGTCGCCTCGACGTTCGCCGCCGTGGGTTCGACCACGAGATGCGGGAGGCTTGTGGGATTTGCGGCCTTCGCGGGGAGCACCTGTCCCGTGCCGTCCACGATCGCCGTTCCTCCGCGTGATTCGAGCTGCGCGATCGCGGTGCGCTCGGTCACAACCACACGAATCGTGCTCGGCCACTGACGCGTCGCCGTCGCCGATTTCACGCCAGGCACAGCGGAGAGGTCATCCTCGAGAGCACCGAGGTCGGCGAAGGCAAGCGCTTGGCCTTTGCTCGCGCTTGCGACCTGCTCGAGTTCGGTCACGTCCACATACGAGGCTCCCGCGAGCCGCACGTCAGAGACCTTGAGCTGCGGGAGGAAGGCAAGGGCAAGCACCGCGAGCACGACGAGCGCGAAGAAAAATCCAACGGTGATCGGAAGCCAGCGTCGGCCCTTTTGCCACGGCTTTTTCCGGACCCGGTTCGCGAATCGCTCCCCCGCGTGCACGACGGGCCCCTTGTCCGAGGACACCGATCCTTTTGCTTTGCCAGGCTTCATCGATGTCGTGGCCTTCGGCGATGTCGCTGATGGTGCTGTCGATGCAGGCTTCGCGGGTCGTGGCGCCTTATCAGGCCCCGCGTGCGACTGGCGCGCCTCAGGCTTTGCAGTCTCGGTCGCCTTTGCAGGTTCAGCGCTACCTTTGGAGGGGGCCTTCACCTTCCGACGGTTGCCGAGCGTGCGTTGCGGCCGCAACTGTTCATCGCGCTTCTCGCCAATCGCCCGGTTGGTGTTCTCCGCTCGCTTCGACTCACTGACGTGCGCAGGCGTCGCCCCTGGTCGTTTCGGCCGCACGGGTCGCTGCGGGCGCTTTGGGGCGCTCATGCGCCCCTCGTCTCGAGCGCCTCGAGCACACGCGGGGTAACGTCCACAATGTCCCCCGCGCCCATCATGAGGATCACGCGCGCATCGCTCGCATGCGAAGCAAGGTAGTTCGGGACATCGGCAGCATCGAGCACATGGGCACCGTCGATATATGCGGCGACGTCCTCGCTGCGGATGCTCGAATCGAAGTCTTCACGCGCGGGATAGATCGGGAGAAGGATCGTCTCGTCGGCGGCGCTGAGCGCCTCGGCGAACTCTCGTGTGAACGCCTTCGTGCGAGAGAACAGATGCGGCTGGAACACGGCTACGAGCTTTCCGCCCGCCGCACGTTCACGCCCCGCGGCAAGAGCAGCCGCTACCTCGCGAGGGTGATGCGCGTAATCGTCAATTACGGCCGTTCCGCGAACTTCACCCGCCACCTGGAAGCGGCGATCGGCACCCGCAAACTCCGCGAGCCCTGCAAGCACACCCGCACGCGTAATACCAAGGATGTCGAGTGCAGCGAGCACACCGAGAGCGTTCAGGACATTATGGCGACCGGGAACACGCAGCGAAAGGTCGATGCTCTCTCCGCCCGGGGTCTCAACCTCGACATGGGCTCCGGCGGCACTCGAGTGGTCCGCGACGATGCGCCACGTCGATTCGGGGTGCTCGCCGTACAGCACGACGCGAATCCCCGCCTCGCGCGCATCGCGGGCAAAGTCGAGCGCACCGAGATCATCCGCACACGCCACAAGGGTGCCGTTCGTTTCCGTGAGGCGCGCCGCGAAAGCCGACAGCACCGCGCGGAGGTTCTCCTCGGTCCCGTGGAAGTCAAGATGATCGGCCTCGAAGTTGGTGAGCACAAGCACCGAAGCAGCAAAGGCCACGAAGGAACCGTCGGACTCATCCGCCTCCACGACCGCGTACTCCCCCGCACCCTGGCCTGCATTCGCGCCGAGCTGTGCAACCGCCGCGCCGACCGCCCATGCCGGTTCGGCCCCCGCCGCGCGCAGGGCAAGGGTCGCCATTGCGCTCGTTGTTGTCTTCCCGTGCGTCCCGGCGACGGCGACAAGGGCGTGCTCGCGCAGAAGTCCCGCGAGGCCCGCCGCCCTGTGGATCACGGGAATGGCGAGGTCGTGTGCACGGCGCACCTCGGGGTTGTCGGCGCGCACGGCCGTCGAAACGATGACGAGGTCCGTGCCCTCCTCAATGTTGGCGTTGTCGAAGCCGACCGTGATGCGCGCGCCGAGCTCCCGCAGTGGCGGGAGGAAGCGCCCCTCTTGCGACTCCGATCCCGTGACCTCGAATCCCGCTTCGAGGGCAAGCCGGGCAACGGCGCTCATACCCGCGCCGCC
>CYUG01000015.1 GCA_001403775.1 Dermabacter indicis
CAACGTCACCGTCGCTCGAGCGCGAGGCCGCTTCCTCAACGGCTTTGCGCATCAGTGCGCGCGCGTCCTCACATTCGGCGGGGTCGATCCACGCGCGTGGAACGTCCGGAGCATTGTCCTCGAGCGCCGCGGTGAACGGTGCGGGATCGCTCCCGATGAGCACGACTGCTTTGAGACGCTCCGCCTGCGCGGCGACGAGCCCGTGGAGATCCGCGCCCTTCGCATCGCCCCCGGCAAGCCACACGACTGATTGCGCCGCGCCGAGAGCCGCCTCTGCGGAATCGGGATTCGTGGCTTTCGAATCATCAACGAACGCCACGCCGCCCTTGACGTGCACAATTTCGCTGCGATGCTCGCCCGCTCGATACGCCGCGAGCCCCTCGCGCACGTGAAGGGGTTCAATGCCAAACGAACGCGCAAGACCCGCGGCAAAGAGCGCATTGAGGACAACGTGCGGCGGAGCACCGTGCGGTCCGAGATGCGCGACGGTATCGAGATTGGCAATCTCTGCCGCCTGAGAATGCCTGTTCTCGCAAAAAGCACGGTCGACGAGCAGATCTTCGACAACGCCGAGTTCGCTCGGTCCGGGGGCGGAAAGTCCCACGCCGATCGCGCGGCAGCCTTCCACGACATCGGCCTCTTCGAGGGCGTGAAGGGTGCGCTCATCGGCCTTGTTATACAGACAGGCGTGCACGGTTCCGGCGTAGACCTTCGCCTTCGCCTGCGCATACGCCTCCATCCCGCCGTGCCAGTCGAGGTGATCGGTTCCAATGTTGAGAATCGCGCTCGAGTGCGCCCCGAGGTTCTCCGTCCAGTGAAGTTGGAAGCTCGAGAGCTCGAGGGCGATCGCGTCAAAGCCCTCCGGGTCGAGCGCCGCTTCGATCAGCGGGAGGCCCACGTTGCCCGCGGCGACCGCGCGCACACCGGCATTCTGCAGGATCGACTCGAGCATCGTCACGACGGTGGTCTTGCCATTCGTGCCGGTGACGGCGAGCCAGGCCGGACCATCGACTTTCTGCATGCGGCGGGCGAGTTCGATTTCCGACCAGATTTCGATACCCGCGTCCCTCGCGGCAGCGAGAAGAGGGTGGTCGGGCCGCCATCCGGGTGACGTGACGACGACGTCGAACGGGGAACCGTCGGCATTCTCCGGAAGCGCACGGGTGTGCTCCTCCCCGAGCAAAATCCGAGCACCGAGAGTCTCAAGAACCTTTGCCCGTTCCAGATTCGATTCCGAACGCGAAGCGTCCACCGCGGTCACGTGGGCGCCGCGCTGGAGGGTCTGGTCCACGATCGCGTAACCCGAAACCCCGAACCCCGTCACGAGAATGCGGGCGCCAGAGACGTCGAGGCCCGGGAAGGGGCGCTCGGGAAGTCGAAGGGATGTTTCAGAAGCAGTCACGCGATGCCACCTGGCACTAGGTCGAGAACGGATGGATTAGAGGAAACGCAAAGCGTCAAGGTAGAACAGGCCGAGGCCAAATGCCGCGAACACGCCCGCGATGATCCAGAAGCGCACGACGATTGTCACCTCGTTCCAGCCCTTGAGCTCGAAGTGGTGCTGGAGCGGCGCCATACGGAACACGCGCTTGCGCGTGAGCTTGAAGCTCGTGACCTGGATGATCACCGAGAGCGAGATGAGCACGAACAAGCCGCCGATGATGCCGCCAACGAGTTGGGTGCGCGAGAGGATCGTGAGGGCCGCAAGCACACCGCCGAGGGCGAGCGAGCCCGTGTCGCCCATGAAGATGCGCGCGGGCGACGTGTTCCACCACAGGAAGCCGACGCATGCGCCAAGAACTGCGGCAGCGACAATCGCGAGATCGAGCGGATCCCTCGCGGCGTAGCACGAACGAAGCTCTTCAATGCCGCACTGCTGGCGCCACTGCCAAAACGAGATGAGCACGTATGCGCCCGCGAAAATGATCGTCGCCCCAGAGGCGAGACCGTCGAGACCATCCGTGAGGTTCACGCCGTTGGACCACGCCGCGACGAGGAAGTTCGCCCAAATCGCGAAGAGGACGATGCCGAGTGCGGTTCCCGCGAAGGCGAGGTTGAGCCACGGGATATCCCGCACAAACGAGATATGCATAGACGCGGGCGTGTGGCCCCAGCGATCGGGGAATTGCAGCGCAAGCACGGCGAAGGCCATGCCAATGAGACCCTGGCCCACGAGCTTCGCCCGCGGTGAAAGGCCAAGGGACTGCTTCTTCGCGATCTTCGCGTAATCATCCATGAACCCAAGGATGCCGAGCCCCACCATGAGCAAGAGCGCGAGCATGCCCGAAGCCGAAGGAGCACGAAGAATTCCCAGGTGGCCGAAGCCATACCCGATGAGGGTCGCGAGGATAATCATGACGCCGCCCATCGTGGGCGTTCCACGCTTGGTCGCGTGGGTCGTGGGGCCGTCGTCTCGCACAAACTGGCCGTACTGCTTCTTCACGAGGAAGCGAATGTACAGCGGAGTCAGGGAGAACGAAAGGACCGCGGCTACGGCCCCGGCGATCAAGATTCCGATCATGCGTTCTCTCCTGCGTTATCCGCCTTCGTGGACTCGGCGCCCCACGTCCGTACAAGCGATTCGCCAAGCTTTGCGAGGCCCGCGCCGTTGGAGGACTTGAGTAAGAGTATGCTCTCGGGCCTCCTCACTGTTTCTAGCACAGCGGGGGCCTCGTCGAGGCTTTCGACATACACGGCCCCCTCGCCTTCACCACGGGTTTCGGTCACACCCTCGTAAATGTCACGTGCGCCCTCACCGATCGCGATGACCACGTCGATGTCGTTCTCGGCCGCAAAGCGCCCCATGCTGCGATGTGCCTCGGCGCTCTCATCTCCAAGTTCAAGCATCTGCCCAAGGACGGCGACCGTGTAGCGCTCACGTCCGAGAACGGCGAGCGCCGAAAGACCCGCGCGCATCGAATCGGGGTTGGCGTTGTAGGCATCGTTAATGAGTGTCACCCCGTGGGACAGTTCACTCACCTGCATGCGGCCCGGGGAACGCTGCTCAGCCGCATTGAGCCCCGACACGATCGCGTCGAAGCTCACGCCCGCCGCGGAGGCGGCCGCGGCCGCGGCAAGGGCGTTATCGACGTGATGCTCGCCCGTGAGAGTGAGGGCGATCGGCGCCTCGCTTGCCCCCATGTGGAGCGTGAAGCGCGCGCGTGCTGCTGCGTCAAGGCGGACCTCGGTCGCGAAGGCCTCGGCGGACTGGTCGCTCCGGCTGAAGTGTGCAACGTGGGCTCGCGTGCGGGTGGCCATCGCCTTCACGCGCGCATCGTCGGTGTTGAGGACCGCCGTTCCATTTTCGTCGAGTGCCTCGACAAGCTCACCCTTGGCTTTCGCGATGTTCTCGACTCCGCCGAACTCCCCCACGTGGGCGTGGCCGACGTTGAGCACGAGGGAGATATCGGGTCGCGCGATGCTTGTCAGGTGGCGGATATGCCCAAGGCCCCTCGCTCCCATCTCGAGCACGAGATGGCGCGTCGTCTCGGTGAGCTCGAGGGCCGTGAGCGGAAGACCGAGCTCGTTGTTGCGGCTGCCCACGGGGGCGATCGTCTCACCGACCGGGGCAAGAATCGCGTGAAGCAGGTCCTTCGTACTGGTCTTTCCGTTCGAGCCGGTGAGCGCAATGACGACTGGCGGCTCAGCGCCCGCGCGTGCATCGGCGAGCTCGTGCCGCGCAAGAGTCTCAAGCGCGGCAAGCGGATCATCGACCTGGATCGCGGGAACCGCGAGGTCGGCACCCGCTTTCGTCACGAGAGAGGCGGCAGCCCCAGCCTTGGCTGCCGAGGCCACGAAGTCATGGCCGTCAACGCGCTCGCCTTCGAACGCCACGAACAGATCACCCGGAGCAATCACACGCGAATCGACGCTCGCCTTGCCGTGCACGACTTCGTCGCCCGTAGCACCTCCCACGAGACGCCCGCCGACGAGTTGCGCGATCGCGCCCGTTGTTGTCTTACGCATCGTGCTCCTCCTTCACGATCTGGGTATCGTTCGCCTTCGCCCACGCAAGAAGCGCTTCGCGTGCATGCACGCGATCATCGAACTCGATTGTGCGATCCGCGAGCACCTGCCCGCTCTCCGCACCCTTACCCGCGATCAATACAACGTCGTGGGCTTTCGCCTCACCGATCGCCCGCGCGATCGCGACGGCACGGTCGCCAACATTCTCCACCCTTGCGCTCGTGTCTTCAGGGATCCCCGCAAGCACGTCGCGCCTGATCGACGCGGGCTCTTCGTCGCGCGGATTATCGTCCGTCACAAACACGCGGTCCGAAAGCCTCGCCGCGATCTCCCCCATGATCGGCCGCTTGAGCGAGTCGCGGTGACCGCCCGCACCGAAAACCGTGACAATCTCGCCTACATTCTCGAGAGTGTGAAGCGTCTCGAGGGCCTGCTCAAGCGCATCGGGGGTGTGCGAATAGTCCACGACGACGCGCGGGCAGGCGTCGGAGTCCCCGACCCTTTCCATGCGGCCGGGTACCGTGCCCGCAGCCGCGAGCGCTGCACGGACCTTATCCCCCTCAAAGCCGAGCGCGCGCAGCACGAGCGCAACCGCGAGGGTATTCGCGACGTATTGGGTACCGGGAAGTGCACTTTCGAGGGTGAACGGGGCACCTTCCGACGGTTGCACCGTGAACACCGTACCGTACGCTCCGCGCTCGATCTCCCCCACCGTGAAATCCGCGGCCCTGCCGTGCGCCGAATACGTCGTGACCGGAATGGTGGCCTGCTGAGCAAGGCGGCGACCCCAGTCGTCATCGACGCACACGATGCCGCGCTTCGCGCGCTGCGGCGTGAAGAGCGACGCCTTCGCCTCGAAGTAGTCCTCCATGTCGTTATGGAAGTCGAGGTGATCCTGGCTGAGGTTAGTAAACACCGCGACATCGAAGGACACGCCCGCAACGCGGTGGAGAACCATGGCGTGGCTCGAGACCTCGAGGGCCGCCGACGTCATTCCCTCGTTCACCATGTGGCGCAAGAGTGCGTGCACGTCAGTTGCTTCGGGGGTCGTGCGCTCCGTCGCAATCTTCTCCTCGCGCCCACCGGCCCACGCGAGAAAAGTGCCGTTCGTGCCAACGATCCCGGCGCTCTCGCCGAGTTCCTGAAGCGTACGCGCGCACATCGTCGTCACGGAGGTCTTGCCGTTCGTGCCGGTCACGCCGATGAGCGGGATCTCGCGAGAGGGCTCCCCGTACACAAGGTTCGCGGCAAAACCCGCGAGCGCGCGCGGATCCTCGCAGAGCAAAACGGAGTACTCGGCTGCCGGGTGGCCTTCACGCACGATTGAAGCGCCCGCCTCGTCCGTAAGGATGGCGCTGCAACCCTGGTCGAGCGCAGCCGCGGCATAGCGCGCACCGTGAGCGTTCTCGCCCTGGACCGCGACGAAAAGAGCCTTCTCCCCTGCCTTGCGCGAATCGATCGTGACACTCGAGATCGGCACACTCGGCCCCCGAAGCTCGAGTGCGCCCGCGCCCGGGGCGTCCTCGAGTCGCCGGGCAAGCTTCCCCAGCATAAGATCGGTGCGATCACTCACGACTTTCACTTCCATTCGTTGTCAAGTTCGGTACCGGGGCGACCCGAGGGGGCGATGCCGCGGCGTTGAAGAGCGTAGCCAAGAAGTTCCGAAACGGCAGGGCCCGCGACGGTTGAACCCGACTGGAACCCCCTGATTCCATACACGAAGACGCCGACGACGAGTTGCGGATCATCCATGGGGGCCATGGAGATGAATGACGACGTATACGTTCCGCCGGGCACTTGCGCCGTTCCGGATTTTCCGCCGACCGCATATCCTTCGACGCTTCCCGCGGCTTTGCCGTCATCGTCAATGTCATTGTCCATGAGCGCGCGCATCGTCGCGGCCGTTTCGCTCGAGATCACGCGCGTGTGCTTGCCCTCAGGCTCGGGAGTGAACGAGCCCTCGTTCGACACTCGCCCCTTCACGATGCGCGGCTCGATGTGCACGCCATCGTTACCGAAGGTGCCCACCGCCGAGACAATCTGAAGCGGCGTCACCGCGTAGCCTTGGCCGAAGGCTGTCGCGTACTGCGTGCGCCCGCGCCAGTCCTTCGCCGCGTGCACGATTCCCGCCGACTCACCGGGAAGATTGACCTTCGTTTTCGTTCCGAATCCAAACGCTCGCAAGTACTCCTCGCGCTTCTCGTTCGAAATCCTCCGCGAAACCTCGACCGTCCCCACGTTCGAGCTGAATTTGAGCACGCCAGCGAGCGTGTAAAAGCGCACGGGATGCTCGTGCGAATCCTTGATGTTCTCCCCGCCAAAGTCTTTGCGGTAGGGAATCGTGAACTGATCGTCGACCTTCGCCTTGCCCTCGTTAATCACCGATGCGACGGTGAAGAGCTTGCCCGTCGAGCCCGGCTCAAAAACATTCGAAATCGACTGATTGCCCCGGTACTTTGCGTCAGTCGCACCCGGATCGTTCGGGTCGTAGGTCGGGTAATCGGCAAGGGCGAGCACATGGCCCGTCTTCGGATCAAGAACAACGGCGGAACCGCCGCTTCCGCCAAAGTCTTTGACGCGCTGCGCCAGGATTTCTTGCGCTCGGTATTGAAGATCGCGGTCGATCGAAAGCTCGAGGTTGTCGCCATCGACGGCTGTTTTCTCGCTCACCTGCGCCGAGGGAATCAACTGGCCACCCGCACCGCGTTCGTATTGACGCTCGCCGTCGGTGCCGCGCAGGGCTTTGTCAAACGAAAGCTCGGCCCCCGCGAGCGCGGTGCCATCACTCCCGGTGAATCCCACGATGTTGCCCGCAACCTGCCCTGCCGGGTACAGACGTTCGGTGACCCTCTCGGACGTGACGCCGCCAATGCGGAGCTGTTTGACGGCAGCCTCAACCTCGGGGCTCACGTCTTTCGCGAGAACGACGTAGCCCGATTTACCCGTGAGCTTCTTTTCGAGCTCGTCAACGCTCATCGACAGAAGCGGCGAAAGTTCCATGGCAACGGCTTTGACGCCTTTGACTTCTGCGGTCTGCGATTTTTCGCGGTAGCTCGGCATCTGACGCTGGTCGACGACAATCGTGTAGCGTTCAGTGCTCGTCGCGAGCACCTCACCATTCGAGTCAAGAATGTCACCGCGCAGCGCGGGAACGCGTTCGGTGTGCAAGCGGTTCGCGCGTGCTTCTGCCGCAAGTTCCGCGGAGTTGATGCCCTGAATCCACACGAGGCGCATGCTGATCGCGAGCGCCGCGATGAGCATGAACGCCACGATGACGCGGTGGCGACGATACGGCGCGTAACCGTTGCGACGAGGCCGCGCACCGGCTTTTCGGGGAGCGTGAGAACGCCCGTCACGCGTGTTGCGCGGCGGGCGGCTGCGAGAGTTTCGCGGCGTACGGGAATCCGGCACGTCTAGCGCGCCCTCTCGTTACCCATGCCGTAATCGTAAAGATTCTTGGGGGCTTTCGCGACGTGCGGAACGAGAGTCGGATGGCCCTGTGCCGCCGCGGCCGGCTCACCAATAATCTTGCCGTTCGCGAGGTCAATGTAGGCGACCTTGCCCGCAGGCACCATTCCGAGTTCACGAGCCTGGCGCTCAAGCTCCTGAGGCGTACCGAGGAGGTCGGTCTTTTCCTCGAGAAGCTGCGACTGTTCGCTCAGCTCTCGAGATTCGCGCTGGAGTTTCGTGACCTCGTAACTCATGTTCGTCATCGAGATGTTCAGCAGCAGCGTCGCAATCACGGCTCCGAGCAGCACGAGCGTGCACAGCACCGTGAACGGGATCGAGCTGCGCTGGATGTTCGGGCGCGCCACGAGCGCAAGGTGCGATGCGCGTGCGTGCCCGGGTGCGGCGCCGGCACGCCTGCGGGAGGCGGGGGAAGCTGCGAGCTGTGCCATGGCTATGAAATCTCCGGTGAGGTCATGCGTTCGATCGCGCGCAAGCGCACGCTCGCCGAACGCGGGTTTGTCTCTTGCTCACGCGCGGGAGCCTTGAGAGCTCCGCGCTTCACGAGCGAAAAATCAGGGGCAAACTGTGCGAGGTCAACGGGCAGTCCTACGGGAGCTTTCGACGAGCTCGCCTCCACGAAGGCTTCCTTGACCATGCGATCTTCGAGCGAGTGGTAGGACTCGATCACGAGCCTTCCGCCGACCGCGAGGGCGTCGAGTGCGTTGGCGAGGGCGTCGCGCAGAATGTCGAGTTCCTCGTTTACGGCGATGCGCAGAGCTTGAAACGTGCGCTTCGCCGGGTGTCCACCCGAGTGGCGGGACTTTGCGGGCAGGGACCGCTCGATCGTGCTCACCAGCTGCGGAGAGCGCTCGAAGGGGGCCGACGCCCGTTCGCTCACGATTGTGCGGGCGATGCGCCTCGAGAATTTTTCCTCGCCGTAGCGGTGGAGGATGTTCGCGATATCTTGCTCGCTCCACGTGTTGAGGATATCGGCGGCGGTGAGCGAGTCACCGTCGGGATTCATGCGCATATCGAGTGGGGCGTCGGCGCTATAGGCGAACCCACGCTCACGTGTATCGATCTGAAAGCTCGAGAGACCGAGGTCCATAAGGATGCCGTCGGCCCTCTCCCGATCCGCTTGCGCGAGCGCGTCCGCAATCCGGTCGTAGGTCGTGTGCACGAGGGTGAAGCGTCCCTCGAACCCTTCGCGCACGAGGCGCTCTCGAGCAAGGTCGAGTGCGGCGGCGTCGCGGTCGATTCCCACGAGATGAGCGTTCGGAAATTCGCCGAGCACGGCGCACGCATGTCCCGCCATGCCGAGCGTGCAGTCAACGTAGGTGGAGGCGTCGCCCTCGAGTGCGGGCCGCAAGAGCTCGAGGCATTCGTCGCGCATCACGGGTGCGTGAAGCTGGGATGCGTCCATCGTGCCTCCCTTCGCTCGCTATCGCCGTTGCGGCGCCGGTGTCCTGGTCGTTTCGCGGGTGACGTCATACCGTCAGACATCTCCTCGCTTGCGTCCCGCCGCCGGGGAAGATGCGTCGGGGCGCAAGCGAAGAGATGCCTCGCGGCACGTCGTCTAGAACAGACCTGGAACGATCTCGGTTGCCGTTTGAGCGAAGGCCTCCTCGGTCTGTCCCAGATATGTCTCCCACGCCTCGCTCGACCAGATTTCGATGCGGTTGCCGGCCCCAATAACCGTGCATTCCCTATCGAGCCCCGCGTACGAGCGAAGGTGCGAAGGAATGGTCACGCGGCCCTGCTTATCCGGCACGACGTCTTCCGCTCCCGAGAGGAGCACGCGAAGGTAATCGCGCGCGTCCTTGCTCGTGACCGGCGCTTGCCGCAACTGCTCGTGAAGGCTCTCGAATTCCCGCATCGGGTACACCGTCACGCAGTGTTCCTGACCTCGGGTCATCACGAGTCCCGCCGCGAGCTGGTCGCGAAACTTTGCCGGAAAGATGAGCCGCCCCTTGTCATCGAGCTTGGGCGTGAAGGTGCCAAGGAACATGGGCACCTCCATTCCCCGTCTCGATCCGGGTGGACCTCTCCTTACGCCCCCACTTTACCCCACTCCCCACCACAAACAACCCCCCGTCCCCCACTTCACTACCCCATCGATACAAAATTGCAGGCCAGAGGGGTGGAGGTAAGTGGAGGAGATTCGCCGCACAACCGCGCCGCGGCGCCCAAATTGGAGGGTTTTCCCAGGGACACCCACGGGGAATGGACCCGCGTAAAACGGCCGCCCCGAAGCGCGAAATGAGAAAAAACGCAGGTAGATGCGTCTTTATAGGCATACATCGAAGCTGCATACTCGGAGCGCGAACGCCGAGGCAGGGAGGGGCGGTGGAGGAAAGTGGAGTCGGTGGAGGAAAGTGGTGGGCGTGGAGCAAAGTGGAGGAAGTGGAGCGCGGGGAGCGGTGGGGGCATGGAGCACAGTGGGGCGTGGCGGCAATGCCGGGCGCTCACGCGCCAGGCACACCGATGCAGTGTGGAGAAACGTGCAGAGGCAAGCCCAAAATGAGGGCCTCAATGTCAGTTTTCTTCACCCTCAACGCGGATCGAGCGCGGAGGCGATGCCACCGATTCAGGCCACAATGGCAGTTTCTCCACCCTCGATGGGGGTTGGTACCCGTGGGGGCATTCCGCACGACACCTCGATGACAGTCGCCCTTCCCTTTGCAGAAGAGACACGGTGGGGTCGAGGAGACCGGAAGCGGTTTTAGCGCTCGCGCCCGCGCTCATCCCAACGCTGCTCGAGCTTTTTCATAAAGCTCGACCGCCCCTTCGAGCCCTTTGCGCCCTTCCCCGATGCACCGGGAGTAAAAGACGGATGCATGCGGCGGGGGTCATCGGGTGGGATGTCTTTCGGCGACTCCGACGACAAGCACACGAACGCGCCAACAACCATCACGACGAAGGCGAGAACGCCGAGCCACACGGCTGGAAGCGACACCGCGAAGATGAGAAGCGCGAGGCCCGCGACGATGACGCCACCACCGAGAGCAATGCGGCGGGTGTTAAAAGACGACGACTTTTCGGGCTCACCGAACTGATGCGCGAGCGTGGGGTCATCGCTCGAGAGCTGCTTTTCGAGCTCGTCGAGGATCCTCTGCTCATTTTCGGAGAGTGGCATTTGTGCCTCCTTACACCGAGATACAGCGGGCCCTACGAAAGCGCGAGGATGAGGGGCACTGCTCGGCGGATCGTCATGCTGTCAGTTTAGGCAGCAAACCTGAGTTTTCGAAACCGCGTTCACTCTTCAGCTCGCGCCTCACGCACCCCCGCCACCTGAGTCGGTGCCGTCCTTCGCCTCGAGATCCCGTTCTTCGAGGCCCGACGCACGAGAAAGCGCACGCACGCCGAAGCGTTCCCGAGCGCGATCCATGGCGCGATCCACTTCACCCCACGTGGCAGAACGCCCCTCGAGGTCCCCTTGGGCGTGGACGCTCGACGATGGAAGGAGATGCTCGGCTCTCACGCCAAGGAGACGCACAGCACCCACGCCCGCGAGCGCTCGTTCGCATACGACGAGGGCACGCTCGCGAAACTCCTCGCTTTCCTGCACGGGGACGGGGAAGGTCCCCGTGCGCGTGAGTGTCGACCAGTCAGGCCTGCGCACCTTGATCGAGACACTTTTCGCGGCAAGCCCGCGCACACGCAAGCGGTACGACACTTCATCTGCCATGCCGGTCGCTATCGAACGCAGTCGCGACGGATCGGCGATATCGGTCGAGAACGTGCGTTCCTTGCCGATGCTCTTATCTTTCGCGCTCGCCCCCACGGGGCGTGAGTCCTCCCCGCGCGCGAGCGCGAGCAACGCGGGCGCACTCGACCCCACCGCTCTTTGCACAACGCTCGGTGGGAGCGCGGCAAGTTCGCCGACGGTTGCCACGCCGAGGTTCGAAAACTTCTTTTGTGCAACGGGCCCCACTCCCCCGATGGCCGAGAGCGGAAGCGGTGCGAGAAACGCAGCCGTGCGTTCTGGCTCGACCACATCAATCCCGTGCGGCTTCGCGCGAGACGACGCGATCTTCGCAACGGACTTCGAGATTCCAACGCCGATGGAACAGGTGAGGTGGACCTCGTCCCATACAGCTTGGCGGATATCTCGCGCGATCGTTGCGGGCGCGCCGAGAAGCCGCTGCACCCCGGAGATATCGAGGTAGGCCTCATCGACGCTCACGGCTTCGCGAAGCGGCGTAAAGCGATCGAGCACCGCCATGATCTTGGCGGATACCTCCCGGTAATGCGCGTGGCGACCGGGCACAACGATGAGGTCGGGGCAGAGCGCGCGGGCGCGGCTCATGGGCATCGCCGAATGCACTCCATATTTACGCGCTTCGTAGCTTGCCGTCGCGACGACCCCTCGGGGGCCATCCCCACCTACCGCGAGGGGGCGCCCCCGAAGGCGAGGATCGTCACGAACCTCGACGGAGGCGAAGAACGCATCCATATCGACATGGGCGATGGCACGCTGCCAAGGCTCGACGGGCACATTCTCACCTCCTCACGCTCGAAGGATAACCCTACGCGTTTAAGCGGCGAGCGCCTCGAGACCGAGCAGTTCCTCCCTCACCTCGACGAGATAGGCAAGGGTCTGTTCGGCGTGCTCGCGCACGTGCTGCTCACTAATGACCCCCGTGGATTCCCAGTAGTTGCCCGAGGTGCGGCGCAGCTCCACAAAACGCGCAACGTCGAGTGCGCGAGCCCGATGCTTTCCACCCATGTGCTCGAGCGCCTTCCATACGTTGAGCGGGAGCTTCCGCTTTCGCTGCGCGTTCTGGCGCTCAATGGCGAGCCCCGCGACCTTGAGCGCCGCACGATGAATACGTTCGAAGCGCTCCGCGGTGCTCATGCTCCCTTCTTCACGAGCATCGCGGATCTCAGTTTCGATGGCCTCGAGCCTGTCCAGTTCGGCGTTGAGCTGCCGAACTTCCCTGAGGGCCGGCGGCACGGGCGTGGTCAATGTCAGTTGCGGTGTCGATATCATGTTGCTTCCCCTTTCTCGACACGCACGACGATACGAAGGGGGTGAGACATTTAAACTCGAGTCATGGCACGCAACCGTCGATCCAACCGTCTCCCGCTCGACCTCCCCTTCTTCGAGGACATCAGCACAACCCACGGGACTGTGCGCCTCGAGCCCGAAACGGACGGCTCCTACACCGTCATCATCGACGGCATGGAGAGCTCCCACATCCACCCCGACCCCGAGCACCTCGTCTTCGAGTACATGAGATGGATGTCCTCGATTATCACGACGACCTACCCGCCCGAAAGCGCACTCAGCATCGCTCACCTTGGCGGCGGAGCTGCATCGCTCCCCCGCGCTCTCGCCCACCACTTCCCCGCTTCCCGCAATTCCGTGGTTGAGCTCGATGCGAAGCTCATCAGCCTCGTGCGAGAGTGGGTCGACCTTCCCGCCTCCCCTCGCGTCGCGATCCGCGAGGGCGACGCTTTCGACGTTCTCCCCACTTTGCGCACCGCGCGCTTTGACATCGTGATCCGCGATGTGTTTTCCAATTCCCGCACCCCACTTCCCATGCGCAGCCTCGAGGCGGCGCGCGAGCAGCGCCGCATCCTCAAGGACGACGGCATGTTCCTCGCGAACATCGCCATGGATCGCGACCAGAGGGAACTCGCCGACGAGATCGTCACTCTTCGTGAGGCCTTCGACGATATCGAGCTCATCGCCGAACCGAGCGCCCTCAAGAAACGCCGCCGCTCCAATTGCATCGCCGTGTACACCCCCGGCGGTCTGCGCGACGCCGCACGCCGCGCGATCCGCACCGACGCGGTCACCGTGCGCACGCTCGACGTGACAACCGTGGACCGACTCGCGAACGGTGGCACCATCGTCGAGCTTGGAGGCGATGCGGGCGCGGCAACCGTCGGACATTAAAAAAAGTTCCGCACCCGAAAGGGGTGCGGAACGAAAGCCTAGTGAGGCGAACTTACGCGAGCGAACGCACGTGAGCGGCCTGCGGGCCCTTGTCACCGTCGACGACCTCGAACTCGACGCGCTGGCCCTCGTCGAGCGTGCGGAAACCATCCATGTCGATGCTCGTGTGGTGAACGAACACGTCGGCGCCGCCACCATCAACCTCGATAAAGCCGAAACCCTTTTCGGCGTTGAACCATTTAACTGAGCCCTGTGCCATGCGTGGACTCCCCTTACTTCTCGTACCAATGTGCACGTAAACACGCGCACGCACCATCATTCCACGTCTGGCGCACGCACGCCCAGTTTGCACTCAGCGTGTCGAACCGATTCCGCGGCGCCGCGGCAACCCTCATCTCAGGTTGGAACGCTCACGAAAAGCGACCATAATGGATTGTCGCTTACGCCGCTTATGCGGGTGCGCAAGCGGATCGTGTCCCATCCCGGAAGGACCCCACGTGGCTTCCTCTGACGAGCAAATCGCCCTCGAACAGCGCTACGCCGATCGAGTCTATGCACGCATCGACGAGCAGATCGCCCGTCTCGAAACACAGCTTTCCGGCGTGATCGGCGCGCAAACGGCGAGCACCCACCAAAACCGCAGCGAACGGGACTCCTTCGCGACCTTCTACGAAGATCGCATTGGGCTGCTCAGGTCCGTCTCGTCGAATGCAATTTTTGGTCGGCTCGATATGTCCGACGCCACCCGGCACTACATCGGCCGCATCGGCGTGTTCACAGCGGAGGGCTCCCAACTCCTCGTCGACTGGCGCGCCCCCGCAGCGGCCGCCTTCTACCAGGCGACGCCTAAGTGCCCGAGCGGTGTGCGGCTTCGACGCCACCTCGTCACCTCGGGACGCACGGTCGTGGACATCGAAGACGACGTTCTTGACGGCTCACTTCTTGACTCGGACGAGCATCATTCGAGCCTTCAAGGCGAGGGGGCGCTCCTCGCCGCAGTTTCCGCGAAGCGCACGGGACGCATGGGCGACATCGTCGCGACCATCCAGGCTGAGCAAGACCGCATCATCCGCCACGACACACGCGGCGCGCTTGTCGTCCAGGGCGGCCCTGGAACGGGGAAAACCGCCGTCGCACTCCATCGCGCCGCCTATCAACTCTACACGCACCGCAAGCGACTCGAGCACTCCGGCGTACTCATCGTTGCCCCCACGCGAGGATTCCTCCGCTACATCGAACGCGTCCTTCCGAGCCTCGGCGAAACGGGCGTCGTGACACTCACCCCCGGCGAACTCGTTCCGGGCGTGCGCGCCGAAAGGCGCGACCGCGAGGAAGTCGCACGCGTGAAGGGCTCCCTCGCGATGGCGAAGGTGCTGCGACGCGCCGTCAAGGCACGCCAGCAGGTCCCGAAAGCCCCCATCGATCTCAACATCGACGGGGTCCACATCGCGCTCACGCCGAAGGATGTGCGCGCCGCTCGCGCCGAGGCCCGCGCCACCGGAAGACCCCACAATCTTGCGCGCACCACCTTCGTGCGCGCCGCTCTCGAACGCCTCGTCGAGGCTTACACCGCCGAACTCACGCGCCTCGAGCGGCCTTGGGCTGAGGAGGACCGCGCGGACCTCATTCACGACCTCCGCACGAATCACGACGTCAAGGTTGCCCTCAACCGCTGCTGGCTCCCCTACAGCCCGCAGTCCTTCGCTCGATCGTTCTTCGCGAGTAAGGAACGCCTCGTTCACGCCGCGGGCGAGCACGTCAGCGCACGCGAGGCGAAGCTCCTGCACCGCGCGAAAGACGCCGAGTGGACGATCGAGGACGTCGCCCTGCTCGACGAGATCGCCGAACTTCTCGGCGACGATGACAGCGCCACGCAGCGCGAACAGGACAAGGCCCGTGCCGCCGAGCGCTCGAACCTCGAATACGCCGAAAAGGTTTTGAGCATGATCGATTCCGAAGGCATCGTGAGCGCCGCCGAACTCGCTGCCCAGGTGGGGGCGCGCCGTGATGGCCGCTCCCTCGCCGAGAAGGCCGCGGCTGACCGCACGTGGACGTACGGCCACATCGTCGTGGATGAAGCACAGGAACTCTCCCCCATGATGTGGCGCGCACTCATGCGCAGGAATCCCACGAAATCGTTCACGATCGTGGGCGACGTCGCGCAGACCTCTTCGGTCTCGGGGGCGGACTCATGGAACGCGGCACTTGCGCCGTTCATCGACGACCGCGCAAGCATCGAAGAGCTCACGGTCAACTACCGCACGCCGTCAAGGATCATGCGTCACGCTTCCTCTCTCGCGGAGGAACACGGGCTGAACGTGACGGAGGTGAAGAGCGTGCGGGAGGGTGAACACGATGTCCGATTCCTCGAAGCACCTACGGCAGAGATCGTGAACACGACGGTTGCCGAAGCCCGAGCCCTCACTGACCTCACGCGAGGCCGGGTCGCGATCCTTTGCCTCGACGACCACCTCGATGACGTGCTGGCAGGCGCTTCCGCTCTCTTCGGTGAATCTGCGGTGGGGCGCGGTTCGGTAGGCGTTGATCGGGAGGTCTCGGTGATGAGTCCGACGGATGCTAAGGGGCTCGAGTTTGACGCGGTCGTGATCGTGCAGCCCCGTGAAATTCTCGAAAATCACGCCCGCGGCGCGAACGATCTGTACGTGGCACTCACGCGACCGACGCAGGCCCTCAGCATCGTCTACGCGGGGAGCTTGCCCATCGGCCTGCGACCGTAGTGACTCGCGTCGGCGCGGGCCACGCGTGCGGGCATAAGAGAACCGATGGCCGCGGCTTCCCCTCCGCGACCATCGGCCAAGAAAAATCATACAGGGTTTTTTGAGAGCCCCCGACCACTTTTCACAGAAATCTCGGGGAGCTCGCTCGCTGCCGTCAGTCGCGCGAGGCGTCCTCGCCCTCGGCACGCAACTCTTCGATCGCCGTTTCGAAATCTTCGAGGCAATCGAAACCGCGATACACACTCGCAAAGCGCAAGTAGGCAACGAGGTCAAGCTCTTTGAGCGGTTGGAGAATCGCGAGGCCGACATCATGAGCATCGATCTCCGAAACACCTTTGAGACGGATCGCCTCTTCGACGCGCTGCGCGAGTACGGCGAGTTGGTCGTCAGTCACGGGCCTTCCCTGGCACGCCTTTCGCACGCCCGAAATGACCTTGGACCGCGAGAAAGGTTCGCTTACACCGGAACGCTTGTGCACCGCGAGAGAGGCCGACTCCGTCGTGCTGAACCGCTTATTGCATGCGGGGCATTGCCGACGACGGCGAATGGTCATGCCGTCGTCAGCGGTTCGCGAGTCCACGACGCGCGAATCTTCATTCCTGCAAAAAGGGCAATGCACCCCACAATTCTACCAGGGAGCTTGGCGACGACCGCCATGCAATCCCGACCTAAAGGTTCGGGAGGGCAAGCTCCTGCCCCGGATGAATCACCGATCCTTCGAGATCGTTGACGTCCTGGACGAGCATGAGATAGTCACGAACATCGGTGCCCGCGGGGGCCTTGTTCGACACGATGCCCCAGAGGCTCTGCCCCTCTTCAACGCGGACGGTCGTGTATTCCATCGCCCCATCGTTCCCAGCGGCCGCAGAAGGCGAAAGGAACACTGCACCGGCGACAAGAGCTACGACAGCGAGAGCGACGACGATCAGGGTCACCACGGCGATGCGGCCACGGCGTGTGAGACGAAGGCGAACATTCTTTCGAACCGGCTGTGCGCTGTAGGCAGAAGTGCTCATTTTTAGAATCCTTGTTCGATTGACGACATGACAAGCGTACGATCAAGCGTTCGAAAAAGTCAAGACATTTTCGAACACATGTTTGGAACACGCGTTCTGTTCCGGTACCTTTGAGGTACGCCTCAACTCAACAACGGGGGTGAGACATTTAAACTCGCCCCTTCGAAAGGACCGGCGCATGGCCCCCTCAGTCCACGGTTCTCCTGCCGGCACCCCAGCGCTCACCGAACGCCAGCAGCGCATCCTCGACACGATCGAACGCTCGATCCGCGCGAACGGATACGCTCCCACGATGCGAGAAATCGGCGAAGCCGTTGGGCTACAGTCGCCGTCCTCAGTCTCGCATCAGCTCTCCGAGCTCGAACGCAAGGGCTACATTCGCAAAGATCCGAAGCGCCCGCGCACCCTGTGGCTCGTAGAAATGGACGATGATGGAGACCCGCTCCCGAGCGAGTTCGAGGCACCGGGCTCGCCCGCCGTCAACGTTCCGCTCGTGGGCACGATTGCGGCGGGCATTCCCATTACGGCTGAAGAGCAAGTGGAAGATGTCTTCGCGCTGCCCTCACAGCTCGTGGGTGACGGCGAACTCTTTCTCCTCAAGGTCCAGGGCGATTCGATGATCGATGCCGCCATTTGCGACGGCGACTGGGTCGTCGTGCGTCAGCAAAAGGTCGCCGAAAAAGGCGAAATCGTCGCGGCAATGATCGACGGCGAAGCAACCGTGAAAACCTTCGCGCGCAGCGATGGTCACGTGTGGCTCATGCCCCACAACCCGGCCTTCACGCCAATCCTGGGCGATGAAGCCGAGATCCTCGGCAAAGTCGTCGCCGTTCTCCGATCCGTCTAAGCGGCAGGCCCTCGCGCCCCTATCCGGCGAGCTCCGCGCGAAGTCTCTCGAGCGCAGCAATCGCTACCTCGGGGTCGCGCGTCGACCACAGCGGCGGGATCGCTTGGCGGATCGCCGCTCCGTATGATTTCGTCGCGAGTCGCGAATCGAGCACCGCGACCATGCCGCGATCGCTTTCCGTACGAATGAGGCGCCCCGCTCCCTGCGCCATGCTCAGCGCTGCGGATCTCACCGCGACCTCGTAAAACCCGTTGCGTCCGAGCCGTGCGAGACGCTCCTGACGCGCCGAAGCAAGCGGATCATCGGGGCGCGGAAACGGTATCCGGTCAATGAGCACGAGGCGGCACGCCTCCCCGGCAACATCGATGCCCTGCCAGAACGTGCGCGTTCCAAAGAGGCACGCATCGCGGTTCTCCCTGAACCTGCTCGCGAGCGCCGCGTTCGAATCTTCCCCCTGGAGAAGCACGGTGCGGCCGGTCATCCGTCGGACATGCTCCGCCGCCTCCTCTGCCGCCCTGCGGGACGAAAAGAGCCCGAGCGCCCCGCCGCCGGAGGCTTCAATGAGCTCGACGATGTGCTCGAGCATCGCACTCGACGTGCCATCGCGGCCCGGGGCCGGAAGGTGGGAGGCAACGTAAAGGATGCCTTGGCGGGCGTAGGCGAATGGGGAGCCAACATCGAGCGCCGACCACCACTCGCGCGGGCCCTCGCCGCTGCTCGCACCCACATTGCTCTCGAGGTCGGCTCGCTTCTCACCGCGAAGCCCGAAGGCGAACGCCGCACTGTCGAATCGCCCGTTGAACGCGAGCGTAGCCGATGTGAAAATGGCCGTGCGCTCGTCGAGAATGCGGTTTTTCACGAGACCCGCAACGCTGAGCGGAGCAACGTCGATAAAGGTGCGGCCGAGGGCCTCGCTGTGATTGAGGTACATGACGTCGTCCTCATGCGGTTCGAGGAGCCGCTCGCACACGTTGGCGATGTCCGCGAGCCTCGCACGCACCGACGCGCGGGCGCCCGCCGTCGAGGCGTCGGCAGCATCACCCGCATTCTTCGCGTCGTCGCGCGCAGTTTCCGCTTCGGCGCGGATGATCGTGAGGGTGTCGCGCAGTCGCGGTTCGAGTTCGCCGCGCACACGTCCGTCGGGAAGAGGTGCGAGCGCCTCCTCGAGAGCGGCTCCCGCATCGTCGAGCTCGAGCGCCGTAATTCCGAGCCCGCGAAGCTCGCGCACGGCACCGCGAATGGCGCCCTGATGAAGCGACTCGGTCACCGACGACGTCACGCGGTCCACGAACTCGTGAGCCTCGTCCACGATCACAACGTCGTGTTCGGGAATGATTCCGTGGCCGTCGAACGCATCGATCGCGTAGAGGGCGTGGTTCGTCACCACCACGTCGGCTTCACGTGCGAGTGCCCTGTTGCGCTCCGCGAAGCATTCGTCGTGGAGTGGGCAGGAGGTGCCGATGCACTGGGAGCCGGTGACGGAAACTTGCCGCCATGCACGGTCGGAAACGGGAGTGTCGAGCTCGTCGCGGTCACCGGTGTCGGTTGTCTGGGCCCATTCGCGCAGGCGCTGCACCTGGGCGCCGAGCCTCTCCGAGTCATTCTTGACGCCCGTCACGGAGGCTTCGGCGAAGAGCGCGCCCGGGTCGAGATCGTCGGGGTAGCCTCCCTCAAGTTTGTGGAGGCACACGTAGTTGCCGCGCCCCTTGAGGAGGCTGTAACTCGGCATGCGACCGAGCTCGGTTCCGAGGGCCTCAACGATGCGCGGAAGGTCCTTCGCCACGATTTGGCTCTGCAGCGCGAGGGTTGCGGTAGTGATAACGACGGGCGTTCCACGATCGACGGCGCGCTTGAGCGCCGGAACGAGATACGCGAGCGACTTTCCTGTGCCCGTTCCCGCTTGGGCGATGAGGTGGCGGCGAAGGTCGATGCTGCGTTCGATCGCGCTTGCCATGGCGCGCTGCCCCGGTCGATCTGCCCCTCCGACCGCGGCGACGGCCGAGGAGAGCAGCTCCTCGAGTTCCGTTTCCGGTGCGTTCACTGGCGGGCGGCTGCGAGGTCGGAGGCAAGGGATTCGTCGACGCGCGCCACGAGACGCGTGCCCTCGGCGAGGAATTCCTCGCTCACGAGTTCGCCCTGGGTGTGGACGCGCGAGACGAGGTCGCCGCGCGTGTAGGGCACAACGATGTCGATCTCGACCGAGGGGCGCGGAAGCATGTCGGCAATGAGAGCGCGAAGCTCGTCGACGCCCTCGCCCGTGCGTGCGGAGACGACAGCCGAGTGCTCAACTTGCGAGCGAAGCCGCGCGAGGGTTTCGGGGCTCGCAAGGTCGGCCTTATTGAGCGCCACGATCTCGGGCACATCGAAACCATCGATGTCGGCGAGCACGGCGCGAACCGCGCGGATCTGCCCCTCGGGGTCGGGGTGGGACGCATCGACGACGTGCAGGAGCAAGTCCGCTCCGGCGACTTCTTCGAGCGTGGAGCGGAAGGCCTCAACAAGCTCCGTGGGGAGGGAGCGCACAAATCCGACGGTGTCCGCGAACGTGAACTCGCGACCGTCGGGCGTCACGGACCGGCGCACGGTTGGGTCGAGTGTCGCGAACAAGGCGTTCTCCACGAGAACGCCTGCGCCCGTGAGGCGGTTCAGAAGCGAAGATTTCCCGGCGTTCGTGTAGCCGGCGATCGCGACGGAGGGGACGTTGTTGCGTTTGCGGTCGGCGCGCTTCGCTTCGCGCGAGGGCGCCATCGCTTTGATGTCGCGCCTGAGCTTCGCCATGCGCGTGCGGATGCGGCGGCGGTCGAGCTCGATCTTCGTTTCGCCGGGACCGCGCGAACCGATTCCCGCACCGCCCGCGACACGTCCACCGGCCTGACGAGACATCGATTCACCCCAACCGCGAAGGCGCGGGAGGAGGTACTCGAGCTGCGCGAGCTCGACTTGCGCTTTACCCTCGCGGGACTTTGCGTGCTGCGCGAAGATGTCGAGGATGAGCGCGGTGCGATCGATAACTTTGACCTTGATGATGTCCTCGAGCGCGCGACGCTGCGAGGGAGCGAGCTGGCCGTCGCAGATCACGGTGTCCGCATGAAGGTCAGCGACGATCTCGGCGAGTTCCTTCGCCTTTCCTGAGCCAAGGAAGGTCGCGGGGTCGGGGTGAGCACGGCGCTGCATGACACCGTCGAGAACGCGCGACCCGGCAGTTTCGGCGAGCGCCGCGAGCTCGCGCATGGAGTTTTCGGCATCTTCGACATTGCCCGTCGTGAAAAGACCCGCGAGCACGACATTCTCCAGGCGAAGCTCGCGATACTCGACCTCAGTGACGTCCTCGAGGTCGGTGCGCAGATGATCGACGCGGCGCAGCGAGTGACGCTCGGCGAGATCGAGCTGTTCGCCGTCGGCATCGCTCTCATACGTCGTCGCCGAGATTGACACGTCGCCCCGCGAGAGCACGCGCTCCATGATCGAGGCTTCGCGCGCTCGAGTGCCCGCACTTTCAGTCTCCGCTGCCTCGTGCGCGGCGTCGGGGTTCTCGAATTCGGGATCGGGGACAAAGGGTGTCAAGTGCGCGTGTACTCCAGTTTCTCTCGTGCGGGGCCTCGCATGAGGCATGCGTATAAGTGTGTCACGTCCGTCCCTCGGAGGGGAGCTTTTCGCGTGCTGCGCCACTACACTCCTCACTGTGACAAGCGACGCCCATTATTTTTCTCCCGCGCCCGGCAAAGACCTCGAGCGCCGTGAGCTGCGTGTGGCCCTCGCGGGTGCTGAGCGGAGCCTCGTGAGCGCGAAAGGACTTTTCAGCTTCGATGGACTCGATAAAGCCACGGCGATCCTGCTCGCGCACGCGGACGCCTTTCCCCCGATTGGCCCTGGCAGCGAGGTGCTCGATATCGGTTGCGGCTGGGGTCCCATCGCCTTGAGCCTCGCGCTCGAACAGCCCGAGTGCCGCGTCACGGCGATCGACATCAATCCGCACGCGCGCGCGATTACGCGCGAGAACGCCGAGCGTCTAGGCCTTTCGAACGTCACGGTCGCCGCCCCCGAAGACGTTCCCGAAAGTGCACGCTTCGACGCGCTCTGGTCGAACCCACCGATCCGCATTGGCAAGACCGAACTTCACGCCCTTCTCACCCGATGGATTGGACAGCTGCGCCGGACGGGAAACGCCGCGATGGTCGTCGGGAAAAACCTCGGTGCCGATTCGCTTGCCACGTGGATGGCGGGGCAATTCCCGGCGCGCCCGGTCGAAAAAGTCCACTCTTCGAAGGGCTTCCGCTTGCTCGGTGTGGGCCCGGAGCAATCGGGAAGGTAGCCACGAGGGGCGCGCGGGTAGCGTCGGAATTCCGACGCTTGACTAGCCCTCCTGCTGCTCGCGAGATCCCGCGAGGCCACCTGCCTTGAGATCGCCGAGCTCCACGGGCCCCGTGAGGGTCATGTTTCCGTGGGTGTCCCAGCCGATCTCGAGCCGCCCGCCGCGCACGTCAACGCGCCACGGCTCACGCGTATCGTCCGCGCGCGAGGCCGCAAGTGCGGCCACGACAGCCGTCGCTCCCGTTCCACACGAGAGGGTCTCCCCCACGCCGCGTTCGAACACGCGCATGGCGACGTGGCGTTCTCCACGGTTTTCAACGAACTCGATGTTCGTGCCGTTTTCGGGCTCGGGGTCAAGATCGGGTCGCTCGCGCAGATCGAGCCCCTCAAGCGAGAGGTCGTTCGGGAGCTCAACGACCGTGTGGGGATTGCCGACGTTCACGTCGCTGCCCTCAACGAAACGATCACCAACCCGCACGATCCGCGTTGTTCCCTCAATCCTCGCCGGTCCCATGCCTACGCGCACGCGCCACTCGGGGCCGTCCTCGAGAACCTCGACGGTCCGCACGCCGGCGCGAGTCATTACGTCGAACGCTTTGTCGTTGACATAGCCGCGGTCCACGAGGAAGGCGGCGTAGGCGCGCACGCCGTTGCCGCACATTTGCGCGATCGTGCCGTCGGCGTTGCGGTAGTCCATGAACCACTCGGGAGGGTTCTCGAGGCCTGTGCTCGAAGGGTCCCCGAGGCAGCGCGTGCGAATCGCGCGAATCACGCCGTCGGTTCCCGCGGGGCCCGCCAGCTCGCTCACGCGGGCGCTGTTGAGCTCTCCGCGACCCGCCGGGTCGTCGATCATCACGAAGTCGTTTTTGGTGGCACTCGCGTAGCTGAGGGCCTTGCGAGTTTCGGGGCGTGAGGATGCAGAGTCCATGGCCCGATCATAGGCACGGCGACACTCGACCTCACGCCTCAGTCGCAAGTGGGTGCTCGGCGGCGTGCGCAATCTCGCGCTCGATCATCGCGAAGGCGGCGTCGGGCTCCTCCCCCGGCACCCACGTGAGGCGCTTATCCCGGCGGAACCACGTGTCCTGCTTGCGCACGAGGCGTCGCGTGTGTGAGACCGTCGACTCGATCGCCTCATCGAGGCTGATCTCGCCGCGCACGTGAGCGATCATCTGGGCGTAGCCGATCGCCTGGCGCGCCGTCACGCCACGCTCGATGCCCGCGTCGAGGAGCGCCTCTACCTCCTCGCGAAAGCCATTGTCGACCATGCGATGCACGCGCGCTTCGATGCGCTCGTGGAGCTTTTCCCGCTCGAGCTTCACAGCCACGTACGCGATCGCGGGATCGTGGAACGTGTAGGTCGGGAGGAACGCCGAGAACGGCTGCCCCGTCAGGCGGTGCACTTCGAGGGCACGCACGATCCTGCGCTCGTCCCTCGGCGCGATCTTTTTTGCCGCCTCGGGGTCGGCGTCAGCAAGCTCGGCGTGGGCAGCTCCCGTGCCGATCTCGCGCACGTGGATTTCTATCTCTGCGCGCACAGCGGGGTCCGACGGCGGAAAAGCCATCACGTCGGTGAAGGCACGCACGTAAAGCCCCGAGCCACCAACGACCACCGGAAGCTTGCCTCGTGCGCGGATTTCGTTCGCGACCTGCCTTGCCTCCCGCTGGAAAGTCGCGACGCTCGCCTCTTCGGTGACGTCGAGGATATCGAGAAGATGGTGGGGAATTCCGCGGCGTTCGAGGGGCGTGACCTTCGCGGTTCCCACGTCCATGCCTCGATAAAACTGAAGGGCATCGGCATTGATCACCTCGCCGCCGAGACGCTCGGCAGCGTCGATCGCGAGGGAACTTTTACCGGTAGCCGTTGCACCTGCGATCACGAGAAGAGGCGGCGTGGCGTGGGCGACGTCACCATGGCGCTGGTCGTGCTTTGCGGGGTGTGACACGCGCTCTCCTTTCAATCCCGGCGGCTATTTCGCGTGGTGCGACGAAAATCGGTAGCGTGGTTTCGACACGTCGCATCCCGGCCCCAGGGCCGGACACCACAGAAAGGCAGCCGATGCCGAACGGCCACTCGCCCGATGCCGCACCCGCCGGCGAAAAACTCACCATTGAGCGACTCGAACAGTCTCTCGAGCGACTCGGCTACGCCTTCGTCGAAGACGATGACACGCCCAATGTGCTGCGCGCACGCTTCGACCACTATCCTTTCACGTTCGCCGTCGCGGGCGAGCACTCACACATTTTGGTGATTCGCGGCCGCTGGGACGAGCTTCTCGCCGTTCAGCAGAAGCTCGAGGCCTCACGCCTGTGCAACCACTGGAACATGGAGCGCATGTGGCCGAAAGCGTACTTCCGCCGCGAGAACGATTCCGCGCTTGGCGTGTACGGCGAGCTCGTTTTTGACTACTTCTACGGCGTGAGCGACGAAGCGATCGACCGCGCAATCACGTGCGCCCTCTCGACCACGGTCGCGTTCTTCACGAGCTTCGCCTCGCAAGTGAGCGACCAGGACGAGGCCTGCGCCTGAGCGAGGCCCCAAGGGATCACACCTCAGTTACCGGGCCGCTTGAGGCTCGGAAGGCCGAGGCTCACGGGACCACCCGGACCGGGAGTTCCGCAGGCATCGGGCTCGTCCTCACCGTTTTCCCGGCGCTCCCACGCATCGCCAGCGCGGGTTCGACGCACCTCAAACTCGCCGCCCTCCGCGCCTGAATCGGCGATGAGATAAAAAGGCGCAGCTTTCGTGACGCGCGCACGGACGATATCGCCGGGGCGCGGCCGCTCGCCTCCCGGGTGCCCCTCGGGAAGGGCAACGTGCACGAGGCGACCATCCTCGGCGCGGCCAGAAATACGGTGAGTTTCAGCGTCGCGATCGCCCTCGCCTTCGGCAATGAGCACCCTCACCTCGGCGCCAACCTTCTTCGCGTTCTCCTCAGCGCAGATGCGGTCCTGAAGTGCCACGAGGCGTTCAAACCGCTCCTGCACAACGGCCTTCGGGATCTGCTCGTCCATCTCCGCGGCGGGGGTTCCAGGGCGCGGCGAATACTGGAACATGAAGGCACTCGAGAAACGCGAGGCTTCCACAACGTCGAGGGTCTTTTGGAAATCTTCTTCGGTTTCACCGGGGAAACCGACAATGATGTCAGTCGTGATCGCCGCGTGAGGAATTTTCTCGCGGACCTTCTCGAGGATCCCGAGAAACTTCTTCGAGCGGTAGGAACGACGCATAGCCTTGAGCACCGCATCGCTGCCCGACTGGAGAGGCATGTGCAACTGCGGCATCACATTCGGCGTCTCGGCCATCGCGTCGATCACGTCGTCGGTGAACATCGCGGGGTGCGGCGAGGTGAAGCGCACGCGCTCGAGACCCTCGATATCGCCACATGCACGCAGAAGCTTCGCGAACGCACCGCGGTCGCCGAATTCCACACCGTAGGAGTTCACGTTCTGGCCGAGAAGTGTCACCTCGAGAGCGCCCTGGTTCACGAGTTCCTGAACCTCGGCGAGGATCTCGCCCGGGCGGCGGTCCTTTTCCTTACCGCGCAAGGAGGGAACGATGCAGAACGTGCACGTGTTGTTGCAGCCCACCGAGATCGAGACCCACCCGGCATAGGCGCTTTCGCGTTTCGTGGGGAGAGTCGAGGGGAACACCTCGAGCGACTCGAGAATCTCGACCTGCGCTTCTTTTTGCACACGTGCGCGATCAAGGAGCACCGGAAGCGAGCCGATGTTGTGGGTGCCGAACACGACGTCAACCCACGGCGCGCGATCGGTGATGCTCGCGCGGTCCTTTTGCGCGAGGCACCCGCCCACGGCAATTTGAAGATTTGGATTCGCATCTTTTGCCGGGCGCAACTGGCCGAGGTTTCCGTAGAGGCGGTTGTCGGCGTTTTCGCGCACGGCGCACGTGTTGAACACGATGACATCGACATCGCCGTTCAACGGGTCCGCGCCTTCGGCCGCCGCGGTATAGCCCGCTTGCTCGAGCAGGCCCGTGAGGCGCTCGGAGTCGTGGACGTTCATCTGGCAGCCGAACGTGCGCACCTGGTAGGTGCCGCGCGCCGGGGCGTCATTCTCATTGAGGGTCGCTAGTTCGCTCATGGTCTTCCTAGGATACGTAGCCGCTCGCGCGCGGGCACGATCAGGACCAGGTGACTCCCGCCGCATCGAGTTCACGGTTGAGCACGAAGAGCGTGAGGTTCTCCGAGTATCCGCGTCGCGCGAGCGCGCCCCCGATTCGCCTAAGCGCGGCGCCGCGATCAAGGTTCTCCGCCCCGCCGCTCTTGCGCAGCTCTTTCGCGAGACGCTCCCGCGCAAGCACCTGGCAGCGCTCTTTTTCACTGTCGTAGGGGGCGGCTTCGTCGAGAACCGCGTCGATGTCACGCGAATCCACGCCCTTTCCCTCGAGCTCACGCCTCAGCGCGGCCGTGCCGAGGAGCTTGTGGGCGCGCCGCTGCTCGATCCATGCGCGCGCGAAAGCCTCGTCGTCGATAAGCCCCGCAGCGTCGAGGCGCCGCATGACCTCGTCCAGCACGCCAACGTCACACACGCGCTCGGAAAGCTTCGCGCGGACTTCCGCTTCGCTGCGACTCCTGTGAGCGAGAAGGCCGAGCACATAGCGGCATTCCTTCACGACGGACTTTTCCGTGTCGGCATCGCGAAATATACCTCCGCGATGCTGGTTACTGCCCTCCCCAGGTGCGGCTTCGCCCGCTTCGATCGCGGCAATGTGCTCGGCGAGCTCCTCGATGACACCCTCGCGCCAGTCCCCCTCCCCTGCAGAGAGTGGGGTCTGGAGCTCAGATCTGCGCGGGTGCTTCATCGTCCACGAATTCGCCATCTCCCACCGGCGCTTCGGCTGCGGCCTTCTTCGCGGCCTCATCCGCGTACTGGCCAATGCCGAGTTTCATGAGGATTTTCTGTTCGATATCGGCGGCGAGATCCGGGTTGTCTTTGAGGAACTGGCGGGCGTTTTCCTTGCCCTGGCCGAGCTGGTCGCCATCGTACGTGTACCACGCGCCAGACTTCCGCACGATGCCGTGCTCTACACCGAGATCGATGAGACCGCCCTCGCGCGAGATGCCCTCGCCGTAGAGGATGTCGAACTCGGCTTGCTTGAACGGCGGGGCCATCTTGTTCTTGACAATCTTCACGCGCGTGCGGTTGCCAACGGCATCGGTGCCCTGCTTGAGGGTCTCGATGCGGCGAATGTCCATACGCACCGAAGCGTAGAACTTCAGCGCCTTACCGCCCGTGGTCGTTTCGGGGCTCCCGAAGAACACGCCGATCTTTTCGCGAAGCTGGTTAATGAAGATCGCGGTCGTGCCACTCGAGTAAAGCGCGCCCGTGAGTTTACGAAGAGCCTGCGACATGAGCCGAGCCTGGAGGCCCACATGAGAATCGCCCATTTCGCCTTCGATTTCCGCTTTCGGCGTGAGCGCCGCGACGGAGTCCACAACGAGAACGTCGATCGCGCCGGAGCGCACGAGCATGTCGGCGATTTCGAGGGCCTGCTCACCCGTATCGGGCTGCGACACGAGAAGCGCGTCAATATCAACACCGAGCTTCTTCGCATATTCCGGATCGAGCGCGTGCTCAGCATCGATAAACGCGGCAATTCCGCCCGCACGCTGCGCGTTCGCGATCGCATGGAGCGCAACCGTGGTTTTACCGCTCGACTCAGGGCCGTAGATCTCCACAACACGACCGCGCGGGAGACCACCGATACCGAGCGCGACATCGAGCGCAACCGAGCCCGTGGGAACGACTTCGACGGGCGGGCGCGTGTCGTCACCAAGACGCATAATCGAGCCCTTGCCAAACTGGCGATCAATCTGTGCGAGTGCGTTTTCGAGCGACTTATCGCGATCCTTGGCGGCAGCAGCCATGGCGGTTCCTTTCGTTTGTCACCCCGCTTCGAGGTGCCCTCTCGCTTGACACATTCAACGGTAGACGGGGGTGAGACATTTAAACTCGACCCCGGCACGCATGTGGATGCACCACCGTTGTGGAGGTCGAACAACACCATCGTAAACGAACATCTGTTCGATTCGCATCCTCATACGCACGCGTGTTCGATTTATGTCGCGCCTTTCACCGCCGACGCTACGCGCGCGGGCGCGCCTCCGGCGGCACTTCCCAGCGCAAGTGTTGAGGGACGTCCATGTCATCGCACAGCGCGTGCCACACCTCTTTAACGGGATAGCCGGCATCGATCGCGTCGTTCGCGCTGAGATTTCCGCACGCGACAAGCGCCAGTTCTCTGCAGTACGTCTGCGCGAGTTCGCCGCCAAAAATGTAGGCGGCGAGCTCGCGAAACTCGCTTCGCCTCACGCGAACTACCGCGCGAGCACGTATTCGGCGTCCTGAACGCCCCGCTCGAGCTCGGCGGGAACAGTATCGGGGATGACGATGCCTTCCTCGAGCGCCACGCGATCGGCCACCTCACGGAGGATTACCGACATCGGGTAGCCGAGCGCCTCGGTGACGGACGCGAGCAGCTCGCTCGACGCTTCCTTTTGCCCGCGTTCAATCTCGCTCAGATAGCCGAGCGACACTCGGGCATCGGCAGACACCTGGCGCAAGGTCTTGCCCTGGCGGCGGCGCGCATCGCGCAAAACGCCGCCCAGTTCCTGGCGGAAGAGCACCATGCGAGTTTCTCCCTTCCTCGTCAATATCGAGTCCTTCTTCGAGGCCGGCGTGCGGCCAAGAACAGACGTGGGGCGCGGCTTCGAGGCCCGCACCCAATTTCGCTGCGTGGGAACGCTAGCTCCCGCATTCTTGTTCGTGTTCACGCCTCTTCAACGCACGAAGAGTTCTCGTTGTTCCGCCATCCTATGGCGCTGCCCCGGCTCGATTTTCAGGTTACACACACGCAAAACGCACGAGCGTCAAACGTTTTCGCTGGTCAGCGCCTCATTGGCGAGAGCAATCGCAAGATCCACAACGCCCGCACGAATCTCCGCCCGCGTTCCCGTGAGGTGTACTTCACGCACAATCTCGGCCTCGGGTGTCCTCACGGCAACAAACGCGAGGCCCTCGGGGTTGCCGTACTCATCGCTGCCCGGTCCGGCAACCCCGGTCGTCGCGATCGCAACATCGGCACCGTACACGCGTCGAGCCCCTCGGGCCATCAAGCGCGCGACCTCTTCTCGAACCGCTCCCTCACGCTGCAAATCCGAAAGGTCAAGTCCCAAGATCGAGGCCTTCGCTTCGAAACTGTAGGTGCACGCACCACCCTGCACGACCCGGCTTGCGCCCGGCACATCGACGAGACGCGCCACGAGCATCCCGCCCGTGAGCGACTCAGCGGTCGCGAGACTCAGGTCCCGCCGTTCGCACTCGTCCAGCAGCGCGCTTGCCGACGCGTACCCCGCATTCAGCCGCCCCACGATTTCACGCGCCATGCCGCGCGAGGGCCTCGCGGCGAAGTCGCATTCCATCGTTCACATTCCGAAGGCCCGACCAGAGCGTGAGCACGAGGGCGATCGCGATGAGCGTGATGCCGATCCACCACGCGGGCGGCCACAGAAGTTCGAAGGGCATGAGGCAGAAGGTGATGCCGATCGACTGCATCATGGTCTTCGCCTTGCCGCTGAAGTTCGCGGGAAGCGCCCCGTACTTGAGGATCGTGAAGCGCATGACGGTGATGCCGATTTCGCGCACGAGGATGAGCACCGTGATCCACCACGGAACGTAGTCCCATACGGAGAGCATGACGAGCGCCGCGCCCGTCATGGCTTTATCAGCGATCGGGTCCATGATCTTGCCGAAGTCCGTGATGAGGTTTCGCGACCGCGCGAGGTGGCCGTCCACGAAGTCCGTGAGCATCGCGAATACGAAGATCGCCGCAATCACCCAACGCATGGCGACGTCGTCGTGATAGAGCGCCGCCACGACTACGAAGATCGGCACCATAATCATGCGGATCATCGTGAGAATGTTCGCGATGTTCCAGAGCGGAACGCGCGGGGTTTCGGAGGCGCTCATGGCGTCGTCCCTTCTTTCTCTTCGTGCCCCGGGGGCTTTAGCGACCCGTGAGCTGCCAGGCATCTTCACCGTCGGCATCGTCTTCGTCGTAATACTGGGGGCTCACGTCGTGGTCGGAATGATCGAGCAGATCGTGTCCGTAGCGATCGTGGCCCGAGGAGGCGTCGGACTCTCCCGACCCCGAACCGGAGCTCTCCTCCGAGTCCTCGTAAAGGTCCGTGTCCTCGCCCTTGATGAGCGCAATTGCGCGCGGGAGGTCCTCGGGGCGCACGAGCACGTCGCGGGCCTTCGAGCCCTCGCTCGGGCCCACGATCTCGCGCGATTCGAGCAGATCCATGAGGCGCCCCGCCTTCGCAAAGCCCACGCGGAGCTTGCGTTGGAGCATCGAGGTCGAGCCAAACTGCGTCGTGACCACGAGCTCGGCAGCCTGGAGGAGAACCTCGAGATCGTCGCCGATATCGTCGTCGATCTGCTTCTTTTGCGCGACCTGCTGCACGTCCTCGCGGTACTGAGGCTTGGCCTGCGCTTTGACATAGTCGACGACCGAGTGGATCTCGGACTCGTTGACCCACGATCCCTGCACGCGCATGGCCTTCGCCTTGCCCATGGGGTGGAAGAGCGCGTCGCCCTGGCCGATGAGCTTCTCGGCACCGGGCGTATCGAGAATGACGCGCGAATCCTGGAGCGAGCTCGTCGCGAACGCGAGGCGCGAAGGGACGTTCGCCTTGATGATGCCGGTGACAACGTCAACCGAGGGGCGCTGCGTCGCGAGCACAAGGTGGATGCCCGCGGCACGCGCGAGCTGCGTGATGCGCTGGATCGAAGCCTCGACGTCGCGCGGGGCGACCATCATGAGATCCGCGAGCTCGTCGACGACAACGAGAAGGTACGGGTACGGCGCAAGCACGCGTTCGCTTCCCGGCGGCGGGCTTACCTGGCCGGCACGCACCGCCTTGTTGAAGTCGTCGATGTGCTTGAAGCCGTACTCGGCGAGGTCGTCGTAGCGGTGGTCCATCTCCTTGACGACCCATTCGAGCGCCTCCGCGGCCTTCTTCGGGTTCGTGATGATGGGCGTGATGAGGTGCGGGATGCCCCCGTAAATCGTGAGCTCGACACGCTTCGGGTCGACGAGTACCATGCGCACCTCGTCGGGGGTCGCGCGCATGAGAATCGAGGTGATCATCGAGTTCACGAAGCTCGACTTACCGGCGCCGGTCGCACCCGCGACGAGCAAGTGGGGCATCTTCGCGAGGTTCGCGATGACGAAGCCACCTTCGACATCCTTACCGAGGCCCATGACCATGGGGTGCTCGTTGCCGGTCGCGACGCCGCTGCGCAGCACGTCGCCAAGGGCAACGGTTTCGCGGTCGGCATTCGGGATCTCAATGCCGATGGCCTTCTTTCCGGGGATCGGCGAGATGATGCGCACGTCGGCACTCGCGACCGCGTAGGCAATATTGTTCGAGAGCGCGGTGACCTTCTCGACCTTCGTACCGGGACCGAGCTCAACTTCGTAGCGCGTCACGGTCGGACCGCGCGAGAAACCCACGACCTCGGCGTTGACTTTAAACTGCTCGAAGACTTCCCCGAGCGCCGCAACCACGCGATCGTTCGCTTCGGAGCGCGCCTTCGCGGGCGGTCCGGCCACGAGCATGTCGGGGCTCGGCAGCGGGTAGGCGGTCTCAACCTCGAGCTCGGGCTGCATGTGCGGGCCCTTGATGCCCTCCCCCTTCGGCGGGGTCAGTTCACGCGTGGGCTCGGCCGGCTCCATGGGTGCGGGGACGCTCGGCACGGGCACGGTCGGGGCGTGTTCGAGGTCCGACGCATGCTTCTCTGCCGTCGGGAACGCTTTCTTCCGGCTGTTCTCTGCCTCGAGGTAGTCGTAGGGGTCCGAGCTGCCGGCGTCCCCCGCGGGCGCGGTCGATGCCGGAGGCTTCTTCGCACGTTGCTTCTTGGAGGCACGCGGAAGAGGCGTCGTTTCGGCGCTCTCGGCCTCGGCGCCCTGGCGGTAGGCGCCGTCGCCCTCATAACCGAAGGCCTCGTGATCCACGCTCGGCTCGAGATTCTCGGTTTCCCCGGCACCGCCGTGTTTCTTGCGGCCAAAGAAGTCCCCCACGCGGCGAGACTTCTTCGGTTCTCCTTCGGCATCGTGGCGGGCCTGCGGGCGTCGGCCCAGACCGAAGGCCTCACGTTCCGCTTGCTCGCGCTCTCCCCGGCCAACGAGGGCCCCGTAGACCCCCGCGAAACGCGTGCCGATCTGGCCGAGCGGCGTTGCCGTCAGCACGAGGACCGAGAACAGCGCGAGCACCACGCCGAGAGCGACAATCACCCATCCCGGCAAAACCGCCGCAAGGGGCGCTGCCACGAGATAGCCGCACACGCCGCCGCCGCGCGCTAGCGCCTCCACACCGTCGGACGGCGTGGGAATGCGCGCGCTTACCGAGGCAATCGCGCACAGCGCGAACACGAGCATAAGCAGCCCCGCGAAAAGGCGACCATTCGCGTGCACAAGATCGGGCCTGCGGAACATGCGAACCGACCACAGTCCAAGAAGGAGGGGCAGCAGAACACCAATCACGCCGAACGAGCTCGCGGCGACGGTGTGCATCGCGCCGAAGCCCCACTCGCGCACCTGGAACCACTCGGGAACGATGAGCAGAAGTGCGAGGAAACCCAGGAAGAGGGCGAAGCCGTCGCGCCGTTCTTCATAGGCCACCTCCCAGCGCTGAATGCCAATGCCTCGAACGAAACCGCCTACTGCGCGGGCAACGCCGAGGTACCCGACGCGCAAAGCGCGCACCGGGAGAGGAAGCGTCGAGGGATCCGTGGGCGCACCTTTCGTGCGCGATGTACCCGAAGACGAGCCTCGGGAGGTTCCTTTCGACGCACGTGCGGGGGAAGTCGTACGTGTCGCCATGTTTTCAATCTACCCGCAGAAGGGCACAATCGTCACGAGATCGGCCCCGGCGTGTGAATCACACGGGACCGATCTCGCGGCATAAAAGCTGGGGTGTGGGGGCTAGGCCTCGACGACCACGGGGATAATCATGGGCTTGCGACGAAGGCGCTGCGAGAGGAAGCGGCCAACGACTCGTCGCATCGCCTGCTGAAGCTGATGCGTATCGTGACCCTTCTCGTCTTCGATCGCCTTGTGAAGCGCCTTGATGATGTCCGGCTTAATGCGCTCGAACACCTCGTCGTCCTCAGCGATGCCTCGCGAGTGAATCTCCGGCCCGGCGATGAGCTCGCGGGTCTCGCTATTGACGACGGCGAAGAGGGAAATGAAGCCCTCCTCGGAAAGGATGCGGCGATCCTTGAGATCGGCTTCGCTTACTTCGCCCACGCTCGAGCCGTCCACGTACACGTAGCCGACCTCGACCTCACCGACCGCGCGAGCAACGCCGTCCTTGAGGTCCACGACCGTGCCGTCCTTCGCGAGCACGATATTCTCGCGCGGAATTCCCGAGGACTGCGCGATCTTGCCGTTCGCGATGAGGTGGCGCACCTCGCCATGCACGGGCATGACGTTCTTCGGGCGCAGGATGTTGTAGCAGTACAGAAGCTCGCCTTCGCTCGCGTGGCCCGAGACGTGCACGCGGGCATTGGCCTGGTGCACAACCTCGGCACCGAGCTCCATAAGTCCATTCATCACACGGAACACGTCGTTCTCGTTACCCGGGATAAGGGACGACGCGAGAATGACGACGTCACCCTCTCCCACCTCGACTCGGTGATTGCGGTTCGCAATGCGGCCGAGCGCGGCCATGGGTTCGCCCTGGCTACCCGTGCACATGTACACGATCTTGTGATCAGGAATGTCATCGGCCTTCTTGAGGTCCACGAGTGTGTTCTCGGGAACGTGGAGGTAGCCCATATCGGCCGCGATGGTCATGTTGCGCACCATCGAGCGCCCCACGAAGGCGACCTTGCGGCCGTGTGCGTGCGCCGAATCGAGCACTTGCTGGACGCGGTGCACATGGCTCGAGAAGCTTGCGACGACAATCTTCTGCTGGGCTCGCGCGAAGAGATTGTCGAGAACGGGGCCGATCTCGCGTTCCTTGACCGTGAAGCCCGGGACCTCGGCGTTGGTCGAGTCCACGAGGAAGAGGTCCACGCCCTGTTCGCCGAGGCGGGCAAACGCGCGAAGGTCGGTGAGGCGGCCGTCAAGCGGGAGCTGGTCCATCTTGAAGTCACCCGTGTGCAGCACGGTGCCTGCCTCGGTGCGGATTGCGACCGCGAGCGCGTCAGGAATCGAGTGGTTCACGGCAACAAATTCGCATTCGAAGGCCCCGAAATGCTCGACATCGCCTTCTTTGACCGCGAGCGTGTACGGCTTGATGCGGTGCTCACGGAGCTTCGCTTCAACGAATGCGAGGGTCAGCTGGCTACCCACGAGGGGGATGTCCGGCTTGAGGCGCAAGAGGTACGGCACGGCGCCAATGTGGTCCTCGTGGCCGTGGGTGAGCACGATTGCGGCGACGTCATCGAGGCGATCCTCAATCGAGCGGAAGTCGGGCAGGATCAGGTCGACGCCCGGCTGCGCCTCTTCGGGGAACAGCACACCGCAGTCGACGATGAGGAGCCGGCCCTCGTACTCGAAGACAGTCATGTTCCGACCGACCTCGCCGAGACCACCGAGCGGGGTCACGCGGAGAGTCTTATTCTGCAGTTTTGGCGGAGTCCCAAGTTTCGTGGAAAAGGGTGTAGTCACGTTGTCCTAGATTCTTCAGCTGGTGTACTGCGCGAGGACGCCCTGGTAGGCGTCCACCACGGCGTGGATGCGCGCCGCAACCTCGGGCTCGACCGTTCCGAGCGGGCCGCGGCAGCCGGCGTGCGGGAGCACGCCGAGGTGTGTGAGGGCCTCTTTGGTCGCCATGGTCCCCGGACCCTGGTTCATGATCGCGTCAACGAAGTCGACGCGCGAGGCGTGGATCTTTTGCGCGAGTGCGAGGTCGCCGGCATCGAGAGCGTCGAGCATGAGGCGATCGAGCCTTCCCGTGAGGTGGCTCGTGACGGACACGGTGCCGACCGCCCCGATCGCGAGCCACGGCAGGTTGAGCGCGTCTTCGCCCGAGTAAATGTGGAGGCTCGTGTCGCGAATAAGCTTCGAGGCTTCGTGCATATCGCCCTTGGCTTCTTTGAGCGCGACAACGTTTGGGTGCTGCGAGAGCTCGACGGCGCTTTCGTATTCGATCGGGATTCCCGAGCGCCCGGGGATGTCGTAGAGCATCGCGGGAAGCTCAACGGCATTCACGACCTCGAGCGTGTGATTGATAAGCCCGCGCTGGGTCGGCTTGGAATAGTACGGGGTCACGAGCAGGAGCCCGTCGGCATTTCCGCTCTCCTCGACCGCACGCGCGAGTGCGACCGAGTGGCGCGTGTCGTTCGAACCCGCACCCGCGAGAATCGTGACCTCGCGACCTACCGTCTCGCGGAGCGTCGCGAGAATGGCGAGCTTTTCCTCGTCGCTCGTCGTGGGCGACTCGCCCGTCGTGCCGTTCGCGACGAGGAGGTCGTGACCTTCATCGACGAGATGACGTGCGAGGGCCGCGAGCGCGTCGTGATCGACGGCCTCGAGATCCTCGGTGAAGGGGGTGACGATGGCGACGCCGAGTCGCCCGAAGACAGGGGCATCGTTACTCACGGGGCGACCCTGCCACCCGCGTTGAAGGCGTTGTAGGTGAGAGGCATGGCCTCCGCGAAGAACTCCTCGATTTTCTCCGCGACCATCTCAATCTCGCGTTGCGGGAAGGACGGGAAGTGCGACCCCTCACGCTTGGTGCGCAGCGACAGGAAGTTCATCATGCTGCGGGCATTGACGGTGACGTACATCGAGCTAAACAGCGTGAGTGGCAAAACGCCTCGCGCGACCTCGCGTGCAACGCCGGCCTCGAGCATGTCGAGGTAGGCGGCGTAGGCGCTCTCGCACTGAGTTTTGTACGCCTTCGTCACGAGTTCGTGCTGCTCCGGAGTCCCTGCGTAGAAATCGTAGGCACCGGGCTTGCCCTTTTGCACGAGCTTGCGCTCGGGCCCGGGAACGTAGAAGACCGGTCGCATCTGGCGATAGCGGCCCGATTCTTCGTTGTAGGAGGCGATGCGGTGGCGCATGAACTCGCGGAAGACGAAGATCGGCGCCTCAACATAGAACGTGAAGCTGTTGTGCTCGAACGGCGAGCCGTGTCGATCTCGCATGAGGTAGTTGATGAGGCCCTTATCGCGGTCGGAGGCATCGGTGCCGACGGCGCTCTTCGACTTTTCGCCCTGGGTTGAGACGCGTGCGGCAAAGATGACATCGGAATCGGAAGCCTGCGACCGCACAAGGTCGACCGTGACGTCGGATCGGAACACTATTTCGCTCATATGTCTCACCCTAGTTGACCAAGTAGTTCAAAAACGAGAAGTTGCCGAGTAGTGCTCACCGCGAAAGAAGCACGAGCTCACCCTCGCGTGCCTCGATTGAGACGTCGGCAAGCGACGGAATCACGAGATCGGCGAGGGGGCCGACGGTGTCTGGGCCCTCGCTGTTGAGGACACTCACGACGAAGGCGCCCGCCGCACGTGCCGACTCGAGGCCGCCCGGGGCGTCCTCGACCACGACGCAGTCCTTGGCGTCTACGCCGAGGCGCTCCGCCGCGAGGAGGTACGGCTCGGGATCGGGCTTGCCGCAGGTCACCTGATCGGCCGTGACGAGTACGGAAGGAAACGGAAGCGAAAGAGGCCGGTAGCGCGCCTCGAAAAGAGGCATCGTACAGCTCGTTGCAATCGCCCAGCACTCGCGCGCAAGCGCCACCTTCGCTTCCTCGAGCTCCCCGAGAAAACGCGCGGTCCCATCGTATGCCTCGACGTCGCTCGCACTCGCGATCTCGTAGCCCTCGACCCGGCTGAAGAGTTCCTCGAGTCTTTCTTCGCTGATTTCGGGTATTGCGAGGCGCAGCACGCGCCTTCCCGGCTGGCCGTGGTAGTGCTTTTCGAAGCGGCCCACGCCCTCGTCGCCGAGGAGCTTGTCCCAGCTCGCCTCGACGCTGCGGGTGGAATCGACGAGGGTGCCATCGGAATCGAGAAGGATGGCCTTGGCACGCGCGAGGACTTCTCCTCGTGCGCGCCCGTCGAGTGTCGCCGCCATGTGTGTCACGTGTGACTCCTTAGTCGAAGTATGCGCGCCCGCCTACCGGGCATCGTCGAAGAGTGCGTTCGCGCGCCGAAGAAGTTCTGCGAACTCCCCTCTCACGAGGGTAACGTCTGGCCGGAATTCGGCATCGGTCACCGGTGTGGAAGCGTCGGACACTCCCCCGCCACCGACTTCGTGCACGAGATTGCGGCCAAGCACTCCAGCCGCACGGGCCCACTCGATATCCGCCGCGCGCGCGTGCCCCGCAGGCACGTCGCTGAAGTTTGCGATTTCGGGGGCGAGCGCGGAACCGCCCGCGGCGACGTGCGCAGCGAGCACCCCGCGAAGCATGCGCGCGAGGAACGAGCATCCCTCCGCGCGCGTGACGGGCTCGGTTGGCTGGAACGTCGCGTCGTACTCCCCGAAGAACAGTGCCTCGCCTCGCATCCACATGATTTCGCGATAGCTGCGGGCGGTCTTCTCGACATCGCGGTACGGTTCGAGATCGAGGATCTTGCGCTCGGGGGCACCCGCGAGCCGGTACAGCATAATCGCGACGTCCTCACGCGTAACATCGGCGCCCGGAAGGAACGTCCCCTCGCGCGCAGTGTCGAAAAGGTCATTGCTCACGAGCCACTGCACGGCGTCCGCGTAGCGTCCCGCGGGGTCAGCGACGATGTCCGCCACGGGCTTCGTTGCGGTCGCGGGCCGCAATTTGAGCGCGGCGATCCCCGCGATTCCCACGAGCGAAGCGAGGAGCGCGCGCCTCGTCGTGATGAGGCCCGCCGCTTCCGACCTCACGCCCCTCACGCCATCCACGAAAGCTCCTTCATTTTCTCGATGAGGGCCCACGAAACAAGAAGATTGCCCCAGCCACTCAAATGGATGCCGTCGCTGCCCCTGAGGGGCGTCGGCACGATGCCTTGCTCAAGCTCGGCACGAGTTTCGGCGCGGTCATGGAGCTTGAGCGAGACGATCGGTTCCGCACGAAGCGCCTCCTCGCTCGTGAGCAGCTCCTGTACATCCACGAAGCGTTTCCCGTACGCGGTGCGTTGAGCGTCATTCACCGCGTACACGGCCCTAATCTTTTCGGGCGCGTCCAGATCGTTTTTCGTGACCCATTGGCCGAGCACGATCGCGTCCGTTTGCGGGGTGCGTGAGGCGGCAACGAGCCGTTCAACATCGCTCAGAACTCGCTCTCGCTGCACAATGTTGTTCTTGCCGGTCCAGATCACGTGGCGCCACGTTTCGGTTTTCGCTTTCCACGATGATGTGAATTCGCCCGAGGTGGCCCCTGCACCGTCGGACTCAAAAAACCACTCATTTTCGGGCGTGCCGGTGAGTGTGCCGCTCGCCCCGCTCGAAAGCCGCCCGCGGCATGTGAATGACCACATACCGGGCACGTCGGTTTCCACGCGAACTTTGACCCGTCCGCCCCCGTACCCAGCGGGGATGTGTACGAAGGGGGTATCGAGTCCCCGAAGGATCGTCGTATGCCCCGAGAACTGCGCACCGTACGCGAGGTTCGTGACGGGGATCGGGTTCATCGCGTTCGCGAGTTCTTCGTGCACGTACACGGGGCGGGGCGTGTGTTCGGTGCCGAGGCCGCCTTCCATTGAGCTCGAGCCCCATAGCGCGAGGGGCCGCTCGGGGGCGAGCGCCGCAAATGCGCGCGCGAGGGCGTGCGTGGGCGGGTTCTCGGGCATGGGGAGGAGCCTCCTCGAGCGAGCGGGCGGGCGTGAGAGATGGGCGGCGGTTCCGACGCCACCTACCTTACAGCGAGAGGTAGTTCTCTAGGCCGACTGTGAGGCCGGGGTGGGAGGCAACCTCGCGTACGCCGTGCAGAACCCCGGGCATAAAGCTCACGCGATCGAAAGAGTCGTGGCGAATCGTGAGCTGCTCGCCCGCGTTGCCGAAGAGAATTTCCTCGTGGGCAACGAGGCCGCGAAGGCGCACGGCGTGAACGTGAATACCGTCAACCTCGGCTCCTCGGGCGCCGTGCGGGTCGCGTTCGGTCGCATCCGGGACGGGCCCGAGGTCTGCGCCTTTCCGCCCCTCGGCAATCGCGCGGGCCGTGTGAAGCGCGGTCCCCGACGGTGCGTCGAGTTTATCGGGGTGGTGGAGCTCAATAACCTCTGCGCTTTCGTAGAAGCGCGCTGCCGTGCGCGCGAAGCTCATGGCAAGGACTGCGCCAATCGCGAAGTTCGGGGCGATGAGCACGCCCGTCTCAGGAGCCTTGTCGAGCGCCTCGCGGACCTCGTTGAGCGCCGACTCCTCCCAGCCGGTGGCGCCCACAACGGCGTGGATGCCGTGCTCAGCGAGCCACAGCACGTTCGCCTTCGTCACGCTCGGAAGCGTGAAGTCCACGGCGACGTCGACGAGAGGCACGCCCCTCTCGTCCAGCAGCTGCTCGAGATTGTCCTCAGCGGTGATGCCGCGAACGAATTCAAGATCGCTCGCAGCTTCGACCGCACGCACGACCTCGCTTCCCATGCGCCCTGCAGAACCGATAACTCCCACGCGAATGCTCATGGCTGCCTCCTCGATAGCGAATGGTGGACACAAGTATGTCAGGCGGCGCTTTCACGGCCCACGTCGACGCGCACGGCAAGCACCGATGCCACCTCTGACGCGATATCACGCACGCTTTCCCGGGTGACGGCGCGGAAGGCTTCGAGCGCTTCATCAACCGTGCGGTACGAGCCCAGAACGAGCTCCGCCGTGGCGAGGCGCGCCATGCGCGACTGCGTATCCTCGAGCGAAAGCGCCATCGATCCCGAAATGTGCCCAAGCGTGCGAGCGAGTTCGTCACTCTCGATGCCGTCGGTTCCGAGTCGCTCCGTTTCCTCGAGCAAAAGCTTCGCGACCTGCTCGGCGTTCATGGGCCGGCAGGCAGCGTAGAGGCCGGCGAGGCCCGCGTCGCGATACGCCGCGGTAAAGCCGTAAACCGAGTAGGCCAGGCCCCGCTTCTCGCGCACCTCCTGGAAAAGCCGAGAGCTCATGCCGCCGCCAAGGATCGCCATGGCAACACTCAACGAATGCCGCCTCTCGTCCCACGCCGGGATCGCAGGCCCACCGAGGAACAGGTGCGTCTGCTCCGTCTCCCGCACGAGACGTTTCGTCACCGCACCGTTCTTGAGAGCGTCGAGACCGCGATTGTCGCCGGTAGCGTTCGGGTAGGTGAAGCCCTGCTGAGCTCGGCGCTGACGCGGCGCTACTCCTTCGCCAAGATCCCACCCACCGCGCGCGAGATTTTCAAGAAGCATGGCGGCGACCTCATCGTGGTCGACATCGCCCACGGCGGTCACGACGAGATTCGCGCTCACGTAGTGCGAACGGTAGTGCTCGCGCACGGCTTCAACACTGACATCGTTGATCGTTGCGGGAGTTCCACCTACGGGGCGGCCGAGCGCCGTGTCCTCGCCGAGCACAGACGCGATGAGAGCCTCGTGGCCCACATCGGTCGGGTCGTCCTCAGCCATCGCGAGTTCCTCGAGGATGACCTCGCGCTCCGTGGTAAACGCGTCGCCCGCAATCGACGCGCTCGTCACCATGTCCGCAAGAGTCGAAAGTGCCATGGGCAAATCGACCGAGCGCACCCGCGCGTAGTAGCACGTGTGCTCCTTTGCGGTCACGGCGTTCGACTCCCCGCCCACCTCGTCGAACGCGCGCGCAATATCGAGCGCACTCCTCGTAGGCGTCCCCTTGAAAAGAAGGTGCTCGAGGAAGTGGGTGGAGCCGGCATGCTCGGGCTTTTCATCGCGGGAACCCACGGGCAGCCAAAATCCGACGCTTGCCGAGCGCACACCCGGATCGCGTTCCGTCAGCAGCCGCACGCCGCCGGGAAGCACGGAGCGGCGCGTGAAGGAGCCCTCCTGTTCGTGGAGGACCTGGTCGAGGCCGGCCGCAAGGTCAAGCGAAACTGGCATGTGAAAAGCGTTCCTTCTTCTAGTGGCGTGCATTACTCTAAAGGCGCGATTATTCCGCTATCGCACCGTCTTTGTCCGTCTCCCCAAGGAGCAGCATGTCGAATCCCACCCCAAGTTTCCAGCCCTCGCAGCAGCCGGGCCAACCTCAGCAGCCTCAGCACGGTCAGGGTCAGCAGGGCTTTGGCCAACAGAGCTTTGGTCAGTCGGCCGGTGCCGGCACCGGAACCGTTGAGATCCCCGGCAAGGGCTCTCGCACGCTCGCGAGCATCGGCCAGCGCACCCTCGCCCGCATTATCGACGTTGTGATCGCCGGCGCCGCCGGCGGCATCATCGGTGCCGTTCTCGGCGGTATGATTTTCGCCGCGGCCGCCTCGGGAAGCGAAACCGGGGCTGCCCTGAGTATTGGCATGACATTTGTGGTGATCCTTCTGATCGTGGTCATCGGTCTCGCGTACGAAACCCTCATGCTCACTTTCTACGGTGCCACCCTCGGCAAAATGGTCATGAAGATCAAGGTCGTGAGCGTCGAAACGGGAGAAAATCCGCAGCTGCTCAACGCACTTCTGCGTTACGCCTTGCCCGGGGTGCTGGGGCTTATCCCGATCGTGGGTGGGCTCGCCGCGCTCGCGTGCTGGCTCTCGCCCCTGTTCGATAGTTCGGGTCGCCTCCAGGGATGGCACGACAAGGTCGCGAAGACCGTCGTTATCGCGAATAGCTAAACAGCTTTCCCCCGCAAAAGAGTGGGCGCCAGGATTTCCTGGCCGCCCACTCTCGTCATGCTTTGCGCGAGAGCGCGAAAGGCTACTCGGCGCCTTGCTCGGATTCGTCCGTCTTCTCAGCGTCGTCTTCGTCAGCCGCCACCGCGAGCGAAATCTTGCCGCGCGAATCGATCTCGCGGATCTCGACCTCAATCTTCTGGCCCACGCTCACGACGTCCTCGACACTCTCCACGCGCTTACCGCCGTTGAGCTTACGCAACTGCGAGACGTGGAGGAGTCCGTCCTTGCCCGGGGTGAGCGAGATGAACGCACCAAAGTCGACGACACGCACGACCGTTCCGAGGTAACGTTCGCCGACCTCGGGCACGAGCGGGTTCGCGATCGCATTGACGGCGGCGCGAGCGGCCTCAGCCGAGGGGCCGTCGGTCGCACCGATGTACACGGTGCCGTCGTCCTCGATCGTGATGTCCGCACCCGTGTCATCCTGGATCTGATTGATCATCTGCCCCTTCGGGCCGATGACCGCACCGATCTTGTCGACCGGGATGGTGACGGCAAGAACGCGCGGAGCATTCGGGCTCATCTCATCGGGCTGGTCGATGGCCTGGTCGAGAACCGACAGGATATGGAGGCGAGCCTCGCGTGCCTGCGAGAGTGCGCCCGCGAGCACCGAGGCGGGAATGCCGTCGAGCTTCGTATCGAGCTGAATCGCCGTCACGAACTCTGACGTGCCCGCGACCTTGAAGTCCATGTCACCAAAGGCGTCCTCGGCACCGAGAATGTCGGTCAGCGCTGCGTACTTCGTTTCGCCGTTCACAGTGTCGGAAACGAGACCCATCGCGATGCCCGCAACGGGGGCCTTGAGCGGGACGCCCGCGTTCAGGAGCGCGAGGGTCGAGGCGCACACGGAGCCCATCGAGGTCGAACCGTTCGAACCGAGTGCCTCCGACACCTGGCGGATCGCATAGGGGAACTCCTCGCGGCCGGGAAGCACCGGAACGAGGGCGCGCTCGGCGAGCATGCCGTGGCCGATCTCGCGACGCTTTGGCGAACCCACGCGGCCCGTTTCGCCGGTCGAGTAGGGCGGGAAGTTGTAGTGATGAATGTAGCGCTTGTGGTCGATCGGCGAGAGGCCGTCGATCTGCTGCTCCATCTTGAGCATGTTGAGGGTCGTCACGCCAAGAATCTGCGTTTCGCCACGCTCGAAGATCGCCGAGCCGTGCACGCGCGGGAGCACCTCGACCTCGGCCGAGAGCTGGCGAATGTCGCGAAGGCCACGGCCATCGATGCGCACGCCCTCCGTGAGGATCTTCTCGCGCACAACCTTCTTCGTGAGCGCGCGGAACGCACCCGTAATTTCCTTCTCGCGATCCTCGAGCTTCTCCGCGAGCTCTTCCTTGATCTGTGCAAGGAGCTCTTCGGTTGCTTCCTCGCGCTCCTGCTTACCCGCGATGCTCATGACACTGCGCAGGCGCTCGGTCGCCACCTCGGCGACGAACTCGTACGCGTCGTCCTGGTAGTCGAGGAAGAGCGGGAACTCGCGCACGGGCTTCGCGGCCTTCGCCGCAAGCTCCTTCTGTGCCTCGCACAGGGTGCGAATGAAGACCTTGGCAGCCTCGAGGCCCTGGGCAACGACCTCCTCGGTCGGTGCAACAGCACCCTGCTCCTTGATGAGCGACCAGGCGTTGTCGGTCGCCTCGGCCTCGACCATCATGATCGCGACGTCGTCTTCAACAATGCGGCCCGCGACAACCATCGAGAAGACGGCTTCATCGAGCTGGCTGTAGGTCGGGAACGCGATCCACTGGCCGCCCTCGGCGTTCGGCATGAGCGCGATGCGCACGCCGCCGATGGGGCCGGAGAACGGAAGCCCTGAAATCTGGGTCGACGCCGATGCACCGTTGATGCCCACGACGTCGTACGCGTCATCGGGGTTCACTGCCATGACCGTGAGAACGACCTGGACCTCGTTGCGCAGGCCCTTCACGAAGGCGGGGCGCAGCGGGCGGTCGGTGAGGCGCGCAGCGAGGATCGCGTCGGTGCCCGGGCGGCCCTCGCGGCGGAAGAACGAGCCGGGGATGCGACCCGCGGCGTACATGCGCTCTTCGACGTCAACGGTCAACGGGAAGAAGTCGAACTGCTCCTTCGGCTGGTTCGAGACGGCGGTCGCGCTGAACACCATCGTGTCGTCGTCGAGGTACACGGCAACGGCGCCAGCGGCCTGCTTTGCGAGGCGGCCGGTCTCGAAGCGCACTTCGCGCTTGCCGTAGGAGCCGTTATCGATCGTGGCGATCGTTGAATGAATGTTGTGGCCTTCCATGGTCACTCTCTTTCTGTTGTGCACAAGAGTTTTCACTGCCGTGGGGCCGGCCATCGCCAGTCGCGTACCCCGCTCGCGCGGAAGACGTCACTGCCGAGGACCGATCCCCTCTCATCATTGTCGCAAGGAAAACTCGATGGATGGTAAAACGCCGCCCACCCGGCGGGTGAGCGGCGGCATGGAGGTCAGCGGCGCAGGCCGAGACGCTGGATCAGCGAACGGTAACGCTCAATGTCGACCGACTGCAGGTACTGCAGAAGGCGCTTGCGGCGACCAACGAGGAGGAGCAGACCACGACGGGTGTGGTGATCGTGCTTGTGATCCTTGAGGTGCTCGGTGAGGTAGTTGATGCGATGCGACAGAAGCGCAATCTGCACCTCGGGCGAGCCGGTGTCGCCCTCGCTCAGACCGTATTCCTTAATGATCTCCTGCTTGACGGAGGAATCGTAAGCCACTGGCTCTCCAATCACCTTGTTGCACGGCGCACCGGGGCCTGTTCTCCCGAGCACTTAGAATCCGTGGCCGATTGAGCACGGCCTTCCAAGGCTAGCAGCAGCGTTAGACGCGCGGGGCGTCGTGCGCGGCAAGAGTGCTGCGAGTCACGGCAACGTCGCGGCGCATCTGGTCGACAAGGGCGTCGATGCCGTCGAAGGCAAGCGTCGGCCGCAGCCGCTCCACGAACTCCACATACGCCTGCCTGTCGTAGAGCTCGTACTCGTGCGAGCCATGCACGTAGGTCTCGACGATCCGGTGCGCAGGGCCTTCATCGAACGTGGGATTCGTGCCCACGGAGATCGTGGCGGGGACCCGTTCGAGGAAGCGATCACCGTCGAGGACCGAGAAATAGCCCGCGTATACGCCGTCGATGGGCACGGCGCCGCACGGGTGCGCACTGAAGTTCGCGGTGGGGAAGCCGAGCTCGCGCCCCCTCTTGAAGCCATGGCGCACGGTGTCGCGCACCGTGTGCCACCGGCCGAGCATGCGCGCCGCCTCGGGAGTGTTGCCAGCAAGGAGGCACTCGCGAATGAGAGACGACGAGATGCGCTCCCCCGTCTCCGCGTCTCCCTCGATATCCGCGCCAAGTTCCTCGACACTGACAACCTCAAAGCCGTGTTTCTCACCGAGATCGACCATCGTTTGAAAATCGCCCTCGTTGCGCCGCCCAAAGCGCGAGTCCTTCCCAAGGACGACTGCGCGTGCACCAAGGAGCTCCACGAGATACTCGCGCACGAAGTCCTCGGCGGTGAGCTGCGCGAACTCAAGAGTGAAGTTCACGTCGAGTAGGTCGGCAACGCCCGCCGCGCATACGAGCGAGTTGCGATCCTCGTAGCCCGTAATAAGCATCGGTTCCTCGCTGCCGGTCATGACATGGCGGGGGTGCGGATGAAACGTGAGTGCCCGCGGCACGAGATCGTGGGCGCTCGCGTAGGAGACGAGCGAGTCAATCACGCGGCGGTGGCCGCGGTGCACACCATCGAAGTTGCCGATTGTCACGACGCCAGGCGCGAGCTGGCTCGGCACCTCGTTGGGGTCATGCCACACGCGCGAGGGGGTCACTTCGTTCACGGCACGCTTTCGTGGGAGGGATTCGAACACATGCCACCTTAACCGATGACCACCCGGGTACTCGGGGAGACCTCCGGGCAACGTCATCCACGACACACGCCCCACTGACCGTGACATCTTAAACTTTCCGCGCACGTTCGCTAAAGTGACGGTAAACCCCCACTTCGAAGTTTAAGGATCAAGCGCATGTCGAACATCCCCGTGACACACGTCCGCGCCCCCAAGAAGCGCGGCCGCACGCTTCTCCTCCTCGTGGCCATCGCTGTCGTGATCGCGCTCGTCGTGACCGGCGGCTCGTTCGCTTACGCCAAACAGTTCGAAGGCAAGGCTCTGCCCGGCACGACCGTGAGTGGAGCCGACGTTTCAGGAAAGACCGCCGAGGAAATTCGCTCGATCGTCGAGAAGGACACGAGCGGCGTGAAGGTCACCGTTGAAGCGGGTGGCGAACGCACAACGGTACCGCTCGAAGAAGTGGGCGCTCGCATCGACGTTGACAAGACCGTCGAAAAAGCCCTTTCTCGCGAATCAAGCATTCCTTCGGTTGTGAGCGCAGCGCTGAGCGGCAAGCACGATGTCACCCCCGTTGTCACCGTAGATGAAGAAAAGGCTCGCGCCTACGCCGAGTCGCTCGTCCCTGAAAACGAGGTCGAGCCGGTCAACGCAGAGATCGTGCAGGATGACGAGACCAAAGAGTTCTCCGTAGTCGAGTCGAAGCCCGGCAAGGGGGTCGACCCCTCTGAGTTCGTCGCAAGCGTGAAGAAGAACGCGCCCGAACTCAAGGACTTCACCGTGAACCAGGAGTTCACGAGCATCGAACCTCAGCTCGACACCGCGAAGGCTAACGAGGCGATCGAGGCTCTCGAGGGCATGCTCAAGAGCTCGATGGTCGTGACCGGCCCTGAGGATAAGACCTTCGAGGTTAAGCGCAAGGATCGCCTGCGTTTCATCTCGATCACTCCGAACGACAAGGGTGACAACTTCGAGATCAACATCGATCAGGAAAAAGTCGACACGTACGTCGGGAAGATCGTCGACAAGGTTGCCACGGCGAAGAAGGACGGCATCGTCGAGGTCGCCGAGGACGGCTCGCGCACCGAGGTCTCCCCCGGCAAGGATGGTGTCAAGGTCACGAATCAGATGGACATCACCGAGAAGCTGACCCACGCGCTCTCCGCGGGTGAGAACCTCGACATCGCGATGACCACCGAGGTCGAGAAGGCCGAGGTCAAGGAAAAGAAGGTTAAGAAGGCGCCCGTGGACCCCGAAAAGGTTCCCAGCGAGCTTCCCTCCTACGCTCCCGCCGAGGCCCGCAACGGTGAGAAGTGGATCGATATCAACCTCGCGAACAAGACCGTGACCGCCTACGTGGGCGACAAGGCCGTGTGGGGCCCCGTCTCCGTCGTGGATGGCGGCGAGGGCACCGAAACGCCCACGGGTGAGTACGAGGTCTGGCACCGTACCGAGGTGCAGAACATGGGCTGCACGCCGCGGTACGACTACTGCACGAAGGGCGTCAAGTACAACCAGTTCTTCCACAAGGGGTACGCACTCCACTCGGCACCGTGGCGCTCGAGCTTCGGTTACTCCGGCTCGCACGGTTGCATCAACATGCGTGTGAAGGACGCCAAGTGGCTGTTCGAGTGGGCGAGCCTTGGCACCAAGGTCGTCTCCCACCGATAAGAGAGGGACCCAGGCGTGGGCCGTATTCTTCGCTGCACGGCACTCGCGTTGTACGTGCCGATTCTCGTGACGATGGTGCTCGCCACGTGGCCGCGCACGGTGTGGGTTCCTACGCTCGAACCCGACCTTCAACGCCAGGTCACGCGGGCAAGCTGGGTCGACCCTCTGCTCCTTGACTTCGGCAATCCCTTCCCACTGATCGCCGCGGTGCTCACGGCCTTTTCGACAATTGCGGTCATTGTTGCGGTGGTACGCGACGCACACATCCCGCTTGTCGCATCGATCTCAAGCCTCGCGGCAGCAGCTCTGGGCTTTCACGGGCTCATGCGGGAGGCCTTCAGTGATGACGTGGTGCTGATCCTCGCCGGGCTCGTGCTCGCGGCGGGCCTCAGCTACGCGTCTTGGATAGTCGGAATTACGCGGATCGAAGAGCGCCTGGAAAAGGCGGAATCACGGTTGCACTCTTGAGCAGGCCCTTCTTCGGGGCAGGCTCGAGGATGGCGACGAGTTCGCCCGTCGGCGGAACGATCGCGGCGGCCGGGTAGGTTTCGGGTTCCGACGCTTCCGGGGCCTCAATCCACTGCCCGTATCTGAGCGCGGTCGCTTCGCGCTCACTCACCGGATGAAGCGGAAGGAACGACGCCGCTGCCTGGCCGAGCGGGGTGAGCGAAAGCGCCTTTGATGGATCTTCCGCTGCGCGCGGTGCGTCGCGCTCCGGAATCTGCTGGGCGTTATCGACCGTGAATCCACCCACCCGGGTGCGCCTGAGCGCCGTGAGGTGCCCGCCCACGCCAAGCGCGGCGCCGAGGTCGCGCGCAAGCGCGCGAATGTAGGTTCCCGAGCCGCAGTCCACGACGCAGTCGACGTCGAGGAAGCCGCCTGACATGCGAGCCTCGCGGATATCGAAACGGTCCACGCGAATGGGGCGAGCGTCAAGCTCGACGTCTTCTCCCCCGCGCACGCGCGCGTACGAGCGCACCCCGTTCACCTTGATGGCGCTCACGGCGCTCGGCACTTGCGCGATGTCGCCCGTGAGGGCAGCGATGGCGCTCTCGAGCCGCGTGCGCTCCTCGAGGATTTCGCGAAGGTCGCTTTCCGATGCCACGCTCCCCGTTAGTTCACCTTCCGCGTCGTCCGTCACGGTGGCGTGGCCGAGGCGGATCGTCGCTTGGTAGGTCTTGTCGAGGCCCACGGCGTAGGTGAGCAGCTTCGTGCCGTAACCAACACCGATCAGGAGGAGACCCGTGGCCGCGGGGTCAAGCGTTCCCGCGTGGCCGACTTTGCGTGTCTTGAGGTGGTAGCGCACGCGTGCAACCACGTCGTGGCTCGTGAGCCCCGCGGGTTTGTCGAGCAGGAGGAAACCGTGAGGCCCCTCTCCAGCGCGCTTTTTACTCATCGTCCTCGCCGTCATCCTCGAGGTGCTCACCAGGCACGCGGTACGGATCGGCTTCGCCCGCGAACTGCTTGCCGGCACGCTCACGCTCGAGCTCGCTATCGCGGTGGCGGGCTTCGACGAGGAGATCTTCGATCGTCTTCGAGGTTTCGGGGATCGTATCCTCGAAGAACTCGAGGGAGGGCGTGAGGCGCGCGGTAATGCCGCGGCCCACAGCGCTTCGCAGCATGCCCTTCGCGGCTTTAAGCGCGGCGGCAGTTCCCGCGCGCTCTTCGTCGGTTCCGTACACGGTGTAAAAAATCGACGCGTGCTGACCGTCACCCGTGAGACGCACGTCGGTGATCGTCACGAATCCAAGGCGCGGGTCCTTGACCTTCTCGTCGAGTGTGCGGGCAACGATCTTTTTGATCTGGTCGGCGAGGCGTCGCACGCGGGGATTCTCGTTCATGGTGTCTCCTTGAATGATGTGAAGGATCGGGGGCGCCTACGCCTTGCGCGCAAGCGCGATATCGCGGTCGATTGAGGCATCGACCCTGTGCCTGACGTTCATGTCCTCGCCCACGATTTCGAGCCCGTGTTTGACGAGAATAGCGCGCACGTCGTCAACGGGCGTGGTGTGGCGATTGTAGGCGAGAGCCACGGCCCCACCGCGGGCGAGCACACGCCCCCAAGCGGGGAGGGCCTTACGCAATAGCTCCAGTGGCGAGCGACTGAGATTCGCGCCCACCTTGGCGCCGTGCTGCACGCCGTAGGGAAGGTCCGCGACGATCACGTCGGCGCTACGCGCCTTGAGGAAGGCGTCAAGCCCCGTCGAATCGGCAGTGTAGAGCTCGAGGCTTTGCCCCTTCCCCGCTCGCTGCTCGGCCTTCGAACGCGCGAATTCGGCGTGGAAGTGCTTCCCGAGCGCGTTCTTGTTGATCGTGAGCTTCGTTTCCGAAGTCGTGTGCTTGAGTCTGTTCTCGCGCATCCACGCGGTAAGGAACGCCCGGTAGAGTTCGGCATCTTTCTTGTCGAGATCGACCCCCACGGGGCTAAGCCCCCACATGAGCGCTTGGTTGAGCGTCGTACCGCGACCCGCGACGGGGTCGAGCACGCGGAGGCTCCCGTCCCTGAGCGCCTCTCCCCTGCCAGCGGCGTGCGCCGCGAGGTGGAGAAGAAGCGCCGTGAACTGCTCATTCGTTTTTCCCTGATACTTGAGGGTCGAAAGCAGGGTACTCGGGTAGAGGTCGACCTCCGGAAGAGGAAGCGGCTGGAGCAAAGGAAGCGTCGGACTTTCATCCACGTAGCTGCGCTCCGCCGTGGGGGCGGGCATGCGCCCAACCTCCTCGAAGGCCGCGAACACGTGCGGGCTGAAGGCGAGGGCGAAACCGATCGCGTGGTGGGTCTCCTCGCCCTCCCACGCCTCATCGTCGATGTCGAGGGCGAGGAACGCGAGTCCCGCTTCCCGCACCTCGCGCGTGTCCGTGAGGGCGCCAGGTGCGCTTTGCTCGAGCACGAAGGCAAGCTCAGCGGCCGCAAGACGCTGGGCCTCGAGCCCGTACACCCTGTTCGTGCTCGGCGCGAGGAGAACGTTGATGCGCATGATCTCTCCATTTCTTTCCGTGCCATACCGCCTGGCGAGTGTAAGCGGCGAAACGGGCGGCGCCCCGGCCTGAACCGAAGCGCCGCCCGCGCATGTCACCGATCGGTGATTAGTCCTTCTTCTTCTCGCGCGGCTTCTCGACCATCTCGTAGGTCGTGATGAGATCGCCTTCCTGAACATCGTTGAAGCTGCCCAGGTTGATACCGCACTCGTAGCCCTCGCGGACCTCGGTCACGTCGTCCTTGAAACGACGCAACCCGGCGATCTCAAGGTTCTCCGTGATGACGACACCCTGGCGCGTAATGCGCGCCTTCGCACCGCGATTGATCGTGCCGGACATGACGAGCGAACCCGCGATATTGCCGAACTTCGAGGAGCGGAAGATCTCGCGGATCTCGGCGCTGCCCATGTCCTTCTCTTCGTACTCGGGCTTGAGCATGCCGAGAAGGGCGTTCTCGATGTCCTCGATCGCACGGTAGATGACCGAGTAGTACTTGATCTCCACGCCTTCACGCTCGGCGTACTCCGCATTCTGCCCCTCGGCACGAACGTTGAAGCCGAGGATAACGGCATCCGAAGCGACGGCAAGATTGATGTTGTTCATCGTGATCGCGCCAACGCCACGGTCGATGATGCGCAGCTGCACGTCCTCGCCAACGTCGATACCGAGCAGCGCCTCTTCGAGCGCCTCGACGGAACCGGAGGCATCGCCCTTGAGGATGAGGTTGAGGGTTTCGATCTTGCCCTCTTCCATCGCGGCCTTGATGTCCTCGAGGCTCATGCGCTTGCGGCGCTTCGACAGCTGCGCAGCGCGCTGGGCTGCCTCGCGCTTCTCGGCGATCTGGCGAGCCATGCGCTCGTCCGCGGCAACGATGAACGAGTCACCAGCGCCGGGAACCGAGCTGAGACCGAGAACCTGAACGGGGCGCGACGGGCCGGCTTCCTCAAGCTGGTTGCCGTTCTCGTCGATCATAGCGCGCACGCGGCCATGCCCCGTGCCACACACGATCGCATCGCCCACGTGAAGCGTTCCCTGCTCCACGAGCACGGTCGCAACGGGGCCGCGGCCTCGGTCGAGGCTCGCTTCGATCGCGACACCGCGAGCGTCCTTATCCGGATTGGCCTTGAGCTCAAGCGCGGCATCCGCGGTCAGCAGCACAGCTTCGAGCAGGTCATCGATATGAAGGTTCTCGCGCGCCGAAACGTCAACGAACATCGTGTCGCCGCCGTACTCTTCAGCCACGAGGTTGTACTCGGTGAGCTGGGCGCGGATCTTGTCGGGGTTCGCGCCTTCCTTATCGATCTTGTTGACGGCCACGACGATTGGAACGTCGGCAGCCTGGGCGTGGTTGAGCGCCTCGATCGTCTGGGGCATCACGCCGTCGTCAGCGGCCACCACGAGAATCGCGATGTCCGTGACTTTCGCACCGCGGGCACGCATCGCGGTAAACGCCTCGTGGCCCGGGGTGTCGATGAACGTGATGGGGCGCATCTCGCTCTCGTGCTCCACCTGCACCTGGTAGGCACCGATGTGCTGGGTGATGCCGCCGGCCTCGCCCTGGCCCACGTTCGCGCGACGGATCGCGTCGAGGAGGCGGGTCTTACCGTGGTCGACGTGACCCATGACCGTGACGACCGGCGAGCGGGGCTCGAGGTCCTCTTCAGTCTCTTCGGCAAGTTCGCCTTCGAGGTCGATGTCGAACTGCTCGAGGAGCTCGCGCTCTTCGTCTTCCGGCGACACGATCTGGATCTTGTAGCCGAGTTCCTCGCCGAGAAGCTGGAACGTGTCCTCATCAAGCGACTGGGTCGCGGTCGCCATCTCGCCCATCGCAAACAGGACGGTAATGAGCGACGCGGGGTTGACGTCGATGCGCTCTGCGAAATCGGTCAGGGTTGCACCGCGACGCAAGCGAATGACGGTGTTGCCATCGCCGCGCGGGATCTGCACGCCGCCCGGAGCGGGAGCCTGCATCTGCTCGAATTCTTGACGCTTAGCACGCTTCGACTTCCGGCTCTTCGCGGGCTTACCGCCACGACCGAAGGCACCCTGGGTGCCGCCGCGACGACCGCCGCGACCGCCACCGGGACGACCACCCGGGCGACCG
>CYUG01000016.1 GCA_001403775.1 Dermabacter indicis
CCGAACCGAAAGGCGACTTCCCAGCGCTCCTCACCGGCCCTCTCGAGATTCATCAAAAGGCACTGCGAACGGGAGCTGAGCAGGAAAAGACCGCCTCGCCCGAGGCAAAAAGCTCCGCTCGCTCCACCGCGTCAGCGAGGAGCAGCTCGCGAGGAGTAAAGGTTCCAGCCGCGCGCGCCATGGTCGAGGCCTCGCGAAACCTTGCCTCCCTCCGCGATCTTTACGCCCACGCGGCCATCCAAGTTTCCGGCGATTTCGCCGACCTCTGCGCCTCGGGGGCGGCGTGGGCCGAGCTTGCTGCCGCACGGCTCGCTGGCCGCGCGAGAGCCGTCGGCATCAACGACGTGAGCGATCCGAAAGAGTTTTCCGATGCCAAGCCGGCGCGCGAGGTACCCGACATCGATCCTCCGGAACCGGCCGACGCAAATCTCATCAAAGCCCCGCTTCAGAGCGCGCAAACCGACGAAAACTTCGCCTCCTACGCTCTCGAGGTCGCGGCGACTCGCGTCGACAAAAACCATCGCGACGGCTACGTCAAAGCTGCAAACCTCCATGCCGCACGCGCCGCGACTTTTGGCGAAGTCGCCGTACGCCTTGGCTTCGATCCGATCGCACGCGAGGCAGGCTACGCGCTTCCGCGTCCGTTTAGCGCGGAAGATGCTGCCGCGATGCGCCTCGACGTCACCTCGCGGTCACTGACGAACGCGGTGGAACTCACGGGCCTCGCGCCGTTCAGCGAGCGCGCACCGTTCCTCTTCGCGGCACTCGAGAGCGCCAAGGCCCTCGAGCCGCTCGAGGAGCGCATCGCCCCGTTCCCGGGAATCAACGCGGGCGAAAACTAAAGAAACTCAGCGTTTCGAGCGCGATCCCTAGCTGCGCAGGTCCTTGAGAATCTCCTCAAGCGCCTCTTCGACGGGAACTTCGCGGTTCTCCCCGCTTTGGCGGTCACGCACTTCGACAACGCCCTTCTCGAGCCCTCGTCCCACAACGACCGTCGTGGGAAGCCCAAGCAGCTCAGCATCCTTGAACTTCACGCCGGGCGAGACCTTTGGGCGATCGTCAAAGAGCACATCGAAGCCCTCGGCCTCGAGCGCTGCGGCGATCTCCTCCGCTTTGTCGAACACGTCTTGGTTCTTGCCGGTCGCAAGGATGTGCACGTCGAGCGGCGCGATAGCCCTCGGCCACGCGAGGCCTTTCTCGTCGTGGTAGGTCTCAGCGATCGCCGCGACCGCGCGAGTCACGCCGATGCCGTAGGACCCCATGGTCACGACCTGCTGCTTGCCGTTCTCATCGAGAACCTTGAGGCCGAGCGCCTCGGCGTACTTGCGGCCGAGCTGGAAGATGTGCCCCATCTCCATGCCGCGCGTGAGCGTAAGCGGCCCCGAGCCGTCGGGGGACGGATCTCCGTCGCGCACCTCGGCGACCTCGGCGAAGCCGTCGCCCGCGAAGTCGCGCCCGGCAACGANGCGGCGCGGGCTTCTTGGCGGTGCCCTTGTGGTCCGACGCCTCCTCGCCCTTCTTCTTTCCCGCATTCGGGAACGCGGCGCGCACGCGGCGAGCCACGGGTGCCTCGATCGTCGAGGACGCACTGGTCACGAATTCGCCCATGTCCTTGAGCTTCGCGAGGACTTCTTTACTTGGCATTCCCAGCTCTTTGGCGAGCTCGTGGACGCGAAGTTTAGCCACAATTCTCCTGTCTCGGCCGCGCCGAGCAGGCGCGGTCCACTAGTTCCTGAGGGTGCTCATTTTCGAGTACTCATCGGATGTCCATTGGTGTTATCCCGCTTCCAAATGTGGTTCGGCACCCCGTTCGGGGTGAGTCATCGCTTCACATGCCCTCTCGAGGGATCCACCCTTCGCGAGAGCCGCAACGTCTACCGGCGCTCGGAAGGAGCGCTGGAAGCCACCGCGTGTGAGAGCGAAAGCAATGCATGCGTAATCCGGATGAACCCAGGCACCGCGCCCGTGGGCGCTTCCACCCGGGTCAACAACGAGGGTGAGGGAAGATTCCCCGCCCTCGCGGACCACGCGGATCATCGCGTCGCGGTCGCCGGTTTTCCGACATCCCACGCACGTGCGAGAGGGGTGATGCGCCGAACGCGAGAGCCGTGGCGAGGGTGAACTCGACGGGGAAGGACTCTCGGTAATAGCGGCATTTCCTCTCGGGTACGAATGATCAGCTCTCCTAGTCTACCCCCCGGCATGCGACACGGCAGCGAATAGTTCTCGCTGCCGTGCGCACTATCACGTGGGGAACTGGCCTTTCGCCCTCGCCCCTCAGTCTTCTTGACCCTCGGTGCGGATGTCGATCCGCCATCCCGTGAGCTTCGCGGCGAGTCGAGCGTTCTGACCTTCCTTGCCGATCGCGAGCGAAAGCTGATTCTCCGGCACGACCGCGCGCACCTGGCGGTTGACTTCGTCGGTCACAACTACGGAGGCCACGCGTGCGGGGCTGAGAGCGTTGCCGACGTACGTCGCGGGGTTGTCATCGAAGTCGACGATGTCGATCTTTTCGCCCTCGAGCTCGCTCATGACGGAGCGTACACGCGCCCCCATGGGGCCGATGCACGCGCCTTTGGCGTTGACGCCCTCGACGTTGGCCCGCACCGCCATCTTCGTGCGGTGCCCCGACTCGCGCGCGAGGGCCACAATCTCGACCGTGCCGTCGGCGATTTCTGGGACCTCGAGCTCGAATAGCCTGCGCACGAAGTTCGGGTGGGTGCGCGAGAGCGTGATCGAGGGGCCTTTCGGGCCACGGCGGGTGTCGACAACGTAGGCGCGGATGCGCTTACCGTGGGGGTAGCTTTCGCCGGGCACCTGTTCGTGCGGCGGAAGGAGCGCCTCGACGGTGCCGAGGTCAACCTGCACCATGCGAGCGTCGCGTCCCTGCTGGATGACGCCCGAGACGATGTCGTCGGAACGGCCCGCGAACTCGCCGAGAACGGCTTCATCTTCGAGCGCGCGAATGCGCTGGAAGATCACCTGGCGCGCGATCGAGGCGGCCACGCGGCCGAATCCTTCTGGGGTGTCGTCCCACTCCTCAACTTCGCCGTCAACATCGACGTCGCGGGCGATGACCGTGACCATGCCCGTCTTCGAGTCGATCTCCACTCGTGCGTCGCGCGCGGGGTGGGGCGTGTGCTGGTAGGCAGCAAGAAGGGCACTCGAGATCGCCTCGAGGAGAACCTCCATGCTTATCTCGCGTTCGCGTTCGAGCGCGCGAAGCGCTCCCATATCGATATCCATTGCGTGCTCCTTATGCTCTGTTCTTCAATTATGTGCGGTGGCTGTCCGGGACTAACGGAACTCGAGATGAATCTCCGCCTGGGCGACGTCGGAAACCGGCACCCTGTGCGGGCCGGGCGGAACCTTGTCGCCAGACTGTGCTTTCGCGGCCTTCTTCGGAACGTGCGGCGGCTTCTGGACCTCAAACACGAGCTCATCGCCTTCGACGCCCTCGAGTCGGCCGAGGAAGGTGCGGCCCGACGTGTCGATAATGTCGAGAAGGCGTGTGCGGGCGCGCTTGAAATGACGGATCTCGGTGAGGGGCCGGAAGACGCCCGGGGTCGTGACCTCGAGAGTCGAGGGGCCCTCGCCGATGAGGCTTGCATCGGCATCGAGGAGATCCGAAAGTTCGCGCGACACATCGGTCACGGTGTCGAGGTCCGCGCTCCCGATCTCATCTTCGTGAAGGTCCACGACGACGTCGAGGAGCGTAGCCGAGCCGCGCTTTTTCACGTCGAGCGATTCGAGAACAAGGCCGTGCTTCTCAATGACGGGCGCGAAAACCTTCGAGAGCTCCTGCACCTGGCCGGTCTCGGCGGAGGTGGCGTTCTTCTCCGTATTCGTCTCCATGGGGGCTCCTTTCGCGCGCTCGTTCCTACCCAATAGAGTGGGACATCGAGATCATAATGTGCTGAACATCGTGGCACATTCGCGAGCGAGGAGCCTCATGAGAAATACCCAAAAAGTCCTGGCCAGACGCGGGTTTCTCAGCGTGGCGCTCGCCACGCCATTGCTCGCGGGGTGCTCAGGGCCCACGCGGATCGCAATTGGGGGCCGTGAAACCTACACTCCCCCTCCCCCGGGCATCGACGAGATTTACCGCACGGAACTCCTCAAAGCTGTGACGGACCTCGCCACACGCACCACAAATACCGAACCGAAAGGCGACTTCCCAGCGCTCCTCACCGGCCCTCTCGAGATTCATCAAAAGGCACTGCGAACGGGAGCTGAGCAGGAAAAGACCGCCTCGCCCGAGGCAAAAAGCTCCGCTCGCTCCACCGCGTCAGCGAGGAGCAGCTCGCGAGGAGTAAAGGTTCCAGCCGCGCGCGCCATGGTCGAGGCCTCGCGAAACCTTGCCTCCCTCCGCGATCTTTACGCCCACGCGGCCATCCAAGTTTCCGGCGATTTCGCCGACCTCTGCGCCTCGGGGGCGGCGTGGGCCGAGCTTGCTGCCGCACGGCTCGCTGGCCGCGCGAGAGCNCGGGCCAATGTAGCCCTTCTTCACGTCCGGATACTTCTCGAAGTCTTCCTCGGTGAAGGGGCGCACCTCGTTCGGAGCGAGCGCGGTCTCGAGGCGCTTCTCATCGGCCTGGCGGTCGCCCGGAATCATGATGAGCAGCGGAGACTCTTCACCCTCGGGCGTCTTTTCGATGTAGACGAGCGCCTTGAGAGTATCGGCCGCTTCCCACGCGCGCGAATCCTCACGCGGGGCGTTCTCGTTGAGGAAGGAGACGAGCGCGTCGATTGACGTGGCCCCAGGCGTCTCGATGTCGCGGGCCGCGGGGAGCGACGCGATGGCCTCGGCATCACGCGCCTCGCCGGCAACCGTCGTCACGGCCTCGACATTGGCGGCGTAACCCGCGGGGCTCAGTGCGAACGTATCCTCACCCACGGGCGTCGGGTGGAGGAACTCCTCGGAACGAGAGCCACCCATCGCACCCGCATCGGCCTTGGCGATCACGATCTCGAGACCAAGGCGCTCGAAGACTCGCTGGTATGCCTCGCGCATGATCATGTAGGAGCGCTCGAGGCCCTCATCGTCAATATCGAAACTATAGGCGTCCTTCATCACGAACTCGCGCACGCGCAAAAGACCCGCGCGCGGCCGCGCTTCATCGCGGTACTTCGTTTGCACCTGATAGAGCGAGATCGGCAGATCCTTGTAGGACGTGAAGAGGTCCTTCACCGCAAGAGTGAACATTTCTTCGTGGGTGGGGCCGAGCAGCATGTCCGCGCCCTTGCGGTCCTTGAGCCTGAAGAGGTTGTCGCCGTACTCGCTCCAGCGGTTCGTCTCCTCGTACGGCTCGCGAGGAAGGAGCGCCGGGAAGAGGATCTCGTGGCTGCCTGCGGCATCCATCTCCTCGCGCACGATCGCTTCGACCTTTCGCAGGACCTTGAGTCCGAGCGGGAGCCACGTGTAGATACCGGGAGCCGTACGGCGGATATAGCCGGCGCGCACGAGCAACTTGTGGCTCGCGAACTCGGCCTCGGCCGGGTCTTCTCGAAGGGTGCGAATAAAGCTCGATGACATGCGGAGCATGGGGCGTTGTCCTCCTGGCAACAGGGGTTTCGAGGCGAATTCCTCAGGCTTTCACAGTGTAGTGCGCACACCAGGTCCACCCCGCAATATCCCAGGACGCACCGCGTATCGTGGAGTGTCACTCGTCACCACGGGAAGGTTGAAATGTCTGAGCCGCTCGCGCTTTCCGGTATTGGGCCATCTCCCTCAATGGCCTATTTGCGTGCCCTCATTGGCGAGGGTGATGCCCTGCGAGAGGAAATTGAAGGCGATGCGGATCGCCTCATGCAGATCGTGCGCGAAAAGCTTGAGGGGTTCCTCATGCCGTACGAGTTCGGCCTCAAAGAGATCCTCACGAAAATCGAAATCCTCTCGGGTGAATGGGACGTGACAACCCCGCACAACCCCATCGAGCACGTGAAGACTCGCGTGAAATCAATGGACTCGCTCCTCGGCAAACTCGTGCGCACCGAGTGCCCACCCGACCTCGACGAGATCCGCAATCGTATTCGCGACATCGGCGGCGTGCGCATTACGTGCAGTTACGTGCAGGACTGCTACCTCGTGGCGCATGCCCTCGCCTCGCAGCCCGACATCACACTGCTCGAGGAAAAGGACTACATCGCAAACGTGAAGCCGAGCGGCTACCGCTCCCTCCACCTCATACTCGAGGTCCCCGTGTTCCTCTCGACCCACACGATCGATGTGCCAATCGAGGTGCAGATCCGCACGATCGCGATGGATTTTTGGGCGAGCGCAGAGCACGAGCTCAAGTACAAGTACCGCGGTGAACTGCCCGCCACGATGCGAGAAAAACTCGTGGAAATCGCCGCAACCGCCGCAAGCCTCGATGAGCAAATGGGCATCGTGCGCGAACAAATCGAGGGCCCGTCGATCCCCGGTCGCGAAAGCGCCTCGCCCAACGGGGCGCCAAGCGGGGCCTAAAACAGCACCGTTGCGAGCTCCCCGACCGGCTCGAAGCCCGCGCGCGCATAGGCTCGGCGCGCACGCACGTTAAACGAGTTGACGTAGAGGGTCACGCGCGGTGCGTGATCGCGACGGATGAGCTCCGCGGTCTCCCTCATAAATGGCGCGGCGAGACCCCTTCCGCGATAGGCCGGATCGATCCATACGCCATGGACTTGAGCGACACCGCCGAAGAGAGCGCCGAGATCTGCCTTAAACACGATCCGTTCACCGTCACACGCGATGTAGGTGCGAGACTCATGAATTAAATATTCGACTCGCGCGCGATACCCCCGGCCGCCATCACCTTGGCACGGATCCGTTCCCACTTCCTCGCGGAACATCGCCACGGCAGCGGGAAACACCCGATTGAGGTCTTGCGGTTTGGCCGCGGCCACGGGGGCGGGAGCAGGGTCCGACGGTTGCTCGGCGGAATATTCGAGCAGGGGCTGGTGGCTTCGCATCTCGCGCTCGCGGGGCATGCCTTCGCGCATCACTTGCCACATGTGCATCGCGATGCTGTGCTCTGCGACGATCGACGAGTAACGCGTCGAAAGTGCGAGGGCGTGGCGAGACAGGCGCTCGATCGCGTCGAAGGAATCGGGGGCGAGAACACTCGCACTCACGCCGTGCCACAGGATTGCCCGAATCGTCGGCCCCCGCGTGAGAACCGTGAATTCGGACGCACTGCGACCCACCGCCGCGAGTTCCTCGAATCTCGCGGAGGCGAGGGTGCTCACGTGTGCTTCGCGGAGCATCATCTCGCGCGCGGGCTCGACCCACTCCCTTTGGAGGGGGTGGATATCCGCGGGGCGTTTGCGCCACAGTGCCGAAATCGGGCTCACCGGAAAAGAGTCACCGGCTTCACGATATCCGCATAGATAAAGAGCGCGCTCATGAGGATAAACGCGAGCGCAATGACGTTCGTGACGGGCAGCATGCGCGAGGCATCGACGGGACCGGGGTCAGGTTTGCCCCGCAGCTTGGAGAGGTGCCGCCGGGCCGCCTCGTAGAGAGCGGCAGCAACGTGGCCACCGTCAAGGGGCATGAGCGGAACGAGATTGAACACAAAAAGCGCCATGTTGAGAGAACCGAGCATGGAGAGGAACGTCCAAGCCTTCTCTTTGAAAGAGAAGCTCGGCGAATCGTGCGAGACGATCTCACCAGCGAGCCTGCTCACTCCAACGACCCCCATGGGACCGTTGGGGTCGCGCTCCTCACTGCTGAAGGCCACCTTGCCGATCTCCCATACGCGCACGGGCAGGGTCACGACAACCTTCGCGGTTCCCACGAACTGCTCCCACACGGCACCGGGAACCTCGGTGAGAGGCCTCGGTTTGAGCTCTTGCGTGCCGGTCACGCCGAGGAATCCCGCCTCGACCGTGTCGTAGGAACCGTCGGCCTTCTTCACCGGTTCGCCTTCCGCATCACGCGCCACAACCTCGTTTGCCACGGGCGTAGCGTTCACGGTCATCGACGTGCCGTCACGCACGAGGGCGATGTCAACGCTTTCGTTCGGATGCTTCCGGATGAGAGAACTCATCTCGTGGAAGTCCGCGACCCGAGCGCCGTCAACCGACGTGATGATGTCACCGGGTCGGATTCCCGCCGCGTATGCGGGTGCCTCGGGCATCCCCTCGCACGAGGCATCGCTCGGGGCAGTCGCGGGCACGACGCACTGCGAAACCGCACTGACCTTGGAAGTGACGTTTGGGAGCCCGAAGCCACTCAGCACGATCGCCGTGAGGACGACCGAAATGAGGAGGTTCATCGTGGGACCGCCGAGCATGACGACGAGTTTCTTCGGCGCGCTCAGCGCGACGAACGTGCGGTGGCGATCCTCGGCCGAATACTGACTCGAGTCCCACTCCTTCGCCTCTTCGCTCATCTGCTGGAAGAAGCCCGTCGAATCCTCGCGGATCACGTTCGGATCCTCACCCTTGTGCGGCGGAAACATGCCGATCATGCGGATGTAGCCGCCGAGCGGGATCGCCTTGACCCCATACTCGGTCTCGCCCTTCACACGCGAAAAAAGGGTGGGGCCGAACCCGATCATGTATTGGGTGACGCGCACGCCGAAGCGCTTCGCGGGAACGAGATGCCCGATCTCGTGGAGGGCAATCGAAAGCCCGAGCCCGGCAACCATGAGGAGGATGCCGAGCACGTAAAGAAGAATCATCACGGAACGGACGCCATCACGTCGGCGACGTGATCAAGATAGACGTCAACGACGGCCTCCTGGTAGCCGTCAGCGCCCTTGCGCGCACGGAACGCCGTGCGGCGAACGTCGTCGACGCTCATCGCGAAGCCCTCGGTAAAGTACGCATGGAGTTGATCGCACAGGTTGTCGACGTCTTCGCGGTCGTAGGCGCGCTCGCCCTGACCCGCGGGACGGAAACGCTCACCTGCGGGGCGCGAGAGACGCTCCTGGAGAACCTCCGCACGTTCGGTGAGGGCAGCGATCCACGCTTCTTCGCCGTCACGCTCGATCGCTTCATCACGGTACTGGAGGGCGAAGGCATCCGAAAGGCGGTCGAGAGCCTCGTCGACGGCGAGCATGTCATAGCCGCCGCGCACGGTCGAGAACTTTGCCGTGATGACATCGGCCGGCTGGAAAGAACCATCGCGCCCCTCATACGCGGCACGCGCACGACGCAGGAAATCATCGACTTCCTCAACGTTGTAACCAAAGGTGAAACGCCCGGCACGTTGAAAAGCGGCACTCATCTACTTGCTCCCTCCCTCGACGGGGATGCTCACGCGACAAATCCGGGGCGATGATGAGACCGCCCCTCCACCACTGTAGTGCCTGGACACGCGAAAGGCCGGCAGGCGTCGGACCCCAAAATCACGCGCCGGTGCCGCGCGCGATTTCCTCAACCCGCGCCACGCGAGCCTCGCGGTCCTCACGACGCGCATCGGTCTCCACGACTGTGGCGGCGAGCTGCCCGCAGGCACCGTCGATATCGCTTCCACGCGTGTCGCGGATCGTGGCCGAAATCCCGTGCTCCCGCAGGGTCTCAACGAACGTGCGCTCGACCCACGGATCCGACGCCGTCCATTTCGAGCCCTTGACGGGATTGAGCGGGATCGGGTTGACGTGCACCCAGTGAGCGCCGCCGCGGGCAATGAGGCGCTTCGCGAGGAGCTCCGCGCGTTCGGCCTGGTCGTTGATGTCGCGAATGAGCGCATACTCGATCGAAACTCGACGGCCCGTCGCTTCGAAGTACTCCCATGCCGCATCGAGAATCTCGTCCACATCGAAGCGCTGGTTGATCGGGACGAGCTCATTGCGCAGCTCATCGTCCGGAGCGTGAAGGGAAACCGCTAGCGTCACGGGAATCTCTTCCTTCACGAGCTTGCGCACGGCGGGTGCGAGGCCAACGGTCGACACGGTGATATGGCGCGCCCCCATCCCGAAGCCTTCGGGTCCCGGCGCGTTGAGACGCTGGCAGGTCGTTGCCACGGCGCGGTAGTTCGCGAGCGGCTCCCCCATACCCATAAACACGATGTTGGATACTCGCCCTTCACCACCGGGAAGCTCACCACGTGAGAGAAGAAGGTTCGCGATGCGCACTTGCTCGAGGATTTCCGCGGCCGAAAGGTTTCTCGTGAGGCCCATCTGGCCGGTCGCACAGAACGGGCAGTTCATGCCGCAGCCTGCCTCCGACGAAATGCACAGGGTCACGCGATTCGAGTAGCGCATGAGCACCGACTCCACGAGTGAGCCATCGAACAGGCGCCACAGGAACTTCTGGGTCATGCCCTGATCGGCGCTCTGCTGCGACACCTTCGTGAGAAGAGTCGGGAAGAAACGCTCAACGAGCGCCGCTCGATCGCCCTTAGGGAGGTCCGTCATGTCCTCGGGATCGGTCGTGAAATGCTCGAAGTAGTGCGTGGAGAGTTGCTTCGCACGGAAGGCGGGAAGCCCCATCTCCTTGACGGCCTCGACGCGTTCCTCGAGCGTAAGGTCGGCGAGGTGTGCGGGCGGTTTGCCGCGCCGCGAAGGCCGCAACTGCAGCTGGCCGGGGGCGAGCCGGACAGGCTCCCCCTTGACCACCTCGCGCGAAAGGTCCTCCGCCACATCGAGCTTCGGGGTCGGTTTCTCAACCATTGATGGCCTCCACAATCGCGAGAAGAATGAACACGGTTGGGGCGGTGAGGAGCATGGAATCGAGGCGATCCATCATGCCGCCGTGCCCCGGCAGAAGCTGCCCCATATCTTTGATCCGCAAGTCGCGCTTGAGGAGGGACTCGCTCAGATCACCGACGGTCGACACCACGACCATGACGGCACCGAAGGCGAGGCCCCACCAAAAACCAACCTCGGGGAGCCACACGTGGCCAATGAGACCCGCGGCGGCAACACCGCCGATGAGGGAGCCGGCAAAGCCCTCCCACGTTTTCTTAGGGCTAATGCTCGGAGCCATGGGATGCCTACCGAAGAGCACACCTAAAGCGTAGCCACACGTGTCGTTCATAATCGGCACCACGAGGGCGAACATCACCTTGTTCGCACCGTTCGGCTGCGCCATAAGCAAGATCGTGAAACTCGCCATGAACGGCACCCACAAAAGCGCGAAGATCCCCGCCACCGTATCGCGAAGCGCCATGAGGCCAGTCGCCTCGGTCGTGCGCCACACGATGAGCACGATCGCGCCGACGATCGTCGATACCAGAAGCCCTGAGGCCCCGTACTGCCACGTCGAGACGACAACGCCGACACTCGCGACAAGAAGCGGGATTACGGGAACGCGTAGGCGCGCCCCCTCGAGAGCATTCGCGACCTCGAGCGTGGCGATCACGACGGCGATCCCCACGACGGGCGTGAAGAGCACAGGAAGAACGTACACGCAGCCGAACAGCACGGCGACGAGGGAGAGCCCCACGGCAATCGCGGCGGGCAAATTTCGGCCCGCACGCGGCGTGCGTGCGTGGGTCGCGGCAGGTCGCTCGGAAACCTCCGCGACAAGTCGCTCCTCACTCACGAGGGTCTCGGGGGCAGCGACGGGCGGCTCCGGTGAGGTGCTTTCAGATACGGCAACGGCCGTGCCCAGCGTGGTGCCAGGCACGGCGCGTCGACGACCGTGGCGTGTATTCACGAACGCTGAGGAGAAGCCGCTCAGACGGTGAGCAGCTCTTCTTCCTTCGCCTCGAGGGCGGCGTCCACCTGCTCGGTGTACTTCTTCGTGAGAACCTCGAGCTCCTTCTCGGCGCGAGTGCCCTCGTCCTCGCCGATTTCCTTATCCTTGACGAGCTTCTCAATGGCCTTCTTCGCATGGCCACGCGAACCGCGAATCGCGATGCGGCCATCCTCGGCCTTGGTTTTCGCGAGCTTCGTGTAGTCCTTGCGGCGCTCCTCGGTGAGGGCGGGGAGCACGATGCGCAGGTTGTCGCCGTTGTTCGTGGGGTTCACGCCGAGATCCGATTCGCGAAGCGCCTCTTCGATCTGCGCCATGGCGCCCTTGTCGTACGGCGTGACGATCACGGTTCGGGCCTCGGGGAACTGGAACGCCGCGAGCTGATTGAGCGGCGTGGGTGCCCCGTAGTAGTCGGCAGTGAGGCCCTGGAACATTGCGGCGCTCGCGCGGCCGGTGCGGATCGCGGTGAACTCTTCCTTCGTCACCTCGACCGACTTCGCCATCTTCTTCTCGGCATCCTTGAGGATGCTTCCGGTGTCCTCGCTCATGTCTCTCGGTTCCTTCCGATTATTTAAACGTCTCGCCTGGTAAGGGTATCTTAGTCGCCCGTCACCACGGTGCCGATGCGGTCGCCGCGCATGGCCCTCGTAATGTTGCCGGGCGCATCGAGGCCGAAGACCATCATTTGCTGCTTGTTATCCATGCACAGGCTGAAAGCCGTCGAGTCCACGACGCGAAGACCTTCACGCAGCGCATCCTTATAGGTGAGGTGTTCGAGCTTCGTGGCGTTCGGGTCCTTCTTCGGGTCCGCCGTGTACACGCCATCCACGCCGTTCTTCGCCATGAGCACTTCGTGGCAGCCGATCTCAAGGGCACGCTGCACGGCAACCGTGTCGGTCGAGAAGTACGGGAGGCCGGCGCCCGCGCCGAAGATCACGACACGGCCCTTCTCGAGGTGGCGCACGGCTCGAAGCGGAAGGTACGGCTCGGCGACTTGCCCCATGGTGATCGCGGTCTGCACGCGAGTCGAGGTTCCCGCCTGCTCAAGGAAGTCCTGAAGCGCAAGGCAGTTCATGACCGTGCCGAGCATCCCCATGTAGTCGGCTCGGCGGCGATCCATGCCGCGCTGGCTCAGCTCGGCGCCACGGAAGAAGTTGCCTCCGCCAACGACGATCGCGCACTCGACACCCGAGGCAACTCCCTCGGAGATTTCCTGGGCGATTCGCGAAACCACATCGGGGTCAACGCCCACGCGCCCTCCGCCGAAGGCTTCACCCGAAAGTTTGAGGAGCACGCGGCGCGAGCCCTCTTTCGGTTCAATCGCGGGAATCGACGACGTGATGGGGTCGGGATCGGTGCTCATCAACATTCCTTCCGAGTGCGAGTTCTCGGGGCCACAGTCTACCGGGCGCGTCACCCCTCCCCTTGGAGGGAAGGTCCCCGTGTGAGAAGAACAAAAAGAAGCGAGGGCCCGCACCATTCGGTGCGAGCCCTCGCGTTGACGCTCTCACAAGCGTCGGAATTCTCAGTTACCCACGCGGAAGCGCACGAAACCGGTCACCGTGCCGCCAGCGGCTTCGACAACCTTGCCAACGCTCTGCTTCGGGTCCTTCGCGAAGGGCTGGTCGAGAAGAACGTTTTCCTTGAAGAAGCCGTTCATGCGACCCTCAACGATCTTCGGGAGAGCCTTCTCAGGCTTGCCCTCGTTCTTCGCGGTGTCCTCGGCGATGCGGCGCTCGTTCTCTACGACATCCGCGGGAACATCCTCGCGGGTGAGGTAGAGAGGCGAGTACGCAGCGATGTGCATCGCGATGTCGCGCGCAACCTCGGCACCGGCCTTGTCGGTCGCCACGAGAACGCCGACCTGGGGCGGGAGGTCCTTGTTGGTGCGGTGCATGTAGTTCGTCACGACCTCGCCCTGGACGCGGCCGATGCGACGAACGAGGATCTTCTCGCCCATCGTTGCGCCAGCGTTCGTGAGCGCCTCACCGAAGGAGGTCTCAGCGAGCTCCTCGGGGGTCGAAGCGCCCGACTCGACGGCGGCCGCAACGGCCTCGTCACCGAGGGCGATGAACTTGGCGTTCTTCGCCACGAAGTCGGTCTCCGAGTTGATCTCGACGAGCGTACCGAGTTGGCCGCCCTCAACGTCGCGAACATCGGCGGCGACGAGGCCTTCCGATGCGGCACGGCCCTCGCGCTTGGCGATGCCCTTGAGGCCCTTGACGCGGATGATTTCGACGGCCTTCTCGTGGTCGCCGTTCGCCTCGTCGAGAGCCTTCTTGACGTCGAGCATGCCCGCGCCGGTCTTCTCGCGAATGTCCTTGATGTCTGCTGCCGTGTAGTTAGCCATTATCTGTCTCCTCTAAATGGTTGTGGGAGCGAACAGGTGATAGTCGAAAAATCAGGCTTCTTCGGAGGCTGCGTCGGCAGCCTTGTCCTCGGCAGCGGGCTTCTCGGCGCTCTCTTCGGCCTTAGCCTCGGTTGCGTCTTCGGCCTTGTCGGCCTCCTGCTGCTGGACCTCGGACTGCTTGAGCAGTTCCTGTTCCCACTCGGCGAGCGGTTCGGCGTCAACAGCCGAAACGTTCTTCTCGCCCTGGGTCTGCTTCGCGTGACGCTCCTGGAGACCGGCGGCAGCGGCATCGGCCACGACGCGGGTCAGGAGGGTCACGGCGCGGATCGCATCGTCGTTACCCGGGATGGGGTACTGGACCTCGTCCGGGTCGGCGTTCGTATCGAGGATCGCGACGATCGGGATGCCAAGCTTGGTCGCCTCGTCAACCGCGAGGTGCTCCTTCTTGGTGTCCACGATCCACACGGCCGAGGGGGCCTTGCCCATGTCGCGGATGCCGCCGAGGGTCTTTTCGAGCTTCTCCTTCTCACGGCGCATCATGAGAAGTTCCTTCTTCGTCCACTGCGAGCCGGCAACGTCCTCGAAGTCGATCTGCTCGAGCTCCTTGAGGCGATCAACGCGGCCGGAGACGGTCTGAAGGTTGGTCAGCATGCCGCCGAGCCAGCGCTGGTTCACGTAGGGCATGCCCACGCGGGTGGCCTGCTCCTGGATCGACTCCTGAGCCTGCTTCTTCGTGCCAACGAAGAGGATCGTGCCGCCGTGGGCAACGGTCTCCTTGACGAAGTCGTAGGCCTGGTCGATGTAGGTGAGCGACTGCTGAAGGTCGATGATGTAAATGCCGTTGCGCTCGGTGAGGATGAAGCGCTTCATCTTCGGGTTCCAACGGCGGGTCTGGTGACCAAAGTGGACGCCGCTCTCGAGGAGCTGGCGGAGTGTCACAACTGCCATGGTCGTAACTACCTTTCTGGGCTCTGGGCTCGCCCGCCTTGCTCACGCACGTGCGGCGTGGGTTCGGTGGGGTTGTTGCGCAAAGCCTGTTCTCGTTTATTACGGGCCGACGGTTGCCGGCTCGCCCTAGCGCCCTGCGTTTGTGCCACCACGCCCCTCATGGGAGGGTTCGTGGAACGATGGCACGCGCGCGTGAGTGGGCGCGCGAAGTCACCCGCGCATGCGAGTGCTACGGCAACTCTAATACAGCTCGCCTGACTCCCGCATGCTTCTTGCGTCACGTGTGAGCGAGTCCGCGCCTCACGCTCCACACCCCCGCCCTCTCCACACGATGGCCGGGCCTTCTTCCATGTGGCCTGCGATCGCGGTGTGCTTGAGGCATGCACATTTCGACCCGCCTCGGCGCCCGACTCCTCGTGGTTCTCGCGCTTCTCCTCGGCGCGGGGTTCTTTACGATTACTCCCGCGCACGGCGAGCGCGATGAGGACAGCGCTCGAGAGCACGCCGCCGCGATCGTGGAGCGTGTGCGCCTGGCGGCACTCACCCTTATGGCGCCGGCCTCGCCCGCTGTTCCGCCTCACGATCCGAGCCACCACGAAGGCATATGGGCGTGGCCGGTGGGACCCGTCCATGAGGTCGTGCGCCACTTCGAGGCCCCCGCACACAGATACGGCCCGGGCCACCGCGGACTCGACATCGCCGGAGGCTCCCTCGAGGTGCACGCGGTCGAGAGCGGCACCGTCACTTTCGCGGGAAAGGTCGCGGGCAAACCCGTGGTGGCGATCCTCCACGACAACGGTCTCACGTCAACCTACGAGCCGGTCCTCGCGTCGGTGACAAAGGGAGATTCGGTGCGCAAAGGGCGGGCGATCGGGGTGATTGAGCAAGCGTCGGAACATTCACACTGCAGTGCGGCTTGCGTGCACCTTGGGGCGAAACGGGGCAAAGAGTACCTGGACCCGCTGCCGCTGCTCGAGGGTCGGGGGCCGAGCGTGCTCCTCCCCCTCGCGTCAGGCGCACGCCCCTCCCCCTCTCCCCACATCGGATTGACGTAGCTCAACGGCGGCCATTCCCCGTCACGCCCGCGGGTGAGCCTGCTTCACCGCCTGCTTGAGTCGCTCGGCCGAAACGTGCGTGTAGATCTGTGTCGTCTGGAGCGAGGAGTGCCCTAGCAAGTCCTGGACGCTGCGTAGATCGGCGCCACCTTCCATCAGGTGTGTCGCAGCGCTGTGCCGCCACGTGTGCGGGGAAATACGCCCCTCAAGACCGCCCTCGCGCGCCGCACGATCGACCACCGTGCGCACGGCGCGATCGTTGATGCGCCCTCCGCGCGCGCCTAGGAAAAGCGCTTCGTGGTCACCGCGCACGAGACTCGGCCTCGCAGCATTCTCCCACCGATCGATCGCCTCGAGCGCGGGCAACCCAAGCGGCACGACCCGCTCCTTGTTTCCTTTCCCGATCACGCGCAGGGTGCGGTTCACGCGATCCACGCTCGCGAGGTTGAGCGCGCATAGCTCAGATACCCGCAGACCCGAGGAATACAGCACTTCCAAGATGGCCGCGTCGCGCACGCGAAGCGGGTCGGTTTCGTGGGCGCCTTTCGGTCCGACGGTCGCCTTGTGCGCAGCGTGTTCCGCCTCGTCGAGGATGCCGCGTGCCTGATCTGCACTGATGACGTGGGGCAGGGCGCGCGCACGCTTCGGGGCCCGCAAGCGCCGACCGGGATCGAGATCTACGAGGCCCACCTCGAGCATCCATGCCGTAAACGTGCGCGCGGCAGCGGCGCCGCGTGCGAGAGTCGTGGGGCTGTGGCCGGCGTCGGCCCTCGCGGCAAGCCACGCACGCAGGTCCCGGATCGTGAGGGATCGCGCCCCCTCTCCCGTCGGTCGTTCTTGACAAACGTACTCGAGCAGCGAAACTGCATCGGAAAGGTAGCCGCGAATGGTGTGTTCGCTTCGCGCGCGCTCGTAGCGCAAGTACCTCTCGTAGCGTTCGAGAATCTCCGCATCGCCTTCGGCGACGAGCAGCTCGCGCCCGGATCGGGGCGGCTGTGCTTCGCTTCCGGGGATCATAACTCTAGTGTGGCACGTGCGCGGTCGGGGCGACGAACGCTCGCGCCCTGCTACTCGTGGGAAGCCTGATCGCCGGCATCAGACCTCGTCGCCAGCCGTGATAGCCGAGGCTTCCTCCTGTTCGGTCGCATGCGGTGTTGTCACGCGGGCAAGGAGACCTCGACCGCTCACGAGGATCACAATCGACATGAGGATCGCCACTGCCGCAAACCAGTAGGGGCCGCCGACACCGAGCGCCTCCGCGATCGAACCCGAAATGGCTGGGGCGATAGCGCCACCAAGGAAGCGCACGCCCGAGTAGGTTGAACTCGCAATGCTTCGCGGAAGATCAGTGGCTTCCATGACCGCCTCGGTGAGGGCGGTGTTCAGAATGCCAAGGAACAGACCCGCAACGACGACGGCCGTCACAAGAAGGGGAAGGTGGTGTGCGCCGAGCGCCATGGTCACGAGGCACGCCGCGAGGAGCGCGAGGGTCACCGTCAGTACCGGGATGAGCCCGAAGCGCCGCGTGAGGCGTGGCGCGACGAGAACCGAGGTGAGCGCGAGGGCGAGGCCCCAACCAAAGAACACGAGCCCGAGGTCATGCGCACCAAAATCGATTCCGGCGGAGTGCGCAGCAGCCTCGAGCGGATAGGGCGAGTAGGCAAGAAGCGTGAAGAAGCCGAAGTTGTAGCAAAGTGCGGCGGCACTCAAAAGCAGAAGCGGCGGGCGGCGCAGCGCGGCGAAGCCTGCCCAGAGCGAGACCTTGGCGGACTGAGCGGCGGGCTTCGGCAAAAGAACGAGGATGGCAATCAGGCCAATGGCCATGAGTGCAGCCGTGCCGAAAAACGGCATGCGCCACGAGATTGAGCCAAGGGCACCACCGGCGAGTGGGCCCACAGCCATGCCCACGCCAAGCGCGGCCTCGTAAAGGATGATCGCTTGGCCCGATCCACCCGAAGCAGCACCCACGATCGCCGCGAGTGCGGTCGAAATGAACAGTGCATTGCCGAGCCCCCATCCGGCGCGGAATCCGATGATTGCGTCAACGCTTCCCGCTGTTCCCGCGAGGGCCGCGAACAGCACGATGAGGATGAGGCCCGTGATCAGGGTGCGTTTCACCCCAAGCCTGCTCGAGATGAACCCGCTGAAGAACATCGCAATCGAGGTGACAATCAGGTAGCTCGTGAAGAGCAGCATCGTTTGCGAGGGGCTCGCGTGGAGCTCGCGGCTAATCGCCGGAAGGATCGGATCCACAAGGCCGATCCCCATAAAGGAGACCATGCAGGCGAAGGCGATCGCCCACACAGCCACGGGTTGATGCAAGATCGAGGGGGCCTTCTCGGGCTTCGGCGATTGCGGCGCGTGAGCGCCTTTGTCGTGTACGCGAGTGCGCTCGGGGGCAGCAACGGACATTCGAATAAAACTCCAATCTGACGATTTCGGGCGCTTGGATGCGCACGGAAAGAATGGTGATTAGCGGTGGCGACGCGTGAGAATTTCGGCGAGGTCACCAAAAAGCACCGCCGCGCGTTCAAGGGTGCGGAGATCTTCCGCTTCGAGCGCGGCGAGCGCGGGGCGTACGGATTCGGCCGAGGCAGCGCGAGAGCGCTCAAGTTCGGCCATGCCTGCGTTCGTGAGTGCGATGACGCTTGCACGAGCATCGCTCGCGTCCGAGCGCCGTTCGACGAGGTCATCGGCCGCCAGGCGATTGACAATCCCCGTCATCGTCGGTTGCGAAACCGACTCGCGTGCGGCGAGTTCGCCCACGCGAAGAGGACCTCCATGCCGAAGGTTGGCGAGAACGCGCACCGAAATGAGCGAACGTTTTCCTCCTGCGCTACGCCCTGCGGCACGGCTGAAGCGAAGCCCGTTCGCCACGAGGGTATTCGCCAGTTCGTCGAGCGAATCATCGCTCGCAGCGCCGGCTTCACACCCTTCGAAATCCCCTTTTTGCATAGCCTCACTATATAGGCAGCCTAAGTATCTTCTCAATGTCGTTTGCGTAAGAAAGGTCGCACCGCCGCCGTTCTAGGCGCTCTTCACATCCAAGCGACGCACGCTGTGGCCCGAAACCTCCGCGAGCCCGAGAAGTTCGATGCGCGCGAGACTCGAGCGCACCTGGTCACGGTCAAGCGCGCATTGCGTGGCAAGCTCCCGCACCCCGATCGCGGAAAAGCGCGGGATCCCATCAAAGACGAGCCGGTCGAGGGGGCCGAGGAACTCCACATCAAGCGGAAGGGCACCGGCGGCGTCGACAGGGCCTTCGGGTCCGACGGTTGCTGAGACTCCCACCGCTCCCGCGATCATCAGCTCGATGTCCTCGACTCGCGAGATGAGCTGAGCCCCGCGCTCGGCAATGAGCCGGTGGCATCCGCTGCTTTCTGCCGAGGTCACGGGCCCGGGAACCGCGCCCACGGGGAGCGAAAGCGCATCGGCGTGGGCGGCGGTCGAGAGTGCTCCCGAGCGCCATGCTGCTTCCACCACGATCGTCGCATCGCTCGCCGCCGCGATGAGCCGATTGCGCGAGAGGAACCTCCACCTTGTTGGCCGCGCCCCGATAGGCGCCTCAGAGAAGAGCCCACCCTCGCCTCGCACGCGCGCGAGGAGCGCGGCGTTGGCGCGCGGGTAATAATCGTCGAGGCCGCCGGCGAGATAGGCGACTGTTCCGCCACCTCCCTCGTGCACGCTTCGTGCGGCGAGCGCTCCCGAATGTGCCGCGGCATCGATTCCGAGCGCACCGCCCGAGACCACGCGCACGCCGTGCTCCGCGAGGGTTGCGGCAAAGTCGTAGGCGACGCCCGTGCCGTAGCGTGTGGCGCCTCGTGCCCCGACGAGCGCAATGGCCCGCCTCTCCCCGAGGCCCGCACGGCCTCCCGCGTGCCACAGGGCGAATGGCGCGTTGATTCCAAGCGCGCTTAGGCCTGGGGCCCAGCCCGCTTCACCTGGGCGCACGAGGTAGATGCCCTGTTCACTCGAGCGTTCGAGAACGTTTCGCCCTTCCTCCACACGCGCGCCCCACACCGCCTTCGCGCGCTCGGCGGCTTGCCGCGCGTGGCGGACCCGCATCGATTCATGCGCCGCAGTCACGTGGAGCCGTTCGACTTCCGGGTCGCACGAGGCTTCCTCGAGGACCTCGGCGACTTCGCGCACGGAACCCTCGAGGGCGAGGTTCAAGGCCTCAACCGGACCACGCGCGAGCCACAGATATCGAGCGGCTGCGTCGGTGGATTCGGCAAGGGCGCTCCACGTGGCACGCGCGTGGCAATCGGCCTCCCCTTCCGCGCCGCCCGCAGGAGGCGCACAGGACTCCCAAAAGTACCCACGGGCCTGCCCCGTGCCAGGCTCCGCGACGCGTGAGGTCCTCGAATTCCCGGTGTTCACGAGGCATCCTCCCCGCGAAGCTCGAGCGCCGTCGCGACATGCGCGCTCGTGGGGCGCGAGGCGCCCTCAAGGTCTGCGAGGGTCCACGCGACGCGGCGCACGCGGTCGCGGCCCCTCATCGTGAGGCGCCCTCGTTCAACGGCGCGCACCAAAATCGCCTCATCGTTTCTTTCGAGCGGCATGTCCTGATCGAGGAACCGCCCGCTCATCTGGGCGTTCACGAAGTAGCCGGTGCCGGCGAGCCTTCGCGTTTGCGCCTCGCGCGCGGCGCACACTCTTTCGCGAATTTCCGCGCTCGATTCCTCACGCGAAGCACCTCCGAGCGAACGCACGGGCGGAAGCGTAATCCTCAGGTCGATGCGGTCGACGATCGGGCCGGAAAGCCTCGCCATGTAGCGTCGACGCTGAAGAGAGGTGCAACTGCACCGATCGCCGCGCGCATCGGCCCTCCCGCACGGGCACGGATTCGCGGCAAGGATGAGTTGGAACGCCGCGGGGTAGGTGGCGACTCCGCGCGTGCGATGAAGGGCAACTTCCCCCGTTTCGAGGACCTCGCGCAGCGACTCGAGCACTTTCGGCGCAAATTCGGGTGCCTCGTCGAAAAACAGCACTCCCCCGTGGGCGCGTGACACGGCGCCGGGGCTCGCAAGGTTGCTGCCACCGCCAATGATCGAGGCGACACTCGAGGTGTGATGCGGCGCGATGAACGGCGCTTCGCACACGAGCCCGCGCGTGGCATCGAAGTCTCCCGCGATTGAGGCGAGTGCACTGAGTTCGAGGGCACGCTGGGGTTCAAGCGGAGGGAGGATGCTCGGAAGGCGCGAGGCAATCATGCTTTTGCCCGCGCCGGGCGGCCCGAGCAGGAGCATGTGGTGTCCCCCGGCTGCGGCAATCTCCGCGGCCTCGCGCCCGCGCTTTTGGCCCTTGACGTCGAGGAAGTCGGGGCGCTCTCGCGTATCGCCGTCAGAATCGCCATCGCGACCGGCCTCTCCCGAGCTCTCCTGCAGTTCAAACAGGCCGCGGCGCGACCATTCGGCTCTGCCGCCGAGGGCCACGATCACTTCACCGAGGTGCCGCGCCGAGCGTACTTCGATCTCGGGCACGAGCCGCGCCTCGTCGGCATTCGCCTCGGCGACAACGACCCTTCCAACCCCGTTCTTCGCCGCTGCGAGCACGGCCGGAAGAATCCCCGGGACTGGCCTGAGGCTCCCGTCAAGGGCAAGCTCGGCAAGAAAGAGCGTGCTCTCAAGGTTCCCCGGCGGAAGCACGCCCTTCGCCGCAAGGGTCGCGACGGCGATGGGAAGATCGAAACCCGAACCGCTCTTTTTCATCCACGCGGGCGACAGGTTCACGGTGACTTTCTTTTCCGCGACGGCGTGGCCGGCGTTGGCGCACGCGCTCTTGACACGTTCTCGCGCCTGAAGGGTCGAGGAATCGGGAAGCCCCACGATCACAAAGGCGGGAAGCCCCCGGCTCATTTCGCATTCGACCTCGACGAGGCGCCCCTCGAGGCCCCACAGGCTCATGCCGAGCACCCGCGCAACGCTCATGCGCCCACCGCCTTGAGGTGCGTGTACTCGACGTTCCCTCCGGGCATCATGAAGACCCCAAAAGCATCGAGCCGGACCCCGGAATGCTGGGGGCTCCGCTCGAGGAAGTAGGCACCGATCATGGTGCGAAGCCTGCGCACCTTGCGTTCATCGACCGCGCTCACGGCCGAGCCCATCACGAGGCTCCGCCTCGTTTTCACCTCGATGAACACGAGAGTGTCGCCGTCGAGGGCGACGATGTCGATTTCGCCGTGGCGCGTGCGGAAGTTCCGCTCGAGAATCTCGTAGCCCGAGCGCGCGAGAATATCGGCGGCGATCTCTTCGCCGAGGTTGCCTAGTTTCTTCGTGGGGAGCGTGTCGGCACCGCGCGTGTCGATCCCTGTCGTGATTGTCATGCCTCACACGATGCCGAATTTCCGCATCGGTGTCAGGGGCCCACCGGCGGATTGTGGACGAGCGCCCCCTGTGGAGCGCGCACCGCCGCCTACAGGTCGAACGCGGGCTTCTCGAGCTCTTCGACGTTGACGTCCTTGAACGTGAGCACGCGAACGGAACGCACAAATCGGGATGTGCGGTGCACGTCCCACACCCACGCATCCGCGAGGTTCAGTTCGTAAAACACCTCACCGCCCGCGTGCTGGACGTGCACGTCGACCTGGTTGGCGAGGTAGAGGCGGCGCTCGGTTTCGACCCGGTACGCGTACGTGCCCACGACATCGCGGTATTCGCGGTACAGCTGGAGCTCCATGTCGGCCTCGTAGGCGTCGAGATCATGCACGTTCATGTAGCTATCTCCCTCGCGTCGCACATCGTTTTCTTCATGCGGAAACGCGCGGCTTCCGCGAAAATCAAGATTACAGCGGCAGATCGAGTACTTGCTGCTCAGCGGGCACGAGGTTCCAGCTTGCGCGGTGCTCCTCGTGGAGGCCCAGCTGCGCAATCGCCTCGCGGTGAGCCTTGGAGCCATACCCCTTGTTGCCTGCCCAGCCGTATCCGGGCGCTTCGGCATCGAGGGCGGCCATGTGTCTGTCACGCGCGACCTTGGCAAGAATGCTCGCAGCCGCGACGGACACGCACGTTTGATCGGCCTTGATGACAACCTCGAGGGGGCATCCGAGTGGCGCGGCAAGCCCGCGCGTCAGGTAGTCGAGATTCCCGTCGAGAATCACGCCGGCGAGCGGCACACCAAGCACCTCGCGTGTCGCCTCGAGCGCGCGAGTCGCCGCGAGGGTCAGTGCACGGGAGATACCGTGCTCGTCAATCTCTCGGGCACGTGCGGTTCCGACGCTTGCCGGGCACACCTCGCTTCCGCACCGGGAAGTAGGGCCGAGCGGAAGCGGTATCGACGTGCCCTCGCCCGCGAGAGTCGCAAAGAAGGCCTCGCGCTTTTTCGGGCTGAGAAGCTTAGAATCCTTGAGCCCCGAGGGAAGCTCAGCGGGTGTCGGAACCCCACCTTCCGCGCGCTCGCACCGAAGAGCGAAAGCACCTACCGCCACGGGACCGGCGAGGGCACCACGCCCCACTTCGTCGAGCCCGATCACCGCGCACGAGGTGGCTTCGGGTCGGGCATCAAAAAAGGCTCCGGCGAGGCGCAGTTCGCGCTCGGGAGTGGCGCTGGGGCTCGGCATACGGCTCACGCACGACTTACGCGGCGAGCACATGGCGCGGGAGGGAATCCGGTCGCACCACACCGACGCTTGCCGAGCTCTCGGCGCCGCTCACCTTTTCAAAGACCTTCTCGCCATCGCCGAGGGTGCTCCAGCGATCGAACGGGAGGAACAGCAACACTGCCTTACCCGTGACCTCCGATTCGTCGACGAAAGGATCTTCGCCTCGGGCGTAATGCTCGGAGGAATCGGCGCTGTTGAAGCGGTTATCGCCCATGACCCACAGTTTGCCTTCGGGGATCGTGACGTCGAACGACACCTGGCACGCGCCGTTGCCGGGGACGATGTAGGTTTCGTCGAGCTCGACACCGTTGACGGTCATCGCGCTGCCGCGCTCCTTGCACACGATGTGGTCACCTCCCTTGCCGATGAGGCGTTTGACGAGGTGGTTCTCGGTGGGGTCGGGGGCGAGGCCCACGTAGCTGAGGGCTTTCGAAATCTGTTGGCCGGTCGTGAGTGGCCTCTCAGAGTTTCCCCCCACCCAGTTGCCCGGATCTTGGAAAACGATGACGTCCCCGCGCTGGAGGTCGAGAATTCCCGGGTGCAGCTTGGAGACGAGGATCTTGTCGTCTTCCATGAGAGTCGGGTGCATGGATGCCGAGGGGATGAAGAACGGCTGCACGAGGAAAGTCTTGATGAGCACGGCCACGATGAGTGCCACGACGATCGTGATGGTCCAGTCGAGCACGGTCGCGAGAGCCCCGCCCCTTCTCTCACGCGCACTTCCGGCCGCTCGATGCGTGGGCTCCTCGACGGCATCGACGGCACCGGGTGCGGTCGACGATTCTCCTTTTTCGGGGGCCACGGGAGTGGAGTTTTCGTGCTCAGACATCTGCTCCAGTCTAGTGGGAGATGTCCCGCTGATCGGTGAAGGGCCACACGACACGCGTCACGCGCCCCTGCGTGCGTTTCAGGGGCACCATGCCACCGCCGGGATCGCCGAGATGGTTACGCGAATCGGAGGAATTGTCGCGGTTGTCGCCGAGCAGAAACATGCGCCCTTCCGGCACGGCAACGTCAAAGTCGATCGCGCTCGCGCGCGCGAGGGAGGCGGGGAGGTAGGGCTCGTCGAGGGCATGCCCGTTCACCTCGAGCCGGCCATCATCGGTGCAGCAGCGCACCCGGTCACCGCCCACGCCGATGACGCGCTTGACCCAGTAGCGGGAAGAGCCACCGAAATAGCCCTCACCATCAAACACCACCACGGTTCCTCGTTCAGCGGTGCCACGTGTCGTACGGTCCACGAGGATGTACTCCCCCGCCTTGAGTGTGGGGGCCATCGAGTCGCTCGGCACGTGGTAGGTCTGCACGACGAAGTGCCGCACGCCGAAAACAGCGAGGAGCACAATGCATAAAGCCGCGGCGATCACCCACACGAGGGGCGACCGCCGCGGCCGAGAATGAGGTGGCAAAGTGCGACTCAGGAGTGCTCGCGCTTCTCGCGGATGCGAGCCTTCTTGCCGGTGAGGCCACGCAGGTAGTAGAGCTTTGCGCGGCGAACGTCACCGCGAGACACAACTTCGATCTTGTCGATCGTGGGGGCGTGCACCGGGAACACGCGCTCGACACCAACGCCGAACGACACCTTGCGGACGCGGAAGGTTTCCTTGATGCCGCCACCCTTGCGGGCGATGACGTAACCCTGGAACACCTGGATACGCGAGCGGTTACCCTCGACGACCTTCACGTGCACCTTGACGTTGTCGCCAGCGCGAAAATCGGGAATATCGCTCTTGAGGTGAGCCGCATCGAGTTCATCGAACTTCTGCATGAGTTTTCTCCTGCCTCCCGCCCCGGGTCGGACGGCGAATGGTTTACCCCCTGGCGGCGGAACAAGCCCGCCGAGGGCGTCTGTGAATCATTCAAAGTGTGCCGGGCCTCTGGCCGCCATTCCGGTGGCGACGGATCTGCCCTGTTGCTTCATGCCGAAACCCCCCGAGGCAGGTCACGGCGCAACACGCACGGTCATTCATTCTGCCACTGCTCCAAGCGGCACGCAATAAGATATGCCCCGATCACAGGTGCGAGGTTGCTCGCACGAAAGGAGCCTCACGTGAACGAGAACGACACCAGCGACACCGAACCGCGTAAGGGATCGCGCCGGGCTGCCGCGAGCGACGGCCTTACTCGCGCGGAGGCCCGAACATTCGTCGAGCACTCCACCAGGGAACACGTCTCAAACCTCGTGTCATTCGTGCTCGTGCTTCTCGCACCGGCCGCGCTTTTCTGGGCCCTCGCCCTTCTCCCCTGGACCGCGGAGGATCCCGCGCTCGCGACGATCATGGGCCTCGCCATCGCGCTCACCCTCGTGATCGCGGGACTCGTGGTGCACTTCGTGGTGCCGCGAAAGCGCCACGGGGTCCTCGAGGCGGTCGAAGAAGGACACGTCGAGCCGACACCCGAATCGGCAAAGGTGGCGAAAGCTCACCGCGAGAAGTCCAAACCCCTCAACGCCATTGTCATGGGCCTTGGTGCTCTCGCGGTCCTGGCAGCGCTGGCCTTCGCGATTCATGCCTTCACGGCCGGCGGCTCGGCACCCCGGATCTTCCTCGAAATCGGCTGCGCATTCGGCCTCGCAGCACTCGCCTTCGCAGCCTTCTACTGGCCGTTCACGACGCGCCGGCTCGCGCGGCACCTCGGCGCGCAGCAGCACCCGGTCGACGAGGTCGAAGAACGCTAAGAAGCTTCTGCCTCCGGAGCGTTGTCGCGCCCCTCGAGGAGGTCCGGCCGCCGCTCCGCCGTACGCTCGAGGGAGCGCTCGCGCCGCCACTTCTCGATTCGCGCGTGGTGGCCGCTCAAAAGCACCTCGGGCACGTCACGCTGCACCCCGTCGGGTGAAGTCCAGCTCGCGGGCTTCGTATAAAGCGGGTACTCGAGCAGCCCGCTCGTGTGAGACTCCTCGACGATCGATTCGGGGTTGCCAAGAACCCCCGGCACGAGCCTCACGATCGCCTCGGTCATCGCGAGCACCGCCACCTCGCCCCCGTTAAGCACGTAGTCGCCGAGCGAACTGAGCGTTACGCGCACGCCCTGATCGGCGAGGTATTCGTACACGCGCTCGTCGATGCCCTCGTAGCGGCCGCACGCAAAGATGAGCCACGGCTCCGTGCTTCGCTCTTCCGCGGCACGCTGCGTGAACGGCTCACCCGCAGGATTGGGGAAAATCACGAGCGGTGAGTTGAGGTCACCGTCGGACTCCCTCTCCCCCGAGCCGAGCACATCCGCGAAGGCTTCCGCCCACGGCTCGGGCTTCATGACCATGCCGGCACCGCCGCCCACGGGAGTGTCATCGACCGTGTTGTGGTGATCGTGCGTGTAATCGCGCAAGTTGTGCACGCGAAGGTCCACGAGCCCATCCTTGCGGGCTTTGCCGATGAGAGAAAGCTCGAGCGGGGCGAGGTACTCGGGGAAGATCGTAATGACGTCGATGCGCACGAAGCCCTAGCCTTCCGCCCCGTCGCGCTCGCTCAGCGCGTTTTCAGGATCGAAGAGCCCACCGGGCGGGTCCGCGAGAACAACCCCGTTCTCGAGATCGACTTCGGGCACGAGTTCTTCCACGAACGGGAGCATGACCTTGCGGCCATCGCTCGCACGCACGATGAGCAGATCCTGCGCCGGATAGTGATCGAGCCCGATCACGGTGCCAAGAACGCGACCATCATCCGTGCGCACCTCGAGCCCCTTGAGCTCCTCGGGATACCAGGCATCGGGGTCCTCCTCGAACTCCTCCTCGCGGTCGAGCTCGAGCGTGAGATCCGCGCCGCGAAGGCCCTCCGCAGCCGTGCGGCCTTGCACTTCGGCGAACCTCGCGTACCAACGCCCCTGCTGCACACGCGTCGAGGTGAGCGTGAGGCGCGCAGGGCCGCCTTCGGTACCCTCCACGTCAAACTCGGCGCCCTTGACGAGGCGCTCCTCGGGGATATCCGTGCGCACCATGAGCGACACCTCGCCCTTGAGACCGTGTGCCTTGCCGATCGTGCCCACGACGACGGTGACCGTTTCACTCACCGGCGAGCTCACCGCCCTCGGTTCCTTCACCGTTCTCGCCGGGATCCTCCGCGGGGAGATCCACGGCGCCCTCGTAGCCCGCGGCCTCACAAGCCGTACCAAAGCCATCAAGCTTCTTGCGTGAACCGCTCGAATCACGGTCACCGTCAAGCACGGAGCGGAACGGCTTTTGCACCTCGATCAGGGCGTTCTTCACGCCCTCGTCATCAACGTTGTCAATCTCGTTTTGGAGGAGGTCGTTGAGGTTCTGCACCTTGGGAAGGTCAGATTCCGGAACGTGCTTCCCGTAAAAGCCCACGGCCTTGAAGGAGTTCGAGGTGAACACGTTGCCGTTGCGGTATTCGGTGAAAAGCTGCGGTTTCGTCGCGAGCTCGGCGCACACGAGTTTCGCGGGCTTCTTCCCCTTCTCGCCGGCGCCGCTCGCCCACGTCGCATGGACGGACATCGGGGCACATGCTGAAGCGAGATTCTCGAGCTCTCCCTTGAAACCTTCGATGTCGGCGTCCTTGCCCCTCGAGGATTCGTTCTCGATCCATTCGGCAACCTTGTCGGCGGCACCTTTCACATCGTCGGTAGATTCTTCGAACGTGCCGCGCAGTTCCTCGGCAGCGCTCTGGAACAGGTACTCGTTCGTTCCGCCGATCTCGAGCGCGCTCGCCCCCATGCCGATCACCTGGAAGTATTCGGGTGACACGTAATCGGGATCGCCAAAGAACTGGGTGCAGGCGTACTCGGTCGCGGGGTCGGCTTCAGGCTTCTTGGCGCCAACCTTCGTCACTTTCACGGTGCCTTCACCGCCGGTCGTCGACGTACCGTTCGAACCATTCGAATCGCATCCGGCGGCGCCGAACGCGAGCAGCCCCGCCGCACCGAATACGGCGAGAGGACGAAAAATACGGGAGAGCGTCATGGAATCCTCACTCACGGGTCTCATTAGAAAAGGCGGCAGCCGCGCCACACAGTAGCGATGCTGCCGCCTCGAGGTGAACTTTCACCGTTAACGCTTGTCGGTGTCCACGATGTCCACGCGAATATCGTCGTCGGACAGAGCCGTGATCACGGTGCGCAGCGCGCGGGCCGTGCGGCCCGAACGCCCGATCACGCGCCCGAGATCATCGGGGTGAACGCGCACTTCGAGGAGCGGCCCTCGGCGGGTCGATTTTTCCTTGACGCGAACGTCATCGGGATTATCGACGATCCCGCACACGAGGTGCGCGAGAGCTTCGGCGCGAGCACTCATGCTCAGGCCTCTTCGGTGGTCTCTTCGGAAGTCTCGGCTTCGGCGCCCTCAGCCGATTCTTCGGAGGACTCGGCATTCTCGGCTGCCTCGGCGGCTTCCTTCTCAGCGGCGGCTTCGGCCTCAGCCTTTTCCTTGGCGGCCTTGACCTCTTCACGCTTCTCGGCAGCGGCCTTATCGGCGGCAGCGATGCGCTCCTCGGCACTGACCTTGGCTTCCTTGGTCTTGAGGGTACCTTCGGCGCCCTCTTCGCCCTTGAACTTTGCCCATTCGCCGGTGACCTTGAGGATCGCGGCGACCTGGTCGCTCGTCTGAGCGCCCACGCCGAGCCAGTACTGCGCGCGCTCCGAGTCGATTTCCATGAACGAGGGCTGCTCGTTCGGGTTGTACTTGCCGATCTCTTCGATCACGGCGCCGTCGCGCTTCTTGCGCGAGTCAACAACAACGATGCGGTAAACCGGTGCATGGACCTTGCCCATGCGCTTTAGACGAATCTTGACGGCCACGAGGCTGTCTCTCCTTCTGCATAAGAATGGGTGAGAAGCGCGCTGCCCGTGGGGTCAACATAAGCTGCGCGTTCCTCGGCTGGACGCGCCCGGCCGGGTAGAGGGCTCCGGAGCGGGCACATACAAGGGTCAATTATGCCCGAAAACGCCCTCTCGGCGAAAGGCCGAAGGATGTGCCACCGGGCACAGTTAAGGTTCCGACGGCGCCTTCGCTCCTACTGTTCTCCACCCGAGAGCGGCGCGGAGCAGTGATCGGAAATACTGAGCGCGAGAAAACGGTCGACGGCGAAGGCGGGATACCCCTCGCCTTCGGCACCTACACCGCTCTCCCAGTCGCCGAGGCGCACGAGTTCGAGTGCGTCGCGGAAGATGCGCAGCTTGCGGTGCGTCTCGTGCGTATCACCGGCCTTCGCGATCGCGCGGAACTCGGCGAGTGCCTCCTCCACGCTTGCGCGCTCGTAGAGCTTCACGCTTCCGCCCGCCGCACAGGATTGAGCTGCCTCCCACGTGAGCGGGCGGTGTGCCGCGAGGAAATCATCCACACCGATTACGAGGGCGTTGTGTTCACTGAGCGGATCGGCCCGAAGTTCGCGCACGACCGCCGCAAGAGCTTCGCTTACCGCCTCGACTTCGTAGCCTTCTCGCATGAAGCCCACGCCTGGAAACGCCTTCGCCTCGATGCGCTCAGCGAGGGCAACAGAACGCTCGACATCGCCTTCGGTGAGGACGAGTTCTTCGTCGAGCATGTCGAGAAAACGATCGACGTCCTCGATGCAATAGCGCGCGCCGCGCCTCGACGTGGGGAATCGAAGACCCGAGGTGAGGGCGGGAAGGCTGCCGGTCGTGACGGTGGACATGCGCGCTACTTTCCGAGCATCTTTCGAAGTTCGGGCGGGAGCTGGTTCATGTCGAGGTTCGACAGGTCCGCTCCGGCGTCGGAACCCTGCCCTGCGCCGCCAAACGCACCGCCACCACCGAAAGCCGCGCCCTTCTTTTGCGCCTGCTGTTCCGCCCACGCCTTTTCCTCGGCAGCGCGCTTCGCGGGGTTACCCGAACGGGACTTCTTCTTGTTCTTCTTCGTTGACTGCATGCGGCCGCGGGACTTCTTACCGAAACCCATGCCCGGTGCGCCCAACGCACCACCGCCGGCCATGCTGCGCCCCACCGACCCCATCATCTTCTGCATCTGCTTGAACTGGTCGAGGAGCCGATTCACTTCGGTCACGGTCGTGCCCGAGCCTTTCGCGATACGCGCGCGGCGCGAGCCGTTGATCTCTTTCGGGTTCGCACGCTCGAACGGGGTCATCGACTGCACCATCGCCTCGATGCGCGTGATCATCGAATCGTCGAACTGATCGATCGCCTGCTTGTACTGGCGCATGTTCGGCATCATGCCGAGCATCTTCTTCATCGAGCCCATCGACTTGATCTGCTGGAGCATGGACATAAAGTCGTTGAGGTTGAAGTCTTCGCCTTGAGCGAGCTTCGAGGCGACCTTCTCGGCCTCCTCGCGGTCCATGCGCTTTTCGGCCTGCTCGATGAGGGTCAGCACATCGCCCATGTCGAGGATGCGGTTCGCCATGCGGTCCGGGTGGAAGCGCTCAAAATCGCCGAGGGCCTCACCCGTCGAGGCGAACAGGATCGGGCGGTCGGTGATGCCCGTGACCGAGAGCGCCGCGCCACCACGCGCATCGCCATCGAGCTTCGAGAGCACCACGCCCGTGAAGCCCACGCCATCGCGGAAGGCTTCGGCAACGCGCGCGGCATCCTGACCGATCATCGCGTCGACAACGAAGAGGGTGTTGTGAGGTTCCACGGCGTCACGGATGTCGCGCGCCTGCTGCATCATTTCCTCGTCAACACCGAGACGACCCGCGGTATCGACGATCACGACGTCGTGCTGGTCGCGCGCCGCGGTCGCAACACCATCGAGAGCCACAACGACCGGGTCACCCACGCCGTTACCGGGTTCGGGAGCGAACACCTTGACGCCCGCGCGCTCACCGACGATCTGAAGCTGGTTGACAGCGTTCGGACGCTGGAGGTCCGAGGCGACGAGGAGCGGCGTGTGCCCCTCTTCCTTGAGGTGCTTCGCGAGCTTGCCCGCGAGGGTCGTTTTACCGGCACCCTGGAGACCCGCGAGCATGATCACGGTCGGCGGATTCTTCGCGAACTGGAGCTGGCCGGTGGCGCCGCCGAGAACCTCGACGAGCTCGGCGTGGACGATCTTGACGACCTGCTGCGCGGGGTTCAGCGCCTTCGACACCTCGGCGCCGAGAGCGCGTTCGCGCACGCGCGAGGCGAACTGCCGAACGACGGGAACCGCGACGTCCGCATCGAGCAGCGCGCGGCGAATCTCGCGCACGGTCTTGTCGATATCGGCCTCGGTGAGGCGGCCCTGGCCGCGCAGGCCCTTGAGCGTCTTACTGATGCGATCGGAAAGATTGTCAAACACGAAAAATTAGCCTCGGGAAAATTGGGGCGGCGAGCAAGGTGACGGCGCGCACCCGTGGGGGCGCACCTCGCAAGCCGGAGCGCACCCATTGTAACGGGGTGGGTGCGCTCCGGCTCGCGCGAAAGAGGTGAGTGTGACTACTCGAGAAGAGCGTCCACGAACCCGTAGGGGTCGAACGGCGTGAGGTCATCCATGCCTTCGCCGAGGCCCACGAGTTTGACGGGCACACCGAGCTCGCGCTGCACGTTGACGACGATGCCGCCCTTCGCGGTGCCGTCGAGTTTCGTGAGCGCGATACCCGTGACGTTCACGGCCTCCGCGAACACGCGCGCTTGCTGCATGCCGTTTTGGCCGGTCGTCGCGTCGAGAACGAGGATGACTTCCTGAATCTCGGCACCCTTGAGGGCCTTCGAGGCGACGCGGCGGATCTTGCCGAGCTCGTCCATCAGGCCCTTCTTGTTCTGGAGGCGGCCCGCGGTGTCGATCACCACGACGTCGACGCCCTGGTCGATGCCTTCCTGGACGGCATCGAAGGCGACCGAGGCGGGATCGGCGTTTTCGCGCTCGCTGCGCACGGTCGTCACGCCCACGCGTTCGCCCCACGTTTGGAGCTGATCGGCGGCCGCCGCGCGGAAGGTATCGGCAGCGCCGAACAGCACCGTGCGCCCTTCGGCGATGAGCACGCGACCGAACTTCCCGGTCGTCGTGGTCTTCCCCGTGCCGTTCACCCCGACCATCATGACGACACTCGGCACCATCGATCCATCAGGGGCCTCAATCGCGCTCGCCGCGAGACGACGGTCGAGATCGGGATCGACGAGCTTCACGAGCTCCTCGCGCAGCACCTCTCGGATCGCGTCGGGGTCCTTCGTGTTGAGAACCTGCACGCGCTCGCGAAGCGCGTCCATGAGTTCATCGGTCGCATCCGGGCCGAGATCGGCCATGAGGAGCGTTTCCTCGATCTCGTCCCACGTGTCCATGTCGATCGTGCCGCTCGTGAGCAGCGCGAGGATGCCGCGGCCAATCGAGCCGGAGCGCTGGAGGCGCTCGCGAAGGCGCACCATGCGATCGGCGGTCGGCTCGGGGGTTTCGACTGCGACGTGGGGCTCGGCCTCAACCTCGGTGGCTTCGGCGAGTGCGGGCTCCGCTGCGGGTGCGGCTGGTTCAGCCGGCTGAGCGGGTTCTGCGGGTGTGACATGCTCGCCCGACTCGGCGGCGACCTCGGGCTCACGCGGTTCAGCGGGCGCAGTGGCCTCAGCAGGGTCGACGCGCTCGGCGTACTCTGCCGACGCCGCGGCAGGCGCGCCAGTGTCGGGCTCAGCAGTTTCGCGTGGCGCGGCAGGTGCGGCAGTGGCCGCTTCAACGGCGGCACTCGGGTCCGACGCTTGCGTGCCCACCTCGTGCGAACCCTCGCGCGCGACGGGTGCCTGGGAAGCGTCGGAAGCCTCGTCCTTGCCTTCCTCGACTGCTTGCTCACGAGCGGGCCTCTTGGCGGGCGCCGAGAGGGTATCGTCCCAGGTGGGGGCCGCGGGGCGCTCCGGCCTCGACGGCTTCTTGCCCTCGCCCTTCGCGCCCTTCTCCGGAGCGTCCTTCGAGGTGTGCGTGCCGGTCTTGTCGGTCGTGCTGGTCTCGTCGGTATCGCTCCCCGACGGCCGCGTGAGCGCCCACAATCCCGCCGCGATGACGGCGACACCGCCGCCGCTCGCGACGAGGGTCAAAATAATTTCGTTTAAGTCCATCGGCCCTCCCTTAAACACCCGCGCGCGAGCAAGCGCGCGGCAAAGACTTCCTCGTTATTGTACGGAAAAGGCCCGCGCGGGGCGCGGGCACGGTCAAGGTGAGAAGGCGCGTAGAAGCGCCTCAGGAGGCAAGGCGAAGCGGCTCGTGCTCGGCCTCAGCTTCGGCCTCGTCGTTACGTGAAGCCTCGCGGCTCGTGCGCGACTCGGAGGGGGCGCGCCCTTCGCCTTCGCGAGCAGGCCACGCCTGCACGGGGACGCTCGCACGCATCGATGCCGAAGGGGTTCGGCTCACAGCTTTCGGGGAACCCTTCGTGCGCGCGGGGGCACCGCTCGCCTTCTTCTGCGCCATCACAACGACGGCGATGAGACCCGAGGCCAGCGCCACGGCCACAAGCATGAAAAGAATGACAGGTTCCATAGCCGATATTTTGCCTCATCTTTACCCGGAAAATCGCCATTCTCGGCCGCGAGTCCCGAAGTGACGCGTGTTTTTCGCGATAAAGACGCCCGCGCGACGCTCGAGCGTTACGCGCGGTTTACGCCGAGAGCGACGGGAACCAAATCTCAATCTCGCGCGCGGCCGATTCAGGGGAATCGGAGCCGTGGATGAGGTTCTCAATGACCGGCTTATCCCACGCACGGCCGAGGTCGCCGCGGATCGTCCCAGGGGCGGCCTCCGTCGGCTTCGTCGCGCCCATGAGTGCACGCATTCCCGCGATGCATTCCTCTCCCGCCACGACAAGCGCGACGAGCGGGCCCGAACTCATGAACTCAAGCATGGGCGGAAAAAACGGCTTGCCCTCGTGCTCCGCGTAATGGGCCGTGAGCTCCTCACGGCTTGCGGTGCGCTGATCAAGCGCGAGGATGTCGTAGCCCTTTGCCTCGATACGTCGGATGATGTCACCGCGAAGCTGGCGCTTCACGGCATCGGGCTTGAGGAGAATGAGCGTGCGTTCTTGTGTCATGCACCTCACCTTAGCGTGCGCCGGCATCATCCCCCAGAACGCGGCGATCGATCGCGTCCTTCTCGCGGTCGAGCTGACGGCCCTTGACGACGCCGAGCCAGTAGAGCACTGCGAAAAACGCGCCAACGACGTACATCACGGGAACGAAGAGACCGAAAAGGATGAGCGGCACCTGGAGCGCGAGACCGAACCAGTACGGCCAGGCCCTCCCGTTCGAGAGAAGGCGCGCCGCGAGGAGGAAGACGACGAGGAGGACGAGCGCAAGAATCCAGCTCGCGATGCGGGTCTCGGGCGCGAGCCCGTGGGCAACGAGGCCGCCGAAGAGTGCCACGAATGCCTCGCAGGCCAGGGTCGTGGCGCACAGCATGCGCTGCGCGCCCGACTTACGGGTCGAAGGGGTGATGTCCACGGCTTTCACTCCCCCGCCCTGCCAAGAAGCTGGCGCACTTCCGCCGCGAGCGTGATCGAGCCGGTCGCCACGACACCCGAAAAGTCGTCCCCACCCTGCTCCGCGGCGTCAACTGCGGCCTGGATTGCATCGGGCAGGCTCGCGCGTTCGATCACCCGGTCCTCCTCTCCGAAGATGTCCCGCGCCTCCATCGCGAGCAGATCCGTGGGGATGGCCCGCGGCGAGGTGCTCTCGGTAATTACGACGATGTCGAAGAGTGGCTCGAGGATCGCGAGAATTTCGCTCGCGTCTTTCTCCTTGAGGATGCCCACGATGCCCACGGTGCGCGTGAAACGGAAGCTTTCGCGCACGGTTTCGATGAGAACCTCGGCGCCCGCGGGGTTGTGGGCGGCATCGACGAGGATCGTGGGAGCTTGACGCACGACCTCGGCTCGCCCTGGCGAGGTCACACGCTCGAGTCCCGCGCGCACGAGCTCGCCATCGAGCGGGGAATCGCCTCCGGTGAGAATTGCTTCCGCCGCGGCGATCGCGAGGAGAGCGTTATGTGCCTGGTGGGCACCGAGAAGCGGAACGAAGATTTCTTCGTAGCGCGCAGCGATCGACTGCACGGCAATCATCTGCCCGCCGACCGCGGGCACGCGATCAAGCACGCCAATCTGCTCACCCTCGATCGCGGCGGTCACGCCAAGCTCGGCACAGCGGTTCTTGAGCACGTCGAGTGCACCGGGAAACTGCTGCGCTGCAATAACCGCGAGCGCGCCCTTCTTGAGGATCCCGGCCTTTTCCCCCGCGATCTCTTCGATCGTGTCGCCGAGGTAGTCCTGGTGATCGAAGGCGATGGGGGTGATGACGGTGACATCCGGCTCGATAATGTTGGTCGCATCCCATCGGCCGCCAAGACCAACTTCGACGATGGCAACGTCCACGGGCGCGCTTGCGAACGCCTGGAATTGCATCGCCGTGAGGTATTCGAACATGCTGATCCGCAAGCCCGTTTCGGCGAACTCACGATCGACGGCCTCGGCAAACGGGAGCACATCCTCGTAGGCCTGCACGAACCCCTCTTCGCTTATCGGTTCGCCGTCGAGCGCGATGCGCTCCGTGGGCGTGTGCATGTGAGGGCTCGTGAGGCGGCCGGTGCGCAGGCCCGCCTCGATGAGGAGTGCCTCGACGATCCGCGCCGTGGAGGTCTTGCCGTTCGTGCCGGCGATGTGGAGGGTGCGGTAGGCGCGCTCGGGGTGCCCCATGAGCTCGAGGAGGCGAGCGATCCGCGTGAGGCTCGGTTCAATCTCGTTTTCGGGTGCACGCGATTGAAGATCCGCCCACACCTTCGTGAATGCCTCGCTGTGCTCCATGCCGCTGGGCCGTGCCATGTGCCGCCTCACTTTGCTTTTCGCGCCTGTGGTTCGTGGCCTTCAGTGTAGTGGCGTGCGCCTTCGGTGCGTGCGTGGGATGCGCGTGCAGGGCCGGGCTCGTGCTCCACACCTCACGGTTATCCACGGGAAGCACTGTTCAAAAACCGCGCTTTCCGACGCTTGCCTACGCTCGAGTGAGGGCCCCGGCAACCGCCGCGGTCGCGGTTCAGGGGACGCACGAAGGGGACACGGCGTGGGCGATTTTTTGGGGATGGATACCGAGCAGGCGCGCGGCGCCGCACGCGCGCTCGATGAGCTCGCGGGGCGGCTGAACACCGAATCGATGCTCGTGAAAGATGAAGTGGGCGCCCTCGCGTGGGAGGGCGCGGATGCGCAGGCCTTTCGCGCACATGTCACCGGGGTCGTGGCGCCGAATGTGCACGCGGCGCTTTCGCAAATTTACAGCCTCGCCCACGCGCTCGAGAACAATGCGCTCGAACAAGACGCCGCTTCGCATGCGGGTGGAACCGGCAGCGGCGGAAACTCCCCTCTCCCCGCTGCTCGCGCTGCGCACGCGCTCGCCCTGGTCGCCCAGGGCGCTTCCGGTGCCCTGACACGCGACCTTCTCGGCTTCGGGCCGCGTCAAGTGCGGGGAATCGGCACCGAGAACACCGACACGTTCAACCGGGAAGTGGGAATGGCCGGGTACGCAGCTATGGCGTATGTGAGTCACGTGGGCAAGACCTTTTTCCTCAATCCTCACTTCGCGGTGACTCCCACAACCCAGCCGAGCACGCTCGTCGGCATTTCCACCTACCGCGATTCTCATCCGCCGCGCGAGCTCGCGGATCTTCTCGAATTCACGGAGGAGACACGCAGGGGCTTCGGCGCGGGTGAGGATCGCGAAAATTACCGCGTCCAGCACTTTCGCACCGCCGCCGGCGAGGACACGTATGTCCTGTACATGCCTCCCACCCAAATCGACATGAAGCAGGAAAAGGCATGGAACGGTACGTCAGGGAACTCTCGCGATTGGGCCTCCAACATCGGGATCATGTCGGGTATGGAGGTCACGACCATGAAGAACGCGCGCGCCGCACTCGAAGCCGCGAACGTTCCAAAAGGCGCAAACGTCATGCTCGTCGGCCACTCCCAGGGAGGCCTCGCGGCAGCTTCACTCGCCTCGAGGCACGATTTCAACGGCACCGACGGCTACAACGTCACGAACGTCATTACCTACGGCTCCCCCGTTGATGCGTTCACGCCTGCGCAATCCAACACCAAGGTCTTCGCTATCGGGCACCAACAGGGTCTTCGAACCTACTCGGAATCCATCCTCGGCGGGCCCTCGCGCACAGGCATATCCTTCACGGTCGATCCGGTTCCGCTCCTCGATCTCGACGGGCTCACCACCGCGCCCTCGCCGCAGGTCACCAATATCGACCTTGCCCCCGCACACAACCACAACGCGGGCTTCAACACGGGAATCTCCTTCTTCCAACCGGGGCAGGCACCCGTCGACCTGAAGTTCAACGGCTACGACCTCGAAGCCGCTCACGACTCGATGAAACGGCTCCCGGACGGCTCAATCGACCCGAACTACGGCTACTACCCCACACTTCTCACTCAGCAGGGAATCAATCCCAAGCTTCTCGAGGTCAAGAGCGACGTCGACGGCCTCTACATGGGCGAGGGGATCACGCTCGTGGAGGATACTAATGTGCAGTTCGAACGCACCCCGGACGCACCGAGTACATCAGGCGGCTCCACGACAGCACAGAGCGGCGGGCACCCCGAAGAACCGGTGTACCCGCCGCCGTGGAAAGAGGAAGACTTTCGCTAAGCGCGCTTCACCCGCACCGTGACGCTCGCGCCAGTGATCTTCTCCGTCGTCTCGAAGTCGGCGCCCGCAAGAGCCCCCTTGCCGTACGCGAGGCTCGTCGCGAGCACCTCGTGGGCAACGAGCTTCTCAAACGCACGGACGGCTTCGAGAACACTCTCGGGACCCGCAACGCCGAGGGTGATGCGATCCGAAACGTCGAAGCCCGCCTCGCGGCGCGCCGACTGCACGACGCGCACGACATCGCGCGCGAGCCCCTCGGCCTCGAGCTCGGCGCTCACGCGAGTATCGAGCACAATGAAATCGCCTCCGCGAAGCACGCCGATCGCGCGCCCTTCGGTATCGGAACTCTCCCCGGCAACGAGGTCGAGCGTGTACTCACCCTCGACAAGCTCGAGTCCACCTGAGGTGACGGTGCCGTCATCGGCGACGCTCCAGTCGCCGCTCTTCGCGCCCTTGATCGCTCGCTGCACATCTTTGCCGAGGCGCGGTCCAGCGGCGCGCGCATTCACACTCAAGCGCTGCTCGACGCCCATCTTTCCGGCTTCCTCGCTCGCCACATCGAGCAGGCGCACGGCCTTGACGTTGAGCTCATCGCGCACGATGTCCGTGAACGGCTCGAGGCGCGCGGCATCCGCCGCCACGACCGTGAGCTCCGCGAGCGGGAGGCGGGCGCGCAGGCCCTCCTTCTTGCGCAGCGCGTTGCCCTGCGACGCCACCTGACGCACGGTGTCCATCTCCTCGACGAGCGCGTCATCGACGGGGAACAGGGAAGCGTCGGGCCAATCGGTGAGGTGCACGCTGCGTTCGCCCGTGAGCTCGCGGTAGATTTCCTCGGTCACGAGCGGGAGCAACGGCGCGGCCACGCGCACGAGGGTTTCGAGGCACGTGCGCAGCGTGTCGATCGCGGCCTCGTCCCCCTCCCAGAAGCGCTCGCGCGAACGACGCACGTACCAGTTAGTGAGCATGTCGAGGTATTGGGCGATCGCCTCGCCGGCATCGGCAACCCTGAGCTCGTCGAGGCAGTTCTGCGCCTCGCCCACGAGCTGCCCCGTGCGGGCGAGGAGGTAGCGATCCATGACGTCCTCGGAGTCATAGCGGATCTTGGCCTCGTAGCCGGTCGGGCGACCGTCGGCATCCTTCTCACCCGCTGCGTTCGCGTACAGAGCAAGGAAGTACCACGTGTTCCACAGCGGAAGAACCGCGGTGCGCACGGCGTCGCGGATGTTGCTCTCCGCGACAATGAGGTTGCCGCCGCGGAGGATCGGGGAGGTCATGAGGAACCAGCGCATCGCGTCGGCACCGTAGGCCTCATACATCTCGCGCACGTCCGGGTAGTTCCTGAGCGACTTCGACATCTTGTTGCCGTCGTCGCCAAGCACGATGCCGTGGCAAATCACGTTCTTGAACGCCGGGCGATCGAACAGGGAGGTCGCGAGCACGTGCATGACGTAGAACCAGCCGCGGGTCTGGCCGATGTACTCGACGATGAAGTCCGCCGGATTGTGCGAGTCGAACCATTCCTGGTTCTCGAACGGATAGTGGACCTGCGCAAACGGCATCGAACCCGAGTCGAACCACACGTCGAAGATGTCTTCGATGCGGCGCATGGTCGACCTGCCCGTCGGATCATCGGGGTTCGGGCGCGTGAGGTCGTCGATGTACGGGCGGTGGAGGTTGACCTCGCCGTTCTCATCGCGGGGAAGCTCACCGAAGGCTTCCTCGAGCTCCGCGAGCGAGCCGTATACCTCGATGCGCGGGTAGTTCGGGTCGTCGCTCTTCCACACGGGGATCGGCGTGCCCCAGTAGCGGTTACGCGAGATCGCCCAGTCGCGGGCGCCCTCGAGCCACTTGCCGAACTGGCCGTTCTTGACGTTGCCGGGAACCCAGTTAATCTCTTGGTTCAGCTCGAGCATGCGCTCGCGCTGATCGGCCACCTTCACGAACCACGAACCCACGGCTTTGTAGATGAGGGGGTTGCGGCAGCGCCAGCAGTGCGGGTAGCTGTGCACGTAACTCTTCTCCTGGAAGAGTCGCCCGTCGCCCTGGAGCAGGCGAATGATCGGGCGGTTGGCCTCGAACACCTGGAGGCCCACGATCGAATCGAGTGCGGTCCCGCGGAAGGTCTCGAGGAACTTCGCACCCTCGTCGACGCTCACGACGACCGGGATGCCGTACTCGGCATTGATCTTCTGGTCATCTTCACCGTAGGCGGTCGCCTGGTGCACAACGCCGGTACCGTCACTCGTCGACACGTAGTCGGCAACGGTGATGATCCATGCCTTTTCGAGGCCCCACTTTTCGCGGTCCTTCGCGTACACGTCCCACAGCGGTGTGTACTCGACGTATTCGAGTTCGGAACCCCGGTAGGTGCGCTCGCCGAGGGCCGCGAGAACATCATCCGCGCTGTCGTAGCCAAGCTCCTTCGCGAACGCCCCCGCGAGCTCCTTCGCGAGAAGGTAGGTTGCGCCGCCTGCGGGGGTGCCGTCGGCACTGCCGTTCGGGCCTGTCGGAACGGTCACGTACTCGACCTCCGGGCCCACCGCGAGCGAGAAGTTCGTGGGCAGGGTCCACGGGGTCGTGGTCCACGCGAGCGCCGTCACGCCCTCGAGATCAAGTTCCTTCGCCTTGTCGCCGGCGAGCGGGAACGTCACGACAACCGAGGCGTCCTGGCGATCCTTGTACACATCATCATCCATGCGCAGCTCGTGGCTGCTGAGCGGGGTTTGATCAACCCAGCAGTACGGGAGAACCTTATAGCCCTCGTACGCGCGGTCCTTGTCGTAGAGCTGCTTGAACGCCCACAGAACCGATTCCATGAACGTCACGTCGAGCGTCTTGTAGTCGTTGTCGAAATCGACCCAGCGCGCCTGGCGCGTCACGTAGTCGATCCACTCGTTCGCGTAGGTGAGAACCGAGCCGCGTGCCGCGTTGTTGAACGCCTTAACGCCCATCTCTTCGATCTCGCGCTTTTCGGTGAGGCCGAGTTCTTCCATCGCGGCGAGTTCGGCGGGCAGACCGTGCGTGTCCCAGCCGAAGCGTCGCTCGACGAGGTTGCCGCGCATCGTGCGGTAACGCGGAACGACGTCCTTCGCGTAGCCGGTGAGGAGGTGGCCGTAGTGCGGCAGACCGTTCGCGAACGGCGGGCCGTCGTAAAACACGAATTCTTCGGCTCCTTCGCGGCGGCGAATGGACTCGGCGAACGTGTCGTCTTCCTTCCAGAAGGCGAGCACCTCTTCCTCGAGCTTCGGAAGGTTCGGCGAACTCGTGAGGCTCTTACCGTTCTTGGGGTATGCCATGCGCGCTCCTCGGCGTTGTGCGTGACCCGGGGCCACGACCTAACTGTTTGGTCTTCGGGCCCGAGGGCGCTCGAGGGCGCGGTACCACCTCGGTTAGCGCCAGGCTCGCGGGGCTTCGCCGTGCGCTCACTCATTCCTCAGCTGTGACGGGCTGGTCCCGGCGGGTTCTACTTGGCGGCGTGGGTGTCGTTTTCCGACGCTCGCCGTTCTTCCCGCGGCTTCCCGGTGATGGCCGGATCGACGCCGTTTGAGATCAAAAATATCACGCCTTGAGCGTGGGCGTTTCACTTTCGTGATCGTCGTCGCGTGCGGCGGAGCGCGGCCGATCGAAAGAACCGAGCAGCATGCATACGCACAGGATCACGATGATGCCCGCGGCGGTCACCCATGAGGGCATCGCCCCACCGAGGATGAGCACGAGAGCAAGGAAAGCGGTCATCGCGACGAGGAAAACCCCGAGGGCGAATGATGTGGAATCGCGTGTCATCGCTTCGCTCCTTCACGTACGTAGGTGACGTCCCCGAAGATCGTGCGGCCGTCGATTTGGATCGTCACGTGCGAGGGATCCCAGCGGCTGTACCCCTTCGCCTCATCATTCGTGGTCGTGCCGAGAGTCGAGGCAAGGGTTGAGTTCACTCGCCAGTCCTCTTCGGGCAGGATCACTTCGATATTGCCCACGGGGCGATTGCACATGATCGTGAGCGAGAGGTCCACGAGTAGCGGATCGGGTTCGCCGTTGGCGACCGCCCACGACGCGCGGGCTTCTTCATCCGTTGGGGGATCGCCGAGGTCGCTCAGATCGATGACGACAGGCCGCGACCATTCGCGGATTCCGCCGGGCGTGCATTCGAGGTAGGAACCGGGCTGGAACTCCTCGACGCTCATGTAGATCGGGGTATTCCCACGCGAGTCGGTAAGGCGCACCCACGCCACGGACACGGAGAAAACAAGAAGAGAGGCGATGCCGAACGCGAGGATCTGGCGGCTGCGCTTGCCGCGCGCTCCCGCGATGATGAGCACCGTGCCCGAGGCGAGCGCGATCGCGGCGGCGCCTACGCCCACGCGCGGGATTACCTCGAGCGGGCCATTCGGGTTGAGCGCCGGGAACAGGCCCGGGAGGTAGCTCACAAGCGAGAACACGGCGACGCCGAGGAAGATGAACACCGCGAAGAGCCACAGAACCGTGCGACCACGCATCGCCTGCGCGGCACCCGCATCGGCTGCGCCCGGGCCAAAAAGATCGCTCTCCACTCCCCACGCACCGGGGGCTTCCCGGCGAAGCCGCGCGAGGGTGCGAAGTGCCTGGCGTTCATCAATGATGCCGGCCTGCTCGGCGAGGCGCATAAACAGATACGTGGTGCGCGCACGGCTTGCGCGCCACCCGCCCCACACGACGATCACGCCGAGCACAAGGCTGATGGGCACGAGGAAGGCGAGAACGATCGGTGCGTAGGCAACGTAGGCCCACACGATTGCGACGCCGAGGGCGAGCGCGGGGATCACGAGGAAAGCGACAATCAGGTCACCCGGCTGGGGGCGGCGGCGGAGGATCGCCCGTGCGGGGGTGTCGAAGCGCGCTTCCTCGACGCTCGGGCGAACCTCGGTTCCCCCGCGTGCACGCACTCGTTCGGGCCGCGGAAGCGCGAGGTAGAAAACGAGATACACGAAAAGGCCTGGGCCGAGGACCACGAGCGCGAGTGTCCAGATGCGCACGAGCCGCACGGGCAGCCCGTACGCGTGGGCAAGCGCGGTGCACACGCCAGCGGCGATTCCCTCACCGGGGCGGCGCGCAAGCCCGTAGCGGAGCGCAAACGTCGTGGCGTCGGATGTTGTCTGCGCAGTCGCGAACGCCGCGATCGTACGGTCGGGGCTCTCGGCCTCACGCGGAGGCTCGCGGTGCGCCGAGGATGATGTCATGCCACTATGGTCGCATGAGCGAACTTCTCCAGCCGAGCGCAAGCGCGTGGACGCGCGAGCGTGCCGGCGCGGAGCTCACGGGTGTGTGCGCCGCTCTCGCCAAAGCCATGGGCGTTCCCGTCGCCGCCATTCGCGCCTTCTTTACCCTCGGCGGTCTCGCGCTCGCGTGCGTTCTTCCCGCAACTTTCCTTCTGCATCTCGCGCCCCTCGCGCTCTACGCGCTGCTCGGGATCGGCGGGAGCGTCATGCTCGTGTACGTGCTCGCGTGGTGGGCGCTCCCCCTCGACCTCGAACACGAGCGCGAGGTCCTCGCCGAACTTTCCAACGCACCGGTGCGTGGCAAGCCGAGCGTTCGCCAGGATGCCTTGACTCTCGCGGCCGGTCACACGCCCTTCGGGACGGCGGTGCGGTGGACCATCCTCGCGGGGATCGTGGGGGCCTCGGTCGCGATTGTGAGCGTAGGGGCCCTGCCCGCGCTCATTCCCGATCTGAGTATCGAGGGTCCCCTCGCGATCGGCGCGGGCATCCTTGCAGCCGGCATCGCGCTTGGCACCCTCCCGCTCTCGAGCGTCGACACGGCGCGTTGGACGGGGAGGGTGTCGAATCTTCCCCTCGCCGTGACGGGAGCCGTTCTCCTCGGCGGACTTCTGCTCGTGGGCGGGGCGCTCCTGATCGTCGGCGCACTCCTCGGCGTGCGCGCCATGGGCATCACCGCCTCGGTGACCCTCTTCTCGCTCCTTCTCGCGTCAATCCTCGTGGTGCCGTGGGCGCGGCGCCTGTGGGCGGGCATGCGCGAAGAATCCCGCGAGCGCGCACTCGCCGATCACCAGGCGGAAATCGCCTCGCACCTGCACGACTCGGTGCTCCAAACCCTCACCGTGATCCAGCGCGAATCAACCCCGCCAGAGCGCATGAAGCATCTCGCACGTCAGCAGGAAGTCGAGCTTCGGCGCTGGCTTTACGGGAACATCACTCCTGCCTCCGCACCGCCGTACGCGACTGCGCGAGCTTCCGACGCTCCACCGCAGAGCCTTCGTGAGGCCGTAACAAGCATCGCGGAGGAGGCGGAGCGCGCGAACGAGGTGCCGATCGAGGTCGTGTGCGTGGGCGATGCCCCCTTCGCGCAGGGGTACCAGCCGCTCCTTCTCGCCCTTCGCGAGGCCACGAGCAATGCCGCGCGCCACGGCAAGGTCGGCGTGCAGGTGTTTCTCGATGCCACGGGCGAGAACATCGAAGTGTTCGTACGCGACCGCGGCGAAGGCTTCGATATGAACGCGATACCTGAGGGCCGCCTCGGGGTGCGCGAGTCTATCCTTGGACGCATGGCCCGCGCGGGCGGCTTCGCGAGCGTACGCGGTGCGATCGGCGGCGGCTGCGAAGTCACCCTCGTGCTCGAGAGACAGGAAAAGGAACGCCATGGCTGAGAACATTCGCGTGCTCGTAGTCGATGATCACCGGATCTTCGCCTCGGGGGTGAGCGAGGAACTCAGCCGACTCGGGGATATCGAGATCGTGGGGATTGCTCTCACGGTGGAGGAAGCGATCGAGAAGGCGCACGAGCTGCGCCCCGAGGTGGTGCTCCTCGACGTGCACCTCCCGGGCGGCAATGGCGGCGGCGGTGCGGAGGTTGCCGAAGCTCTCGAGTCGCTTACGACCGACGCGGGTGAGCCTGTGCGCTGCCTCGCCCTCTCAGTCTCCGATGCCGAGGTCGATGTGATCGCCGTGATCCGCGCGGGGGCGCGCGGCTACGTCACGAAGTCCACGACAGGCGAAGAGCTCGCTGAAGCGCTCCACAAGATCGCCGAAGGCGACGCGGTGTTCTCGCCGCGCCTCGCCGGTTTCGTGCTCGATGCGTTTCGCGGCCAAACGCCGTCGATCCCGAGCGAGATGGATCTGCTGAGCCCTCGCGAGCAGGAAGTCATGAAGCTCATTGCACGCGGCCACACGTACCGCGAGGCAGCCTCGGCGCTTTTCATTTCGGATCGCACGATCGAAACCCACGTGTCCAACGTTCTCAAGAAACTTCAGCTCACGAACCGCTACGAGCTCTCGCGCTGGGCGCGCGACAAGCGCGTGATCTAAGCTTGTGTGTCATGCTTGAGGGCGTTCACCCCTCATGATGCTTCGCCACTCGTGATGCTTCGCAACAAGGAGATTTTCCGTGGGTCTTTTCGATAAGGAACCGTTCACCGCCACCGCGACCAAGTCCAACGTGACCGTGGAGGTTGACGAGGACACGTCACTCCTCCAGGCGCTTCTCGATGCCGGTGTGCCCATGAAGTATTCGTGCGAGGGTGGCACGTGCGGCACGTGCGTCGTTCCGCTCGTGAAGGGCGAGGTTGAGTACGAGAACGAGTACCTCGAGGAAGACGAGCACGGCAAGCGCATCGCCTGCTGCGTGGATCGCGGCGTGGGCCACATCGAGGTGGAGGCCTAAGCACCCCCACTATCGCCCGTCGCCCGTCGCGAGGCGGCGAAATTCGCCTCCCGCGGCGAGCAGGTCGTCGTAGGTCCCGCGCTCGACAATGCGGCCTTCTTTCACGACGAGAATCTGATCGGCGTCGCGCACGGTGGAGAGCCTGTGCGCAATCGAGATGGTCGTGCGCCCCTCGCTGAGGGAACGTAGCGCCCCTCCCATGGCGCGTTCCGTCACGGTGTCCAGCGCGCTCGTCGCTTCGTCGAGAAGCAGGATGGGCGGGTCACGAAGGATCGTGCGCGCGATCGCGAGGCGCTGCTTTTCCCCTCCCGAGAATCGATACCCCCGCTCCCCCACGATCGTGTCGTACCCCTGCGGGAGCGACTCGATGTGGGCGTGGATCTGCGCCATGTCGCATGCGCGCACCATCTCGGCCCGGGTGGCGTCGGGCTTCACGAACCGCAGGTTGTCGGCAATACTCGCGTGGAGCAGGTAGGTCTCTTGGGTGACCACTCCGACGGCGCCCGCGAGTGCGTCGAGCTTCAATTCCCGCACGTCGATGCCGTCGATGAGGATCCTCCCCGCACTGACATCGTAGAGACGCGAAAGGAGGTAGCCGATCGTTGTTTTCCCGCTTCCCGTGCTGCCCACGAGCGCCAGGTGCGAGCCGCGTGGAACATCGAAGGAGACCCCGTCAATCGTGTCTTCGGCCGCGCCGGGGTAGGCGAAGTGCACGTTCTCGAATGTCACGTGTCCACCTGCGCGGTCGCCGGGGAATGTTCGCGCATTTTCGGCTTCTTTGATGGGGATCTCGAGATCGAGGTATTCAAACACGCGCGTGAAGAGCGCGAGGCTTGCGCGCACCTGGGTGGCGACGCGCAAAAGGGTGTTGAGCTGCGGGAAGAGAGTCGTTTGCATCGCCACGAAAGCGACGAGTGTGCCGATCGTGAGGTCCCCGATGCCTTTGATGAAAAGCACCCCGCCAATGAGGTAAGTGAGAGCCGGGATGATCCACAGCAGCACCGAGTAGAGGCCCTGCATCCAGCGGCCCGCCATTTCCGCTTCGACTTCGAGCCGTGAGAGGTCGCGCGATTCGTTGTCGAACGCGTCGATGATCGGCTCCGAGCGCCCGAGCGTCGTGGAGAGCAGAATGCCGGAAACGGAGAGGGACTCTTGAATATGGGCGGAAAGGTCGGCGGCGGCTTCTTGCCGACGCTTGACGAGTGCTCGGCGCCGCTTGCCCACGCGCCGATTCAGGACCGACGCGATCGGTGTGGTGACGAGCGAGAAGAGGAATAAACGCCAGTCCATCGCGATCATCGCCAGCGCGCTCATGAGGATCGTGGCGCTTGCCGAGACGATCTGGGTCGCGACGTTTGTGACGACCGACTGCATGGCGCCAATGTCGTTGAAAATGCGCGATTGAATTTCGCCGGTGCGGGTCGAGGTGAAGAACGGGAGCCCCATGCGCTGGAGGTGAGCGAAGACGCGCACGCGCAGGTCGTGCATGATGGCTTGGCCCACGCGAGTCGAGAGGAAGGATTGCAGCACCGTGAAGATCGCCCCTGCGACGTAGACTGCGATCATGCCGAACGCGCACCACGCAAGAAGCTCGATGTCGCTTTGGGGCAGGGCAACATCGACGATCTCACGCACGAGGAACGGCGAGACCACACCCGTGAGGGCACCGAGTGCGATGAGGGCGAGAACGATGGCAAGCGTTCCCCGGTGCGGGGAAAAGAGCGCGAGGATGCGCCTTGTTTCGACTTTTTGGCCGTCGCTCAGGCCCGTGTCGGGAAGCTCGAGAGGTCTCACGCGGTGCGAATGAGCTTGTGTTGCGCCGCTTGTGCGAGCGGGCGGAGCGTCACGAGGTCGAGGTTCACGTGGTGCGGAAGCTTCACGGAGTACGCGATCACGTCGGCAACGTCGTCGGCGGTCAGGGGCTTGTCCACACCCTCGTACACCTTGTCGGCTGCGGCCTGGTCGCCGCCGAGGCGCGTGAGGCTGAACTCCTCGGTCTGCACGAGGCCGGGCGCGATTTCGATGACGCGGATCGGTTTGCCCGCGAGCTCGAGCCTGAGTGCCGCGGCGATCATGTGCTCGCCGGCTTTTGCGGCGTTGTAGCCGGAGCCGCCTTCATATGCGGCTTGACTCGCGGTCGAGGTGAGGAACAGGACATCACCGTGCCCGCTTGCCTCGAGGGCGGGCAGAAGCGCCTTCGTGACACGGCCCGCGCCGATCACGTTGGAGCGGAACATGCCCTCCCACTTGTCGAAGGCCGCCTCGGCGACCTGCTCAACACCGAGGGCGCCGCCGGCGATGTTGCACAGTGTCGTGAGTTTTCCGCAAAACTCGCGCTCGACGTACTCGGCAACGCGCGCGACGTCCTTCTCGACGCTCACGTCACACGCGAGAACGGCGAAGCTTTCGGGGGCATTCACCATGTGCGCGAGATCCTCGAGCCGCTCGCGGCGACGCGCGATCGCCAGAACGCGGTACCCCTCTTCGTAAAGTCGCAGCGCCGTGGCGCGCCCAATTCCGGAGCTTGCGCCGGTGACAACCGCCGTCCGAGTATCACGCGCGTTCATAACCCATCACACCTCCGTGTGCTCGAGGGCATCGAGGAGCTGCTCGCGCATGCGTTCGAGCGGTTCCGCATCGTAATCGGCGTCAAAGTCACTCAGCGCTCCGGCGAGGCGTTCGAGCCTCGAGAGGGCAACATCCGCATCGATCACCGACTGGCTGAACTGGGGCTCGAGCGCTTCGGCGCGTGCGGAGAGGTCGGTGCCTTTCGCGAAGGATTCGTCGAGGAACTCGTCCACGAGTTCGCGCCTCTCGCGCATCTTCGCGCTCACGCTGTCGATCGAGGTGCGGGCTCGGCGGATCGCCACGTGGAGCGAGCCGATGTGCTGGAGCATGACGTCGAGATCCGCAAGGAGGGCGGAAACGAGGTCGCGGATCGCGCTATTGGCCTCCGCGCGAGCGGCGGGCTCCTCGATTTCGAAACGCTCGTCCGCAAACTGCGTGACCATCGCGGACTGAAGTCGCGCGAGGGAAATCTGGAACTGGGTCTCGCGCGAAAGCGCCGCGAGTGTGGAGAGCTCACCCGTGAGCGAGTGAAGACGCGGGCGTAGCGCGTTGTCGCTCGAGTCCCACAGGCCGAGCTCGGCGGCGGCCTGAAGGTCGATATCCTTGCGGATCCGGCGCAGAACCGAGTCGGTGTAGCTCGCGATCGTTTCGAGGGTTTCTTGGTCGAACGACAGCACGCTCACTTCGGCGTGGATGCCGAGGGCTGCGCGCACGATGAGGTCGATCGTGTTCGTGACGACCATGCCGAGGGTGCCTTCGAGGGCTTCTTCGCGCAGCATGACCTCGCGAAGGAGCGCCTTGCGTTGGAACACGTCGTAGCCGTCATAGCCGAGATCCCGCACCGCGCCGTCCACGAGCTGCGCGCCCACGCCCGCGACCTCGCGCGCGCTCCTTCCCTGCTCGCGCAGCTTGTTTTCTTCGGCAACGATCACGGCGTAGGCCTCGAATACGTCGTTGAAGGTGGCGGTGCTCATGGGCCTCGAGCGCACGGAAAGATACCCACCTTCGGGAAGAGGTGTGACCGTGGCAAACACGTCGTAGTGGCTACCGTCGGAAGAGAGATTACGAATGTACCCCGCAAACGGCTGGCCCTTTTCCACCGAGTCCCACAGCAGCCGGAACACGCCCGAGGGCATATCGGGGTGGCGGATGATGTTGTGCGGAGCGCCCTTGAGGTCACTTTCCGCGTAGCGCGAGAGCCGCACGAACACGTCATTGGCCTTGTCGATGTGGCCGCGCTCGTCGGTCGTGGAGAAGAACAGCTCACCCGCCTCAAATTCGAGTTCGTGGCCGGTGGGGTCGGGGCGCTTCATGGGAACCTTCCGCTTGAGGGCGTCGTGGGTGGCCTGGCGCGTGAGGTCCGACGCCGGCTCGCCCCTATAGTATGCCGCGTCTAGAGGCCTACCGGGCACGAAGGACCCTGGCCGAGACGCCCCTTTCGATGCTTCTCGTTAGGACATCTCACGCCTCCACATCCCTTATGGGGAGCACGCGCGTGGAACAATGGGGGCCATGAGCGAAAACAGCCACGACGCAGGTCACGACTCGACCGCCCGACCGACGAACCCCGCGATCCCCGATCGCCCGAGCCTCGACGGCCTCGAGGGCAAATGGGATGCGCAGTGGGAGAGCGCGAAGGTCTACGCGTTCAATCGCGAGACGAGCCGTGAGAAGGTTTTCTCGATCGACACTCCCCCGCCCACGGCCTCGGGTTCGCTGCACATCGGTCACGTGTTCGCCTACACGCAGGCCGATGTCCTCGCGCGTTTCCACCGCATGATCGGCAAGGACGTGTTCTACCCGATGGGCTGGGACGATAACGGCCTGCCCACCGAGCGCCGCGTGCAGAACTACTTCGGCGTGCGCTGCGATCCGAGTCTTTCCTATGTGGAGAACTTCGAGCCTCCCCACCGCGGCGGCAATGCGAAGACGTCGAAGCCGCAGAACCAGATGCCGATCAGCCGCAAGAACTTCATCGAGCTGTGCCTTGAGCTTGCCACGGAAGATGAGAAGGCGTTCGAGCACACGTTCCGCACGCTCGGCCTCTCGGTCGATTGGAACCTCCGGTACCAAACGATTGACGACAACTCGCGTGCCGTGAGCCAGAAAGCATTCCTCACGCACCTCAAGAACGGTCAGGCGTACCAGGCCGAAGCGCCGACCCCGTGGGACGTCACGTTCCGCACCGCGGTCGCGCAGGCCGAGCAGGAGGACCACGACCGCGAGGGCGCCTACCACCGCCTCGGCTTCACGCGCGCCGATAACGGCGAAAAGGTCTTCATTGAGACGACCCGCCCCGAGCTCCTCCCCGGGTGCGTGGCCCTCGTTGCCCACCCCGACGATGAGCGCTACAAGCCCCTGTTTGGCACGAAGGTCCTCTCGCCCCTGTTCGAGGTGGAGGTGCCGGTTCTCGCGCACCCGCTCGCGCAGGCCGATAAGGGCGCGGGCATCGCGATGATCTGTACGTTCGGCGATGCGACCGACGTGATCTGGTGGCGTGAGCTCGACCTGCCCACGCGCGCCGTGATCGGCCGTGACGGCCGCATCATTGAGGACGCCCCGTGGATCACGAGCGAAGCGGGCCGCGAGCGCTTCGCCGAGCTCNTGCGCAGTGGGAGAGCGCGAAGGTCTACGCGTTCAATCGCGAGACGAGCCGTGAGAAGGTTTTCTCGATCGACACTCCCCCGCCCACGGCCTCGGGTTCGCTGCACATCGGTCACGTGTTCGCCTACACGCAGGCCGATGTCCTCGCGCGTTTCCACCGCATGATCGGCAAGGACGTGTTCTACCCGATGGGCTGGGACGATAACGGCCTGCCCACCGAGCGCCGCGTGCAGAACTACTTCGGCGTGCGCTGCGATCCGAGTCTTTCCTATGTGGAGAACTTCGAGCCTCCCCACCGCGGCGGCAATGCGAAGACGTCGAAGCCGCAGAACCAGATGCCGATCAGCCGCAAGAACTTCATCGAGCTGTGCCTTGAGCTTGCCACGGAAGATGAGAAGGCGTTCGAGCACACGTTCCGCACGCTCGGCCTCTCGGTCGATTGGAACCTCCGGTACCAAACGATTGACGACAACTCGCGTGCCGTGAGCCAGAAAGCATTCCTCACGCACCTCAAGAACGGTCAGGCGTACCAGGCCGAAGCGCCGACCCCGTGGGACGTCACGTTCCGCACCGCGGTCGCGCAGGCCGAGCAGGAGGACCACGACCGCGAGGGCGCCTACCACCGCCTCGGCTTCACGCGCGCCGATAACGGCGAAAAGGTCTTCATTGAGACGACCCGCCCCGAGCTCCTCCCCGGGTGCGTGGCCCTCGTTGCCCACCCCGACGATGAGCGCTACAAGCCCCTGTTTGGCACGAAGGTCCTCTCGCCCCTGTTCGAGGTGGAGGTGCCGGTTCTCGCGCACCCGCTCGCGCAGGCCGATAAGGGCGCGGGCATCGCGATGATCTGTACGTTCGGCGATGCGACCGACGTGATCTGGTGGCGTGAGCTCGACCTGCCCACGCGCGCCGTGATCGGCCGTGACGGCCGCATCATTGAGGACGCCCCGTGGATCACGAGCGAAGCGGGCCGCGAGCGCTTCGCCGAGCTCGCGGGCCTCACCGTGTTCAGCGCGCAAAAACGCGTGGTCGAGATGGTCACTGAGACGGGTGACATGGTGGGCGAGCCGAAAAAGATCACGCACCCGGTCAAGTTCTACGAAAAGGGCGATAAGCCCCTCGAGTACGTCACGAGCCGCCAGTGGTACATCACGAACGGCGGGCGCGATGAGTCCGACGGCGCCTTGCGCACGGCGCTGCTCAAGCGCGGCGATGAACTCGCCTGGTATCCGGGATTCATGGCCTCGCGCTACCGCAATTGGGTCGAGAACCTTACGGGCGACTGGCTCGTGAGCCGCCAGCGTTACTTCGGCGTGCCGATTCCCGTGTGGTACGGCCTCGATGAGCGCGGCGAGATCGATTACGAGCGCGTGCTCGTGCCTTCGGAGGATCGCCTCCCCGTGGATCCCACGCTCGATGCTCCCGAGGGCTTCGAGGAGTCGCAGCGCGATCAGGCGAATGGTTTCACCGCCGATCCGGACGTGTTCGACACGTGGGCGACGAGTTCGCTCACGCCGCTTCTCGCGACGGGCTGGCTCGATGATCGAGACCTCTTCGAGAAGGTCTACCCGATGGATCTTCGCCCTCAGGGCCACGACATCATTCGCACGTGGCTGTTCAGCACGGTCGTGCGCTCACATCTGCTCACCGATTCGCTTCCGTGGACGGGCGCGAGCATCAACGGCTGGATCCTCGATCCGGACCGCAAGAAGATGTCGAAGTCGAAGGGCAATGTTGTCACGCCTATCGACCTGCTCGAGAAGTACGGCTCGGACGGCGTGCGCTACTGGGCGGCCCGTGCCCGCCAGGGTGCGGATACGGCGTTCGAGGAAGGCCAGATGAAGATCGGCCGCCGCCTCGCGATCAAGATTCTCAATGCCTCGAAGTTTGCGCTCGGTTTTGGCGAGGTGGCGTCGGACCCGGAGGGCACCCTCCCCGCCGACCCGGCTGCCGTGACCGAGCCGCTCGACCGCGCGATGCTCGCCTCGCTCGCGAGCGTCGTGGACCAGGCGAGCGCCGCGATGGCGAAGCTCGATTACGCGCGCGCGATCGAGGTCATCGAACCGTTCTTCTGGACGTTCTGCGACGACTACATCGAGCTCGTGAAGAACCGCGCGCACGGCGCGGCGGGTGAGGGCCCTGCGGCTTCGGCCCGCGCGGCGCTCCAGATCGCGCTCGAGACCCTCCTGCGGCTTTTCGCGCCGTACCTCCCCTTCGCGACCGACGAGGTGTGGAGCTGGTGGCGCGAGGGTTCGGTGCACGCGCAGGCGTGGCCCACCTCGGCGCCGCTCGCGAAGGCCGCTGCCGGCCAGGACGAATCGCTCCTGCGCGTTGTGAGCGAGGCGATCATTTCGGTGCGCAAGGTCAAGAGCGACGCGAAGGTCTCGCAGAAGACCCCGATGCTCCGCGCCCACCTCGCACTTCCCAAGGCCGCACTCGCCGAGTTCGAGAGCGCGCGCTTTGACGTGTGCGCGCTTGGCTCGATCGAGGAGCTCGCGCTTGAGGCCTCGACCGATGGCGCAATGACGCTCTCGAAGGTCGAGCTCGGCGAGCCGCCCGCGAAGAAGAAGTAGGCGCGGACCGGCCGCAACGACACAGCCGATCATCGCAAGGGCCCCGACGGGCACGGGAGGTTTTTACACCGCCGTGACTGTCGGGGCCCTTTCGAGTCAGCGGGCCAACTTTCGCGTGCACCCCACCCTCACCAAGGTTGCCGTCACTGCAACCTCGTTGCACTGATCGCTTGACTGCCTCTTGGTCTCTCTCTAGGATCGACACCAATACCTTCCGTGGAAATGACGCCCAGTCGTTTTCTCAATGACGAGAACCTAGGAGGCCCCCGTGGCGGAAGAGCTACCCCAACACCCCGATTTCCTGTGGGATAACCCGGACCCGAAGAAAACTTACGACGCGATCGTCGTGGGCGGCGGCGGTCACGGACTCGCCACCGCGTATTACCTCGCAAAAAACCACGGGATGGCCAACATCGCCCTCCTTGAAAAGGGGTGGCTCGCGGGCGGCAACATGGCCCGCAACACCACGATCATCCGGTCGAACTACCTGTGGAACGAATCCGCGGCGATCTACGAGCACGCGATGAAGTTGTGGGAAGGCCTCACCGAGGAACTCGAGTACGAAATGTTCTTTTCGCAGCGCGGCGTGCTCAATCTTGCGCACACGCTCGGCGACGTGCGCGAATCTGTGCGAAGAGTCGAGGCGAACAAACTCAACGGCGTGGACGCCGAGTGGCTCACTCCCGAGCAGGTCAAAGAAGTGTGCCCGATCCTCAACATCAGCGACAACGTGCGCTATCCGGTTATGGGCGCGACCTACCAGCCGCGCGCGGGCATCGCGAAACACGACTGGGTCGCGTGGGGCTACGCGCGCAAGTGCAATGAGCTCGGCGTGGACATCATCCAAAACTGCGAGGTCACGAAGGTTCTTTCCGACGGTGGCCGCGCGATCGGTGTCGAGACCACTCGCGGAAAGATCCTCGCCCCCAAGATCGCGCTTGCGGCCGCGGGCCACACCACGACCCTCACGGATCAACTCGGGGTGCGCGTGCCCACGCAGTCGCATCCGCTCCAGGCCCTCGTCTCGGAGCTTTTCGAGCCCGTGCATCCCACGGTCGTGATGAGCAACCACGTGCACATGTACGTGTCGCAGGCGCACAAGGGTGAACTCGTCATGGGCGCGGGAATTGACCAATACAACGGCTACGCTCAGCGCGGCTCGTTCCACGTGGTCTCCGAGCAGATCGCCGCCTCGATCGAACTGTTTCCCGTTTTCTCGCGCGCGCACCTCTTGCGCACGTGGGGCGGGATCGTGGACGTCACGCTCGATGCCTCCCCGATCATGTCGCTGTGCGACGTCGAAGGCGTGTACATCAACTGCGGGTGGGGCACGGGCGGCTTCAAGGCCACCCCCGCATGTGGGTGGGCCTTCGCCTACACGGTCGCGAATGATCGACCCCACGAATTGAATGAGCCGTTCTCCCTTGAGCGGTTCACGACTGGCCACCTGATCGACGAGCACGGCGCCGCTGCCGTCGCTCACTAACCCCCCCACGGCGAAAGAGAGACCAACGATGCTTCTTCTCACGTGCCCCCACTGCGGCGATCGCGACGAGATCGAGTTCCACTACGGCGGCGAGGCCCACGTGGCCTACCCCGAAAAAACCGCGGACCTCAGCGATGAGGAATGGGCCCACTACCTGTTCTACCGTTCGAACCCCAAGGGTGAGTACGCCGAACGGTGGCTCCACACGGGCGGCTGCCGCAAATGGTTCAACGCCCTGCGCGACACGGCAACCCACGAGTTCCTCGCGTTCTACCCGTCGGGCGAGAAACGCCCCGTCCTTGACCTCGGCAATGAGGCCGCACCGACGATGGGAGAAACCAAGTGAGCATGCGACTATCCCCCGAGCATTCCCCCAGGCACGGCCTCGCGAGCACCAAGCCCTTCTCGATCACCGTCGATGGCGTGAAGATCGAGGCATTCGAGGGTGACACGGTCGCCTCGGCCCTCATCGCCTCCGGCAGGATCCACACGGCCGAATCGATGTACCGTCACCGCCCGCGCGGCATCCTCGCGGCTGGCATCGAGGAGCCGAACGGCCTCATCACGGTGCGTGCGCGCGATGCGCACGATATCGACGAAACGATGCTGCCTGTGACCACGGTCCCTGCAACGCCCGGTCTCGAGACCATCTTTGTTTCCGGTCAGGGCGCACTGGATCCTCGCCCCGACCCGGCGCTCTACGACCACAAGCATCGCCACGTGGACGTGCTCATCGTGGGCGCGGGGCCCGCGGGTATCGCCGCCGCGCGCTCGGCCCTCGCGGGCCAGTGCAGGGTTGTGCTCCTCGACGACCAGCCCTCCCCTGGCGGTTCGCTGCTCTCCGCACGCGACGTGAAGATCGATGGTGTGAGCGGCCCCGAATGGGCGAGCGCCGAGATCGAGAAGCTCAAGAAGAACAGCGACTTCACGTATCTTCCGCGCACGAGCGCGTTCGGCTGCTACGACGCGAACTACGTGATCGCGGTCGAGAACCGCACCGATCACTTGCCGCGCGCGAAGCGACCCGGGGTGTCGCGCCAGCGCATGTGGCAGTTCCGCGCCGCGGAGGTCATCCTCGCGACCGGTGCCCTCGAGCGGCCACTCGTGTTCAAGAACAACGACCGCCCGGGCATCATGCTCGCCTCGGCCGTGAGCACCTACATCAATCGCTACGGCGCGCTTCCGGGCCGCCGCGCGGCGCTCTTCACCACCAACGACGCCGGCTACGAGAGCGCGCTCGACCTCGCAGCAGCCGGCGCACAAGTCGCCGCGATCATCGATGCACGCGCCAGCGTTCCCGAACATTGCGAGGCGATCGCGCGCAAGGTGGGCGCGGCCCTTTGCTCGGGTTCCACCGTGGTCAATACCGACGCGGGCGAGGGCGGCCTCCTCACGGGCGTGAGGGTGCGAGGCCTCGACGAGAACGCCGCACTCACGGGCGAAGCCGACCACATCGACGTGGACCTCCTCGCCGTCTCGGGCGGCTACAGCCCCACCGTGCACCTCCACACGCACCGTCAGGGAAAGACCACGTGGAAGAGCGACATCGCCGGCTTCGTGCCGGTAGCCCCGGTCGCGCATCAACACCACGCGGGTGCCCTCACGGGCCAGTACTCCCTCTCGTCCGCGCTCGATATCGGTCACCGCGTAGGCATCGAGGCCCGAGAGGCCGCCGCCGAAGCGAAGGGCTTCAACGCCGGGAAACTGAAGCGCGAGGCGGCCGAGGCAAGCGGCGGAACCGCACTTCCCCTTGACCGCTCCCCCGTGCGCCCCGTGTGGCTCGTGCCCGCGGAGGAGGGCGAGCCGGGTGAGTGGAACGAACACTTCGTGGATCTCCAGCGCGACCAATCCGTTGCCGAGGTCATGCGCGCCTACGGGGCGGGCATGCGCAGCATCGAGCACATCAAGCGCTACACGTCGATCGGCACGGCGAACGATCAGGGCAAAACCTCGGGCGTGAACGCGATGGCGATCCTCGCGGCGGCGCTTGGCGAAGACGACCTCGAGAAGGTCGGCGTTTCGAACTACCGCGCGCCCTACTCCCCGGTGTCCTTCGCTGTCATTGCGGGCCGCGAGCGTGGCGACCTGTTCGATGCCGCACGGATCACGTCGATCCAGCCCTGGCACCTCGCCCACGACGCCGAGTTTGAGGACGTGGGCCAGTGGAAGCGCCCCTGGTACTACCCGCAGGGTGCCGAGTCGATGGACGCGGCTGTGCGTCGCGAGTGCGCGGCCGTACGCGAATCCGTGGGCTTCATGGACGGCACGACGCTCGGGAAGATCGAGATTCGCGGGGCGGATGCGGCGGAGTTCCTCGACCGCGTGTACACGAACTCGTTCCGCCTGCTCAAGGTCGGTATGGGCCGCTACGGCGTGATGTGCACACCCGACGGCATGATCTTCGACGATGGCGTGACGATGCGCCTCGCGGAGGATCGCTTCCTCATGACGACAACCTCCTCGGGCGCCGCGAAGGTCCTCGACCACCTCGAGGAGTACTTGCAAACGGAGTGGCCCGAGCTCGACGTGACCCTCACGTCGGTCACCGAGCAATACGCGACGATCACGGTCGCGGGACCGAAGTCGCGCGCGGTGATCGAGAAGGTCGTGCCGAACATCGACGTTTCCGCGAAGGGCTTCCCGTTCATGGCGTTTCGCGACACGACCCTCGCGAACGGGATGCCCGCGCGCGTGTGCCGCATTTCGTTCTCGGGCGAGCTGTGCTTCGAGATCAATGTTGAGGCGTACTACGGGCTCGCCGTGTGGGAGGCCGTCGAGGAGGCCGGGCGCGAGTTCGGCATCACGCCGTACGGCACGGAGACGATGCACGTGCTGCGCGCCGAGAAAGGCTTCATCATCGTCGGTCAGGACACGGACGGCACGGTCACGCCGCACGATGCGGGAATGAGCTGGGTCGTCTCGAAGAAGAAGGAGGAATTCCTCGGCAAGCGCTCCTTCGCACGGGCGCACACCGCGGCCGAGGATCGCCGGCATCTCGTGAGCGTCATGCCCGTGGATCGCAGGCTCAAGCTTCGCGAGGGCGCCCAGCTCGTCGAGAAGGGCACGGATCTCAAGGTGCGCGAGGCGAGCGTCGCGACCCCGCTGCTTCCCGGCGACGGGCAGATCGAGGACATCGGTTGGGTGACCTCGAGTTACGACTCGGTGGCGCTCGGCCGCACGTTTGGTCTCGCGCTCATCGAGCGCGGTCGCGAGCGCGTAGGCGAGATTATCTCGAGCCCGCTCGATGGCCGTCTCGTCGATGTAGAAATCGGGCCCCTGTGCCTGTTCGATCCGGAAGGAGAGCGCCGCGATGGCTAACGCTCAGTTGAAAGAATTCCGCGTGACACCCGCCGCGCACCTCGCACGTGAGATGAACGCGGCGCGCGTGTGCGGGCCCCGCTCTATCGCGCTCACGGAGCTCGATGCGCCGCTCCAGGTGGGGCTACGCGCGAAGCCGGGAAGCGAGAGCGCACGGGCCCTTGAGAGCGTGCTCGGCTTTGCGCTTCCCGCGGGGGTTGGGCAGGTCACGGGAAGGTCCGACGCCGGCCACGTTCTGTGGCTTTCGCCCGACGAATTCCTGTACGTCGATCCCACGGATTCGACCCAGGGCGCTGTCGCCGAACTCGAGGCGTCCCTCGAGGGTCTTCCGGGGCACGCCGTGGATCTTTCCGCGAACCGCACGGTGTTCGAGCTTTCGGGGCGAGCCTCCGAGGAGCTCCTTGAGAAGGGCTGCAACGCCGACCTTCACCCGCGCGAATTCCCCGCGGGCCGCGCGATCGCGACCCAGCTTGCGCACGTGCCGATTCTTCTGCATCGCGTGGAGAACAACGTGTGGCGCCTTTACCCGCGCGCGAGCTTTGCCGATTTCGTGGCCCGGTGGATCATCGATGCGATGAGTGAGTATCGCCAGAGCGAAGTCCTCTAACGCACCGCTAGATGTACTGACCGGAGACGTTAGTCAATCGTGAGAAGGGTGGCTGCTTCCCGCAGGCCGTGTGGGGTCTGTGGTGGTTGTAGTAGTGCAGCCAACCGTCGAGCTCACCTCGCCGCTCCGTCTCGGAGATGTAGCAGCGGGCGTAGGCCCAGCCGTCAGCCAGGGTGCGGTGGAAGCGCTCGATTTTGCCGTTGGTCTGCGGCCGATACGGCCTGGTCCGCTTGTGCCTGATCCCGAGCTCGGCGCAGGTGTCTCGCCACAGGTGCGACTTGTAGGCGCCGCCATTGTCCGACAGAACCCGCTCAACCGTGACGCCGCGGGCGTTGAACCACTCGACCGCCCTCACTAGGACTGCGGTGGCCGTGATGGCGGTTTCGTCGTCGTGGATCTCGGCGTAGGCGACGCGTGAGTGGTCGTCGATGACGGTGTGGATATAGGCCTTGCCCATGAGTGGGTCCCGGTATCTGTTGCGGGGCTTGTCGGGTGTGGCGGCGCGGTTGCGGTCGCCTTGTTGGCGGCCGACGTAGCGCCGGCCTCCGCCGTCGGGGATGTTGCCGAGCTTCTTCACATCGACGTGCGGCATCGCGCCGGGGTGGTCGTGCTCGTAGCGGCGGACAGACTCTCCGGTGGCCCGGTCGACGTGGGAGAGGCGGTTCAGCCGGGCGTCGGCCAAGATCCGGTGGACAGTGGACGGTGCGATCCCGAGCCGGCAGGCCAACTGGACTGGCCCCTCGCGCAATCGGGGGCGGAGCTGGATGCAGCGTCTTGTGGTCTTTGGGCTGGTTTTGTTCGGGGAGCGGTGAGGCCGTGAGCTGCGGTCCTGCATGGGCTGGCCGGCCCGGTAGCGGTCGGCCCAGCGCTTCACGGTCGGCCAGGAGACTTGGAACCGGGCGGCGACCTCGCTGATCGGCCACCCCTGGTCGACGACGAGCTGGGCAACCTTGAGCCGGTGGCGCGGTGTGAGGGCAGCGTTGGGGTGAGACATGAAAAAGCCTTCCTGGGTGGCAGACGCCGCCCAGGAAGGCTAAGTGCCCCGTGGGGCGGATCGATGGTGTGTGAGTCAGGCAGCAGCGGAAACGTGCAGCACCTCGTAGGCGGTGACATCGGTGGAGCTCTCGTCGGCTTCACGGGTGCTGAGTTCGACGAGGATGACGGCCCAGGTGGTGACGTCGACGGCAGTGACGCGGGCCACTGTGGAGTCAGTGGTCGTGGCGAGGAAGTCCGCGGTGATCTCCTCGATGCAGTGGGACGGTGCGGCGCCAGCCGGGAGGGGTACGGACTTGACGGTCAGGCTGCGGGCTGCGGAGTAATCGGCCGGGCCGGCAACAAACTGGTGGACAGTCCAGTCGTGGATCGGGTGGCGGCCGAAGTCGCGCACGATGGCCGAGTATCCGGGTTCGCCCCAGCAGAACTGACGCATTCCGTCGATGTCGCGCCAGACGTAGAAGGGTGCATAGGCATTCTGGGGTGCGCCTTTGGCCTTCTCCTGGATGAGGTAGGCCTTGAATTCCAGCCCGTGGTACCCGTCCATGAGATGTCCCGTGCGGGTGACGCGATCGCGAATGATCTGCATGTCGTAGTCGGTGGGCAGCGTGATCTGGTACTGCATGGCGTACATCAGTGGTTCTCCTTTGTTGCGCGGAAGTAGGTCGTAGGATTGACGGGTCCCTGCCAGCAGATGGTCGACAGGTCATTGGCAGCTTGCTGGTAGGCGACATGGGTCATGGCCCGTTCAGGTGTGGCGCCATGCCAGTGCCACTGCCCGGCGTCGATCCAGATGGACTCGCCCTCGGTCAGGCGCTGGGGCGCTTGCCCTTCAATATGGATCAGGGCAACGCCGTCGGTGACATACAACCCCTGCCCTTTGGGATGGGTGTGCCAGTGAGTGCGCGCTCCAGCTGCGAACGTGACGGCGTACACGGCCAGAGTCGACTCACGCGTGGGTGCTGCCAAGGTCGTGGCTTCGACAGCGCCCGTGAAGTGCCCCGGAGTGAAGCTCATCGTTGACTCCAAGTGCGCAGGAGTGTGGTTGCACCGTGGACGGCGGCGTCGAACTCTGCAGGATCTTGTTGGGCGCGAGCCAGGACATAGCCGCCCTGCACTGTGGCCACGACCATCGAGGCCAACTGGTGGGCGTCAGTCTCGGACGAGAACTCGCCTGCGTCGATCCCCTCACTGACGACTGCCCCGATCGTCTCGACTAGCCAGGTCAAGGTCGCAGAGACCGGCTGAAGCAACTCAGGTGTAGAGAGCACGTCGGCGTCATACGTCATGCGACCCATTCGGCAGCCCCGGAGGGAGTCGCGCTGACGCTCGAGATAGGCGACGAGGCGCTCCGTTGCCGTTCCCTCGCCACGGAGCAAGGCATCCACATCATCCCGCATGGCCGTCGCGCTTGCCTCCAGAGCGGCTACCGCGAGGTCCTGCTTGCCGGAGAAGTGGTGGTACATGCTGCCTTGACCCGCGGCGGCTCGGCTCAATATGTCTTTCGGGCTGGTTGCTGCGTAACCCCGCTCCCACAGCAAATCCTGCGTGGCATCCAAGAGACGTCTCCTTGTGTCCATACCACCAGTGTACATACGGGTAGTTACAGAGTTGCTGTGATCGCTTTCGATGCCCAGCTCGATCAATGTCTCCGGTCAGTACAGCTAGCAACGCAGATGCACCGTGATATCCAGCTCCTCGCGGACGGCCGGGCAGTCCCGCGGCGCGTAGAGGCGTTCATCGACTATCTGACCGGCACCGAACAGGAGTCTCCCGCTTAGTGGGGCCTGGCGCTGGATCAGTCAGATGTTGTGGATGCCGTGCCTGATCGCGACATGGCCAGCACCCCGATCAATGCGGCGGTGATCGCCAAGACCGTGTAGGCCCCTATCTGTTGCGCGAAGACTGACCCGAGGGCGGTGAGAGCAACGACAGTGGCTCCGCCGAGTGTGGTGACGGTGTTGGTGAATCCGGAGGCTGCACCGGAGAGCGCAGCAGGGACAGAGCTGAAGGCTCGGCGGTTGAGAACAACGAAACATGCAGGCATGCCCGCGCCGACAAGGATGCCAGCGACGACGAGGTAGCCCCAGCTGACGGACGCGGTGGTGACGAGTAGGAAGCTGAGTGATCCCCCGAGGAGGAACCCCGCCCCGATTCGCAGGACGGCTTGTTCGCCAAGGCGGGCGATCAAGGAATCGGTGGTGAAGGCGACAACAAGAGAGGCGAGTGCCATCGGCAGCACCGCGAAGGATGCGGTCTGTGCGGTCAGCAGGTAGCCGTTCTGAAGGTGCTGGGAGTAGGCGAACATCGTGGCGACCATCAGACCGTTTGCCAAGAACAGACCAGCGGCAGCGACTCGGTAAGCGGGTGAGCGAAAGAGTTGGACGGGAAGGATCGGGCGGGATGCGGTGAGCTGGTGCCGGAATACGGCCACGATGATTGTGACGCCGACGACCGCGACGATGACTCCTGGAATCGGCCGGACCTCGGAGATGCTCAACCCCGCCAACACGGTAGCTGCGCCGAGCGCCGCGACCAAAGCGGCAGTCACGGGGGGTGCTGAACCGGTTTTGTCCTGATGCGTGAGCTGGATGCTCCGCCAAGCGAAGGGGAACAACACGGCGACGGCGGCGATGTTGATCCAGAACACACCTGGCCAGCCGAGCCACGCGATGACCGGCCCGGCTGCGAGGCTGCCGACGACTGCTCCGATTACTCCGAGAGTGCTCCACACTGTCATTGCCACAGCTCGCTCGCGCTCCGCTTCGTAGCGAGTGAGGACAACTCCGAGAGCGCTGGCCGCGAGCACTCCGGCCGCCGCGCCCTGCAATGCCCGAGCTCCCACGAGGAGGCTGATACTGGGAGCCAACGCGCACAGCACACTGGAGATCGCGAACCCGGTCAGTCCAGTGAAGAAGATGCGGCGTTGCCCGAAGCGATCCGCCCACACTCCGCCCGGCAGCAGCAGGCCACCGAAGGCCAGGAGATAACCGCTGAGAACCCAGGGCAACCAGCCGTCATCTCCGAGATGCGAGCCGATGTCGGGGATCGCGACCGTGATGACCGTCGACTCCAGCAGAACAAGGAATTGTGCCGACCCTGCGACCGTAAGGGTCGCCCACTTGGATGATGACTTTAGCTCCATAAAGCCAGATACTAGCCGATGACATCAGGGGGCTCAAGTCAGGGGTAGGATGTCCTCATGTCGTTCAACCTCGATGGACAGCCACCTCCCGCCCCCGGGCCGGGATGCCCGATGGACTGCACCGTCAGCACGCTCGGATCGCGTGCCGCGATGCTGGTCCTGCGTCAGGCGTTCTACGGCGATCGACGTTTCGAGGCATTCGTCCAGCACACCGGGATCTCCGAAGCAACGATCGCTAAGCGCCTTCACGAGCTCGTCGGAGCCGGAGTGTTGACGAGGCGCCCTTACCAAGAACCTGGTGCGCGGGTTCGCCACGAGTACGAACTCACCCCTGCTGGAGAGGAGCTCTTGCCTGTCATCATCGGACTGTTCGAGTGGGGCCGTAGGCACCTAGCCGAGAGCCAGGCCGACCTCGAACTCGTCGGTCCGGATGGGCGGCGAGTTGACGTCGCGATCCAGTCCTCAACGGGTGAGCGCCTCAATGCCCGGCAGATCCAGATCCGACCGTCCGAGGAACCTACAGTTTTGTGAGACATCCGCTCGGGTGGCGGGCGGATCGTCTCGAGCTGGGCCGACAGTTCGCCGGAGTGTCTCGCGAAGTCGTCGCACCGTTTTTCGTCTCAGATCTTCCGGCGGAGCGATTTTGTGAGGCACCATGTGGTGATGAGGCTTCTGGGGTACACGCGAGTGTCGACGGCGGGACAGGACCCGGCGTTGCAACTTGACGCTCTCCTTGTTGCCGGGGTGCAGAAGCGGGATGTGTTCTCGGACATGACGTCTGGGGCGAAGAGCGCGGCGGAGCGTCCGGGCATGAAGAAGCTCCTGGCTTACGCGGAGCCTGAGGACACGGTGGTGGTCTGGCGGATCGACCGACTGGGCCGGTCGCTGATCGACTACTCAACACCGTGAACCTGCTGCGGGACAGCGGCGTGAAGATCCAGTCGGTCTCCGACGGGATCGACCCAGACACTTCGTCGGGCCGGCTCATGCTCGGAATGCTGGCAACACTGGCGGAGTACGAACGAGAACTGATCACCGAGCGCGTCAACGCTGGAATCGCAGCAGCCCGCGCCCAGGGCGCCAAGTTCGGCCGGCCACCCGTGAACCCGGAGGTCGTGGATCGCAAGCTCGCGATCGTTGCCGAAGAGAGAGCGAAGGGGCGCACCGCTGAGGAGGCGGCGCGACTGGTGGGGTGGTCACGGGCGACGCTGTACCGCCACCAGCGGGACGCGGCCGCTCGCGAGAGCATCGCGCAGGCGTGAAATGGACGGGCTGCAGAAGTGGAAGATCCTGCGGCTCCACGTCGAAGACGGCATCCCGCTGGCGAGTCTCGCCCGGGAGACCGGGGTGGGAGAGCGAACGCTCTCGCGTTGGCACAGCCTCTACCGGACAGGTGGTATCTCGGCTCTTGAGCGGTCGCAGCGCGCCGATGCCGGCGTGCGGCGGACCGCGCCTGAGCTGCTGGCTTTCGTGGAGCGCCCAGCTCAATCAATGTCTCCGGTTAGTACAGCTAGAGAGCGTGGGGCCGTTTCGCGCCTTCGACGCGGGGCGGCCCTTTGTCTCGCCCTACTTTTCGACGGCGATTTTCTCGTGGTGACGGATGACCTCGGTCAAGAGGAAATTGAGGAAACGCTGCGCGAACACGGGGTCGAGGCCCGATTCTTCGGCGAGGCGCGTGAGGCGCTCAACCTGCTGTTTTTCGCGGTCGGGGTCGCCCGCGGGCAGGCCGTGCTCGGCCTTGAGCGCACCCACGGCCTGCGTGAACTTGAAGCGCTCGGCGAGCAGGTGCACGAGGGACGCGTCGATGTTGTCGATTGACTGGCGATGATGGCCGAGAACCTCACGAGCGCGAGCGATCTCGTCCTCGGTCACGTGGGCGCCGGCGCTCGGCGTCGCGGGAGAATCGTTCATGCGCTAAGCCTTGCAGGCGAAGCGGCGCGAGTAAAGCGCGTCCGCGAGAGAACTAGGCGCTGCGTCGGCGCTTTTTCTCGCTCCCCTCACCAGATTCAGCGCGCGTGAGCATGAGCGGTTCGCGGCCCTCGGTCACGACGGCTTCGGTGATGACGATCTTGACGACGTCGTCGCGCGAAGGCACCTCGAACATCACGGGCTGGAGAATTTCTTCCATGATCGCGCGCAGGCCGCGCGCGCCCGTGCCACGTTCGAGCGCGCGGTCGGCGATCGCTTCGAGGGCGAGCGGCTCGAAGTCGAGCTCAACTTCGTCGAGGGCGAACATCTTCTGGTACTGCTTCACGAGCGCGTTCTTCGGCTCGATGAGGATGCGCGTGAGATCCTCGCGATCGAGGTTCGTGACGGAGGTCAGCACGGGAAGACGGCCGATGAATTCGGGAATGAGACCGAACTTCAAGAGGTCTTCGGGCAGGAGCTTCGCGTAAATCTCCTGCTCATCGAGCGGGGTGTGAAGCTGGCTGCCGAAACCGATGCCACGCTTGCCGGTGCGGTTGCTGATGATGTCCTCGATGCCCGCGAACGCGCCCGCGACGATGAACAACACGTTGGTCGTATCGAGCTGCACGTAGTCCTGCTGCGGGTGCTTGCGCCCGCCCTGCGGCGGAACAGCCGAGACGGTGCCCTCGAGGATCTTGAGCAGACCCTGCTGCACGCCTTCGCCGGACACGTCGCGCGTGATCGACGGGTTTTCCGCCTTGCGGCCGATCTTGTCGATCTCGTCGATGTAAATGATGCCGCGCTCGGCGCGCTTCACATCCCAGTCGGCGGCCTGGAGCAGCTTGAGCAGAACGTTTTCCACATCCTCGCCCACGTAGCCGGCCTCGGTGAGGGCGGTCGCATCGGCCATCGCGAACGGCACATTCAGGAGCTTCGCGAGGGTCTGCGCGAGGTAGGTTTTGCCGCAGCCCGTGGGGCCCACGACGAGCACGTTCGACTTTGCGACCTCGACCTCGTCGATATCCGTGCCGATGCCGGAATCTTTCGTTTCGCTCGCGCGCACGCGCTTGTAGTGGTTGTACACGGCAACCGAGAGGGCACGCTTCGCGGTTTCCTGCCCCACGATGTGGGTCTCGAGGAAGTCGAAGATCTCGTTAGGCTTCGGAAGCTCAAGCTCCTTCGCCTGCTCTTCCTTCTTTTCCGCGGCTTCGGTTTCCTCGGCGATGATCTCGTTGCACAGCTCGATGCATTCCTCGCAGATGTACACGTGGGGGCCGGAGATCAGCCGATCGACCTGCTTTTGCGACTTGCCGCAGAACGAGCACTTGTAGATCTCGCTCGAATCACCAATCTGTGCCATGGAGGAGGAGTCCTTCCCGGGGAAGTTTTCGGGCCTTAGCCACACTAGCGGCAGTGAGGCAGCGAAACGGGGAGGCGCACCCACGAGCGTGTGTCGCTGTGGCGCACCTCCCCGGCCGCATCGTGCGCGTATCGCGCTTACTGGCCGATCTGGTCCTGCTCGCTTCGGCGGGCGAGAACTTGGTCGATAAGGCCGTACTCGAGCGCGCCCTGCGCGGTGAGGATCTTGTCGCGCTCGATGTCGCGGTGAACCTCGCCGCGGTCGCGGCCCGAGTGGTGAGCGAGGGTGTCCTCGAGCCACTCGCGCATGCGGAGGATCTCGTTGGCCTGGATCTCGATATCCGAGGCCTGGCCGCCACCCTGGCCGCCCATCGCGGGCTGGTGGATGAGGATACGCGCGTTCGGAAGGGCGAGGCGCTTGCCGGGGGCACCGGCCGCGAGCAGAACCGCCGCGGCGGAGGCCGCCTGGCCGAGGCACACGGTCGTCACGTCCGGCTTGATGTACTGCATCGTGTCGTAGATTGCCGTGAGCGCCGTGAACGAGCCGCCCGGGCTATTGATGTAGAGCGTGATGTCGCGATCCGGATCCTGCGATTCGAGCACGAGCAGCTGCGCCATCACGTCGTCAGCCGAGGCGTCGTCCACCTGGACGCCGAGGAAGATGATGCGATCCTCGAACAGCTTCGCGTAGGGGTCCTGGCGCTTGAAGCCGTAGGCCGTGCGCTCTTCGTACGTGGGCAGCACGTAGCGCGCGCTCGGCATGTGGCCGGCCTTCATGGAGGGCTCAAAAGTCATGGGGTGTACTCCTTTGGTTTCGCCGCGTCAGTTCTCGTCCATGCCGCCGTCGCCGGTCACGTCACCCGCTGCGGAAACGATCCGGTCGATGAAGCCGTATTCGAGGGCTTCGGGTGCGGTGAACCAGTGGTCGCGGTCGCCGTCGGCAATGATCTGCTCGACGCTTTTGCCGGTCTGCTCGGCCGTAATCTCAGCCATCTGCTGCTTCATCGAGAGGATCAGATCGGCCTGGATCTTGATCTCCGAGGCGGTGCCACCGAGGCCGCCGAGCGGCTGGTGCATGAGGATTCGGGTGTGGGGCGTCGCGAAGCGCTTGCCGGGCGTGCCCGAGCTCAGCAGGAACTGGCCCATCGAGGCGGCCATGCCCATCGCGACCGTGACGACATCGGGCTTGATGTACTGCATCGTGTCGTAGATGGCCATGCCCGCGGTGATCGAACCGCCGGGGCTGTTGATGTAGAGGAAGATGTCCTTATCGGGATCTTCAGCGGCGAGCAGGAGCAGCTTCGCGCAGATCGCGTTCGCGTTGTCGTCGCGAACATCCGAACCGAGCCACACGATGCGCTCGCGCAGGAGCCGCTGGTACACGTTGTCGTCGAGGCCAAGCGGCATTTCACCGGCCGCGTTCACGCTGTGCTGAGTCACGGTGCACTCCTTGTATCTTGAGTTTTCGTACCCCTCAACCTTAGCGAGCGTGAGGGGGCTTGGCGGCCCTGTTCGCCAGGGGCGCAGTTCCGACGCTTGCCTCGCTACAGCTGCGGCTGGGACCACAGCACGTCGCCGCTCGCCTCACGAATGGTGGCGCGGGGGCTGTTCCCGAGGATGATCGCGACGTCGAGGAAGCGCTCTCCCCCATTTTCGTGGGCGCGATACGTCATTTTCTCGTTCGCGATGTCGAGCACCTCGGTGCGGGCCGTCACGAGCCACGGGTTGGCGCGGCGCACGCCGATGAGCCCGGCGATCGCATCGCGCATAGCGGGCCCTTCGCCGAAGAAGTCGCCCGGGGAATCGGGGAAGGCCTGGCGCACGTCGTCGTCTCCGCCGAGACGCTCTTCCTTGATGCCGCGGAAGGCCTGCTCATCGCCGTAGTACAGGGCGGGGGTGCCGCCGAGCGTATAGAGGATCGCGTGGGCCGTGAGCGCACCGTCGGCACCGAGCACGCTCGCGATACGGCTCGTGTCGTGGTTGCCCACGAACGTGAGCGGAAGGAAATGTTCGAGGAACGTGTTGTGGCGGCCGAGGGTCCACTCGAGCTCGAAGAGATTCTTCTGTTCGATGCTTGAATAGATCGCCTTCCACAGTTCGTACTCGGTCGCGGAATCCACGCCCGCTTCGCGCACAAATTCGGCGTAGTCGCCGTGGATGATCTCCGCGAAGAAGAATGCTTCGGGGAAGTCCCGGCGAAGGGGCGGGATGATCGCGCTCCAGAAGCTCGTGGGCACGGAGTAGGCGGCATCGAGGCGCCAGCCGTCAATCCCCCGCTCGAGCCAGAAGCGCATGACGTGGGCGATCCGCTCGCGCGCGGCGGCGCTTTCGTGATGGAGGCGAGCGAGCTCCCCGTGGCCTTCCCACACGCGGGGGGCCGGGCCACCGTCGGCATCCATATCGAGATCGAATTCGCGATCGCTCGCGCTTTCCGCGGGGTTTTCGAGCTCGCGTCGAAGTGGCGCAAAGTCGGTCGAGACGTGCGAGAAGACGCCGTCGAGGAGCACGCGGATCCCGCGCTTTTTGCACTCGGCAAGGAAGCGGTCGAAGGCGGCGTCATCGCCGAGGCGCGGGTCGATTGCGAGGTAGTCTAGCGTGTCGTAGCCGTGGGTTTTCGACTCAAAAATCGGGCCGAGCGCGATCCCGTTGAGGCCGAGTTCCTGCACGTAGTCGAGCCAACCGGTGAGGTGATCGAAGCCCCGGCCGGTGCGGGAATCGCCCTCGCGGATCGGGGCGTCGGTGAAACCGAGCGGGTATACGTGCCACCACAGGGCGTGATCGATCCAAGCCATGACTACTCCTCCTTCGCGCGGCGCCGCGCGCTGTTAAAAGGGTAGCGGCCCCAACTCCGCTTTCGCGAAGAGGGGCCGCGCCCTTAAGGGATGGTGCGAGACTACTTGTCCTCGCCCTTATCCTCGGCCTTCTCGGCAGCCTTCTTGGTGGCGGCCTTCTTCGCCGGAGCCTTCTTAGCGGGGGCCTTCTTGGCGGCCGGCTTCTTCTCAGCGGTCTTCTTGTCCGCGGACTTCTTTTCGGTCGCCTTCTTCGCGGCGGGCTTCTTCGCAGCAGCCTTCTTGGCAGGGGCCTTCTTCTCGCCTTCGTCCTTGGCATCCTCGTCAGCCGAGGAATCGTCGGACTCCTCGCCCTTCGCAAGACCCAGGTCCAGAACCTTACCCTCGGTCGACTTGACCGTCACCTCGGCGAGCACGTCGTCGAGAGCCTTCGAGCGCTGCACCTCACCGAAGATCTGCTCGAGCTGACCGCCCTGCGCAACAGCCTGGAGGAAGGTATTCGGATCCATGCCGTACTGCGCGGCCATCTGGGACATGAAGCCCATGAGGTCTTCCTGGCCCACCTCGACCTCGCGCGTCTCGAGGATCGCGTCGAGGAGGAACTGCGCACGGATCGCCTTGACCGTGTCGTCCTTGATTTCCTCGCCGTGCGGATCGTCAGCGTTCTTGCCCTCGTTCTCGAGGTGCGCTTCGATTTCGTCCTTCACGAGCTGCTCGGGCACCTCGATCTCGATGTCCTCGAGGAGCTTCTCGATGAGCGCGTTGCGGGCGAGCGCCACGCGGTTGCCCTCGGCGTCCTTCTCGGCCTGAGCCTTGAGGTCAGCCTTGAGCTCGTCAATCGTGTCGAACTCGGAAGCGAGCTCGGCGAACTCGTCGTCGGCCTCGGGAAGCTCACGCACCTTCACGCTCTGCGCGGTCACGGTGATCTGTGCTTCCTCACCGGCGCGGTCGCCACCGGCAAGCTTCGACGTGAAGGTTGTGGTCTCGCCAGCCGAAAGGCCAATGAGGGCCTCGTCGAGGCCGTCGAGCATGTTGCCCTCGCCAATGTTGTACGAGACGCCCTCGACGGTGTCGATTTGTTCATCTTCGATCTTCGCGACCATGTCGATCGATACGAAGTCGCCATCCTCAGCGGGGCGATCCACGCCCTTGAGGGTGCCGAAACGCTCGCGCAGCGCGGTGAGGCGCACGTCCACGGCGTCGTCGTCAACAGCGGGCTCTTCGATCTCGACTTCAATGTCTCCGAAGGTGGGAAGTTCGATCTCGGGGCGCACATCCTGCTCGATCACGAAAACAAGGTTTCCCTCTTCCGAGCCGTCGAGACCGGGGACCTCCGTGACCTCAACCTCGGGGCGGCCCGCCGGCTTGAGCTCGGCCTCGGCCGCAGCCTGCTGGTAGTAGCCCGGGAGCGCGTCGTTCACGGCCTCCTGAATGATGGCGGGCTTACCGAAACGCTGCTCGATGAGCGACGTAGGAACCTTGCCCTTGCGGAAGCCGGGAAGCTGCACATCCTTGGCAATCTTCTTCGCGGCCTGATCGATCGCGGGCTTCAGTTCCTCAAAAGGAACCTCAACGTTAAGCTTCACACGGGTCGCGCTCAGCTTCTCGACTGCAGTCTTCACGTGCAAGTCTCCTCGTAGTAGTTCTCGTATTTCAAAGTCGGTAACTGGGGCGACGCCACGTGGCGGCCCCTGCGACGTCGGGATGACAGGATTTGAACCTGCGACCTTCCGCTCCCAAAGCGGACGCTCTACCAAGCTGAGCTACATCCCGGTGCTGCACCCCGGTCAAGGCCGTGCGGCCAGCGAAGACTCATGAGGCAACCCCACCGAGTTTACCCGCCACCGCCTGAGGGCGCTCGGGCATCACTCGCGCGATGTGACGAGATACATGCACCACCCCACCCCCGCTCACCTTGGGGCATGGCGCGGCATATGGCAAGATGGACTCCTGAAGTGCTTCGAGCGCTTCTCGCGGGTGTAGCTCAATGGTAGAGCCTCAGTCTTCCAAACTGATTACGCGGGTTCGATTCCCGTCACCCGCTCCACTCCCCTCACGGATTGCATAGAGGTTGTGGGGGTTTCACCCACACTTAGCTCTCCCATCGCCTTCAACTGAGCACCTCGGCCGGCGCCCCACCCTCCACGGGTTTTCTTGCTTCGTTAGTCGCAAAACCGACAAAAACCGCCCCTAGCCCCCCACTTTATCCTGATCTACTTGCGGAAACGTTTTATTGACTGTTTCTTGCTTCTTACTCCCCTTCACGCACTCGGCCAAGCAAGAACGACAGCGCTCAGCCCACGCCCCTATCAAATCGGCTCCGGGCAGGGCACCCGAGCGCCTGGCAATGCTTCCCACTAGCCGCGCGGACCACGCTCGAGATCACCCGCCCGAGCTGCGCCCAAAGTTTTCTTGCTTCGTTAGTCTCAAAACCGACAAAATCCGCCCCTAGACCCCCGCTTTATCCTGATCTACCTGCGGAAACGTTTTATTGACTGTTTCTTGCTTCTCAAGCATACTGATGTCATGACTCCACTTAATGCCACGCCGAGGGAAGAGCTGATCGCCCGTCTGCGACGTTTTCTTGCCCTACCGGCTGAGCTTCCTTGGCTCGAGTTCAAGGAGAACTCTGCGACATCGGGGCCTAAGATTGCGAAATATGCGTGCGCACTCGGGAACTCTGCGCGTCTCCATGATGAGCCGGCCGGCTACATGGTGTGGGGCGTAAGCGACTCTCACGTAATTGTGGGGACAACATTCCAATGACAGACGGCCAAGGGGAAGGGCAATGAAGATCTCCTCCCCTGGTTGCAGCGAGTTATTGACCCCGCACCTCAGATCAGTTTCGAAACTGTCGAGGTCGATGGGTTCCACGTCGTGCTTATGCGGGTCCCCGCTGCGATTTCAGCCCCCTACGCTTATGATCATCAACGTTTCTTCCGGCTTGGCAGCTACACCAAAAACCTCATGCGGTACCCCGATCACGAAGGGGAGCTATGGCGGAAGCTCAACCAGTTCCAGTTTGAGGCGAGCAACGTAGCGGAGGAGCTCACCGAAACGGAGATCATCGAACTCCTTGATCCAGAGGCTTTCTTCATGAATCGCCCCGAGTTACCACGCATCTCGGGTAATGCCCTCATTGACACCTTGGCCTCAGCGCAGGCGATCTCGCACTCGTCAGAGTTGGGGTGGTGCATTCCTGCGTGGTCAGCCCTTATGTACGCGCGCTCCCTCAAGGATTTCCCTCGCCTTAACGGCTTGGCTCCACGCGTCATGCACTTCGCGGGTTCCTCGCGAACGAACCTGCAACGAGAGTGGGAGTTCAACGAAGGATACGCCGCATCGTTCGGCCCCATCATGACTCTTTTCGAGACCGTTAGGCCAGGTGGGGAAACGCTCGATGCCACCGGTCGCCGGGTGGAAATCCCTTCGCTTCCGACGGTTGCCTTTCGCGAGGTGTTCGCGAATGCGCTCATGCACCAGGATCTCGAGCAACGAGGTCAGTACCTGACGGTCGAAATATTTAGCGATCGGGTCGAGGTGACGAATCCAGGGACCCCACTCGTGAATCCCGAGCGGTTTATCGATGCGGCTTCCACGACTCGAAACGTGCGACTTGGTGAGGCTTTACGTCTGGCGCACTTCGTTGAACAGCGAGGAAGCGGCTGGGACAAGATTGTCGAATCCCTGGAGGCGGCGCATTTTCCGCCTGCTCTTATTCGCGCAAATGTCAACACGACGGTGACGTTGAGTGCCTATCGCTCTTTCGCTTTGATGACGACCGAGGAAAAAATTCAGGCGGTCTATCAGCATGCTTGCCTTGGATTTTTGGCAAGCCGTCCGGTGACTAACGCGTCGATTCGCAAGCGTTTCGGGCTTCGTGATTCTCAAGCCTCGCAGGCGACACGGCTCATCAACGCCGCGCTGGAGAAGGGGTGGATCCACGTGCATGACGCCGACGCGGGGCCGCGGAGCCGTCGGTATCTCCCTTGTTGGGCTGTGTGAGCCCTCCGCGGCCTTCGTTCCAGGCGTGAGGCGGGAGGTCCCTTTCTTCGCGCCCCGCGGCCTCTTAGACTTAGATCACACCCGTTGTTACGCGAGAAAGGCCGAGCGCTGGCCACCGCTGTTTGTGCACGCGAACTCACCGTCACGATCGGCGAGATACGCATTTTGAAGGGCCTCAACCTCGATGTTGAGAAAGGCGCTTTCCGGGGATAATCGGCTCGAATGGGGCGGGCAAAACAACGCTGTTCGATACGCTCGTGGGTTTCCGCAAGGCCACTTCGGGCACGGTTCGGCTTCTCGATTCGAATCCGTGACCGCGCGATCCACAGTTGCTTCGGCGGATCGGTATTCAGCATCAGTCTCCGGCATTTTTCACGAAGATGACTCTTGTGGAGCATGTGCGGGCTGTCGCGAGTATTTTCGATGTTCCTTCGGCGTATGTTGATGAGGTTCTCGAGGCGCTCAACCTTACGGCTGCGGCGCACACGCGCTGCACGAAACTTTCGGGTGGTGAGCGGCAGCGCCTCGCGCTCGCCTCGGCGCTCGTGCATCGCCCGGAGGTGCTTTTTCTGGATGAGCCGAAGATGCTCAAGGGAGATACCCGTTGCTTGCTCTCCCAGTCTACCGGATATGCCTTGGCAGCGTAGAGATCCGGACAAGGACGTCCCGGCGTTCCTAGTCGATACGGAACCTGTTTCGGTACTCGTTCGGGGCGACGTTCAAGGCTCTGCGGAAGGCACGGGTGAGCGTGTCGACGGTACCGATGCCACACGCGGTGCTGCACCATCCATTCCTTCCTCGTTGACGCCGGCGTCGCCCCGTCAGAGGCGGCGCACTTCGTGCCGCACCAGGCCAATAGCGTCATGCTCGCCGAACTCCTCGACACCCTCGACCTGCCCAACGCGACCCAGCACTTGGTTGTCGAACGGCTCGGCAACCCCGGCTCCGCCTCCATCGCGATCACTCTCAGCGAACTCGCCACGCCCGGCCAAGCGATCCCTGGCGACTACGTGCTTTTAGCGGCATTCGGTGGTGGCATGTCCGTCGGCCTCACCCTCATACAGTGATGAACGGCACGCGCATCTACTGCCTTGAAATTCAGGATTACGCAATGACAGATGTGAGGCAGTCTCCCTGAAGCGATTGGCTGCCTCATATTCTTGACCAAATGCTTCGTTATCCCCAGGCGGATCGTCCAGGATCGCGCGAATTTGATCCGTTCAACCCTTGCCAGGAACTCTCATCCTGTTCCGACCGGCTTTCGATCGTCCGAAAGGTCACGCCGGTGCCAAAGAACGACTGAAGCCCTCAGGGACGGCTGTCGGGCAATTGAGGGAGATCCCCGCGTCGTTGAGCGCTGCCCGCCCGGCGGGAGTGAGACGCACGGCCCGGGTACGACCCCTGCGGGAAAGCCATTCCTTATCCAACAGAGTCTTGCAGATTCCCGTGCCGAGAGGGCCGGCGAGGTGGAAGCGACGTTCGGTGGAGTCCATGCACGACCTGCCCGTGTCGAGCATCTTCGGGGGCACACCCCACTGTATGAACAAGCGATGACCTTGATTAGTGACCTGACAGTGCGAGTCGATGAACTCGTGCTCTTCCAGTTGTTCAGCTAGGCGCACCCCGAGCTTACCGGCGAGGTGCTGATAACAGGTGCGGCCTTCACGTAGGTTCGCATTCGCCCGTGACGCGCTGAGGCTGTGAGGAGTGGGCAGGGGCGAGCGGGCGACCACGCCAAGGCTCTCGACCACTCGTGCGATGTCTTCCCCGGCCAGGCGAATGTAGCGGTGCCGGCCCTGCCGAATGTCGTGGACGAGACCGTGGGTGACGAGCACGTCAACATGCTCGCTCGCCGTCGACCGGGCCAGGCCCGCGTACCTGCCCAGTTCACCAACCGTCCAGGCCCGCCCGTCCATGAGCGCAGCACACATGGCCGCCCGCGACGAGTCAGCCAGAGCCGACGCGACTGTCGAGATATCCGGGACCGCTTCAGGAAACACGCGCGCAACCATGCCTCCAGTGTGCACCCGGAACTGTTCGGTGACGACCGAACAATCGCAGGCGCAGTCTGAACTCACCAGATTCATTGCATCAGGAGACGAAGGGAGCGATCGCGATGAACCCAGCAACTCCTCGCGCTCACCGGGGGAGAGACGGCCAGGGAGATCCGGGACATGCACTTCGCCGCGTCCTGGCGCCTGTTCGATCTGGTGCTGCCGACACTTTCGATCTGGTGCTGCCGACACTGCTGGACCGGTCCTACCGGACCTGGGATCAAGACCTGAGCAAGCGCACCTACTTCGGCCACCCGCCCGCCGAGGCTTCGCTGGAGTCTCGCGTATGACCGCGCATCGGCGCACGGCGCTGGTCGCGACCCTCCTCGGTTTCTTCATCGTCATGCTCGATACGACCATCGTCAATGTCGCCCTCGCCGAGATCGGCACTGACCTCGACACGACGGTGGGCTCACTGCAGTGGGTCGTCGACGCTTACACCCTCGTGTTCGCCGCGTTCCTTCTCACAGCTGGGGCCGCATGCGACCGTCTCGGGGCCCGCAGGGTCTACCTCGCTGGCCTGGTGGTCTTTGCTGTGCTCTCGGCCGTGTGCGCCCTCGCTCCCACAGGCGGGTTCCTCGTCGCTGGTCGCGCCGTCCAGGGCGTGGGCGCGGCAGCGATCGTGCCGGGCTCTCTGGCATTGCTGTCGGCTGTGTACGACGATCCGAAGGAACGAGCACGCGCCATCGGGCTGTGGGGCGGCGCAGGAGGTGTTGCCGCCGCGATCGGACCGGTCCTGGGCGGAGCGCTGGTGTCGACGATCGGGTGGCGGGCGGTGTTCTGGGTCAACCTCCCCATCGTCGCTATCGGCTGTCTGCTCACCTTGTGGGCAATTCCCGCGCTCACGGGCAGTCGCGCGAGACGGGTGGACCTACCCGGACAGGTGCTCTCCGTGCTCACACTGGTGGCAGTAACCTATGCAGTCATCACCGCAGGCGAACACGGATGGTCACCCTGGCAGGTAGCCGTGCTGATCGCCGGGGGCGTCTTCCTCGCCCTGTTCATCATCGCAGAGCGACGACACCCGGACCCGATGCTGCCGATGGCCTTGTTCACTCGTGCCCGGTTCTCCGTGGCCGCAATGGTAGGGTTCGCGCTCAACATCAGCTTCTTCGGACAACTCTTCGTGCTCTCCCTCTTCTTCCAGCAGTACCTGGGATACGAGCCGTGGCTGGCAGGCCTCGCGCTGGCACCACAGGCGTGCAGCGCCGTGGTCGCGTCACCGCTGGGCGGCCGTGCCGTCGCCCGGTGGGGCGCGTTCCCCACCATGCTCACCGGCCTGGTAGTCGGCACGATCGGCTTCAGCAGCCTCGTGCTGCTCACCGCAGAAACCCCTTACGTGGTGGTCGCGGTGTTGACCTTCACGGCTGGATTCGGGATGGCCTTCGCGATGCCGGCCGCGACCTCGGCCGCAGTGGCCTCGGCCCCGCCGGAACATGTCGGCATCGCAGGAGGAGTCATCAATGCCGCCCGCCAGACCGGCAGTGTCGTCGGCGTCGCAGTCCTCGGCGCAATGGTCGCCAGTGGAGCGTTCCTCACAGGCTTCCACACAGCCGTCGCGGTCGCCGGTGGAGTCTTCGGTGCCGCAGCGCTCGTAGTTGCTGCCACCATCATCAGTCACCTACAGGAGCCAGTTACACCTGAAGTTTAGAATCATTGTGTGATGAAGCACCATCGGAGGAGGTCGAAGAAGCCGCCAGTCGAACGCGTACTGTGCTCCGAAACTGGTAAACGCGAATACGAGCACTATGATGACGCCGTGCATGTAGCACTGAAACGGTCGCGACGGGCAGGGCCGCTGCGGATCTACGAATGCCCCTCGTGCGGGTCGTGGCACCTAACCAAGCGCCCTGACTGGGGCAAACCACCGGCGAACTAATGACACTGTACGGGTCTGTCTCGGCGAGGAACGCTCCGGAGCGCGTCTTTCCTCGACGCTCCAGGAGTTTCGTGGCTCTTCACAATCGAGGGTGTAGTTGTCGTCTGAATCCGCCGGTCTCGAGCAGGGATCGGGCGATGTAGTTGGTCAGGTTGCGGAACCCGAGGGCGGACCCGCGCAGATGCTCCAGGCGGCCGTTGATCGCCTCGGTCGGCCCGTTCGACGTGCCGGGCCGGTCGAAGTAGGCCAGCACGTCGACGGCGCGCTTGGTCAGGGTCCGGCCGAGGGTGATGATCTCGACCAGAGGTGCGGGGACGCCGGTGCTGACCGAGTCGATCAGCGCGCTCATCAGGCTCCGCCCGGCACTGCGGTCGGGGTGGCGGTAGGCCGCGATCATCCGCTGGTAGATGCCCCAGGTGCACTCGACCTCGACGCGCCGGTCGTCGCCGAAGAGCGCGGTCAGCCGCTGGGTTTGCTTGTCGGTCAGCAGGTCCGCGCCGGTGTGCAGGGTCCGCCGCGCGGCGAACAACGGGTCGCCCTTGCNGGTTCGTGCGCGAGCTCCCGGGTCACGGTATCCCGGGGGATCCCTTCGCAACCGCAGCGGCGGCACCACCGGTCAGGCTCGATGACGCGGCACGCGATGACAGCCCGGTCGGGCTCGAGCCGTTGGCCGACGGCTTCAAGTCCGAGTTCGTCGAGACCGGTGAACGTCGTCAGGTCAGGCTTGGCGAGGTCAGAGCGTTTGGTTCGGCCTCCACGACGAACCGGTGTCACGCCATCTTGTCGAGCCATTCACCGACGAGCGCACGAGTGACGTCGGGCTGGTCGAGATGCACGTTGTGACCGGCCCGGTCCAGCGCGATGTACGTCATCCTCGGGTAGGAGCCGAGCAGGTCGAACTGGTCCTCGTAGCCAACAGCGTCGTCCTGACGACCAGTGATCATCAACGCAGGGCGGTCGAACGTGACGAACCGGTCCTCGGGAGTGACCGTGAGCTCGAATTCCTCCAGTAGGTCAGTGGTGAATCGGCGGTCGTGAGCGGACAGCCCCGGTGCGGTGTACCGGGTGAAGGCAGCCCACGCCATCGCGGTGTGTTCGACCGCGGTCTCGGTAAACTCGGCGACCAGCTGGGGGTCCTGCGTGCTGAGGTCGACCGCCTCGGTGACGGCGTGGAAGGTTCGGTGGATGCCCCGCCGCCGGTGCTCGCGCGGTCGGACGACGGGGGCGATCAGCGCCAGTCCGCGAACTCGATCGCCGTACCGGGCGACCATGTCGCGGGCGATCTGTCCACCGAAGGAGTTGCCGCAGACCGCGAACGACTCGTCATCACCCAGCAACTCCTCGATCGTGTTAGCGACAGCGTCGGCGATTGCGTCCGCCCGAGCCGGGCACGACCCTGCCCGGGTACGCCCGTGACCCGGGAGGTCCAGGTAGATGCGCCGCCAACCCTGGCGGCCGGTGAATGCAGACTCCAACGGGAGCAGCAAGTGGTGGTCCACGGTGAATCCGTGGATAAATATCAGCGGTGTTCCGTCGCCGTGCTCGACACGGTGCAGCTTGTGGCTCATGATGCAGGAGGTTGCACGCCTTCCACTAGTGCGAAGGTCAACTTCGCCTCGCTGTGGCGTTGCCGGAACAATGAAGCGCATGCTGATCGGGGAATTCGCGTCAGAGGCTGGGACGACGCCACGGATGCTGCGTCACTACGAGGACACAGGCCTGCTGACGCCAGTGGGTAGGGACGCCAACGGGTACCGGATCTACGCGGCAGAGCAGTTGGCACGTGCGCGGCAGGTTCAGGCGTTGCTTGCTTCCGGGATGCCCGCAACGCTCGTGCGACAGCTGCTGGATGTGCTGACCGACACAGGCGGGATCTATCCCGAGCATGTCGACCCTGAAACCCTGACCGCCGTCGAGACCGAGTACGAACGCATGTGCCGATGCGTCGCGTGCATGGCAGCCCGCCGCGACGCGCTCCGCGCCTACCTCGATCAACTCCGCCCAGACTGATCAGACGACAGAGCAACCGGGCGGAACCTCGGGACTACACCCTCGATTGTGATGAGCCGGGAATGCCGAGTGGCGTCATCTTGGGCGTAGCTGTCACTTAGATCGCCGAAGGGCGCTCTACATCACTATGACGACCTTGCCGAGCAGAGCACCGGCCTCGGCGTGCCGGTGAGCCTGTTCGATATGGGCCAGTGGATACCGCTCGGCAACGCGCAGCACGAGCTTGCCTTCGTCGACCAGGGCCGAGAGTGCGCGGAGCCGCTGCGGATCGTGCTGCACGTAGTTGTGCACCGCAATGGAGGCTCGTTGTTCCAGCGCCGCGGGGACGGTGTCGTCGCTGACGGTGACGAGGCGGCCGCCCTCGTGCAGCAGCTTCGGGTAGTCGAAGATCCCTGCGGTGTCGAGGATCGCGTCGAACTCGCCGGCCGTCGCCGGGCTCGAGTGCGCGGATGCGGCTCCCAGCTCGAGCGCCGCTGGCTCGTGCTCCGGGCGCGAGATCAGTGCGGTCACGTCGATCCCTGCTGCCGCGGCGAGCTGCACGGCCATCCCGCCCACGCCGCCCGCGGCCCCGGTGACCAGCAGCCGCTCGCCGTCACGAAGGTCGAGTCTCCTGAGAGCCTGATCGGCCGTGAGCGTCGCCAGGGGCAGCGTGGCAGCGGTAGGCAGGTCGACTGACTCGGGTGCCGGGGCGAGTCGTTCCGCCGGGATCGCCGCGTACTGCTGCCAACTGCCCGACCCGTCGGGCGCGGGCGGGTGCATGGCGATCACGCGATTGCCCGGTGCCCAGCCGGAGCCTTCGGGTGCGGTGATGACGACGCCGGCGATGTCCCAGCCGAGCACCGCCGGGAACCGGCCGACGCGCTGCGGTGTGCCGGGCGTGCGGGTCTTTACGTCGACCGGATTGATCGTCGACGCGACGACCGCGACCAGCACTTCGCCGGGACGCGGTTCCGGGGCCGGCGCATCGTGGATGGACAGGACTTCGGGCCCGCCGTAGGCGGTGATCGCTGCGGTCTTCACAGGCTGTGCTCCTTCGTCATGGTGGTGGCAGAACTGGTGGCTTCAGGTCGTGGAGCGGCCCGCAGCGCGAGCGCGGTGAGGATCAGGCCGAGCACCGCGAAGCCCGCCCCTCCGAGCCCGCCCCANCAGGCTCGGTCGGGTTGGGGCGGATGAGGGAGAGGACTGTTCGACGTTCACCCTGCTAGGCTGAACCTTCTCATTGATGTGAATGCAAATGGTTCAGAAGGAGTCGCCGCTCACATGCGCATCTCGGAGGTCACGGACCGCACCGGCATCCCGGCGCGGCTGCTGCGCTACTACGAAGAACAAGAGCTCTTGGTGCCCGCGCGCAACGGTTCGGGGTACCGCGACTACAGCGAGCAGGACGTCGAGGTCGCTCGACGCATCCGCCAGCTGCTGGACGCCGGCCTCGGCACCGCGACGATCCGCACCGTGCTGCCGTGCCTGGAGGACCGTGCCGGCCGTCTCGCTCCCATCTGCTCCGACACCGTCGAAGACCTCCGACGCGAGCAGGCTCGGATCGAGGCGTCCATCGAAGCGCTCACCGCATCGCGCGATGCCATCAGCAGCGTCATCGACGCCGGACCTAAGCCTTGATCCACCGATGCGAGTAGCCGGATCAAGCCGCGCGTGAAATGGAAATGCCCCTTCTGAACTGGGAAAATGATGATGTTCGAAGTCAACATTCCCGTTCAAGAAAGGGGCACCTCTCAGGTGCTACTCAACCACACACCCGCGTCTGTGTCTCACTCCTTCGACGATGCGAACCTGACGGCCACTACCGGGCTCGTCCCGATCATGAGCCTCGCCCAGATGGCGGGCCTGCCAGACCTCGCCGAAGACCGTCTGACCGTGACCACCACCGGAGCCGACAAGGGCGCGAACCCGGCACCGAAACTGGCTACCCTGGTCGCGGGAATGGCTGCCGGGGCCGACTCGATCGATGACATGAACATCCTCCGCCACGGCGGCATGCAACACCTCTTCGATCGTGTCTACGCGCCCTCGACCCTGGGGTCGTTCCTGCGCTCGTTCGCCTTCGGCCACGTCCGGCAACTCGACGCGATCTCTTCCCGTTTCCTGACCAACCTCAACGAGCACACACCGCTGCTACCAGCCAGCGAAGACACTGGACAAGCGATGGTGTTCGTCGATGTCGACGACACCGTCATCGATGTCCACTCCGCGTCGAAGCAGGGAGCTGGATTCGGCTACCAAGGCAGTCGTGGCCTCAACGCACTGTTGGCGACCGCATCGACGGGCGACTCCGGCCAGATCATCGTCGGCCAGCGCCTGCGCAAGGGCTCAACCTCGTCAGCCCGGGGTGCTGACAAGTTCGTCGCCGACGCTCTGGCCACCACGACCCGAATCAACTCCGGCCTCCCAGCCCTGGTCAGGGCTGATTCGGCGTACTACTCCTCGACTGTGACCAAAGCGGCTCTTCGCAGGTGAGGGGGTAGCTGCCGGTGGCGGGGTGGGCGCGTCGGTGCCGGGATAGACGTCGAGGTCTTCCGATGATGGAAGTTCCTACGCTCGCCATCCGAAAGACCTCGACGTGCCCAACGCTACCTTCGACGACCCTGACCTGACGACCTTCGCCCGTGTGGATGAACTCGGCCTGGTCGTGGTCGGCCAGCACCTCAGCCCCGCGCGGTCGGTGCTGGAATGCCGCCTGGCCGAGGAGGATCCGTGGTGCCGCCAGTGTGGAGCACGTTCGACCTCGCGGGGAACGATCTCGAGATCGCTGGCGCACCCTCCGTTCGGACACCGTCCCACGACGCTGCTGGTCCGGATCCGCCGGTACCGGTGTGATCACTGCGGGAACCGCTGGCGCGAGGACACCTCGAGCATCGCCCCGGAGCGGGCGAAACTCTCCCGCGGCGGGATCCGATGGGCACTGGAAGCACTGGTCGTGGACCATCTCTCGATCGCGCGCGTCGCTGCCGGGCTGGGCGTGGCCTGGCATCCCGCCAACGACGCGGTCCTGGCCGAGGGCCAGCGCCTGCTGATCGATGACCCGACCCGCTTCGACGGCGTCGCCGTGATCGGCGTGGACGAGCACGTCTGGCGCCACACCCGGCGCGGCGACAAGTACGTCACCGTCATCATCGACCTCACCCCCGCCCGGGACGAGACCGGGCCGGCACGGCTGCTGGACATGGTCCCCGGCCGCTCCAAAGCGACCTTCAAGTCCTGGCTCGAGGCCCGCCCCACGGGCTGGAAGGACCGCATCGAGGTGGTCGCGATGGACGGGTTCACCGGCTTCAAGACCGTCACCGGCGAAGCACTCCCTGGCGCGGTCGCGGTCATGGACCCCTTCCACGTCGTCCGCCTGGCCGGGGACGCTCTGGATGGCTGTCGCCGCCGGATCCAGCAGACGCTCCACAAGCGCCGCGGCCGGAAGGACGATCCCCTCTACAAGGCCCGCCGCACTCTCCATACCGGCACCAGCTTGTTGACCGAGCGACAGTGCGAGCGGCTCAGCGCCTTGTTCGCCACCGACAAGCACGCCGCGGTCGAGGCGACGTGGGAGGTCTACCGGGCGATGATCACCGCGTATCGCCACCGCGACCCTGCGGCAGGCAGGGGCCTGATGGACAAGCTCATCACCGCCCTGGCCCGCGGTGTTCCCGACCAGCTGCCCGAGATCGCCAAGCTCGGACGGACCCTGAACCAGCGCGCCCAGGACGTGCTGAGCTTCTTCGACCGGCCCGGCACCAGCAACGGCCCCACCGAGGCGATCAACGGCCGCCTCGAGCACCTCCGCGGCATCGCCCTCGGCTTCCGCAACCTCACCCACTACATCGCCCGCAGCCTCCTCGAAGCCGGAGGATTCAGACCCCACCTACACCCTCAAATGCGATGAGCCGCTTAAGACTGACCTTCGCGACACGTCAACGATCATCATGTCGTTCGTTTTTCCGCTCGCGCTTCTCGTGGTTTTGGTGCGCGCTTTTGGCACGATGCCGGAACTTCCCGGTAGGGATTTTGTGTCGCCGATTTGTGTGAAAGTGCTGGGTTTCGGTGTGGCGTACGTGGGGATTTTTGCGGGGGCTTTGCACATCGCGCAGTGGCGTGAAAATGGCATGGTGTAGGTGCTTCGCGCTTTTCCGCTCTCCACGGGGGCGATTCTTCTCGCGCAGGCGCTCGTGGGGGCGTGCCTTGCACTTATTCAAGCCATTTTGCTTATCGCCCTTGCGGTCACACCGTGGATTGGCATGGAGCTTTCCCTATTTGCCCCGCTCGGGATCGTGCCGCTCGCACTCGGCTATCTCACGTTTTATTTCCTTGGCGTGCTTCTCGCAGTGTTCGTGCCGTCTCTGGCCGCAGTGTCGATGCTCGCGAACCTCATCATTATTCCCCTCGGCTATGCGGGCGGGGCGATGATGCCAATTGAGCTTCTCCCCCGGTGGGTGCAGGACATTGCGCCGTACACGCCGTTTTTCCAGATGCGTGTGGCGCTCAGCAAGCCACCTATTGATTTTGGCACGTGGGGCGACGCGGGCCTTGGCTACGTGTATTTGCTGGTGGCGTCGGCTATTTTGCTGCCGCTTGCCCACCGGTTCTTCCGCTGGACGTAAACCCGCAGCTAGTTGTCGTTGAACACGGGCACAGTAAACGTCACGCAGCTCCCTACTACTCGGCTTTCAATATTCTTCATCTCAGGGTAGGGGTTTGAGTTGACTTCGCTTCACGGGCGCGTACTCGGGCAGCACGCGATACAGCCACGCCGCCCCGCCCCAGAGGAGTCCCAACGTGAGCAAAGCCGCCCACCCCACGGGCAACGCGAGCGTGACAAGAGACACGAGAAGCGGCGCCGAAAGCCGCCCCGCACCCATAAGCGTGTTCCACCGCGCGAGGTCCCGCGTGCGCGTCGCGCTGTTCGACAGATCGATGCCGAGTGTCATCATGATCCCCGAACCGAGACCGTTGCCGATCCCCGCGACAATCTGCGCGAAAAGCAGCACCGTAAACCCAGTGCCGCCCGACGAAAGCCCCGCCTCACCGAGCGCAAACGGCGCCGCGAGCGCAAAACCAAGCCCAAAGATGCTCATGCACGGCACAATCGCCGCGGCCCTCCCCCACCGGTCCATGATCACGCCCGCCGGATAAAACAGCAGAATCTCGATCGCGGCAGCAAGGCCGAAAATAAGCGTGACGTCCTTTTCCGTCAGCCCCATGGAAACCGCCATGAGCGGCACGATGATCGGCCGGTTCGTGCGCGCCGCGGCAAGCGGCAGCACCCCAAGCGCCACGCGAAGCATGTCCCGAAACGTCAGTTGGCGGCCGAGCGCTCCGGTCACGGTGTGGGGCTCGCGCGGATTATCTGCGTCCGCGCCCTCTGCCCCACCGCTTTCAGGCCCGACGGTTGCCGGGCGAGCGTCGGACCCCGCTTTGTCCGGCGGTGCATCACCTTCGAGCATGCGCGCCCACACGCACCACACCGCGACCGCCACGAGAACGGCATAGAGGTAGAACACCCACGGGGCGTGCCCCACCCACAGCACTGACGAGGAGAGAAGCGGGCCGATGATCTCACCGATGCGCACCGCACCGCCGAAGGACGTCATTCCGCGCGCCCGCACGCGCGGCGGGAGGTGCGTGCCAAGGTAGGCCTGACGGCCGAGGTTCCACACGATCATGCATGCGCCCTGCACCACGAGCGCGCCGATCAGCGCCCACCTGTGCCACGCGGAAGGCGTGCCCGCGAGCGCATCCCCCACAACCGCGCCGAGGCCCACGTTCAAGAAAATGAGAAGGACGCCCGTCGCGAGAATGGCGCGCCGCTCCCCCACGCGCGCCATGAGCCGGCCCACGGGAACGGTGCCCACCACCGAAAGGATGCCCGCGATGAGGCCGAGGGCCGCAGCGCCCGAGATCGAAAACCCCATGCGAATCGCGATGAGCGGGAGGATCGGCAGGATCGCGGCGTTGCCCGAAAACTGGAGCGCCGTGGGCACATACACGGGGAGGATGAGTGGCCTGAGCGCCGCGCCTGCTTCGGATCTGCCGCGGCCGAGACGCGGCGTGCGAGGCTCGTTCTTCGCCACACCCGCTCCTTCTTTCATAGACTCGCCACGTTCAATAGACTCGCGACGTTTCATAGACTCGCCTCGAAGCGGCTCCACGCGCCGCATCCACGCTCTTCCCGCCCGCGCGGCCCGGCCGCGCAGAAAGATTCTGCCATGAGCACACCCGAGCACCGCGAAACACTCGCGATCGTCGATGCCGCAAGCGCTCTCGGCGACGCCCTCGTGAGCGAGGCCTACGTCGCCCTCAAAGGAAACGGCGAGGTCAAGGCCCTGAGCGCCCACCCCGAGAATCTCACGCACTTCTCGCGCGCGATCAGCTACGAGGCGATCCCCGAAAATCTAGAGAGCTACGCCCAGGTACTGAACGGCGTGAACACGCTCTTCCTCGTGATCGACGACCGAGTCGATGCCGAAGCCCTCGCCACGCGCACGATCCGCGCGATGCGGCGCGCGGGCGTGAGTCGGCTCGTCGCGGCAGCACCTCTCGACGCCCTCGGTTTCACCGTGCACGGGACGCGCGATGCCGAAGCACCGCGCCGGGAACTCTCCCTCATCGAAAGAACAAGGAAGGCGTGGGCAAGCGTCGGAGGCCCGAACCCCGCCCTGCTCGCTGCCCGCCGGGCCCTCGAACTCGTGCGTCGCTCGGTCCTTGACACCACGCTGCTCCTGCACCCGCCGATCCCTGTCTCTTATACCC
>CYUG01000017.1 GCA_001403775.1 Dermabacter indicis
CCCGCCGATCCTCGTGGCCCCCGGGCCTGCCACCGTCACGCGAACTCCCGCCGCCTACGCCCCGACCGCGAGCGCCGAAATCACCGCTGCGAACGCCGCCCGCGCGATCCTTGCCGCGCGCACCGCCACCTCGATCGGCGCTGAAGACGTGCTGAGCGAAGGGTGAGTCGAGAGAAAAGTCAAAAAGACCAGCGAGAAAGGGACACTGTGCAGCGCCTTCCAGGCCGTGCCCCTATCGTGGTGCCGTGACTGAGAACGCGACAAACGCTCCCCACAATCTTCCGCACGCCGCTTCCTTCAACGCGGCCAACTACGATGCCTACCTCTTCGACCTCGACGGAGTCGTGACCCCCACCGCCGACGTGCACATGCGCGCGTGGTCCCGCATGTTCAACCAGGTGCTCGTGGACTACGAGGGCCAGGCGAAATACACCGACATGGACTACTTCACGTACGTGGACGGCAAGCCCCGCTACGACGGCGTGAGGAGCTTCCTCGCCTCGCGCGGCATCGACCTTCCCGAGGGCACGCCCGACGATGCCTCCGCCGCGATGACCGTGTGCGGGCTCGGCAACCGCAAGAACGCGCTCGTGCTCGAGATCCTCGAACAGGAAGGCGTGGAGCCCTACCCCGGAACCCTCGCCTTCCTCGACTCCCTTCCCGAAACCGCGAAAGTCGCGATCGTCTCCAGCTCCAAGAACGCCCGCACCGTGCTCAAAGCCGCGGGTCTCCTCGAACGCTTCGAAGTGATCGTGGACGGCAACGTCGCCGCCGAAAATTCGATTCCCGGCAAGCCCGCACCCGACACCTACCTCTACGGTGCGAAACTCGTGGGTGTGCCCGCCGAAAAGGCCGTGGTGCTCGAAGATGCCACGAGCGGCGTGCAGGCCGGCGCCGCCGGCAATTTCGGCGCCGTGATCGGCGTCAACCGCGGCGTGGGCTACGAGGCACTTGCCGAAGCCGGCGCCACCATCGTTGTCGACGACCTCAAGGAGCTGGCATGAGCATCCACAAAGTCTCCGCCGACCCCATGGACAGGGTCCACCTTCCCGTCAACGAGTGGCAGCTCGTGGAAGCGCGCCCCGGCGCCGATCTCGGCTTCCTCGAAACGATCTTCGCCACTGCGAACGGCTACCTCGGCATGCGCGGCACCCCCGAAGAGGGTCGCGACGTGGCAAGCCACGGCACGTTCCTCAATGGCTTCCATGAAACCTGGCCCATCAAGCACGCCGAAAACGCCTTCGGCTTCGCGAAAACCGGCCAGACGATCGTCAACGCGCCCGATTCGACCGTGATCAAGCTGTACGTGGACGATGAACCGCTCAACGTCTCCACGAGCGACCTGCTCGAATACAAGCGGTGGATCGATTTTCGCGAAGGCGTGCTGCGCCGCGACCTCCTGTGGCGCACACCGAGCGGCGCGCACGTGCGGGTGCGCTCAAGCCGCATGGTCAGCTTCACCGACCGCCACCTCGCGCTCATGTCCCTCGAGGTCGAGATGGTCAAGGGCAGCGCCCCCATCGCGATCTCCTCGCAGATCATCAACCGCCAAGATCTCGACCTCGACGCGGCAACGACACCCGAGCTCCCCGGCGGCGCGGAGAACAAGCACGACCCGCGCCAAACCACGTCGTTTGACACGCGCGTGCTCGTGCCAGAGGACAACCACGCCGCCGGCGACCGCGTGCTCATGGGCTACCGCACCGCCCACTCCGGAATCAGCATCGGCGTTGCCGCCGACCACGACGTCGAAACCGAAATCGACGTCCAAAGCCTCGTCAAGATTGACGACGACATGGGCCGCTTCATCATGCGCGGCGAACTGCCCGAGGGTGAAAAGTTCGTCGTGAAGAAGGCCGTGGCCTACCACTACGCGGCGGGCGTGCCCGTGCGTGAGCTCCAGGACCGTTGCCGCCGCACCCTGGATCGTGTACTCAAGCATAATTTTGAGCACTACCACAACGCGCAGCGCGAATTCCTCAGGGGCTTCTGGGAACGCTCCGACGTGCGCATCGAGGGCCAAAGCGCCGTGCAGCAAGCGAGCCGCTGGTGCATCTACCAGCTCGCGCAAGCCGCCGCACGCGCCGACCAGGCAGGTGTTCCCGCCAAAGGTATGACCGGCTCCGGGTACGAGGGCCACTACTTCTGGGACACCGACATCTATGTGGTCCCGTTCCTCACCTTCACCTCGCCCGAATGGGCCCGCAACGCCCTGCGGTTCCGCGTGAACCTGCTCGATGCCGCACGCGAGAGGGCCCGCGAGCTCAACCAACGCGGCGCTCTCTTCCCGTGGCGCACGATCAACGGCGACGAGGCGAGCGCCTACTACGCCGCCGGAACCGCGCAGTACCACATCGACGCCGACATCGCGTGGGCGTTCTCGACCTACAACGACATCACAGGCGACACGAGCTTCCTGGACCTCCAGGGCGCCGAAGTCCTCGCCGAAACGGCGCGCATGTGGGCCGATCTCGGCTTCTGGCGCACAAACGGCGATCGCACCTTCCACATTCACGGCGTGACCGGCCCCGACGAATACACGACCGTGGTGAACAACAACCTGTTCACAAACGTCATGGCGAAATACAACCTCGAGCGGGCCGCGCGCACCCTCATCGACCTGCGCGAACGCCTCCCCGAGGCCTACGACGCCCTCGTGCAGAAGATCTCCCTCGACGAGCGCGAGATCGATGAATGGCAGGCCTGCGCCGAAGGCATATACATCAAGTTCGACGAAACGATGGGCATCCACCCGCAGGACGACCGCTTCCTCGACCGCGAAGTGTGGGACATCAAGGCCACACCCGCCGAGAAGTTCCCACTCCTGCTCAACTACCACCCGCTCGTGATCTACCGCTTCCAGGTCATCAAACAGGCCGACGTGGTGCTCGCGACCTACCTGCGCGGCGCCGAGTTCACGACGGAACACAAGAAGGCGAACTTCGAGTACTACGACCCGATCACCACGGGCGACTCGACCCTCTCGGCAGTCGTGCAGTCGATCATGGCCGCCGAAGTGGGCCACCAGGACCTCGCCCTCGACTACTTCCTCACGGGTCTTTACGTGGATCTCGCCGACCTCCACAAGAACACCAAGGACGGCGCGCACATCGCGTCGGCTGGCGGCGTGTGGAACGGCCTCGTCGCCGGCTTCGGCGGCATGCGCTTCACCGACGGCGACGTAAGTTTCGACCCGCGCCTTCCCGACGAATGGCCCGCCCTAGAATTCCCCCTCACGGTGCGCGGTAGCCGCTTCACCGTGCGCATCACGAAGGGCGAGATCAGCTTCACTCTCGAGGCGGGAGACGAGCTCGAGGTAAGCGTGCGCGGCGAAACCGTGCGCGTCACGAGTGAAGGCGTGAGAGTTCCGCTTCGTGGCCAGGGCCCCCTCCTCGAAGATGGCCACCTCGAAGCACACTACGTTGGCGACACGCGCGCCGACGGCTCCGTGATCACCTCGACCGTTCCCGACCCGAACGCCCCGTGGGAATACCCCGAGGCGGCGATTGAGGGCCACGAAGGCTAGGTCGCAGGGTTAAGATTAAGGTCCGACGGTTGCCCGGCAAGCGTCGGAGCCTGTTTTTTCATCGAAAGAGAGTCATGAAACCGCGCATCGTTCGTGCTGACCTTCCCGCCGAGATCACCCGCGAGCTTCCGCCGTGCGTGAAGCGCCGCGATCTCGGCACCCTCGGCCTCACGGGTGCTGCCGCGCTCGCCCTCGCCGGTTGCGGTCCCGACCGCGGCGGCCTCAAAGCTGACGAGGTCCAGGTCGATGATTCGGGCGCGGTCGCGCTCGAGGATCTGCCCGAAAACGAGACGACCATCGTGAATTTCGGCGGGCAGCGCGCGTTCGTGGCTGTCGTGCGCGGAAGCGGCGAGGATCTCCACGGTTTCGAGGCGTACTGCACGCACCAGGGCTGCGCCCTCAACCCCGAGGGGCCCGTGCTGCACTGCCCGTGCCACGATTCGACATTCGATTCGGAAACTGGCGATGTCAAGGGTGGGCCGGCCGAGAAGCCCCTCGTGGAGGTTGCGCTCACCGTCGTCGATGGCAAGGTCACCCGTGCCTGAGGGGCCCGAGCGTACGAGCGACGGGCGCGTCATGCGCGAGGTTGTGAGCTTCGTGCGGCGCGGCTCCCGTCTCAATTCGGCGCAAGAGCGGGCGTGGGAAGCGCACGCGGAAAAATACGTGGTCGAGGTCCCTCGCGGGGCGCGCTCCACCCTCGCCGACCCCTCCGTGACGCTCTCCGTTCCGGAGCTTTTCGGCAACGAGAACCCGCTCATCGTCGAGATCGGCTCCGGGCAGGGCGATTGTGTGGCGGCCGCTGCCGCCTCGCGCCCGAGCGAGAACTTCCTCGCCCTCGAGGTGTACAGACCGGGAATCGCGCAAACAATGCTCCACCTCGAACGTCTCGGCCTGCCGGGAAACGTGAAAATGCTCGAGGTCGACGCTGAGAACTCCCTGCCCACGCTTCTCGCGCCCGCATCGATCCGCGAAGTGTGGATCTTTTTCGCCGACCCTTGGCACAAAACGAAGCACCACAAGCGCCGCCTCATCTCCCCCGAGTTCCTGCGGGTACTCACGGAGCTCCTCGAACCGGGCGGGATCATTCGCACCGCGACCGACTGGGCCGACTACGCGGAGCATCAGCACGCCGCGTTCGAGACCGTCGCGCGCGAAGGCCTTCTCGTGAACATGCACCCCGAGGGTCCGCGGCCGGAAGGCACGGCGTCGGATGCGGTGAGCGAGGCGATGCCCGCGGTGGGATTCGCGCCGAGATTCGATGGGCGCGTGCGCACGGCCTTCGAGAAGAAGGCCACGGAGGCGGGCCGGCTCGTGTGGGAGTTCGCCTACCGCAAGGCGTAAAGCCCTGGCGCTTTAGAGCTCCGCCGGCGACTCGAACTTATAGCCGAGGCCGCGCACCGTCACGATAAGTTCCGGGTTCTTCGGGTTGATCTCGATCTTCGCGCGCAGACGCTTGATGTGCACGTCGAGAGTCTTCGTGTCACCCACGTAGTTTGAGCCCCACACGCGGTCAATCAGCTGCCCGCGCGTGAGCACGCGATCCGCATTGCGCAGCAGAATCTCGAGCAGCTCGAACTCCTTGAGCGGGAGAGGCGTATCCTCGCCGCGCACGCGCACCACGTGGCGATCCACGTTCATCTCGATGCCGCCCGCGGTCAGAACAGCCTCGTCCTCGTCGCCCTCCTGGCCGGGAGCCTTCTGCTGCTCGCCGCGGCGAAGCACCGCCTTGATGCGCGCGAGCAGCTCGCGCGAGGAATACGGTTTCGTCACGTAATCATCGGCGCCGAGTTCAAGACCAAGCACCTTGTCGAACTCGTCATCCTTCGCGGTGAGCATGATGACGGGCACGCTCGACGTTTTACGGATTTCGCGGCACACATCGGTGCCGCTCATGCCGGGAAGCATGAGGTCGAGAAGCACGAGATCGGCGCCGTGCACCTGGAACACCGCGAGCCCACGGTCGCCCGTGTTCGCCACCGCGACCTCGTAGCCCTCTTTGCGCAGCGAGTAGCTGAGCGCGTCCGAGAAACTCTCCTCGTCTTCAACAATGAGGATGCGTGCCATGATTCCTATTCTCCTGTGTGAACGGGCAGGTCTCTGGGTGAGTCATCGGCGAGCTCGGGAATGCGAAGCGTGAACGTCGAACCCGAACCCTCCTTTGACCATACTGTGACTTCGCCACCGTGGTTGCTCGCGATGTGCTTGACGATTGACAGGCCGAGACCCGTGCCACCCGTCGCACGCGAGCGAGCCTTATCCACGCGGTAGAAGCGCTCAAAGATGCGCTCCATATTTTCAGGCGAGATACCGATGCCCTCATCCTTCACGGAAATCTCAACCATGCCATTGTGGCGGCGAGTCGAGACGCCAATGAGAGTGTTCGGCGGTGAGTACGTAATCGCATTCATGATGAGGTTCGAAAGCGCCGTGGTGAGCATCGTCGAGCTTCCAAAAACCTCAAGGTTTTGCTTGCCGCCCGACTGGATCGTCATGCCGTGGCCCGCGGCGAGATTCTGATTGAGGGCGACCGCTTCCGCGATCACGGAATCGACGTCCACCGAGGAGGCGTCGGCAAAAGATTGCGCGCCCTGCACGCGCGACAATTCGATGATTTCCTGCACGAGGAGGGAAAGGCGCCGCGACTCGGTTTGCATGCGGCCCGCGAAGCGTCGAACGGCCTCGGGATCATCGGCGGCATCTTCCATTGTTTCGGCGAGAAGCGTGAGTGCACCCACGGGAGTTTTCAGTTCGTGGGACACGTTTGCGACGAAATCGCGCCGGGTCTCCTCCACGCGGGACTGCTTCGAGAGGTCGTCGGCGAGCACGAGGATGCGCCGCGAGCTACTGAGGGCGCCCACACGCACGCTCACGACGGTGGGCGTGTTTTGATCGGAGCGCGTGTTTTTCGCGTTCGTGAGCACCTGCTCGCGGAAACCGCCCTGGCGCGAAACCTGCGTGACGATATCGATGAGGTCGCGGTGCGCGAGCCGCGGGTAGTCGCCGCCCGTGGTGCGCACGAGCCCGTAGCTATACGCGAGCGGCGAGGCGCGCAGCACGTCGCCACTTGAATCAAGAAGCACGTACGCGCTCGAGAGGATCGACAGCACCTCGGAGGTCGGCTCCGCAATGCTCGGCTTCGGCGGCTCGGTTGCGGGCGTACTGCCGCGCATCGCCGCGTACATCGCCACGGCCCCCGCCACGAGACCGCATGCAGCGGCGATGAGGAGAAGGGCAACGGAATTCACCCCACCAGGGTACGCGGTATTGGAGTCCGACGGCTGCCCGCGCCCCATCGCACCCCATTTCGTTTCCTGGTTATTCACCTTGGGGTTTGCATACATTCACCTCTCGCCGGGAAGATGGGGGGCACAGTACTGCCTCTAGAGAAAAGGACGATCCGATGCGTGCCGCATTCCAGAATGAACTTCAGGTCCTCCGCGACGGCCTGATGGAAATGAACTCCCTTGTGGCCACCGCGCTTGAGGGCGCCTCGAAGGCGCTGCTCACCGGCGACCTCGCGCTTGCCGAGCAGGTTATCGTCCGCGATCAGGAGATCGACGACCTCCAGGCCGAACTCGACGAAAAGTCGGTCGACATTCTCGCGACCCAGTCGCCCGTCGCCACCGACCTGCGCACCGTCGTCGCCACCCTCCGCATGAGCGCCTCGATCGAGCGCATGGGCGATCTCGCCACCCACATCGCACTCGTGCTGCGCCGCCGCCACCCGAACGAGGTCATCCCCGCGGATCTCCGCTCAGCCATCGAAACCCTCGCTGACCTGAGCCTCAACGCCGTGAAGGATGCCGGCAAGGTCCTTGAAACCTACGATGTGGCACTCGCCGCGGTCGTTGAAGAGCGCGACAACAACCTCGACCGCGCTATGGACGACGTCTACGCCGCTCTCTCGGCCCCGGATGCGTCCTACTCCGTGAAAGAGTCGGTGGATCTCGCACTGCTCGCCCGCTTCTACGAGCGCCTCGGCGATCACGCCGTGTCGGTTGCGCGCCGCGTGGTGTTCCTCGTGACGGGCGATTCGCTCGATTCACACAGCCCCCACACGGACGTCACCGAGTTCTGATTTTCAGCTTTCTCGCTGACGCGGCGCAAGGGGTCTAGGCGGCCTTCGCGAGGCCGCACTTCTCCTTTGGCGGGGTCCCAGCATGAGCTGGGGCCCCACTTTGTGCTGCCCCCCTTTATTTTGGCTGCCACCCTTTCTAGCTGCACCCCTTTTTTCCGCCACCACTCCCCTCTACCCTCCTCTCTCCCCAATACCCCCTCAGCTCACCTCTACTCCGCACCTCCTCACTTCTACTTCTCACCTCCACCCCTCCCCTCTCCCCCTCACCTCCACCTCTTCCCTCTCCCCCTCTGTCCCACCCCCTCGCCACGAAAGTGGTGAAAAATGGCGCTGGACCACCAATTCTCAACGCAAGGTGGCGGTTTATCACCACTTTGGATGGCACAGAGAAGGTAAGCAGGTGGAGGGCCGACGGTGGCCGGGCACCATCGGAATCCCAACTGATTCCAGGCTCACCCGGTAGCCTGGTTCGGTACCCGCATCAAAAGCGACAGGAGTTCCCATGCCCTCGAAGCCCAGCAATCCTCTGGTCGGTGCGATCGTGACGGTCGCCGGGATCGGCACGTCGATCCTCGCGAAGAAGGCACTCGAGGCCGGTTGGCATCGCGCTTTCGACGAGGAAGTTCCCGACTCGAAGTTCGAGAAGCAGGCAAAGAAAGACCTCAAGGCACGCAAGAAGCAGGCGAAGAAAAACGGCGCCTCGAAAGCCGAGCTCAAGGAAATGACGAGCGAATACGAGGACGTCGATGCCTGGAAGGTCGCACTGTTCACGATCCTCTCGGGCGTGGTCATCTCCGCGCTGCAGCAAGCAGCGAAGAAGGGCGCACAGACGGGCGCGGAGCGTCTCGTGGCACGCCGCCCCCGCGCAAATCGCGGCTAAGCGAACCCTGATTTTTCGGGCCCGGCTCCCTCGGTGGGGTCGGGCCCTCACGCTGCCCACGGCTCGCAGCTCACCAAAGATTCGCAGCCTCACCGGAGGTTGGGCAGCCGTCGGACTCCGCGCACGCACACTTCAGGGTGTAGAAAAGTGCAGGGGCACGCCCCGAAACGGGTGCGTGGCGTCGTTCGGTTTCTCCACCGTGAACGTGGGGCGGGGCGCGGAGTTCACGCGCCTACGGTTGCTCGGGCTGCTCCTCGGGGGCGAGGTATTCGAGCGACTCGTCGAGCAGCTGCACGGTCAAGCGCTGCGTCTCATCACCCACGGTGACATCAACGAAAACGTTATCGCCGGGCTTCTTCGAAGTCGTCAGCTCGATTGGCGCGGCGCCCTCACCGCCAAGCATGACGGTCTCGCCGGCGGGCACGTTGATGCTTGCGCTTCCGCTCGCGCCGTCAACGAAGTTGAGCTGCACCGTGTAGTCCTGCGACGACTGGTTGACGATCGCGCCCGTCACCTGAGTGCCGTTCGCGCTTTGAACGGCAAGGATGTTGCGCACGCCGATCGGCTGCGCTGCACCTTCGGGGGTGAAGTTGACCAGGGCACCTTCTGCCGGCTGGTAGAAGTGGTGGGTCTGCATGGGGTTGAAGTAAGCGCAGCCGCTGAGGCTGAAAGCGGCGATGCCCATGAGCGCGGCAGCGCGGGAGAAGGGACGAAGTTTCACTCTGACTCCTGCGATTCGTGAGGTCACGTGATGGTCGAGAACGTAATGGTTTGCCTCGCGAAGCGGAGCTACCTCTCCGGGACCAAAAGCCCACTCGGAGGGAGAACCGCCGCGCTAGCAGCACCCTCACAGACTACCCCAAACAGGACCGTCACCGCCCAACTCTGCGGCGGCGAAATATAGCACACACCCAGATGTTAGAATGGCCGCTGGACGAAAGGGACCCCAACTCATGAACTTTAATGTCGGCGAAACAGTCGTCTACCCGCATCACGGTGCGGCGCTCATCGAAGAAGTCAACGAGCGCACCATTAAGGGCAAGGTAAAGAAGTACCTGAAGCTCAAGGTCGCGCAGGGCGATCTCACGATTGAGGTCCCCGCGGAGAACGTCGACATGGTGGGTGTTCGCGACGTCGTCGATCAGGAAGGCCTCGAGGAAGTTTTCGAGGTGCTTCGCCAGCCTTACGTTGAGGAGCCCACGAACTGGTCGCGCCGCTACAAGGCAAACGTGGAAAAGCTCGCGTCGGGCGACATCAAGAAGGTCGCCGAGGTCGTGCGCGATCTGTGGCGCCGCGATCAGGATCGCGGGCTGAGCGCCGGTGAAAAGCGCATGCTCTCGAAGGCACGCCAGATCCTCACGTCGGAGCTCGCCCTTGCCGAAGATTGTTCGCAAGAGCGCGCCGAAGAAATCCTCGACGAGGTTCTCGCGTCCTGATGAAACACATTGCGGTTGTCTGCGGCGCCGGGGTAGCCACGTCCTCGGTCATTCGCAAGCGCCTCGAGGCACACTACGACGTTCAAGGGATTGCCGTGAACGTTACGCAGGCAACCGTGATGGATCTGCTCTCCCCGCAGTTTTCTGCGGATGCGATCGTCACGACGGTCACGATCCCCTCGTCGATCGGCATCCCCCAGTTGAGTGGCATGCCGCTTTTGCTCGGCACCAATTCGCGGGTGACATTCAAAGCGCTCGACGAGCTGCTCGGCTTTGATTCCACGAACGGCGATTCGGCCGGGGCGTAACGGCACAGCATGAGCCTTCGCCCGGGAATCTTGGGGCAACATATTTTGGGGTACTACGCGCACCTAAGCCGGCGCTACACACCCCTAAGCCGGCTCTACCGGGGCCTTTTCTCAACGAAAACCGCGACCGTGCGAGGCGGGATACTCACGGCGCCCAATTCCACGCGTGCAGCCTTCACAACCTCGTCGCTTCCCGCGGCCTGAACGGGGTGCAGCGTGAACCGCGCCCCCTCCGGCGCTCCTGAGAGTTCAGCGCTCACGACCTGCTCGTGTGGTGCCTGGTTGAAGGCCACGAGGATCCTCGCATACTTCGGGTCAACGACAGATTCCGTATCGTCGATGTGCATGAGGATCACCCCATCGACGCTGCCGGGCCCGCAGTTCCCGAACGACACTTTCTCGCGAATCAGCGCGGCGCTTCCAAGGGTGAGGAGCGGCGAACTTGCGCGGATCCGCAGAAGGTCGGCGGCGGCTTCGCGCGCGGCGCAAATGTGCTCGGGCCGAGGCTCGAGGTCAGCATTCGCGAGGAGCGGCGCTTGCATGCCCCATTCGGCCTCGTTGCGGTGCGCAGGCGGCAGCCCCACGCCCTGATTATTGCGGGCCCCGGTCCAGTCGATGCGGTTGAAGTAGTCACCGGAATCGTAGGAGTCGCGGTCGAGCGACTTGGAGCGCAGCAGGTCGGTACCCGCGTGCCAGAAGGCGGGTGACTGGCCAAACGCCACAGTAGCGAGGCTCAGCACGGTCATGCGTACTCGGTCCTCGAGACTGGTCTGCTCGGGAAGTTTCATGAGCAGGGTGTCCCACAGCGTTTCATTGTCGTGGGCGTCAACGTAGTTCACGGCTTCGGAGGGTTCGCTCGCGTAGCCCGCGGGGGCATCCCCGTAACGCACCTCGCTACCGCGCACGACCTCGCCGCTGCACGTGCGCAGCGGGTAGTCCTTAAGGTTGCCCGCGAGCGCGAGCTTCACGAGATCGGTCTGGCGGTGCAGTTCGGCGCGCTGCACATCACTATCTCTCTCGCCGATGCCGTTCGGGTCGGTGTAACAGCCGGTTCCAAAGCCCTGGCCTGCGCGTTTATTCTCATCGAAGGGGCTGCCGCCATGCACGGCATCGCGCACGCGATCGTTGAAACAGCCGATCCCGGTGCCGTCGAGCTGCCCCTGCGTCGCCTGCTGGAACCGCGCGTTATTCGCGACTTCGCCGAAATTCCAGCCTTCGCCGTAGAGGTAGATCCGCGCACCATCCACGCCGTCGCTCTCGAGAGTCAACGCGTCGAGTTCAGCGCGCACCTTCTCCATGGTGGAGCGTGCGTGGTGGCCCATGAGGTCGAAGCGGAAGCCATCAACCCGATAGTGCCGCGCCCACGTGAGGATCGCGTCGATCATGAGCCGCTCGGCGAAGTAGTGTTCGGTCGCGGTGTTCGAGGTGCAGGTTGAATCTTCGACTTCGCCGCGCTCGTTCAGGCGGTGGTAGTAGCCGGGCACGACCCGGTCGAGGATGCTCAGCTCGTTTTGCCCGTTCGCGAACGTGTGGTTGTACACCTGGTCGAGGATCACGCCGAGACCGGCGGCGTGAAGGACCTCAATCATTCCTCGGCATTCCTTGATGCGTGCGGCGCCATCTTGGTGGCCTTCGCGCGCGTACGAGCCTTCTGGCGCCATGTAGTGCAGCGGATCGTAGCCCCAGTTGTAGGCGTCGGATTCGCGCACAGCGCTCACCGCGCGCTGCTGCGCAGCGGAGTTCCGGCCCGCGTTCGGCACGGCGGCAACTTTTTGCCGCGCGCGGTCCTCGGGAATGGACGCAATGTCGAAGATCGGGAGGAGGTGCACGCTCGTCAGGCCGGCCTCGGCCAAGCGCCGCAGGTGCGCCATACCAGCCGAGCCCTCCACACCGAAGGCCGCATAGGTTCCGCGCAGTTCCTCGGGTACGGTTTCATCGCTCGCGGAAAAGTCGCGAACGTGCAGCTCATAGATGGCGTGGGCGCACGGCCGCTCGAGACCGCGGGTGGGCGCGGCTCCCCAGCCTTCCGGTTGCGCCGCCTTTGAGTCGAGGTCCACCACGACGCTCGCCTTCGAGTCCACCGTGAGCGCGAGCGAGTAGGGGTCGGTCACGCGGTTCGTCACGAATCGCCCTTCGGCGGGAACGAACACGTCGATCTCGTAGAGGTACGTGATCTCACGGCCTCGCTCCTCACGGCCGCAAGCAGCGCCGCTCGACAAAGGAATCGAGGAACTCCAGGAACCGTCGGACTCCCGTGCCATCTCCACGTGTTCTTCGCCCTCCCCAGGCGTGAGCACGAGCCGCACCGCGCGCGCCGTGGGTGCCCACACGTTGAACGTCACGCGAGCCTCATCAATGCGTGCACCGCGCGAAAGGCCCAGTTCACGAGACTTTTCTTCATAGAGGGAATCGAGAACGCCGGGAATCTGGAGGCCGCTCACGTGCGCGATCACGCCGGAGGGAGCGCGCTCGGCGAGGAGGAGCTCGGCGGTGAGGAGGGAGGAAAGATCGACGTCCCCGGGGCGGCTGCTCGAGCTGGCAGCGCCACCACCAGCCGAAAGAGCAGGATGAGTAGGGGCAGCAGGATCAGCAGCGCCTTCGGCGCCCGGTCCGACGCCTGCCAGCACCAGCGGAACGTACGCCTCGAGGTGCCGCCGGCACTCCAGAACACGTTCCGGCAGCGGCCCCTCCCCCGCGACAAACCGCGCGGCGAGCACCCCGCCGCGGATTTCAGATTCGGAACACTCAAGCGTTCCCGCCGGTGAGGACCATAGTTCGAAAACTGTGCCTTCAGCGCGCGCATCGCCGCACCAGTCAGGCCAGGCAATCAGGCCCGGTTCGAGCCAGTGGGCGATGGCGCCTTCAGTGTTGATGGCTCCAGTGTTCATGGCTCCGGTGTTCATGAAACCCCCGCGTGTCGAGTGAGGTGGGAACTCGGGCGAGCAGCCTGGCTCGTCAACCCCGCCGCTCAACCCCGCCAAGAGGCCGGGCCGATCAGGCCCAGATCAGTGGCAGCTTTCCGCTTCCACGGCCGAACGCACGATGTCGTCGAGGTCCTTCGAACTCTTCCAGCCAAGTGCCTTCTCGATGCGCTCGGTCGAACACACGAGCCGAGCAGGATCGCCTGCGCGTCGAGGTGCCATCTCGGGTTCGATCTCGATGCCCTTGGCGCGAGCGATCGCGTCGATCACTTCGAGAACGCTCGAGCCCTTTCCGGTGCCCACGTTGAACACACGGTGCTCGCGCTCCTCGTTCTCGAGGTAGCCAAGCGCAGCGATGTGCGCGTCGGCGAGGTCCTCAACGTGCACGTAGTCGCGGATGCACGTGCCGTCGGGGGTGTTGTAGTCGTTGCCGAACACCTTCGGGGTCTTGCCGGATTCGAGCGCGTCGAGAACGATCGGCACGAGGTTCATCACGAGCGCGTCGGCGAGTTCGGGTGCGCCCGCGCCCGCCACGTTGAAGTAGCGCAGGGCGACGGTGCGCATGCCGTGGGCGCGCTCCGCGTCGGCAAGCATCCACTCGCCCACGTACTTGGTCGCGCCGTAGGGGTTGATCGGGCGGCACTCGAGCTTCTCGTCAACGAGGTCAACATCGGGCGTGCCGTACACGGCCGCGGAGGAGCTGAACACGAAGTCGCGCACTCCCGCGCGCTGGGCGGCGTCAAGAACGTTGGCGAGGCCACCAATGTTGTCGTGCCAGTACATTTCGGGCTTTTCCACGGATTCGCCGACCTGCTTGTGAGCCGCGAAGTGGATCACGGCCTTCACGCCGCGCTCGCGCATCTCGCGCTCAAGAACGTCAACGGCACCGTCGGCGGTGACGTCCTGCTTAATCAAAGGGGCACCGCCAAGGCGATTCTCGAAGCCCGTCGACAGATCGTCGACGACCGCGACGGACTCGCCGCGCTCCTGAAGAAGATGCACAACGTGCGAACCAATGTAACCTGCGCCACCAATAACCAAAGTCGTCATGCCACCAGTCTAAACGCTCGCGATCGTCAAAACTCTCCGGAATCTCCACGCAAATCACACGCCGCAACTGCGATCTGGAAAAATCCGACCGTAAACTGACCACCATGACCGTGCCAGAATCGCCCGAACCCACGCTGCCGAAGCGCAGCGCGGGTCGACACCGATACGTGAGGCCCACGAGGGCCGATTCGATCGCACAGAAAAACGCCCAAAAGCGCCTCGAGGAGTCGCAGAGCGCTCACGGTTTCGACCTCTCCCGCAGGCAAGCTGCGCGCTTCCCGAAGCCGGGAGAAGCGAGGGCCGAGGCAGTCGTCGGAACCCCCACCACCGAAGCGAAAACCGGTTCCGGTGCCCGCCTCAAAGCCGGTGCGGCCGTCACCCCGCTCGGCGATGGCGTGATGCGCACCGAGCCGCTTCCGAACCTGCGCCCGCGCGATCATCAGAATGCTGCGGCGCGCGAGAATGACGATTCGATTCCCACCGGTCCTCCCGCGAGCATTGGCCTCGGCAGGCGCACGAGCCTCGAGGAAGGCTCGCTCGCGCGAGCGTCTGTATGGACGGCGAGCGGCAGTGTTTTCCCCGGGTTCGGGCTGATCCCCACGCGGTGGCGCGGGCTCGGCATTGCGCTCATGGCAGTGGGCATCCTCATCGTTGGTGCCGCTGCCGCGCTCTTCGCGTTCGGCGATCCCGCCACGCTCGTGTTCCGCTACGGCACGCGCCGCGGAGTCGTCATCGCCGCGCTCGCGGCGGTCGTCGTGGGCACGCTCGTGTGGGTCGCCACGATCTTCTTCACGAACCAGCTGCACAACGTGCGGGAAACCCTGCGCGGCCCCGCCCGCACTGCCTCGCGAGCCCTCGCCTACACGCTCGCCCTCATCGTGGCACTTCCCGGCATCTACACCGCGCACAGCCTCTATGCCACCCAGGCGCTGCTCGGCAACTCGAAGGTGTTCGCCGGCTCCGACGGCCACAAGCTCGCACCCGGCCAGGATCCGTGGGCGAACCGCGAGCGCGTGAACATCATGCTGCTCGGCCAGGATGCGGGCCCGGACCGCACGGGCACGCGCCCCGACACGATCATGGTCGCCTCGATCGACACGAAGACGGGCCGCACGGCGCTGTTCTCCATTCCCCGCAATCTCCAGTACGTGCGCTTCCCGGAGGATTCCGCTCCGGCAGAGGAATTCCCTGACGGCTTCACCTACTTCGGTAAGGACCAAAACCTCATCAACGCGGTGTGGTCGTGGGCCGAGGGCGTGCGGCCCGATCTGTTCCCGGGCGACGACAACCCTGGCCTGACCGCGACCACAATGGCGGTCGAGGAAACGCTCGGCCTCGAGGTCGACTATTACGCCATGGTGAACCTCCAGGGCTTTGCCGATCTCGTCGATGCGATTGGCGGCGTCGATCTTGAAGTGGAGCGCGACATCCCGATCGGCGGCGGCGCCTCGAAGGTCGAGGGGTACGTCAAGAAGGGCTGGCAGCACCTCGATGGTTTCCACGCCCTGTGGTACGCCCGCTCGCGCCACGGCTCAAACGACTTCGACCGCAATTGCCGCCAGCAGCGCATCGTGCGCACCGTCGCGGAAGAGGCGAACGTGTCCTCGCTCGCGCTCAACATTCCGAAACTCGTTGGCGCGACCGAGCGCAATATCGAAACGGATATTCCAAGGACTCAGGTAGAGGCGTTCGTGGATCTCGCCCAGCGCATCCAAAAGGGTGGCTTCAAGTCGTACCCCATCAACCCGTCGGTGACGCCTTCGGGCAATCCCGATTACCCGTACATCAAGGAATGGGTGCAGGCCTCGATCAAGGATTCGATGGAGGGCTACGGCGAGGTTCCCGTAAGTGGCAAGCCTGGCGGCAAGGCCGGTACGGGCACGAGCGTGAGTATCACGAACCTGAGGCCGCTTCCCGCGGAGCCCACGACCTCGCCCGACGATTCGGAAGAATCCGGCGACTCGAGCGGCTCGATGAGCACTGACGATGCGACGTCAACGCCAGCTCCCGATGTCAATCAGGACCCGCTCGCGCCGTGTATGCCGGGCAACGAGGATCCGATGGGCTAACGCCTCGCGCGAAAGCTCCTCACCAACTCCCCGACCTGCGAAGCTCCCTGGTGCGGCTCGACTAGACGAGCTGCAGCAGGGCGTTTTCAAGCACTTCCGGCATCGCGGGGTGAATCCAGTACTGCTTCGTCGCGACTTCCCGGGCGTCAAGACCGAAGCTCATCGCTTGAATGAGCACCTGGATGAGCGTCGCCGCCTCGGGGCCGATGATGTGCGCGCCGAGGATTTTTCCGGATTCGGCATCGGCGATGATCTTCACGAAGTCACCCGGCGCGGAAAGCTCCATCGCCCATCCGTAGGCGACGTCGGCAAATTCCTGCCGCGCCACTCGGATCTCGTGCCCAGTTGTGCCCGCCCACTCTTGTGCCTCGCGCTCGGTCATGCCCACCGTTGCGATGTGCGGCGCGGTGAACACGGCGGCGGGAATCGGCATGTCGTCGCTTCGGCGCAGGTCGTGGGGGTTGAGGATGTTGTGCCGCGCGATTTTCAGTTGGTGGTTCGCGACGTGCTTGAGCTGGGCGGGCGAACTCAGGTCGCCGATCGAGTAGATCCCCTCGAGCACTTCGCCGTTCGGGCTGAGGGCCCGCTGGTGGGCATCGACCATGACGCGCCCCGCTTTATCGACGCCGATCCCGCCCGCCTCGGCGTTTAGGAGGTCGCTGTTGGGGGTGCGGCCGGTCGCCACGAGAATGTCGGCAACGGTGAGGGTGCGAGTGCTGCGTGCACTGGGGTTTTCGGGGTCCGACGGTTGCAGGTCAATCTCGATGCCGTCTTTCGTGCGTCGCACCTCGGTAGTCGAGGTATTGAGGTGCACCGTGTAGCGCTCGGAGGCAACCTCGGTGATGCGGCGCGCGACATCCTCATCGAAAGCGCGCAGCAGCGTTCCCGAGCGGGCGATCAGGTGCACATCCACGCCGAAAGCGTCGAGGATATGCGCGAACTCGAGGGCGATTACGCCCGAGCCGAGAATCGCGATCGACTCGGGGAGCTGCTCGAGCCGCATGATCGTGTCGCTCGTGAGCGGCCGCGCATCGCGGAGCCCGGGAATGTTCGGGATCGCGGGGCGCGACCCGGCCGCGAGAAGAATCGTGTCGGCCGTAATCTCGCGCGTGCCTTCCACCGTCTCGACTTTGAGGCGCTTCGGGGCGGTAAAACGCGCTGTTCCGCGCATGAGCGTCAGGTTCGCGTTGTCCGGGTGGGTTTCGCGGTACTCTTCGCCGCCGTGGGAGATCGGGTCGATGCGGCCAAAGATTCTCTCGCGTACCGATGGGAAGTCGACGCCACCGAGCGTGGCATCGACGCCGAACCTCTCGGCGTGTTCGCGCCGAGCATTCTGGGCGATGTCGGCGGTGTGCACGAACATCTTCGTGGGGATGCAGCCGAGGTTGAGGCAGGTTCCGCCGAAAACATGCTCGGGGCCCACGCCGCGGTCGATGTAGACGATCGATTTCTCCGCGAACTCGGGGCCGGGGAAAGAATTGCCGGAGCCGGAACCGATCAGGGCAATGTCGAAGTGTTCTGGGGCGCTCATGCCTTCAAGGATACGGGCCGCGACTCGCGCTCTTCGAGCACCGTGAAACAATGACCTCATGCACGAGATTCTCGAGACCATGCCCGAAGCGAGCGAACGAATGTTCCTGCTCACGGCCCCCATCGAGAACGAACTCGTCATCACGAAATCCCGCTTCCTCGCCTACCTCGCGCCCGTCGAAACGGTCGAAGATGCAGACGCCATCATCCGCGAACGCCGCGCCATGCACCCCAATGCGCGCCACCACTGCACCGCCCTCACGCTCGGCACGCCCGTGCATCTTCAACGCTCCAACGACGACGGCGAACCGAGCTCCACGGCGGGCATGCCCATGGCGCAGGCGCTGCGCGGGCGGCACATGACGAACATCCTCGCCGTCGTGACCCGCTACTTCGGTGGGGTGAAGCTCGGCGCGGGGGGCCTCGTGCGCGCCTATGGCAACGCCGTGACCGACGCCCTCGACGCGGCCTCGTCGAAAAAGCTCGTGCGCGAAAGAGTCGTTCGCCAGGTCACCGATCTCGAGGTCGGCTACGAACTCGCGGGCACATTCGAGGCATCGATTCGCGCGTGGGCCGAAAGCACCGGCGGCGTGAGGGTCGAGGGCGCCGACTACACCGCGAGCGGCCTTACCCTTCGCTTCGTGCACCGCGTGGAAACTGCCCCTGACCTGGAGCGGGCCGCCGCCGAGCTCTCGAGCGGCGCCGTGAGCGCGGCAACCGTCGGATACACCTACGCCGACGTGCCCGCGGAATTTTAAACCAATGGAAATAGCAGTAGGTGTGCGAAAAGTCCCGAGCGGGCCTATAGTGCTTGAGGGCCGTGGAACCGCGCGCCCAACGCTGACAATGGAGTCTTGATGAAAAAAGTCCTCAATTCACTGCTCGCGAAAATCGTGATCGCGATCGTGCTTGGCATTCTCGTGGGGCTCGTCGCCCCCGAATGGTTTTCGCGCGGAGCGGCAACGTTCTCGAAGCTCTTCGGTAATTTCTTGAGCTTTATCATTCCGCTCATCATTATCGGCCTGATTACGCCCGCGATTTCCGAATTCGGAAGGGGCGCCGGCAAATGGCTCGGCGTGACCGCCGCACTCGCGTATATGTCGACGCTCGTTGCCGGTGCCTACGCCATTGGCGCCGGGTACCTCACGTTCCCCACGCTTCTCGGGGAAAGCACGAAGCTTGGCGGGGTCACCGAGCCGAAAACGAGCTTCGAGCCGTTCTTCGAAATCGCCATGGATCCCGTTTTTGGCGTGATGACGGCGCTCATCACGAGCTTCGTGTTTGGTCTTGGCATCGTGGCTGTTCGTGCCACCACCATTCACGAGGGTTTCCTCGAGCTTCGCGCAATCGTCAACACGACGATTTCGAAGATCATCGTGCCGCTTCTGCCGCTCTACATTTTCGCCATTTTCGAAAATATGACGGCGAAGAAAGAGGTGTGGGACATCATCATGAAGATGCTCCCGATCGTGGTGCTCGCTTTCGTGCTTACGGCCATCATGCTCGTTCTTCAATTCACGGCGGCCGGTGTTGCCAAGGGAAAGAATCCGTTTGTCATGCTCGGCAAGATGCTCCCCGCCTACGCCACCGCGCTGGGCACGAGCTCGAGCGCCGCGACCATTCCCGTGACCACCCGCTGCGCGGAAGACGCCGGGGTGTCGAAGCCCGTGGCCAACTTCGTGATCCCGCTGTGCGCGACGATCCACCTTTCGGGCTCCACCGTGAAGATCACTCTGTTCGCCTTCGCGATCCTGTGGACCACGAATGGCGACTACAGCTTTGCGAGCCTGCTCGGCTTCGTGGCGATGCTCGGCGTGTCCATGATTGCTGCGCCCGGTGTGCCCGGTGGCGCGATCGTGACCGCATCGGCGCTCCTCGCGGAGCAGCTCGCGTTCAACGAATCGCAAGTGGGACTCATGGTGGCCCTCTACGTGGCGCTTGATTCGTTCGGCACCGCCACGAACGTCACGGGCGATGGCGCGATCGCCGCGATCGTGGATCGCCTCTCGGGCGGCAAGGTCACCGACGACGATGAGGCTGAAGCTACGGCCGAAGAGCCGGCGACGAACCCGGGAGCTGGGGTCGAGGCTGAGACGAGCACCGACGCGTCTGAGTCCCACAAAGCAGCCGTTGAGACCTCCGCCGAGCAGGCCGCGCGAGGATCCGCTCGGGCCTAGGCTGCTCTCGCATCACTACTGCACCTGGCAAGGGGCGCGGCTTCGGCCGCGCCCCTTCTTTTTCTCTTCTTCGCGCCCCTTGCCCGGGCGCCGCCCAACACCGTCACTCTCGATGAAAAAACCGGCCGCCCCAGCCCAACCCGGGCCGGGAACCCCACATTTTCTTCATCATCTGTGACGCACAACCCCGGCCGTGCGCCCTATCCGAGGGCTGTGAGTACGGTGCGGGCCTTGGTGAAGGTCTCCTCGATCTCGGCACCGGTGTTGCTGAGCCGCGTGATCGCGCCGCCCACGCCGAATCGCGCCCCCGTTTCATCGAGCACCGCCGTGCGGATCACGATGCTGAGCGACGCCGCGCCGTTCGGAGAAATCCACCCGAGTGCTCCTGAATAGATGCCGCGCGGCCCGCCCTCCAGTTCGCGCAGAAGCTGCACCGTGCGGAGTTTCGGTGCGCCCGTCATGGAGCCGCCGGGGAAAGCCGCTTCGATCGCGTCGATGGCGGTGCGGCCGGGCGCGAGCCTCCCCGTGATAGTCGAGATCATTTGGTGCACCGTGGGGAAGGATTCCACCTGGTAGATCCGCGGCACCCTCACGCTGCCCGCCTCGCACACGCGCGAAAGGTCGTGGCGCACGAGGTCCACGATCATGAGATTCTCGGCTCGGTCCTTTCGGCTTCCCGCGAGTTCCGCCCGGAGTTTTTCATCCTCGTCCGGGTCGGCCGAGCGCGGCGCCGTTCCCTTGATGGGGCGCGACTCGACCTCTCCCTGAGCACTCACCTCGAGAAACCTCTCGGGTGACGCACTCGCGACGCTCCATTTCCCGCAGTCCAGCAGCGCCCCGTAGGGCACGCGGGCCACGCGCCTGAGCCGCGCATACACGTCAAGCACGTCGCGCTCCCCCGCCACGCGCGCCTCATTCGTAAGGCACAGCTCGTAGCTTTCACCTGCGTCGATGAGCTCTTGGCAACGCTCGATCAACGTCGCGTAGTGAGCCGGAGCGTGTCGGTACTCGGGGGTGGCCTCGGTTCCGACGCCGGCTTGCGGCCCCTCGATGCCACGTTCGTGACGCGCGCCCCGGACCGCCTCGAGAACACCGCTCATGTTCTTCTCTGCTTCGACGAGCCACGCGCGCTGCTCCCCCACGGTGCCGGGGGTTTCCGCGCCGCCGTGAAGCTCCGCGAGCGCGACCGCCCTCACGGTGCGGCGCTCGTGGTCGATCACGAGGGCGCGCGTGAGGAACACCAGGTGGGCATCGCTTTCCATGCCATCGTGTGATTCGCGCGCGAGCCCGAGCGTTTCCGCACCAAGCCCGTAGCCGAGGCAACCCGCGTATCCAAGCGCGAAGCCCCCGAGACGCTCGGCCGCTCTGTGCCCTTCATCGTCGAGGCGCACCGCACGCAGCTTTCCGCGCAGCTCGTCGAAGAAGCCGCCCATCGCGGGAACGCCCTCGACGCGCGCCACATCCGGAACTCGATACTCGAAGATGTGCGACCCCGGCCCGTCGCATGCGCCCATGATCGAGAAGCGGGAGCGGTGATCCTCGCTTGCCGAATCGAGCCACACGGCACGCGGAAGCGGGGCGACAAAATCACGGTAGAGCGCCTCGGCCTCGATGAAAATGTTCTCCAACGCCACCTCGTGGCCAAGCAGAAGCGTGTGGCTCGCGGGAGCCTGATCGGCGCTGCCGGCGGGGTTCACCCGAGAAGGCTCTGCCTCGATTCTTACCGGGCAATCGTCGGCCCCGCCTCGCACGTTGAGGAAGGCACGTATGAGGTCAAGGCCGCCTTCGGTGCGGATCGATTCGGGGTGGAATTGCACGCCCCACGCGCGGCGCCCACGCACGCGCGCGGCCTGGATCACGCCGTCGGGCGTGGTGCCGAGTACCTCCAGTTTACGCGGGCATTTCTCGATCGCGAGCGAGTGGTAGCGCACGATGCGCAGTGCGCGCGGCAGGCGCGCAAACACGGGATCGTTCGCGGCAGCGTCCGTGAAGCGCAGCGCATCCTCGAGGCCGTGCATGGGCGTGGGCGCGCTGCCCACGCGGCCACCGTGAGCGACCGCCATGAGCTGCAGGCCCAAGCAAATACCGAGCACGGGGATGTCTCGCTCGAGCGCTTCGCGGTACACCTCGAGGGAGAAGCCGAGGTCACCGGGATTGTGCGGCGTTCCGGGTCCCGGGCCGATGATCACGTGGCTCACGCCGTCGAGGCTCGGCCGCGGCCCGCTCGCGAGCGCCACCTGCGGCATGTCGCCCGAGGCTTCGGCAACGAGGTGCGCGATGTTGAACGTGAACGAGTCGTGGTTATCAACGATCAGCACGCTCATGCACAAAGCTCCCTCAGAGGTTCGGCGCGCTCCCACAGCGCGGCCTGGAAGTCCCGCGCGGCGGGGGCGAAAGGTCCGCGGGGTGGGGCGTAAGTCTCGGCAATGTTCGGGGCGGGGAGGTCCGTGAGTCCGACGGTTGCCTCGCGCACGCCGTGCAGTGAACTGAGAAGCCACACAGCATCGGCCTCGAGAAGGCGCTTTTTTGTGAGGGGTGCCGCGAGGGTTTCGTGGCCGCGCTCGCGCGCGATCTGAACGATCAGGCGTTCGGTGATGCTCGGTAGTCGGTCGGCTTCGCTGCTCGTGACGAGCACGCCGTTCGACCACAGGGCGACGCTCCCGAAGGCGGTTTCGCTGTAGTGGGTCTGAGGGGCGAGGGGGTGCGGGGTGCCGTCGGAAATTTTGGCGCTGCCCGGTGCGGAAGGGGTGTTCCGGTCTCCGTGTGCGTGGGTACCGTCGGACCCCCTGGCACTGCGCTCGCCCGGCGTTCGTGCCCGCAAAAGGGCGTCGCTCGCCCCGCGCTCGAGTGCCCACGCGCGCACCCGCTCCTGCCAGGCGAAGTCGGGGCCCTTGAGGCGCGGATGGGTGCGCTCGTCGCTGCCGGGGTAGGCGATCAGGTGCGCGGTGGTCTCCAGGCGCGACTCAGTGATGGGTCGCGGGTTGACATCGGAGCGGAGCTCGCCGCCAACCTGCTCGAGGGTGAGCTTCGGGAAGAACAGGCCGGCCTCTCCGCCGAGTGTGCGCGCGACCTTGTCATAGAGCGCCGTGACGGCGTCGTCGATCGCGCACGGGCCCACCTCGAGGCCCCATAACTCGTGCGCCGACTCGCGCATGCGATCCCGGTGCGCAATCGGGGCCACCGCGCGACCGTCTCGCACGAGGAAGGAGTCAACGAGCGGCACGGCGGGGCTCCTTTACGTGGGTCGCGCGGGGTGATGGGCGGGGCGTTGCAGGCGACATCGCCGCTGGCTGCAGTGATAAAGGTACACCCGCCCTGGCGCGCACATCGAAGCCGCGCACGCTACTCATTCCGGGCGGGTGCCCTCTTGATCATTGAGACTCGCTGAGTTACATTTGAGTCAAGCGCAGTGCAATAGCACTGCGAAGTGAGCTCGGCAGCCTTCCGGACGGTGGGTGAGCCGGGCTTCGCGCTTTAAAGCATTCTTGCCTCGGCTACGAGCGGCTCCGCGCGTTTTTTCCATCCCCCCTTCGCCGCGAAGCACCAGGCAATGGCGTCGGAAATCCACAGCAACGGCTCTTGGCGCTTCTTTTCAAAGCGGTATTCAATGTCCGCGCCGCGCAGAAGCCGGTAAAGCGCTTGGCGATCCGCTTGCAGGGTCGACGCATCCTCTTCAAACACGAGGCGAGCGGCCCTCATTTCGATAGATAGCTCTGCTGAGCCTTGCAGGCATCGTAGGCGCGCCGCTTTATCCTTCATTCCATCCGGAGCCGTGAGGATCGTGGTGCGTGCGGTTGAATCCCGCGCGAGCGCATCGAGAATTTTCCGTCTCTGCCCGTCGCTCTCCTTCGTAAAGTGAAGATGAGATTGCCCCTTGAGCAGAAGACTCCGCAATAAGGACCGCTCTGCGTTCAGATTCTGGGGATCTACCGCAGTGAGCGCAAATCTATAGCCACGCGCTTTGCTTTCGTCCACGAATAAATGCACATTCGCCACTAGCGACCGTCCCCATCCAGACCCGACACCACTCACGGTCATCATATTGCGTAGCGTCAGGGGCAGCGTCAGCGCACGCTACTCCTCCTTCTGAGCCCATGCTCCCTGGGGGTACTCGGTGCGCAGCCAGGCCATGAACCCCTGGGCGACACTCGCGCCGTACGGGTCGTGGACGATGCCGTGATCGATTTCCTCGGCAACGATCGCCTGGGCCAGATGGTATTGCTCGCGAACAACTCCGTAATCCATGTCTTCTCTTTCGGCGATCTCTTCCTCCCCGGCGAGGCAGTGCTCCCGGATGGCCGAGAGCACGCGCATGAAGTCCTCGTTGTCGCGGAGGTGGTCGTAATTAATCATTGAGGCTCCCTCTCAGTCGTCACTACGTGTGGTCTAGGTAACAATAAAAAAATACTTCGCGGGATGCAACCCTTTACGCGAATCTGCTGGGCCTCGCCGTGTCCGCAGAAAGTGGCAACATCGACTGATGTTACGATCACTTTTCAAAGAAACTGATCGTAAGGGTGGTCGTTGTGAGCAGTTTTGTGCCTGTGCCTCCGGTTGAGCGCCGTCCCGAAAGATGGGAGGTCCCCCACGGCGTGACCTCGCGTCGCGCCCGTGAGCGCGGCACTGGAACATACTTCGTCACGAGTCCAGCACGCATTTCCACGCTGACACTCGATTTGCCCTCCGGCCTCGCTGCTCATATTGCCGATGCCGAGAACGCACTCGCGAGTTTCGACGAGCACAGCTCCGCAACCTTCGGATCTCTTGGCCAACCGCTTGGCCCGATGTCGAGCATCCTTTTACGAAGCGAAAGCGCCTCGAGCTCACAGATTGAAAATCTCACCGTTGGTGCACGACAGCTCGCTCTCGCCGTACTAAACGAAAACACGAGTTCTCATGCCTCGCTCGTGCTCGGAAACGTTCGCAGCATGGAGGCAGCGCTCTCACTCGCCGAGAGCCTCGACGTTGATGCTCTCCTCGAGATGAATGCCGCACTCTTGCCCGACGGTGGACGCCTACGCGAGAGCCTCGTGTGGGTGGGCAGTTCGAGCTTCTCCCCCGTGGGCGCCGCGCACGTTGCCCCGCACGCCAGCGATGTACCCGGGGCGCTCAAGGACCTCTTCATGTTCGCGCGACGCACGGATATGCCGGTCCTCCTCCAGGCCGCCATCGCTCACGCCCAGTTCGAAACGATCCATCCTTTCATTGACGGTAACGGGCGCGTAGGCAGGGCACTCGTGCACGCGATGCTCGCTCACCACGGGCTCGTGACCTCCACGACTGTGCCCATTTCCGGCGGCCTTTTGCGCAACACGAAGCGCTACTTCGATGCGCTGACCGCCTATCGCGAAGGAAACGCTGCCTCCATCATCGAATGTTTTGCCGATGCCGCGCTCGTATCAGCACACGACGGGCGCAAGCTCGCCGACCGTCTCAGCCGCATCACCCGCGAAGCAGAGGACACGCTTCGCAACGCGGGAGTTCGGCGCCACTCGTATGCCTACCGCCTTGTTCAGGTTCTTGTGGGCCAGCCCGTGGTGAACACCGCCTTCGTGCGCGAGGAACTCGGCGTCAACACCTCCGTTGCACAGCGTGCGATCACGGCACTCACTGACCATGGCATCCTCGTTGAACGCACGGGACGCAAGCGAGGCCGCGTGTGGCACTGCACGGCCATCATCGACGCTCTCGAGGACTACGCGGAGCATTCACGCCGGGCCTGAGCAACTTCGTTGTCTTCCACGATTCGGCGCCAACCCCGGCAGAGCGCGCCCCTGCCGGCACAGAAAACGGGCGACCCGTTCACACTGACCGAGCCGCCCGTTCCTTCGTCGAGTGGGCCCTGCGGGGATCGAACCCGCGACCCGCGGATTAAAAGTCCGATGCTCTGCCAACTGAGCTAAAGGCCCCTGTTACTCGAACTACAACAGCATAGCGGCCCCGCGCCGTGCCTCCAAGTTCGCGGGGCGCAGCTCACGCGCCCCGCCCGCTACTAAGCGTTACTCACAGGCTGGCTCCGAGTCTTGAGGTCGTCCCACGAGTCGGATTCGGCAATGTCATCTTCATACGCGATGAGATACCCCCATCGCTGGCCTTCGAAGGCATCCTCGGCAATTAATCGACGCACGAGCGATTCCGCAGCCTTGCGCTTTGCTTGCACGACCGCGTCTTCTCGCCCCTTCTCGGATTTACCCTCGATGATCCAGTGGACACCATTGGTGTCGAGGGCAACGAAGTCCGGGAAGTAGCGGTCCTTCGCGTTGTAGTAGACGAATGCATCAGCGTGTCGGTGCAGGCGATGCCACCACACGATGCTTGGCGAGGTGTTCAAAAGCTTCGCCAACACGTACTCCCCGCTGTATGAGTCGAATGATTCAGACTCCATCAGGGACTTGAACCAGCCGCCATAGGTGCGGCGCGGCACGAAGTCGGCGCGGCCCTCAACCTGATCGTGGATTGTTTCTCCGTTCGCCAGGCTGCGGTCCTCGATCCGCATCATCTTTGGATAGACCTTGGACTCCTCACGAGTAGACCGCAGAACCTGGTGTACGTACCCCTGAATGAGCTGTTGAAGTTGGTTTTGTGCGGAGTCCAATGACTTCACGGTCCAACCTGTGAAGGTGACTTTTGACATGAACTTCGGCACGAGAAAATTCTCGACGTAGCGTGCCGTTTTACCTGTTTTGGGCACTAGGTTCATGTTCATCACAAGCCGCACCAGGGTGTCCTTCGCATCGGCATCGTCTACGTGAACTGAGTCGACCTCTGCGCTTTCGCGGTCTTCCGTTCGGAGCTTCTTACCCAGGGCCGCGATGATCTCCTTGCGGAACAGCACGTCACCGGTTGAGGTGACCTTGCGGGCTGCTTTCTCCAGTTCAAAGTCATCGATCTCGGCCATGTCAATGAGTGGTGGCTGAACCTCGATCACGCTGATGGGGAAGGCGTACTCGACATCCGAGAAAGCTGGGTTACGCTTCGCGATCACGATTTCAGATGCTGACGCGGAACTCTCTGTTGGAAGCTCACCATCGATCGCGCGGACGCCGACCGCGGCCAAGGTAGGAGCACCTGAAGCGCCGTCTTGATCAGTTGGCGACCCTAGTGGCGGTTCGCCGCTGTCAAGGCCTGGCCGTATGGCGGAGGCTTGTTCGCTTGATGTCACAGGAGTCGCAATGGAGCCTGTGACAGTGGAAGTCTGCTCTGCAGCGGCGCGAATTGCGGTTTCCACCTGCCTCTTGTCTGCGCCTTTGGCGGCTTCCTCAAGACCAAACTGCTGGAGCACGTTTTCGGCTGCGAGCAGTTCGGTGAAGGACTGGTGGGCGATGATGTCGAGCTGATCAATCTGCCCAATCCCGGTATACTTCCCAAACGGCAAACGAAGACCACGGCCCATTGTCTGCTGAGTCAGGACCTCGGAAGCCATCGCGCGCAGTGTCACGACGACTGCGATGTTCTTGACGTCCCAGCCTTCCTTGAGCTTATTCACGCTCACGACGGCGAGCACGGGTGAGTCAGGTTGGTCGAGGCGCTCGAGTAGCTTCTGCGTCGCATCGTCCTCGTGTTTGGAGTCCACTTGCAGTACCGCGGAATCTCGACCGAAGAACTCGGGAGTGCGGAGCAGCTCGGCTACCTGGGTCGCGTGATCGACGTCAGAGCAGACCACGAACAACACGGCGTTCACGCGGGTACGGCTATTGGTTGCAGCAAAAGAGTCGTAGTACGCCTGTTTGTTCTCCCGCAACCGCAACGCGTCTCGTAGCTGCTGCTCTTCGGAGGCCGTGTCGGTCCCGTAGCCACCCTTACGAAACGCCAGCACTGGAGCCTTCACGAATTTGTCTTGAATTGCGCGATACAGCGGATACTCGTAGATCACGTGATCGGTCTTCTTATCCACTGACGCCGTAAGACCAATGGCCGCTGCCGGGTCCAGCTCTCGGAGCGCCGCGTTGAACGCCTTCGCGCTCGAGCCATACAGGTGGGACTCATCGGCGATCACCACCAGATCGTCCAAGCCCTTGAGGTAGTCGAACAGCACCCCGGCGTTCTCATCAAAACGACGCGGCTTACGACGGATCGAATCTTGCGTAGCGCCGTGGGTGTCGCCCTCATCGGACTTTGGGGCGATCAACTGCTGAATGTTGAAGATGAATGCCAACGTCGGGGTTTCCCGCCCATAGGTAAGCTGCGCCGGGCCGTTCTGGCGTGAGATCCATGCCGAGTAGTCCTGTGGCGTCACCACTTCCGGTGGCATCACCGAACCGGTGATGTAGCGCGGTGAGCCGGGCGTGAAGTTCTGCACCGTCTTCCCTTGCACGGTCTTGCCCGGAGTCACGATCACAACGTTGCCCACAGCTTGGCGGCGCAAGTACTCTACGAAGGCAGCCATCAGGTAGGTCTTGCCCACACCTGTCGCGAGGTTGAGTACCTGCTGGACCTGCGGATCGTAGTCACCATCGAGGGTGGAGACGAGTTGATGGAGTGCTTCCTTGTTGGGGGCTCGCAGATCAAAATCGGAGCTAATCGCCTCCAACAAGTCCGAATCGAAGCTGATGCTCAAACGCTTGGCCATCAGAGTTCACCACCTTGCGAGTAGCGGAAAATATCGTCCGGGATCGCTACCACCCGTGACCCCTTGCAAGCGCGACGCACATGCTCTCGCACCCCGTCCAGTACTACGGTTGCCGCCAGCACGATCGTTTCACCTGGCTGGATCTGCTCCACCAGCCGATCGACCTCTTCAATGGTCGCGACGCCTTCGACGACCTTCAGCAGGGAGTTGCCTCGCCGCCCGTCAAACACCATGTCATCGTCGGGGTGCAGCAATGAGAAACCCAGGTTCGCGGCTACGGACGAGACAAGCACCTCACCAGTTGCCTCCGGAGTCAGCATGACTCGATCCAGTGCTGGATCGTAGTCAAAGCACGCTGGCGACACGTGGGCGACGTGGAAACCGCCACCGCCGCGCCAGTTCACAACTTCCTTGGTGTACTTCGTTTTCGCTGCAGCCTTGAGCGCCTTCACCCGGGGATCCTTCTTCGCCTCCGGATCATCCACTATTAGCTTGTTCAACACCGACGTAAACTTCGCAGCATCATCAGGAGAGACGCCGTCCGGCAACTCCGCATCATCAGCCGGAACATGTTCACCCTTAGTCCGAGTGATCCCACCCGCATCTTCGTCGTTGACGACCTTCTCCAGGCGCGATCGGGTGAACCGGTCGAATGTGTCCTCAACCAACTCACACGTCACCCAACGCCGCCCCATCTTTTGCGCCACTGCCGCTGTCGTTCCCGACCCAGCAAACACATCAAGCACGACGTCGCCCGGATTTGAGCCGATATGGATTATTCGCTCGAGAAGGCGCTCCGGCTTCGGAGTGGAGAACGGAGAAGTACCTGGGGATAGTGCCTTCAACTCTGACTTCGCCTGCCGATTATGTCCAACCTCGGTATTGGCCCACCATGTCCGAGGCGGCTGTCCATATGTTGGCGGATATGCCTTCCGCCCCAGTCCGGTCTCAGTGACAAAGAACTCCGGCCATGCGCCCTGATCGATCCGGGAACGCGCCGAATCAGCACTCGCAAAAGAGAACCCGCCCCTGATCCTCAGATCAAGGACATCTTCGCGAAGTTGTACCCGATCGAGGTTCGTTCGCTGCAACCGAAGCTCAAGATCAGGAGCGACGGGCTCGTAGTCGGCGAATTCTCGAAGTGAGGGCAAGAGCCGAGCGACACCGAAACGCCAGCACCCACCTAGGGCCGGGTACAGCATTTCCCCGGTAATGGGATGCTCGATCCCGAAAGTACTGGGGTGTTGTTTCCGATTCCCGATATTTGCCGGGGCGGACCGGTTGTCAGAGAACCAGTCGCCACGGGGGTCGCCATCAGGGTTGCTGAAACGCGCGTTGTCCGCTTCGGTGCGGGGCATCCGCTTGATCAGTGGCGATCGGGTTTTCCCGTACACGAGGATCACGTCGTGGTCGGATGAGAAGTGCTTCGCGTCGCCTCGTGGCGAGTCAGCTTTCTGCCACACGACCTCGGCAAGAAAGTTCTCCGCCCGAAACACTTCGTCAAGTAAGACGCGCATCCGGTGGACTTCAACATCATCGAGGTGAACCCAGATGGAACCATCATCGGCTAGCAGTCTCCTAAGGGGCAGCAGCCGGTCGCGCATCATGGTGAGCCACACGGAGTGCTCGAGGTTGTCCTCGTAGTTGGCGAAGGTTTGCGCGGTGTTGAAGGGCGGGTCAATGTAAATCAGCTTGACCTTGCCAACGTACTTCTCGGCGAGCTCTGGAACGCGAGTCAATGCTTCCAACACGTCACCGGACTCGCCAAGGATCAACAGGTTGTCGTCTTGCGGCTCGAGATCGGCTCGCTCGGAGTAGGTGAAATCGTCGGTCTTAGGAGACTGCTCCCCGCGGACGTACTCGTCCGTGACGAGGGTGTGGGTCTCGCAGTAGCGGGGGTCGGATGGGTCGACCCACGTGTAGCCGTACTTGCCGGTTTCGGTGGGGATGAGGGCTTTGTCCTTGTTGTACCAGGTGAGTTGGAGTCGTTGTTTCGTCATCTATTTGATCTCCCTCATCACATGGCTAGATTGAAAGGTGCTGCTAACGTCGGCCCTTCCACGAAGGTTTCCCCCGACGGCGCGTTGCGCTATATCCGCCCCAACACAATCGCGCACACGCACGAGCGAACCCGGCGGACTCACCGCGGCAACGCCGCTCACATTAAACGTGGCGTCAATTGGGGTCGCGCTCACGGGGGTCCTTCCTCGAGGGAATGCGAAGGGGGCGAAACTATTGTGGCACGAACGGGGAATTTCGATTTTGCCGTGCATACTTGACCCCGACGCCACCCGCCACGAAGGAGCATCCCATGGCACGTCGCTGGCCAGCCCCACCCAAGAAAGAGCGCGGCGAGGTTCTGCTCGCGAGCGGATCGAGCATGGTCTTTCATTGCACCTACACCGTCCCCATGGCCCTTTGCGCGGTCTTTCTTGGCGGGTTAGCTGTGGCGCTTCTGATCAACCCTGGAAAAGCCACGCTCACTATGCTCATCATCGGGGCAGTGTTGCTCGGAGGCCTTGCCCTTGGCCTCTTTATGGGGTTCATGTGGTGCCTATGGTTCGGCGTGAAGGCCACACGTCGAGGCGTGCTCGTGCGCTACATCCCCGGTCGCACAAAGTTCCTCCCGTGGGAGGCAATCGTGTCGTTTGCACCCGGCGTGCACGACGGTAGGGAATTGCGCTCCCTCAATGCACAAACGGTTGACGGTGCCAGCCACATGGTGCCCGTTCTCTATCGAACCGACAAAAAGAAGAACTTTCTCTCCTCGAAACTCACGCCCGAAGGTGCCCGCTACGTGGGCCCCGACGTAAACCCCGCCGTGGTGCTGCCTAGGTTGCTTGACCTGCATCGCCAGGGGCGGCTCGGGGCATAGCCCGGCTCGCGCACCGATTCCCCTACAACAGCGTCACGCCGCACCGGCCGCCTGCCATACTTGAATCAGGTCCACCCGCCACGAAGGAGTAGCCATGGCATCACGCTGGCCAATCCCACCCAAGAAAGAGCGCGGCGACGTTCTGCTCTCCTCTGGCCCCGCACGTTTCTTCCGGTGGATCTATGGCGGCGCATGCGTGCTTTTCGCCGTACTTTTTGCGGTGGCACTCGTGATGATCAATCTCTTTCCAGACGACGCTTCTGGTGCTGAGCGTGCCGTTCAAGCGGTCGTGTTCGCCGGCTTCATCGTGTTTTTCATCTTCGGATTTTTGCTCTTCACCAAGCAAGGGGTGTGGGCCACGAGAGAAGGGATTCTCATGCGGTCTTTGCCGGGCACGGGAAAGTTCCTCCCCTGGAGCGAGATCAACTCTTTGGAGCCGGGCCAGCTCATCGGCAAACGCCTTCGCACCCTCGTCGCGCACACGTCACGCGGCGAGGACGTCAAGGTCCCCGTGTACTACAAATGGGGCACGCCCCAAATGAGGTTCACCGCGAACCTCACCCCCGAAGGCTCCCGCCTCGTTGGCCCCGACCCGGATCCCGCGGTGGTGCTCCCCGAGCTGCTCGCGCTTTATCGCGCGCACGGCCTTCAGAGTTCTCTGTAACTAGAGTCGCCGAAACCGGTTTCACGGCACGTAAGAGCCCTCCCCCGCGCCGCCTCGTGGCGACGCGAAGGGAGGGCTCGATACGTTCCCGGAGCGGAGCGAACCGGTGGTGTTAGCCCCAGATCTCCGCGACGGCTGCGATGAGCGAGGGGCTCGCCTGCTCGTAGTCAAACGTCTTCGGCAGGTGGCCCGACGGCACCTTGCCAAACGCCGAAATCTCACGCATGAGCGATTCGGGGCGCTTCGCGGCAACACCGGCGATGGCCTGCTTGAGCGTGAAGCCAATCTCGGCGTCGTTCACGAGGGAACGCAGGCGCGCGTAGCGCACTGCGCGGCCCTTCTCGGTGTCATCGAGAACAGTGCCAAATCCGGCGCTCGTGAGCGTTGCCTCCTCGCCGACCTTGAGGCCGGTGACGGTGATCGTCGAGGCGTGCGGCGCGGGCCGATCAGCCGGGCTGAGCTTATGAACGCGCAGCTCATCAGCGAGTTTCTCAGCGCCGGGGGCGAAGGTAGCGTCGGAACCGCTCGCCTTCAGATCCCCGAACTCGGCCGGGTCATGCCCGAGCAAGCGAATACGCCACTCGCGCCGCTCGAGCGCCTCGCGCGCCACCTCGGGAGTGTCGGCGGGGATGGTGAGGGTGAGGGTGTTGTCCGACGCTTGCACGGCCACGCGCACGTGGCTCCACACGAGATCCTCGCCCGCCTTCCACTCCTCGTGGAGCGTGAATTCGCCGTCGCCACCCGCGGCAACGATGAGCTCGAGAACCTCGGGGTTGTCCTCGATTTTTTCGGGGACGGCGTTCGCAGGCGTGAGCGGAAGGATACCGCCGGCGCGCACGAGCACGGGGATCGAGCCGAGCGGACGGAACATTTCCTGCGTGAACGCTCCCGAATCAGGGCTGCCGTAGCGCTGCTCGGTGAACAGATCGAACCACATACCACCGGGAAGGATCGGCTCAACGCTGCCGCGGCCCACATCCTTCGCGGCGGGGCGCGTAATGGGGGCCACGAGAAGTTCGGAGCCGAACAGGTACCCCTGATCGTTGCGATACGCGGGGTATTGCGGCGCCTCGAAATACACGGGCTCCACGATCGAGCGGCCTTCGTGGTGCGCGCGGTAATTCATCGAGTGCAGGTACGGCACGAGTCGGTGGCGCAGGCGTAGGTGTGCCGCCTGGATCTCGCCGTGCGGGGCCGGGAAGTTCCATGGCTCCTTCACGGCGAACGGCGAGTTCGACGAATGCAGGCGGTTGATCGGCGAGAACACACCGAACTGCACCCAGCGAGTCGCGAGCTCGTTATCGCGAAAGCCCTCCATGTGCCCGCCAATGTCGTGGCTCCACCAGCCGTAGCCGATGTTCGCCGCGGCCGCCGTGAAACCCGGCTGGAACGCGAGCGACTCCCACGTCACGATTGCATCGCCCGAAAAACCCACGGGGTAACGGTGGGATCCGGGGCCTGCGAAACGCGAGAACGTGAGCGGGCGCTCGATCGAGCGCTCGCTGCGCGTGAAGTGTTCGTGATTGAGCACCCACAGCGGGTCCACGCCCTCGACGCTCGAATACGGGCCCGACTGCCAGTCGATCCACCAAAAGTCCGTGCCCTCATCCTCGAGGCGCTTGTGCAGCACATCGAAATAGGCGTCCATGAACTCGTCGTTGTTCACGTCGAACGGGATCGCGGTGCCATCGGCGGGCTTGCCGAGCGCCTCGCACATCGCCTCATACGCATCCTCGAATGCGCGCACACCATCGGCCGGGTGAATGTTGAGGGTCACGCGAAGGCCGCGCTTATGCAGCTCTTCGAGGAACCGCTCCGGATCCGGGAACAGGTCACGATTCCACGTGTACCCGGTCCATCCCGAACCGTACTTCGGGTCCACGTCGGTGAGGTGCCAATCCATGTCGATCACCGACACCGAGAACGGAATATCCTCCGCGCGGAACGCATCCATGAGCTCGAGGTAGCTCTCCTCGCTATAGCGGTGGTAGCGCGACCACCAGTTGCCAAGCGCAAACTTCGGCACGATCGGCTGAGGGCCACTAATCTCGAAATAGTCCTTCACGGCGGCCACGTGGTCGCGGCCCGCAGCGAAGACGAAGAGGTCGATGCTGCCGTCCTCGGCGGCGCGGGCGCGCAGGCGGCCGTCGGAATCAAACACCATCGAGTTCGAATCGTCGATCTCCGCATACCCCACCGCAGAGTTCACGCCCGGCTCAAGCGGGATCTTGCCGTCGGCAACATCGAGCGTGCGGGCTGCGCCACCGAGGTTCCCATCGAGGGCGCGCTGGGTCTCCCCGTTCAGGGCGAGCTGGCGATCCGCCGGCAGTGATAGATCCTGCCCGTAGCGCCACACCGAGTGATACGCCGAAACTCCGCCCTTGACCTCGACCTTCAGGCCATTCGCCGAAAACGGGCCGCGATCGTATTCGAGGTAAAAATTCTCCGTCTCGACCGTGAGGCGGCCCTGGTATTCACCGATCGTGTACTCGGAAGGATCAAGCACCACGTCACGATTGATCGCGAAAGTCGACGGGCGATCCTCGAACGCGCCACTCGGCGAATACTCGAGGCGCACCACGCGCGGCGTGACCGGCGTGATCCGGAAATGCTCGCCAACGAGTTCAGCGGGCAATTCTTGAGAAAACTTCTGCACGGAAAATCATCCCTTCACGGCCGCACTCGCGGCGCCAGCAATAAAGCGGCGTTGGAAAATGAGGTAGACGGTAAGAACAGGAAGAATCGACAAGGTCGTGGCGGCAAACAGGCCACCAAAATCGGTCGCATAGCGCCCGTTGAACGTCGTCAACCCTACAGCGAGGACCTGGAGCTTATCGTCATCGATCATCAGGTAGGGCCACAGGTAGTCTTCCCACACCCACAGGAACTGGAAGATCGCGAAGGCACTAATCGAGTTCCCGCTCATGGGCAGCACGATCCGGTGAAAAACGTACAGCTCAGAAGCACCGTCAATTCTGGCCGCTTCAAGAACCGAGTCAGGGATCGAATCCATCGACTGTTTCATCATGAAAATGCCAAACCCGCTGAAGAGCGCCGGGATGACGATCGAAAGCCACGACCCCTTGAGTTGCGCGGCAGAGAACATCGTGTAGCGCGGAATGATCGTCACCGCCCACGGAATCATCATCGTGGAGAGGATGAAGCCGAACAGCACGCCACGGCCGCGGAACGAATACTTTCCAAGGACGAATCCAGCGATACAGCTGGTGTAGATACAGATCGCGGTAATCACCACTGAAAGGATCACGGAGTTCGCGAACAACTGCATGAAATCGAACTTGTCCTGGATGTTCAGGAAGTTCTCGAACGTCCATTCACGCGGAATCAAGGTTTGATCGAGCGCGCGAATCTCACTGTTCGGTTTGAACGCGCTGAGCAGCATCCACACGAACGGGAACACCGTAATGATGCCTACAACGATCAGGCCCACGTGGAGCAAAATGACGTTGAACTTACGCATGGGGAGCCTCCTCCGTGAGCGGCGCGACCGGGGCATCAGGTGTTGATTGGCGACGGCGCGGCTTCAGCTTCATGCCCGAAACGGCAAAGGATAGAGCGGTGAGTGATGCGGTCACCACGAGAAGCCCGAAGGCGATGGTCGAGGCATAGCCGAAGTTGTACTTCACGAACGCCTCGTCATAGATGAGGTACGAGAGGATGTATGTCGAGGTTCCGGGGCCGCCCTTCGTGAGCACCATGACCTGGATGAACGCCTGCAGATAGGCGATCAGCGAGGTGATGATGACGAAGATCGTCATGGGGCGTAGGAGCGGCAGCGTCACATGCCAGAACCGTTTCCACGGGCTCGCACCGTCCACGGCCGCCGCTTCCATGACGTCCTCTGGCAGCGAATAGAGCCCAGCGAGGAAGAGGATCACCGCGTAACCGAAGTCTTTCCAGATCGTCATCAACATGATCGCGGGAAGCGCGAACTTCGTGTCAAACAGCCAGTTGATGTCAAGGCCGAAGAACGTATTGATCGCACCCACCTGCGGGTCGTACATGATCTTCCAGACATACGCGACTGCCACAAGTGGCGTCACCGTGGGCATGTAGAACAGCGCACGGAAGAAAGTCTTGAAGCGCGTGACCTTTGTGAAGATCGCAATTGCAAGCGCAAGCCCGAGGATCACTCGGGCGGTGATCGCGACCGCGGAGAAAATCAGAGTGTTCACAATGGATGTTCCAAGGCGAGGATCCTGGAACATTCGCTTGTAATTTTCGAGCTCAACCGGATCAAACGTTCCGTTGAGCGGGTTCCAATTATGGAAGCTCCCCACGAAAGCGATCCCCACGGGGATCACGAGGAGCAGCAGGTTGAAGACGATGAGCGCAATCACGACGGAGTTTCGCACTCCGCGCTCGCCTTTATAGCTGATCGCGCGCGCCTTCTTTTTCGCTGTCAGAGTTGGCGTGCTCATGTGTTACCTCAAGGGATCAAGAGGGAGGTGCCCGGGCGCTCCGGGCACCTCCCGAGGTTCGTGTTGTGGCTACTTAGAAGGCTGGTAGTGCGCGTACAGGTTTTCGACGGCCTCGAAGTCGCTGTTCGCGAGGTCCTTCTCGATCGCCTCTTGTGCCGCGCCCATGGCGGTTGCGGGATCGGCGCCGTTGTACAGAACGTCCTCCCACATCGTCTTGAGGTTCTCCTCGATCGTGGCAGGCATGGCACCTGGCCAGATGTAACGGTCGATGCCATCCGCAAGCGAGCTCAGCTGCGGATCATCGAGAATTTCCGGATCCTCAGCAAGCGGCTTATAGCTCGGGAACACGTGGTAGTTGAGGCACACGGCCTTCAGTGCTTCCTTCGAGGTCAGGTAGAACTTCAGGAAGTCCTGGGCAACGGCCTTGGTCTTCTCATCCGCCGCCTTGTTGATGCCAAGGGTCGATTCGCCGTTGTAGCGGTCAAAGGCATACGGAGTTTCGCCCGAAACGTGCACAGGGGTGCGGAAGGTGTCGTAATTGACGTCCGGGAAATCCGCCGCCATAAGGCCGCCGTGGTGAGTCCAGGAATAGATCATGGACGACTGCTGCTGGCCAAACGATTCACCTGAGCTCGTGCCGAAGTCCTTCGAGCCCACACCATCCACGTCGTAGAACGAGGTGAAGAGTTCGATGAGCTCCATCATCGCATCACTCGCGACTGTCGGAGTCTTCTGGTCGTCGGCGAAGAGGTTCTGACCGCGCTGGTAGGGCAAGCCAGGGCTAAACGCGTTGAACTGGCTGTTGAAGTTGAAGCCTGCGCGTTCGATCGTGTCGCCGTTCTTCTTGACGAGCTTCTTGGCTACCTCACGAAGCTCATCCCACGTCTCAGGAATATCGGCATCCGTAAGGCCCGCTTCCTTCCAGTGATCGGTGTTGTAGTAGATCACGCCGGTCATCATGCCGAAGTCAACGTAGTAGATCTTGCCGTCAATCACGTGCGCTTCCGCGCCGGTGTAGTCGGCTGCAAGTTCTTCGGCCGGAATGTCGTACGGCTCGAGGTACGGGAAGATGTTCGAGTGGTAGCTGTTGTGAATGTTGAAGATTGCCGGCTTGTCGCCGTCCTTGAGTGAAAGCGGAAGCTTCGTCCAGTAGTCCTCCCACGGCTGCTTCACAATCTTGATCTCGACGTTCTTGTGAATCGCCGTGTATTCATCAACGAACTTCTGGAAGATCGTGTCGCCGTCCCACAGCCACCACTCGAGCGTGATCGGCTCGCCGTCGTTCACAAGGTGGTTCGGATCGTATTTGAGGGTTTCGCCTTGAACGGGGTGCCCACTCGGGGTTTCCGTCAACGTCTCAGGGCCCTTGGAGCCACACGCCGAGAGAGCCACAAGCGTCGTGGTGGCGAGCGCGGTGCCGGAAATGAATGTTCGGCGATTGAACATTAGAGTTCACCATCCTTGCTGAAAACTCGTCGCGCTCAACCCGTATGGTTTAGCGCTAAACTCTTCTGTAAGGTTACGTACGCCACAGGAGGATGTCAAGGCGTTTAGTCCCGTACAATCATCCAGTTGCTCTACGAAAGGCCCCCATGTCTGTCACGCTCGCGGACGTCGCCGCTAAGGCCGGCGTGAGCACCATGACCGTCTCGAACGTCCTCACCGGAAAGTCCGGGAAAGTTTCCGAAAAAACAGCGCGGCGAGTCCTCGACGCCGTCGCCGAAACCGGGTACGTCGTGAACGCCTCAGCTCGGGCGCTTTCCGCAAAACACTCCCGTATCGTCGCCATTGTGGTCGCCGGAAACGGGCCCATTCTGCGTGGCGCACACGATTCGCGGATGGTCGGGCACATCACCGCTGAGCTCCAAGAGCATGGATATAGCGCGATGCTGATCGCCGCGAGCGACATCGGCACCACTATCGCGAGCTTGAGGTCATGGCGAGTCGATGGCGGCATCGTTCTCAATACCCTTGCCCACGAACTTGAAGCCCTGCACGCGGGCGATGACATCCCGCTGCTCTTTGTCGATAGCTACATTGAACGCCCAGGAGTCCTCTCCGTTCGCACTGATGACTATGGCGGTGGACGCCTCGCAGCTGAACACCTCATCGCTCACGGGCACCGCGATCACGTGTGCTTTTTGGGGCCGATTCGTGGCCACAAGGGCGTGGTAGACGAGCGTTTCCGTGGCTTCGCTGACGCCTACCTCGATCACGGCCTCACCAAGCCGGGTATCCCTCTCGAAGTTTCCGATACCAATGCGCATACGGGCATCGAACTCGCCCCTAAGTTCGCTGCACTGGATCCGCGCCCGTCGGCAGTATTTTGCTCAGCTGACGATCTCGCCGTCGGTCTCATGAGCGGCCTCGCCCGTGTAGGTGTTGCGGTCCCGCGCGATCTTTCAGTCGTGGGCTTCGACGGCTTCGACATTTCACTCACGGCAACGCCGGCGCTCACGACCATCGGCCAGAACGTTGAGCACAAGGCAAAGATTGCAGTTTCACGACTCCTTAGCGCAATCAACGGCTCTGAAGCACGTAAGGGCTCCTCCCCCGACGCCCCACTCGATGTTTCTCTGCTTGAGCGGGAGACCGTCGCAAATGTTCTCCCTTAGCGCCGACAAGCGTCTCTCTCTATAAAGAATCTGGCGCTTACGGCCTCCTCAAGGCGCTGCAGCCCCAGAATTTTCATCGAGAGTGACGCAAGGAGTGTGCCACCGGCGCCTCTGTTTAGCTCTCGAGCGGCCCCGCATCTAGATCGAAAGCCATGATCGCGGCATTCGCTAACGCATGCTCCTGATCGGGCTGAAGGAAGCCAATCGCGCGGCCGAGAAGTGAGGCAGGAATCGTGACCGTGTTGTCGAGGGAAGCGGCACAATGGTGGTCGAGCCCGTTACGCTCGCCGAGCTCAACTTCGCTCGAGAGCCCTTTGACCGTCGAAGTAATGGGTGCAACTGTCACCTTGGTCATCGCACTGCGGGCAGCCTCGCGTGTCAGCACGACAACAGGTCGAGTCTTGTCGAGCTTTGCAAGGCAGATTTCACGCACGTCAGCCCTCAAATGAGGCGTGGTCTGAGGTCCACTCCACGAGAGAGTCGAGATCGTCCTCTGGACCTCCGGCACTCAAGATTGCGGCATCAGCAAGTGCGGCTTGCCGCCTCTTCTCCCTTTCGAGAGCGAGGCTCACGAGATCCGCTCGGCTTCCGGCAGCCCCTGCAGACACGCTTTGGTCTAGGAACTTCACAAGGTCGTCGGGAAGACGCAAGGATATTTGCACCGTCATGCCTTCAGCCTACCAAGACGAATCCCAATGTGGGATGTGCTGTCAAATGCACTGCGACGGCAACAAAACAGGCCCAGCACACCGAGGCCGGGTGGGATGCGCCGACGCCGTGCGCCGATCGCGCCTATGCCGTGCCAGTTCATGAAAAACTAGAGCGTGCAGCCCCGAAATAGGCGCTGCAGCCCCAGAATTTTCATGAAGAGTGACGCCCCGGCGCCTACATCAGGTTGCGGCGACCCTTTTCGGCGCTCGTCGCATGGCCCTGCGGGTTGGCCTCGAGGATGAACCGCAGCACGTGCAGCGCCGTGCGCTGAAGCTCGCCGAGGGTGAGGCCAGCGTCGAACCCGAGCGAATCCCGCACCCCCGTGTCGCACGTATTGCCGCCGTGCTCCTTGCCGCCGGGCATGAGCACGTCGATGCCGCCGCGCACGCGGTAGGCGCTATCGCGAAGCGCTGGGAAGTTCGGATCCTCGACCATGCGCATCCACCAGTCGGTCATCACGAGGCCGTCGAAGCCGAACTCGCCGCGCAGAATCGTCGCAACAAGGTCGTAGCTGTAGTGGCCCCATACCCCGTTGATCTTGTTGTACGAGGTCATGATGGTTCGCGGCCGCGATTTCTCGATCATGATCTGGAAACCGCGCAGGTAGATCTCGCGCAGGGCACGCTCACTCACGCGCGAATCGGAGAAGATGCGGTTGTGCTCCTGGTTGTTCGCCGTGCAGTGCTTCGGGCACGCCGCCACGCCCTTGGACTGCACGCCGTTCACGATCGCGGCACCCATGAGGCCCGTGAGCAGCGGATCCTCCGAAAAATACTCGAAGTTTCGGCCACACAGCGGGTCGCGCTGGATGTTCATGCCGGGGCTGAGCAGGATGTCGGAGCCCTTGGCGAGCATCTCCTCCGCGTGAAGCTCGGCAAGCTCGCGCACCCCCTCGGGGTTCCATGTGGAGGCAAGAGCGGTGCCGCACGGTAGGAGCGAGGCGAACGCGGAAACACGCAGTCCAGAGGGACCATCAGTCGTAATCGCAGGCGCCACGCCACGTTCGCGCAGAGACTCGGTCACACCGCCGAGCGCTCCCGCGTTGCCGCGCGCACCGAGCGGGCTATCCATGGTGGTATCGCCGTAAGTGAGGGCAATGAGATCCTCAGTTCCGACGGTTGCCACGAAATCCTCGAGGCTCACCTTTTTGGCGCGCACCTCCTCAAACGAGGGTGTGCTGCCGGCTTCCGGCTCGGGGAGCGCCTCGGGCAGCCGCTCACGAATGCGGCGGGCCAGGTCACGCTGTTCCTCGGGAGCTTTTTCCCATCCGACGGTTGCCCGGCCATCGTCGCCGCGGTTCAGAACCATACGGTCAAACCCGCAGCCCTTCTGGATCGACGAGGCTTCTTCGAGCTGCTTCACGACGATAAGTTCGCCGACCTCAACCTCACCGGCAACGTCGGTGTCCTTCACGCTCTGACCAACGTGGAGGCGGTAGGTTCCGGGCTCGAGCATGTAGGCGCTGCGGTGGCCGGTCGCGCCGGAATCGTCGTAGGAGGCAAAGTCGCGGAGGTCCACCTCGAGGCGCACCGTGGCGTTCTCGCCCGCAGCAACGGTGCCCGTGCGGGCGAAGGCCGCGAGACGGCGCGCGGGCTGGGAAAGCTTCCCATCGGGGGTTTCAAGGTAGGCCTGCACAACCGTGCTGCCCTCGCGCTCGCCCGTATTCTTCGCCGTGACATCGAGGTGGGCGCGGGTAGCGTCGGACCCAAAATTCCCGAGGCTGAGCGAGAACGACGTGTAGCCGAGACCCTCCCCGAAGTGGAATTGGGCGGCGCCCGGCGCGAACGTTTCGTAGTAGCGGTAGCCCACGAACACGTCCTCCGCGTAGTTCGTGACATCCGGATCGCCGAAGTTGCGAGCGCTCGGAGCATCCTCGTAGCGGCGCGCGATCGACGCGGTGAGGCGGCCACCCGGTTCCGCCTTTCCGGTGAGCACGTTGGCAAGAGCGTTGCCGGATTCCATGCCGCCAGCCCATGCAATAAGGAGCGCGGAAATACTGTGGTGCTCGGCCCATGAAAGGTCCATGACGTTACCCGCATCGACCACCACAACCGTGCGCTCGAACGCCTCCGTGACGCGCGCGAGCAACGATTCTTCCTGCTCGGTGAGGAAATAGGAGCCGGGCGCGAGCTCAGCATCGCGATCTTCCCCCGCCGCGCGGCCGATCACAATGATCGCCACGTCGTTGCGCTCAGCGGCGGCACTAATCTGCTCATTCGCGAGCTCGAGCTCCGGATAGTGCGTGGGCCACTTGCCCCACACCGTGCCCGGATCCGCAGGCTGCTCCTCGCTGAAGCGATCGTAGGCCTCGGCGAGCTCCTCATCAACCTTCACGGCGCCCGATTCGCGAAGTGCATCCGTGAGGTTCGAGATGTACGGCGGGTTCACATCACCGCCCGAGCCATAGCCGACGGCCAGCCAGTCCTTCGCCGTACGACCAAACAGTGCAACGCGGCTCTCGGGCGCAAGCGGCAGCACGCCATCATTGCGAAGAAGCACCGTGCCCTGCGCGGCAAGCTCACGCGCCTTCGCGGCAAGCCGCGGATCGAGGCGGCGATCAGCCGAACCATCGGCGGCCGTTGACTGCTGGGACATCGTTTCGTGACTCATGGTGCTCCTCATTGATGCTCAAGTCGGGGGCACCGGGCAAGCCCGACGCCCCACCGTACCCCCAGTCTATTGACCGCCCATGCCCATCGTGGCGAAGCCGCGCACTATGTGGCGCTGGAACAAAACAATCACCGCCGCGACCATCGACCCCCCCGGCATGAAAATCGCCCGCCCCGGTTTCGGGGGCGGGCGATTGCACTATGCGCTTGTTCTTATTGATGCGTCACGATCAGTTGTCGGACTTCGTGAGCAGCCCGTACACGAACATGACCACGAGCGCACCGATCACCGAAAGGAGGATCGTCCACAGCGACCACGGGTTGTCGAGGAGCGAGCTCCAGCCGCTGTCGCCGAAGAGACCACCGATGAGGCCACCGACAATCGCACCGATGACACCGAGGATGATGGTCATCCCCAGGCCCATCGACTGCTTGCCCGGCATAACTGCGCGAGCGATGAGGCCGATGAGGCCGCCGATGATAATCCACGAAATGATTGCCCAAATAAGAGACATGGAGTGACTACTTTCTTCTCGAGTGAACCAGGCTCACAGGGATCCCGGGCGCTGTTGGCGAACCTGGGTTAGCTAACGGTGCCCGGCGGTTGAAAAGTTGTCAACCACCATTAATCTTACCTGGGAGTCCCTTCCGCGAAACTGCACGTCACCTGAATTTTCGCCGCCTTTTACCGAACACATAGTGCAGGTTTGCTGAGGCGCACCCACTGCACTCTCGTGAACACCCCACTTCGCGCAAAGAGAGCGGCACGTCCAAGAACGTGCCGCCCTCTTCTCCTTGCGGTCGCGAAGGACCACTCACATCAGAAGTCCCAGTCGTCGTCTTCCGTTTCCACGGCCTTGCCCATGACGTAGCTCGAGCCGGAGCCCGAGAAGAAGTCGTGGTTTTCATCGGCATTCGGTGAAAGAGACGCGAGGATCGCGGGGTTCACCTCGGTCGATTCCTGCGGGAACAGTGCCTCGTAGCCGAGGTTCATGAGCGCCTTGTTGGCGTTGTAGCGCAGGAACATCTTGACGTCCTCGGTCCAGCCGACCGGGTCGTAGAGATCTTCGGTGTATTCCTCTTCGTTGTCGTAGAGGTCCATGAGCAGGCTCATCGTGTAATCCTTGAGCTCTGCCTGGCGCTCGGCCGACTGCTGCTCCACGGCCTTCTGGTACTTGTAGCCGATGTAGTAGCCGTGCACGGCCTCGTCGCGGATGATGAGGCGGATGATGTCGGCGGTGTTCGTGAGTTCGCCGCGGCTCGAGTAGTACATGGGCAGGTAGAAGCCCGAGTAGAACAGGAAGCTCTCGAGGAGAGTCGAGGCGACCTTGCGCTTTTCCGGATCATCACCGGTGTAGTACTCGAGAACGATCTTGGCTTTCTTCTGGAGCGCATCGTTGTGCTCACTCCAGCGGAACGCCTCGTCGATCTGCTTCGTGTTGGAGAGCGTGGAAAAGATCTGCGAGTAGCTCTTCGCGTGCACGGATTCCATGAAGGCAATGTTCGTGTACACGGCTTCTTCGTGGGGGGTCACGGCGTCGGGAATGAGGGAGATGGCGCCGACGGTTCCCTGCACCGTATCGAGCAGCGTGAGCCCGGTGAACACGCGCATCACGAGTTCCTGCTCCTGCTCGTTGAGCTTCGACCAGCTCTGAATGTCGTTCGAGAGCGGCACCTTTTCGGGGAGCCAGAAGTTACCCGTGAGGCGATCCCACACTTCCTGGTCTTTGGGATCTTGGATGCGGTTCCAGTTGATGGCCTGCACGCTGTGCTTGATGTGGTCGGTGTTCACGCTCATCCTTTCGCAACGATGGTTCCAGCAGACGTCGGACTCCAGGCCGGCTCAGCCGGCCACCCCATCCCTGCCAGCGTAAGCTCGGGGGTTCCGACGCTTGCCCACGCGGCATTCTCGCCCATCCTAGCGAGCCGAGCCGACGGCTCGATGAGGTTCGAGCGACTTGCTCTCAGCGGAGCGTTTTAGGGTGAACTGTAGATCACGCCCGCGACCTCAGGGGGCCAGAGATGTTTATCGCTTTGCTCTCTATTGTGCTCTTCATTATGGGCATCGGAGCGACCTTTTTCCCGTACCAGATGTGGGAGATTACCGAGGCTTGGCAGTGCAAGGAACGCGAGGCGAACGAACCGAGCGACGCGCGCCTCGTGCTCTGGCGAGTGGGCGACGTCGCCGTCATCATTGGAACGCTCATCATACTTGGCTTCTACCTTCAGGCTGCGGGGAAAGGGTAGGGCACGTGTCACCGGCGTCCATGATCCTCGCGTCTGTTTTCCTTGGCGCTTACATTCTCGTGTGCCTGTGGGCGGCGATTGCACCACGCGGCCTGTGGCGAGCACTCAACGGCCGGTTCTATCGGCGCCAGCGAGAAGCTGAGCCGAGCAGCGCCGTCTTTATGCGGATGCGGATCGTGGGAATCGTCGCGGCGCTCGTAGGCGTGGTGGGTATCCCGCTCGCAGTCGTGTGGGCGATGGTCACGAACGCGGTCACGAACGGTCAGCGACGACAACGAGAAAGGGGCGAGGCTCCATTAAGCCTCACCCCCTGTCAAGCACAATAATTACGATCCACACTGTGCGTAATCAAGCAATGCAGTCGAAGTAGGAAAGACTCCCGCTTCACACTCCAGTTTGTTCTACGTAGATGTCGAACGCTTTCTTAAGTGGATCGACGACAGCCCGTGCGACTTCAACACTCTTAATTTCCACAAACGATAGCGGATAGGCGTTGCCCGAGACGCGAAGATGCGCCAACTTATTATCTTGCGAGGATTCTGCAGACGCCAATAATTCGACGAAACCGTTCCATTCCCGACTGTAACTCTTCCCTGGATCACAGTCACTCGGTGTCGATCGTCCAAAATCAATGGAAATACCCTTGCGTTTGGAACAGCGAACACTCGCAAACCGCCTCCGGCCACGAGCAGATGTTGCAAGAACATCTTCAGCATCCTGGACGTAAAAATTGATGGCATGCGTTACAGACTCCGTCAAAGCAACCGCGGAGAATGGCTTCCCCTGACCAGCAGCGTGCTGTTGCAGCTCCCGGCGTATCAGTTCAAATGCTTCACTGGCCTCTACTGAAGTGCTTCGCTGGGCGAACGCTAACACCGCTTCCGAATCAATCAGCTCCGAACCATCTTGCGTCTCGTCAGCTACTTCCGAACCGCCCGTACGGGTGATGTTGGTGACCTGCAGAGCTGCTCCCAGAATATCCGCAGCAGCCTCACCCTCAAACCCTTCAAGAATATTTTTAAAACGCTGAGAAAAACGCGCCAATCGAATTCTGTCCTCCACGGACATCATGCGAAGACCTGATTGCTCTGATGTCGCATCAGCAACTGCTTCGAAGTAGGCATCAAGGGCATCGTTATCTTCTCGTTGGTAAACCCTGATGAGTTCATCATAGAACTCATAGAATGCAGATTGTGCACACAGGAGCGCAAAAACTTGCTTACTTCGAATTAACGCCGCTTGGTCAGAATGGTCTGGTCGCGCTTCGTGAATAATCTGAAGAAGGGAGTGAGTGTTCATTAGGCGCCTAATGGATCGAGGATTCGACCCAACGGAATCACGCGCAAGGGCCACATACTCCTTCATCTCATTCTCACGAGAAACCCCAACAGCTTCTTCGATCATCGACTCGATGCGGTAGCTAGCTACAGGCATACGGAACGGCACTTGGATGATTTTGTCAAAGTATGCTCGAGCATGATCTTTCGAGAGTGCTGAACCGCCTGCCATCGAGTACTTTGCTTCTACCCCCTGGCGTACCACCTCGAAATCGATCGCGAGGACAAAAACGCATCGCCGGACATCAAGAAAGAGTTTCAGACTTTCCAATACCTCGATAGCTCGTTGCGCATTAATACGATCCAGGTCATCTATAAAAATAGCAACTTGGGAGCAGCCGGCTTGCGCACAATAGTCCTGCACTGTCTCATCAAATTTGGCGCGTAGATTTTTGAGACGCGCAACGGCGTTGGTCTCATTACCGTCGGTACCTATCGAATCTAAAGCATCTACAATGCGCCCCGATGCAGCCGACAATCCTAGAGCTGACCCAGCCTGCGAAACTCCCGTTGCAGCCACCCATCTACCGAACTTACCCACGGTCCGCAGGAACTCTTCGGCTTTTCGAGTTTTTGCTGCCATGGGAGCAGCAATCTCGTGCATCAACGAGAAGGTGAGTGCATCACCCAGGTCGAACTGCGAATACTGCCATGCATTAAATTCGATTACCGCAACACTTTTGCTCTTGCTATTGCGCAGATCTTCCTTGATGTAGTTCATTGCGCTCGTTTTGCCGCTACCCCAATCGCCCTGAATAGCGATTGTCATTGGCGTCTCACACCGCATGATGAAGTTAGCGAGTCCTCGGTAGTAGTCACGCACGCCCAACTTATCGTCCGGCATATCCCCATCCAACGCCTCCAGAGGTAGGTCGACCTGACCCACCTTGGTTTCCTTTCGCACCGCCATTTCCGCACCTTCCACACACATTTTCAACCTAGTCGCATGCCCCCAGGCGCCAGCAGGCGCAACCACGGCCAACCTGACGACATAACAGCATTATCCCTCATGGCGACACTCGGCGCACCGACTTCTCTCATATTTCGCAGACTCATCGGCAACTTAACCCCTTTGGGTCACTCAACGAGCGAATCGATTTGGTTCGACATTGACAGCCCCGTAGTGGCGCACGCTACAGTAATGGGAGCGCTCCCACCGGGTGTGCGTCACGTAGTTCTTCCGCTGCGAGGCGCGCAAAACTCCGCAACGCATGGGTGCGCGCCACTCAGCGAAGAGGAGGACACGCGTGGCCACAATTAACGACGTTGCCCGTGCCGCAGGCGTGTCCCGCAGCACGGTCTCACGCGTGCTCAACGGTCAGATCTCCTCCCCCGAAGCGCGCGCCAAAGTGGAAAAGGCCATCGCTGAAACCGGGTATCGCGCCAACGCGCACGCGCGCTCCCTCGCCTCGGGCAAAAGCAACGTGTACGCGGCGATCCTCACTGAGCCCTACGGCGAGTTGTTCGAGGACCCCACCTTCGGGCGGATGCTCCAGGGCATCAACTCCGCACTCGTGGGCGGCGACATTGCCCTCAACCTGCTCTTCGCCACCACCGACGAGGAGCGCGAACGCACAATGCGTCAGCTTGCCCCGAACCGGGTTGACGGCGCACTCGTGCTCTCGCCTCATATCGACGATCCACTGCTTGAAGCCATGAGCACCGCGATCCCCACGATCGTGCTCGGCCCCCTCGTCGAGGGGCGCGAGAACACGTGGACAGTCACGATCGATGACCACCACGGCGGCGAGCTCGGCGCGCGCCACTTGCGCGAACAAGGTGCCCGCCGCATCGCAATCATCGCGGGACCCGACACGGCGCAGGGCGCCCACGATCGCGTCGAGGGGCAACTCTCGGGACTCGGCACAGCCCCGCTCGAGATCATCCACGCGCCCTATTCGACGGGCGGCGGAACTTCGGCTACGCGTGAACTCCTCGCGAAGCACCCCGACCTCGACGGCATCCTGTGCGGTTCCGACCGCCAGGCCCTCGGCGCTCTCGCCGTGCTCCGCGAGGCAGGCCGCAAAATCCCCGCAGATGTCAAGGTCGTGGGCTTCGACGATCACGCCTTCGCGGCCGAGACGACCCCCGGGCTCACGACCATCGCACAACCGATTTTCGAGGTCGGCGCGAGCGGCGCACGCCTCCTCAACGCCCTCGGCGAACGCCAACCAATCCAGTCGCTCACGCTTCCCACGACCCTCGTGGTGCGCGAAACGACCTAAAGCTTCCACGCACGAAAGATTCAAAGGAGAACCTCATGAACGACAGTTGGATCCACGAGATCCCGGCGTCGGTCCGCGCGATCCGCGAGGCCACCGCGAGCCGTCGCGCCGTCCTTGGCGCGGGAGCCGGCGTGAGTGCGCTCGCCCTGCTCGCCGGCTGCGGCGCCAACAACGACCCGAACACGGTCACCGTCGGATCCCACCAGAGCGACGCAATCCCGAAAAAGGCCGTGCTGGACATGCTCGAGTCGTGGAAGGGCGGCAAGGTCGAGATCAACACGGTCGACCACGAGACCTTTAAGGAAAGCATCAACAACTACCTCCAGGGCAATCCCGACGACGTGTTTACGTGGTTCGCTGGCTACCGCGCTCGCTTTTTCGCGGAGCGCGGCCTCGTGAGCGACCTGAGCGACGTGTGGGAAAACATCGACGGCATGCCCGAGTCGATGAAGGTCGCCTCCTCCGCCGACGACGGCCGGCTCGTGTTCATCCCGTGGAACTACTACCCGTGGGCCGTGTTCTATAAGCCGAGTGTGTTCGAGAAACACGGCTGGAGCGAACCAACCACGTTCGATGAGTGGCTTGCCCTCAACGAGGACATCAAGGCCGCGGGGCTCACCCCGATCGCGTTCAGCGATAAGGACGGCTGGGAAGCGATGGGCACATTCGACATGCTCGACCTGCGCGTCAACGGCTATGACTTCCACGTCTCGCTCATGGCAGGCCAGGAATCGTGGGAAAGTGACGAGGTCAAGAACATCTTCGCGGCGTGGCGCGAACTCCTCCCCTACCAGCAGGCTGATCCTCTCGGGCGCACGTGGCAGGAAGCCGCGCAGTCGATGCTCAAGGAAGAAACCGCGATGTACACGATGGGCATGTTCATCGACCAGCAGTGGGCCGACAGCGACGACCCCGAGGATCTCGACTTCTTCACGTTCCCGGAGTTCGATCCGTCGATCGGCGCGGACGTCGTCGAAGCCCCGATCGACGGCTGGATGATGGCGGCAAAGCCCCACAACGAAAAGAAGGCGAAGGAGCTCCTCACCTACCTCGCGACGGCCGACGCCATCCAGTACAAGCTCGATGCCGACCCTTCCGTGATCTCGCCGCGCACCGACCAGGATCAGAGCAACTACTCGAAGCTCCAGAAGAAAGCCGTCGAGCTCATCACCAACGCGAGCGCGATATCGCAGTTCCTCGACCGCGATACACGCCCCGACTTCGCCTCGACGGTCATCAGTCAGTCGCTGCAGAACTTCCTGAAGAACCCCGACTCGATCGACTCGATCCTGCGCGATATCGAGAAGCAGAAGAAGTCCATCTTCCCTGCCGAGTCCTGACCCCTATTTTCGACCCCAATCCAAGGAGCGAGTCGTGTCCAAAAAGATCGGACCGCTAGCCAAGCTGCACGGCTGGGACAAATTCACCGTGATCGCGATGAGTGCCATCCCGCTCGTGATCGTCGGCGTTTTCGTGTGGATTCCCGCCCTGTGCACCGTGATCCTGTCCTTCAGCAACTGGGACGGCATCGGCGGCCTCGGCGACATTCATTTCGTTGGCATCCAGAACTACATCGACATGTTCACGATCTACCCGCCGTTCTGGCCGGCGCTGTGGCACAACGTCGTGTGGCTTCTCGTGCTGTTCTTCATCTTTACTCCGCTCGGGATGTTCCTCGCGGTGCTGCTCGATAAAGAACTGAAGCTCACGAAGTTCTACCAGACTTCCCTTTATCTACCGGTCGTCCTTTCGGCCGCGCTCATCGGCTTCATCTGGCAGCTCATGTACAGCCGCGACCAGGGTTTCATTAACGCCATCCTCGGCACGCAGATCGACTGGTATGGCGACCCGAACATTAACCTGTACGCGGCGATCATCGCGAACGGTTGGCGTCACGTCGGCTACATCATGCTGCTCTACTTAGCGGGCCTCAAGGGCGTGGATCCAGCCCTCAAGGAGGCAGCCGCCCTCGATGGCGCGAGCCCCACTCGCACGTTCTTCCAGATCATCTTCCCGGTGCTGCGGCCCGTGAACATCCTCCTGCTCGTCATCACGTTCATCGAGGGTCTTCGCGCGTTCGACATCGTGTGGATCATCAACAAGGGTCGCAACGGCCTCGAGCTCATCTCGACCCTCGTGACCTCGAACGTCGTGGGCGAGGCCAGCCGCATCGGCTTCGGTAGTGCGCTCGCCACCATCATGCTCATCATGAGCTCGATCTTCATCGTGATTCAGCTGCGCATCATGCTCAAGGGAGAGAACTGACATGACCCCGAAGAACAAGAACCTCACCGTCTCGAGGGCGTTTCTCAACGTCTTCCTGTTCATCGTCGCTCTGGCGTGGCTGTTCCCACTCCTGTGGGCGCTGTTCAACTCATTCCGCGACTACGGCTACACGAGCCAGCACGGCTACTTCAGCTTCGGCGGCTTCACTCTCGACAACTTCGTGAACGCGTGGGAGCAGGGCGGTTTCACCCAGTCGTTCCTCAACTCGCTCATCATCACGTTCTTCGCGGTCGTGTTCACACTCGCGCTGAGTTCATGCATGGCGTTCGTTCTCGCGCGCTTCTCGTTCAAGTTCAACCTCGCGATGCTCGCGTTCTTCGTGGCCGCGAACCTTCTTCCGCCGCAATCGCTTCTCGTGCCGGTCTACCGCATGTTCATGTGGATACCGATCCCCGAGTTCCTCTCGGCCTCGGGCTCGCTCCTCGACACGCACCTCGGCGTCATCATCGTGAACACCGCGTTCCAGACTGGCTTTTGCACGTTCGTGCTCGCGAACTACATGAAGGCCATTCCGGCGGAAATCTACGAAGCGGCTGACGTGGACGGCGCCTCGGTGTGGTCGCAGTTCTGGACTCTGACGATCCCGCTATGCCGCACCCCGCTCGCCGCCCTCGCGACGCTGCAAACGGCCTGGATCTACAACGAATTCTTCTGGGCTACGGTGTTGTTGCAAAAGGGCGATAAGTTCCCCGTCACGAGCTCCCTGAATAACCTCAAGGGCTCGTTCTTCACCGATTACAACCTGCTCTCGGCGGGCTCGATCATCGCGGCCCTGCCCATCTTGATCCTGTTCTTCGTGCTGCAGCGTCAGTTCGTTTCGGGTCTCACGATGGGCTCGACCAAGGGCTAAGACCACCCACTCAACCGGACAAGGATGACCCCATGAGTACACTTCACGAAATCACCTCCTACTCCCCCGGCTCGGGCGCGCGGATCTCGCCGCGCAGCCACCTCACCACAAACGCTGAAGCGATGAGCCTCGCGGGCACATGGAAATTCTCCTACTCGCGCAGCGCCGAAGGCGCGGGGGATTCAGCTCCGACGGTGGACTTCGACGACTCGAGCTGGGATGACATCACCGTTCCCTCGCACTGGGTTCTCACCGGCGGCGGCGAGTACGGCGACTTCGGTACGTACGGCGCCCCCGCGTACCAGAACGTGCAGTTCCCGTTCCCCGTCGATGCCCCGAATGTTCCCGACGACAACCCCACGGGCGACTACCGCACGCGCTTCACGCTGAGCGCCGAGAAGGTCGCGGAGCTCGAGAAGGGCACGCGCGTGTACCTGCGCACCCTCGGTATCGAGTCCCTCGCGATCGTGAGCCTCAACGGCGAGCATGCGGGCGTCGTGCGCGGCTCGCGCCTCACACAGGAACTCGATGTCACGGACCTCCTCGTCGAGGGTGAGAATGTTCTGCACGTGCGCGTGCACCAGTGGTCCTCGAACACCTATCTCGAGGACCAGGACCAGTGGTGGCTGCCCGGCATCTACCGCGACGTAGAGCTGCTGTTCCGCCCCGCCGCAGGAATCGAGGACGCGTGGCTGCGCGCCGATTTCAACCCGAAGAACGGCCCCGCCGCTCCCGGGCCCGGCACGCTCATTCCTGAAATTCGCGCGGAAGAAGCCGCCTTCCCCGTCACGGTCGCGATCGACGAGCTTGGAATCTCCGAAACATTCGAAAGCCCGGCAGCCGTCGGACCCATTCCCATTCCCGAAGTGGATCCGTGGAGTGCGGACGTGCCCCGCCTGTACACCGCGACCATCTCGAACGCTGCCGAGACACTCACGATCCGCACGGGCTTCAGGCGCGTCGAGATCGTGGGGCACGAGTGGCGCGTCAACGGCAAGAAGCTGCGCATTCGCGGCGTCAACCGCCACGAATACGACCCGAAACTCGGCCGTGTGTGGGACCGCGAGAAGGCGCGCGAGGGGCTGCTGCTCATGAAGCGCCACAACGTGAACGCGATCCGCACCTCCCACTACCCGCCGCACCCCGAACTCTTCGACCTCGCCGATGAACTGGGCTTTTGGGTCATGGACGAGTGTGATTACGAAGCGCACGGCTTCCTTGGTGAAAACTGGCGCGATGTGCCCGCGAACGATCCGCGCTGGCGCGACGCGCTTCTTGATCGCGTTGAGCGTTTCTTCGAGCGCGACAAGAACCACCCGTCGATCGTGTCGTGGTCGCTCGGCAACGAGGGCCACACCGGCGCGAACATGGCACAGATGGCGAACTGGCTGCGCCGCCGCGACCCGGAACGCCCCGTGCACTACGAACAGGACTACGACGGGCAGTACACCGATCTCGTGTCGCGCATGTACCCGCCGATCGAAGCGATGCACGAGATGGCCCTTGGGCGCGGAAAATTTGCCGGCACGATGCCGGGCCGCAATGCCGAACTCGCGAACCGCCCCATGATTCTGTGCGAGTACGTGCACGCGATGGGTAACGGCCCGGGCGGCATCACGGAATACGAAGAAATCTTCGACACCTACCCCCAGTGGCACGGCGGCTTCGTGTGGGAGTGGCGCGATCACGGCATCGCCGCCCGCACCGAGGATGGCACCGAGTTCTACGGTTACGGCGGCGACTTCGGCGAACCGGTTCACGACTCGTCGTTCGTGTGCGATGGCCTCGTGCTTTCCTCGGGTGAGGCAACGCCGGGGCTCGTCGAGTTCGGCGCGGTCGTGAGCCCCATCAAGCTCGAGTTCGACCTCGCTATGGAGGACGATACCGAGCGGGCCATCGATAACGATGTCGAGGACGTCAACATCACCGCGGCGCACGTCCAGGACCTCCGCCACTCCGGCGACCTCCACGACTTCGTGTTCGAGGTCATCGACGAAGTCGACGGTCACGAGGTTCTGCGCCGCGAGTGCCCCGTCGAGGAAGTTTCCGCAAGCGGCTGGAACAGCTACGCCGGGGAGTTGGCTCTGCCCCCCTTCGCCGAGGGCCACGAGGGCGAACGTTCAGGCGAGAAGTTCCGCACGATCCGCGCGATTCTGCGCGAGAGCACCGCTTGGGCCGACGCCGGCCACGAAGTAGCGTTCACGCAGGTTCCCGTGACGGATTCGAGCCAGACTGTAGCGCCGTCCTCCCCCTCGCCGCTCCCCTCGACGGCCGGCGACAGTGAGCAGGTGGGTCAGGTTCCAGATTCCGACGGTTCCTTCACCCTCGGCGAGGCCCAGTTCGATCCGCGCACGGGCGACCTCGTGAAGCTTGGAAGCCTCGAACTCGCTGGTCCGCAGCTTCGCCTGTTCCGCGCCCCCACCGAGAACGATTCGCTCGGCGACTTCGGCTCATACATCCTCGCCGACCCCGCCGAAACAACCGGTTCGGGCACGCAGGCGCCGCCCACTGCGGCGCTGTGGCGTGAGATCGGCATCGATAAGCTCGAGCGCCGCGTCATTGGCGTGTGGCTCGATGAGAACGAGGTCCGCGCCCTCCACCGTTACAGCACGCCAGCCGGCCGCGCCTACGTCGATCTCGAGATCACGTGGCGCCTCGAGGAAGCTTCAAGCAACGCTAAGGGCAACGCCTCACGCGCTCTTCGGTTGTATGCCGACGCCGCGCCTTCGGCGAACTGGGAGTACGTGTGGGGCCGCCTCGGCCTCGAGTTCACGGCGCCGCTCGGTGCCGGCGAGGCCTCGTGGTTCGGTTCGGGTCCGCTCGAGAACTACGTCGATTCGTGCCGCGCGGCGCGCATCGGCCGCTTCTCGATGCCCGTCTCGGACCTGAATGTCGAGTATGCGGTTCCGCAGGAGTCGGGCTACCGCCCGGGGATGCGCGAGCTTCAGCTGTCGGGCCTTGGCCTCACGGTGCGCGCAGATGCCGTCGGACCCCACAGTGAGCGCCCGGGCTTCCAGGTGCGTGAGCACTCGATCGAGCAGATCGCGAAGGCGCGCCACCCGCATGAGCTGGGCGCGCCGGAGCGCACGCACCTCATTTTCGATCTCGCGCAGCACGGCCTGGGGTCGCGCTCGTGCGGCCCGGATGTGAGGCCCGAATACCAGCTGCGCCCGCGCTCGGGCTCCTGGTCGCTCGCTTTCGAGGTGTAACCGCCCACTGGCTGAGGGCCCCTGCCGCGGCAGGGGCCCTCTTTTGAGGTTGGGGCCCGGGCCTCACACCACCACTCTCCCCTCACTCCTTGCCAGCTCCCCTGGTTGTCTCCCCTCCCCCTCTCCCACGCTCTCCCCGCAGCAAAGTGGTGAAAAACGGCCGCCTCGTGTCGAAGATCGACCCTCTGACGCGGTTATTCACCACTTTCGTGAGATGCCGAAGGGGCAAGAGAAGGTGAGCGGAAAAAAGGGAAGGTAGAGAGGGAGGAAAGAAGGGGAAAGGTGGGAAGGGGAAAGAAGGTGGGGGCCAGGAACGGCTGGTGCAACTGGAATCCGACGGCAGCTGGGCACCCATTACCGCACAAGAAGGCGCCCCACCCACCTGAGCGGTGGACGGAGCGCCTTCCTTGCCTAACGGCACAAAGCAGGTGGAGCCTGCCTGCAGAAGTTAGAGCATGCAGCTCACGCAGCCCTCAACTTCCGTGCCCTGGAGCGCCATCTGACGCAAGCGGATGTAGTAGAGGGTCTTGATGCTCTTACGCCACGCGTAGATCTGAGCCCTGTTCACGTCGCGGGTCGTCGCCGTGTCCGGGAAGAACAACGTGAGCGAGAGGCCCTGGTCGACGTGCTGCGTCGCCTCGGCGTACGTGTCGATGATCTTCTCGTAGCCGATCTCGTACGCATCCTGGTAGTACTCCAGGTTGTCGTTCGTCATGTACGGCGCCGGGTAGTAGACGCGCCCGATCTTGCCTTCCTTACGAATCTCAATCTTGGACACGATCGGGTGGATCGAGCTCGTCGAGTGGTTGATGTACGAGATCGAACCGGTGGGCGGAACAGCCTGCAGGTACGCGTTGTACATGCCGTGCTCCTTCACCTCGGCTGCGAGGGCCTTCCAATCCTCCTGCGTGGGCAGGTGGATGCTCGAGTTCTCGAAGATCTCGCGGACGCGCGCGGTCTTCGGCTCCCACACCCCGTTGATGTACTTCTCGAAGTATTCGCCGCTCGCGTACTTCGAATCCTCGAAGCCAAAGAATGTTTCGCCGCGCTCCTGAGCGATCTTCGTGGAGGCCTTGATGCACTGGTACACGACCGAGTAGAAGTACATGTTCGTGAAGTCGAGGCCTTCCTCGCTTCCGTAGTGGATCGACTCGCGCGCGAGGAACCCGTGGAGGTTCATCTGGCCGAGGCCGATCGCGTGGGAGGCCTTGTTACCGTTTGCGATGGTCGGCACCGAGGAGATGTCGGATGAATCCGAAACCGCCGTGAGAGCGCGGATAGCCGTCTCGATCGTCTTTTCGAAGTCGGGCGAATCCACGGCCTTCGCAATGTTGAGCGAGCCGAGGTTGCACGAAATGTCGCGACCGAGCGTCTCGTAGGAGAGGTCGCTGTTCATGGTCGACGGGGTCGAGATCTGCAGAATCTCGGAGCACAGGTTCGAGTGGGTGACCTTCGCGCCGCCGATGGGGTTCGCGCGGTTCACCGTGTCCTCGAACATGATGTACGGGTAGCCCGATTCGAACTGAATCTCGGCGAGCACCTGGAAGAAGTCGCGAGCGCGGATCTTCTTCTTCGCGATGCGGTGGTCGTCCACCATTTCTCGGTACTTCTCGGTCACGTTCACGTCCGCGAACGGCTTGCCGTACACGCGCTCGACGTCATACGGCGAGAACAGGTACATGGGCTCGTTGTTCTTCGCGAGCTCGAACGTGATGTCGGGAATGACAACGCCGAGGGAGAGGGTCTTGATGCGGATCTTCTCGTCAGCGTTCTCGCGCTTCGTGTCGAGGAAGCGGAGGATGTCGGGGTGGTGCGCGTGGAGGTACACGGCACCGGCACCCTGGCGTGCACCGAGCTGGTTCGCGTAGCTGAAGGAGTCCTCGAGGAGCTTCATGACGGGAATGACGCCCGAGGACTGGTTCTCGATCTGCTTGATGGGCGCTCCGTGCTCGCGGAGGTTCGAGAGCAGGAGAGCCACGCCGCCACCGCGCTTCGAGAGCTGAAGAGCGGAGTTGATCGAGCGGCCGATCGACTCCATGTTGTCTTCGATACGCAGAAGGAAGCACGACACGAGCTCGCCACGCTGCGCCTTACCCGCGTTGAGGAAGGTCGGGGTCGCGGGCTGGAAACGACCATCGAGAACCTCGTCAACGATGTGCTCCGCGAGAGCCTGATCGCCAGCGGCGAGGGTCAGGGCCACCATGCACACGCGATCCTCGAAACGCTCGAGGTAGCGCTTGCCGTCGAACGTCTTGAGCGTGTACGACGTGTAGTACTTGAACGCGCCGAGGAAGGTCGGGAAGCGGAACTTCCTCGCATAGGCGCGCTTGTAGAGCGACTTGATGAAGTCGAAGCTGTACTGATCGAGAACGTGCTTCTCGTAGTACTCCTCCTCCACGAGGTAGTCGAGCTTCTCCTGCAGCGTATGGAAGAAGACCGTGTTCTGGTTGACGTGCTGGAGGAAGTATTCGCGGGCCGCCTCGCGGTCCTTGTCGAATTGGATCTTGCCGTCCGCGTCGTACAGGTTCAACATGGCGTTGAGCGCGTGGTAATCCATCGCCTTGTTGTGCTCGTAGCCCGGCATCTCGGTTAGCTCTGCCAAAACCGTTCCAACCCTTCTTTGACTTTGGTGACATCTCTCGATGTCCCAAGGAGCTCAAACTTGTAGAGGTGCGGCACGTTGCATTTGCGGGCGATGATGTCGCCAGCGATGCAGTATGCCTCGCCAAAGTTCGTGTTCCCTCCCGAGATCACGCCTTTGATGTGTGCGCGGTTGCGCTTGTCGTTGAGGAAGTGAATGACCTGCTTGGGGACCGCTCCCCCGCTGTTGCCGCCGCCGTACGTGGGCACGATGAGCACGAAGTCTTCGTCCATGACGAGCGGTTCTTCGTTCCGCCTGAGCGGGATCCGCTCGACCGTGTTGTCGGGGAGCTCAAGCTTCTCGATGAAGCGCTTGGTGTTCTCCGAAACGGACGAAAAATAAACGAGCTTGCTCATGGTGCACGGTCACGACGCTTAACTGCTTAGAAGCTTGCGGCCTGGCGCAGATCGTTCGCCTGCGCGGTGAGGGCCTTGATCTTGTCGGGGCGGAAGCCCGACCAGGAGTCGTTCGACGTGGTCACGACGGGCGCCTGCATGAAGCCGAGCGACTTGATGTGCGAGAGGGCCGCGGCATCCTCGGTGATGTCCACGAGGGTGTACTCGAGGCCGGCCTTGTTGAGGGCGCGCTTGGTGGCGTCGCACTGGACGCACATGGGCTTGGTGTAGACGGTGATCTCCATGAGAGGCCTTTCAAACTTCGCGGTGTTCTTCGTGTTCGCGGGGGACCTGACGCCCCGCCGTGGGGCTGCGCGAACCAACGGACTCAACACTACACCTAGTGGCAGATCGATGGGACCACCACAAGATGTACTGAATTACACGTCTGTGATGTGGATGGTGTGTGGACGCACTGTGGCCTCGCGTGAACGCACGGTGAACGGCGATGGTGTTATCCACGAACGGCGCACGTCCCAGGCCCGGAAGACGGTGGACAGCATTGTGGACAAGCTGTGATCGATGGTGAATTTTCGGTGTTATCCACGAAGCATTGGGGACGGCAACCTGGATTGCCGTCCCCAAAAAATTTCTTGTGTGATTCACGCCCGTCGGCGTGTCGCAATCGAGCGCGTGGCTTACGCCTCGCGTGGCCCACCTTCCGCGCCGCTCGCCGGCTCTTCGCTCGGGCCGCCCTCGGCACTGTCCCCGCTCTCGGCGGCCACCTCAAACTCCTCGACGGGCTCGGGCGGGTTCACGATTGGCGTTTCCGTGAGCGGGTTTTCGGGCACAACGGTCGAACCTGCCCGTGCCTGCGCGCCGTGCGCGCGGCTCTCTCGCTCTTCGCCTTCGCCTTCGCCTTCAGCCTCGGTCTCGGGGGCGACATTAATATCCCGGCCCTCCACAAGCGCGAGCTCCCCGAGGACAGCGCGAGCGACCTCGAGATCCGCGAACGCCTCGGTGAGCCCGTACACCGGCTCCTTCCCCTTCGCGGCGAAGTCATAGAACGCCTCGTGAAGCCCGTACGAGAGTGAATGTTCGGAAAGGCGCTCGCTCGTGACGATCGCGCCATCGGATTTCTGAGTGAACGTGAACGACCCGCGCGTATCGAGGTCCGCCGCAGCGGGAATCTCCACGCGCCCCTGCCGCCGGTTCGTCACGAAGCGAATCGCGTCGTGGAACTCGGGCGCGAAGGGAAGGTAGTGCCACACGAGGCGCACGTGCACGCCCTTCTCGAGGGCGCCGAGCACTTCGATCGAGCCGGGGATCACCTGCTCGGGCCAGTGCCGCACGCCGTGCAATTCCGCGAGCGGACCGTAGGTCGAACGCAAAAGTGCCAGTTGCGCGAGCACGCCCGTGAGAAGACCCTTCACATAAATGTCGCGGTCGCGCTGGTTCGCGCCGGGGCCCGCCCCTTTCTCCACTGCGTCCTTGAGGTTTTCGCGGCGCGCGATGCGCTGCTCGGAGGGAAGGTCGTAGGCCGCGGAGGTCACGTGGTGCTTGCCGTGCATCGCAGAGCTTGCCGGCATGAGCGTCTCAAACTCGAGGCTACGCAGGTCACGCGCTTGGTTTTCGTCCACGAGGAGCCGCACCGACGAGTCGTAGAGCGCACCGTAGGCAAGCATCACGAGCGGCCTGCCCACCATGCGTTCGAACTCGGCGATCGCCTGGAGTTCCTCGGTTCCATACGCGACGGGTGGCTCCACAAGCACGGGAATGCCACGCTTGATGATCTGGAGGATGTCCTCGCCCTTCACCCCGTCAGCGCTGAACACCACGGCGTCGACCTCAACATCCTTGCTGCGCACGGTCGCCATGAGGTCCTTGACGCTCCCGTAGCGCCGCTCTTCCTCGAAACCCCACTTCTCGCTCGCCTCTCGAAGTCTGCGCGGCGAGATATCTACTACCGCGCTCACGCGGAATCGATCGTGACGGCGCAGCAGCATCGGCAGATGCACCGCTTGCGCGCTCGTCCCGAGCCCCACAACAGCAACGTTAATCTTCGAGGGCATGAGCGAAATCCTTCCGGTCGTGGCGGGGTGCACCGTGCAAAAAGGTTCCGACGCCTGCCGGGCAACCGTCGGACCCCCATCCATTAAACACGCGGGCCCGCATTAGGAACTGCACCCCCGAGCGATTACGCTGAGAAACATGCGCGAGGCGCACGTGCGAAAGAGCGAGCCAAAGGAGCAGGTCGGTGTTTTACGAAACCGCCCACACGTTCGTCGCCCCAATGATTAAGGCGTGGTGGCGGCCGAAGGTCGCGGGGCTTGAGAACGTGCCCAAGACCGGCCCCGTCATTATTGCGGCAAACCACCGCGCGAACGTTGATTCCTTCCTCGTGCCCGTCGTTTTCGACCGCAAGGTGCGCTACATCATCAAGGCTGATTTTTGGCACAAGACCGGCCTCACCGCCCGCATCAAGCAGCGCTTCTTTGAGGCCGTGGGCTCGATCCCCGTGGAGCGCGGCACCCTCAAATCCGCGCACGGCTCCCTCGAGAAGGCTCGCCAGGTGCTCGAGGAGGGCGGAGTGTTCGCGATCTATCCCGAGGGCACCCGCTCGAAAACCGGCAAGCTCGGCCGTGGCCGCACGGGCGTTGCCTGGCTCGAAGAAAAGACGGGTGCGCCCGTGATCCCCGTTGGCCTCGTGGGCACCGAGAAGCTTTTCGTTCCCGGAAAGACCCTCCCCCGCCCGCGCCGAGCGAAGCTCGAAGTGCGCATCGGCGCCCCCATCAACTTCAGCGACATCGATCGCTCCCTTCCCGAGAACCGCAGGCGCCGCGCCATCACGGACCGCGTCATGGACGAAATCCAGAAGCTCAGCGGGCAAGAACGCGAAACACCCCAGCCAAAACCTCACACCGAAGGAGATCAACGATGAGTATCCTCGTGGCTTACATTCCCACCGCGAAGGGCGAGGCAGCACTCGATGCGGCAATCGAGCGAGCCGTGCAGTTCGATACCGCGCTGCGCATCGTCAACGTCGTGCGCGACTCGGTTGACTCGGATCCGCGCCACGCGAGTACCGACCAGCTCGCCTACGCCGAACAGACGGCGCGCCGCGCGGGCGTGCGCGATGTGGATTCCCGGACGCGGCACATCGATGAGGGCGACGAAATCGCCGACACGATCATCGCGGAAGTGCAGAAGGTGAACGCGACGACGCTCGTGCTCGGCGCCCGCTACGGCGGCGCGAACGACCCGCGCTACCTCGGCAACACCATCCAGACCGTCATCGCCGACTCCCCCGCGGACGTCCTGATCGTCTAGCCCCAGCCGAGCTCGTGGAGGCGATCCTCCTCGATACCAAAGAGGTGCCCGATCTCGTGGAGCACCGTCACGCGGATCTGCTCTTCTAGATCCGCACGGCTTTCCGCCATGCGCGTGAGCGGGCCGCGGAAAATGACAATGCGACCCGGCACGAGGAGGCCGTCATCGTGGCCGCGCTCCGTGAGGGGCACACCATCAAACACCCCCAGGATTTCCTCGCCGCCTTCCGGTTCCTCCTCCACGAGGATCACCGTGTTCGAATCGGCAACCTGCTCCACGACCTCGAGCGGTAGCGAATCGAGGGCGTCGTCCGCGGCGGCTTCGAATTCTTCCCTGCTCATGGCACACATGCCATAAGACTCCCAAAGCGCCTTCGTGGAGGCAAGCGTCGGCCCCGCCTCCACCGAACGCGGCAGGAACGGGGCCGAACCTCAAAGGGACTAGTTACTGGATGCTGCCGGGAACCTCATCATCACCCGCATTGGCCTTGACGGCCTTTTCGATGCGCTCGCCGATCTCCTGATCCACGTTCTTCCAATACTGGAACGCGCGCGAGAGCACGGGCTCGACCACTCCATCGAGGGCGCCAGCAACCGTGTTCACAAACTCCGCGCGCTCCTCGTCGCTAAACACCTCGCGCACGAGCGTGCCGGCCTGGCCGAAGTCGTCGTCCTCGGCGTGGAGGGTGTATGCGGCACGCACCATCTCGCCGTCGGACTCCCAGCCGTTATCAACGGGGCCCTGCTCATCCTGGTAGGCGCGACCGAACGAGTTCGGGGCATACACGGGAGCGTCGCCCGAGTGGAAGAACTCCATCGCCCCTTCCTTCGAGTAGGTGTTGACGTCGTTCACCGGGCGGTTCACGGGAAGCTGGTTGTAGTTCGTGCCGAGGCGGTTGCGCTGTGCATCCGGGTAGGAGAACACGCGGCCGAGAAGCATCTTGTCGGGCGAGAAACCGATGCCCGGAACAAGGTTCGAGGGGCTGAAGGCCGCCTGCTCGATCTGCGCGAAGTGGTTCACGGGGTTCTGGTTGAGTTCAAACTCGCCCACCTTGATGAGCGGGTAGTCCTTCTTGGACCAGGTCTTCGTGAGGTCGAACGGGTTGAAGCGGTAGGTCTTCGCGTCCTCGTACGGCATGATCTGCACCGAGACATCCCACTTCGGGAAATCGCCGTTCTTGATGGCCTCGAAGAGGTCCTTGCGGTGAGCATCGGCATCCTCGCCCGCGATGCGGGTCGCCTCGTCGTTCGAGAGGTACTCCACGCCCTGCTGGGTGTGGAAGTGGTACTTGACCCACGACTTCTCGCCGGCCTCGTTCACCCACATGTAGGTGTGCGAGCTGTAGCCGTTCATGTGGCGCCAGGTCTTTGGAAGACCACGCGGGCCCATGAGGTAAGCGACCTGGTGAGCACTCTCGGGTGAGAGGGTCCAGAAGTCCCACTGCATGGTGCCGTCGCGCAGACCCGAATCGGGCAGGCGCTTCTGCGAGTGGATGAAGTCAGGGAATTTCATGGGGTCGCGGAGGAAGAAGATCGGCGTGTTGTTGCCAACGATGTCGTAGTTGCCCTCCTCCGTGTAGAACTTGAGGGCGAAACCGCGCACATCGCGCCACGTGTCGGGCGAGCCGAGCTCGCCGGCGACGGTCGAGAAACGCGCGAGCATCGGGGTCTTCTGACCCTTCTGGAAAAGCTTCGCCTTCGTGTATTGGGAAACGTCCTCGGTCACGCGGAGTTCGCCGAAAGCACCCGAGCCCTTCGCGTGCGGGCTGCGCTCCGGAATGCGCTCGCGATCGAAACGTGCAAGCTTCTCCACAAGGTTCACGTCGTGAAGAAGAAGGGGCCCATTCGCGCCAACGCTCAGTGAGTGAGCATCGGATTCACGCACGGCACCGGCTTCGTTGGTGCTCGGAAGGTTCGGATCAAAAGTGCTCATTCGTCCTGTCCTTATCTCGTGGGGTAGGAGTAGAGGCGATCAAACGCCTCGGCGTCATCGAGGAGGGATCGCGTACCCCCACCCTAGCTGGCGCTTCTTGAGCACATTCACAAAGTTCGCGCGATGAAGGCGAGCAGGCGTCGGACCCCCGCTACCTGGGCCCTAAACACACCTGAGGCGCGCACCACCAAGACTGACCCCGCCCACCGTGTGCGCCTCCGACACAGACCCACCCGAGGCGCGCGGGGCGTTAAAACGAAACCGCCCACCAATTTTGGTGGGCGGTTTCATGCTGTACCCCGTACGGGATTCGAACCCGTGTTGCCGGCGTGAAAGGCAGGTGTCCTAGGCCGCTAGACGAACGGGGCGGGCGGAAATACTCTACCCATGTCGATGCCGGAACGCCAACTGGGAGAGCCTGACGGTGACACACGGCACCGCATGGTTGAATGAGGGTAGCTAATTTGCCTTCCCAACGATCCGCGAGGTTTCTTCGTGACACCCACTCACCCCTCCCGCTTCGGCGTACGCGCACGTGCCGCCGCGGCCCTCAGCGCCCTCACTCTTGCCGCACTCTCGCTCAGTGGATGCGGAGCACTCATCCAAGCGGGGCAACAAGCCACGTCAAGCAGCTCGACAGCCACCGGCAGCGGCAACTTCGAGAAGGATGCTGAAAAGGCCATCAAAGAGCTCGAGAACTCGACCTCCGAGGCGTACGGTACGGAAGGCATGGCACCCCTTAAATCGATCGCTCCCGTCATCGAATCCGCCGCCTACGACCTCGGCGCCGACCCTGCCAAGGACGAGCGCTGGAAGAAGTTTTATGACCAGCGCGCCGACTGGGGAGAATGCGAACGCGCGGACTATCAAGGCGCTGAATGCGCCACGATCGAGGTGCCCCTCAAGTGGAACGACCCCGAAGGTGCCACCCTCTCGCTCCTGCTCACGCGCCTGCCCGCGAAAGCCGACAAACCCAAGGGCTCGCTCCTCGTCAACCCCGGCGGCCCGGGCGGCTCGGGTGCCGAACACGTCGCCGCTTACGGCTCCATGCTGATCAGCCCCGGAGTGCTCGAGCAGTACAACGTGATCGGCTTCGATCCGCGCGGCGTGAAGGATTCCGACGGTATCCAGTGCCTCGATGATGCTGAAACCGACGAAATGCTCTCGACCGACCTTCCCGACACTGAAGAAGGCGCACAAAAGGCGAAGGAATGGTCCGACAAGCTCGCAAAAGCTTGCGACGAAAAGTCCGGTGACCGACTCCAGTACATCGATACGTACTCTGCGGCGCGCGACATGGACGTGATCCGCACGGTCGTCGACTCCGAGAAGCTCGATTACCTCGGCTTCTCCTACGGCACGTACCTCGGCGCGACCTACGCCGAGATGTACCCGAAGCGCACGGGACACCTCATCCTCGACGGCGCTCTCGATCCCGCCCTCACCATGAACGAAATTGTGGCGGGGCAAGCCGCGGGCTTCGAAAACGCTGTGAAGGACTTTGTGACATGGTGCCAGACCCAGCGCGACAGCTGCCCCCTCACGGGCAGCGTTGACGAGGGCATCCAACAATTGCGCGACTTCATGAAAGGCGCAGCTGAAAATCCCATTCCCACGGCGAGCGGCCGCAAGCTCAACGAATCCCTCGCCTCTACGGCGATCCTTACCGCCCTCTACAGCAACGAGACCTGGGAGTACGTCGCCCTCGGGATCGAAAATGCCAAGAACAACAACTCCGCCGACGTTCTGCTCATGCTCGCCGACCTCGCGAACGAACGAGAAAGCGACGGTACGTTCAAATCGAACAGCACATTTGCGAACGTCGCCGTGAACTGCCTCGACCACGTGGGCGTAACCGACAAGGAGTGGCTCACCCAGGAAGGCGATCGCCTCGCCAAGAAGTATCCGACATTCGGCCCGTCGCTCGGCAGTAGCGATGAGGATGGTTGCGCGACCTGGCCCGCAAAACCCGTGCGCTACCCCGCAAAGATCAGCGCGAAGGGCTCGAGCACGATCGTCGTGATTGGCACGACCGGCGATCCCGCGACGCCTTACGCGTGGGCCGAATCCATGAACGAGCAGCTCGAGAACTCCGTGCTCCTCACGTACGAGGGCTTCGGGCACACCGCCTACGGCCGCTCGGGAGGCTGCATCGAGCAACTGGTTGACGCCTACCTCCTCGAAGACAAGGTCCCGGACGACGGCGCGAAATGTGAGTAGAAACTGAGCCCGGGTCAGCGGGGCGGCATGCACGTCACCCCGCACGAGATGTGACCGGTCCATCACCGGCACAGTTTGGCACCCGGGCCGTTTCTCCCGTAAAGTTGTGGTTCGTGCGCGACGCATGAGCGAAGCACACGCCTCCTTAGCTCAGTCGGTAGAGCGATTCACTCGTAATGAATAGGTCGCCGGTTCGATTCCGGCAGGAGGCTCCACAATAAACAGCCCCTGATCTGGCAAAACGCCAGATCAGGGGCTGTTTATTTAACGTCGCGAGGGCGGGCTGTAACCCTTTTTGTTGCCCTTCAGTTAGCCATTCGGTTAGCCATGTGCTGCTGCGCTCCTCGGTCGAGGCCCACTCACCCCATCTCGGCTTTAGACCCGCCCGCCTCGTGTCACAACTCCCACCTCTGCCCCTCTTGCCACAACTCTGGCTTCGCTTCTGCCACTCCACCAATTGCGGCAGGCCAGTCCCCCAGCTCCAACCTCTCCCCCACCCTCCGCACCGCCGGCACCGCCCGGCAAACATCGACAGTGGTGAAAAATCGCCACTAGACCGGCAATTCTGACGCGCAACGGCCATTTTTCATCACTTTCGCGGCGGGAAGGAGGAACGGAAGGCGGGAAAGGGGGGAAGGGAGGGAGGGGAAGAGCAGTGGGGTGTGGGGAAAAGACCCCACTACCAGCTCACACCGCTGCCTTCGCGCCTGAAAAGAGGCCGGGCGAACTACCGAGGATCCTTTTCACACGCGACGCCGTCGTCATCCCCATCAAGTTTCGGCGCGTAGCCTGGCTCGCCCCGATGGAGCGGTGTCGCATCTTGCTCCCAAGCCTCCTTGCAGTTACGGAAGCCACCGTGACTGGAAGATTTCTTCTTCGAAGAACTCTTTTTGGGCTCTTCATCCTTAGGGGCGCTTTTCTTGGTGTGGGCCCTCTTCGGTGCCTCCTTCTTGGGTGCCTCTTTCTTGGGTGCCTCCCTCTCCACTTCCCTGACGAGGGGCGCGGGCTTTTCAGCCTGGCGAGGCTTGTCAGCCCGTTTTGGCTTTTCCTCCCGGCGAGGCCTTTCGGTTGGCGCCGGTTTTGCTTCCGTGGTGGAGTCGGTGGCGGGCGGCTCGACGCTTCGGTCAAACGCCTTCATGTCGGGGCACGCCGTCAGTACACGCTCGATGGCCTCGGCCTCAGCCGGTTTCACCCAGAGTCCATACTTCGCTTTCACCGTTACTTGGCGTGCCACATACTCGCAGCGATAGGGCTTGTGCGGCGGTAGCCACGTCGCGGCATCGCCGTCGCCTTTTTGACGGTTCAGCGTCGATTCGACGGCAAGAAGATTGAGAGGATCATTCGCGAAGGCGATCTTCTTTTGTGCATCCCAACCAGAGGCGCCACTTTGCCACGCATCGGAGAGGGCAACGACGTGGTCGATGTCCGTGTTAGTGGGGTTGCGCACGAAGTCGTAACTTGAACCGCTATACGGCGAGTCGACTCGGCCCGAGAGCACCACACAGCCCTGGGTGCCCGCTTTCGTGGTGATGTTCTTCAGGTCGTGCCTAAGAAGGTCGTTGCGCGTATCGCAGCCGTTGCGGTCGACGTCGTCGCGTCAACCGAAGGATTCACGGTCATACCCCGTTTTCGGGGCCCTCCCTTTCACCTCGAGCGTGCGGAGCTGGGCGAGAGCGGTACCGGTGGGGGCCGCCTGCTGGCCGGCAGGGGCGACGGTGGCATTGTTCTCACCGGGCACGGAGGCGGCATTCACGTCTGGGTTGAGTGCGGGCGATGCATCCGGTGTTAGTGACACCGAACCAGCTTCGTGCGCATCTTCCGCCGAAGAGGGTGCAGGCGTTGCGGAGGAGGCAGCGGAAGAGGATGCGACCGGAGTCGGCGATTGTTCGGTTGGAGCCGCGAGCGACCCTATAACGCCGAGAATGAGCAGGCCCGCAACTCCGAGTCCCGTGCAGCCACAGCACGAGCCTGCGGCAATGCCGCCTTTATTAATTCCATTGCGATTCTTCGCTAGTTGTCCTATGGCGCTTTTCTCCGTGAATAATCGGTGGTGTTCTGCCAACGGCGTTGGATGCTAGATAATTAATTACCTGCGCCCACTCCCTTTTTCACGGGACCTTGGTACACCTTCCGCGCACTCCACGCGGTGAGCTCCGACACCCCTACGCCGAGCGTGGGCGCCACCTACTGGTCGTGATGCGGAAAAGCCGCGAAGGCATTGTCGATGTCGCGCGAGGCCGCAGCGGAGAGTTCTTCACCAAAGGCATCGACCGCGAGCGCACGACCGCTCTTTCGCTTGACGGTGCGCCACAGGGCAACCATGCGCCCGCCGCGCACGATTCCCCGCCGGAACACCCCGTTGTTTCCGGGCACGAGCAGCGCGTGCTCTTGTTCAGTCATAAGGGCGAGACGGTCGGGGTATCCGAGCACGAGCTCGTCGAAACCGGGCAGCAGGAAGGTGCCCCGAACGCGTGCGGCGGCAGAGCTGACCTCATCGGCAAGCCCCGCGCGGCAGAACAGCGTCTCGCCTGCGGCGTCACTGCCCCATTCCTCGATTCCGTCGCCGATCTGGAGGGCAGCCGCGCGGATCTGGCGAAGCGGAAGTTTCGTCCACCACGCGAAATCACGCAGCGTCGCGGGCCCATGACTTACGAGGTAGCGCTCGAGCAGTGCCGCGGTTGCCGCCACTTTGTCTCCCCCGAAACGCTCCTCGAGTCCAGTCCCGTCGGGGAGCCACGTCGCGGCGTCGGCGATTCGCTGTTCCGCACCGTCGATCGGCCCGTAGATCAGGTGGCCGGATGCCATGAAGTAGGTGATGAGGTGGTAGCCGCGACCGCCGTCCGTCTCGATGCCGCCACTTTTCCACGCCTCGAGGAGTTCCGCCCGTGTCACACCTCGCACTTTCCCCGCGAGGAATTCGAGGGCGAGGTTCAGCGCGTGCTCAACCTGGGCGTCGGAAAGATTGCGCGAGCGGCGGCGCCTCGCTTCCCACTCTCCCTTCTTCGCACACAGTTCGGTCATCCACCGCGCATCGCGAGCGGCCATGGCGAAAACGGTCCCTCGCATCGGGTAACCGCGCACGATCTCGCCTGCGTCAAACGCGCGCAGCACTTCCCGCATGCGCGCGTCGCTCGGGAAACCTTCGGGGCCCGACGCTTGCTGAGCCAGCGTCGGAACCTGATCTTGACCTGGCGCTTCACCAACCTTTTTCGCATCGATCCGGAGGGCGATCGAGGAGAGCAGGCCGGGCAGATCCTGCCCCTGCATCGCGCCCATCGCATGTACGAGATCGCCGGCATTCCCGTGCTTCGGTAGGGCGAGTCCTTGTGCACTCAGGCGCGCATATATGAGGCAGGCGCGCTCGGCGCGAGTACTGGGGGCGAAGGATCGTGGTGGCATGATCTCATCCTATAGAGCGCCACATTCGCCCAGATTCAGGTGTAGGCGACTGCGCTTTTCTCCACCCTGAACCGGAGCGGGGCCTAGTATTAGTGCGGCCCTATTCGTGAGACGAAGGAGATCCATGTCCACCGCATCCGTTGCCGGCGCTCGCCCCGTGCTCGCCGATTCGCTCGTCAAACACCGCACGCTGCTCACCGACCTCTCGCTCATCGCGGCTGGTGTCGTTGTGGTGGGGCTCCTCGCGCAGGTCACGATTCCGCTTCCGTATGTGCCGATCACAGGCCAGACCCTCGGCGTGATTCTCGTGGGTGCGGCACTCGGCTCGAAGCGCGGCGCGGCGTCGCTCGCGACCTACCTCGTGGCGGGTCTTGCGGGCGCCCCGATTTTCGCGGAGTTCGGCGGCGGCCCGGGCATGGTTCTCGAGCCGAGTTTCGGCTTCATCATTGGCTTCATTCCCTCGGCATTCGTGGCCGGCTGGATGGCGGAGCGCGCATGGGACCGCAAGTTCACGCTCGCGCTTCTCGGCTTTGTCGCCGCGAGCGCCTTCCCTTTCGTTGTGGGCGTGCCGTACATGGCGTGGATTCTCAACTCGATCATGGGCCTCGGCCTCGACTTCGCGGGCGTCATGAACGCGGGGCTCATCCCGTTCATTCCGGGCGGCATCGTCAAAGCGGCGATCGCGGCTGGCCTCATTCCGCTCGCGTGGAAGGGCGTGCGCGCGCTCGAGAAGTAGGCGTCTTTTATTTCGCGCCTCGCCTGAGCGCGCGGTTCGTTTTCGCGGTCGCCTCGAACGTCATCGGGTCTTCGGGCCAGGGATGCTTCGGGTAGCGGCCGCGCATGTCTTTGCGCACGTCCGCGTAGGGGCCCGCCCAAAATGAGCGCAGGTCCTTCGTGATCGCGAGGGGTTTACCACCGGGCGAGAGCAGCTCGATAAGGAGGCTCACCCGCCCGTCCACGATGCGGGGCGTTTCCTCGAGCCCGAACATCTCCTGCAGCTTGACTTTGAGCCGCACGGGAGCTTCGTCCGTGTCGCCCTCACCGGCGTGCGCAATCTGTTCGACGCTCGGGTAGTCGAGGCGAATTTTGGAGTCCGACGGTACCTGCACTCTCTCGGGCACGAGTTCTTCGAGTCGTGCCGCTTCGGGCCATGGGAGGGCGCGCTCAAGGAGCGGTCGCATGTCGATGGCGGAGGGGGCGACGGGGTGTTTTCTACCGATACCCGCGAGCGCATCGAGCTCTGGTCCGGCGAGTTCCTCGAGGCGGGTGAGGAGCGCGTCGTCACTCACGTCGGGCCAGGGTTCGCCGAGTTCGCGGTGGAGGAGGGCGAGGCGTGCGCGGAGGTTCGCGGCGCTCGCACTCCACGTGAAGAGGCTTAGACCCGCGCGGTGGATGCCGGCGAGCACGGCTTTTCGGGCGCCGGGCCCCTCAACTTTCGTTGGCGTGGAGGAAAGCACAATTTTTCCAAGCAGCCTCACGCGCCGGGCTTTCGCACCACTTTCACCGAAGTCGATTTCGGTTGTCTCACGCACGAGCGACCCCGCGCACGCGAGGGCGTCTTCTTCCGTCAGGGGCGCGGCGGAGCGGATGATCGCTCCCGTGCCGCGGGCGGCTTTCGCGTTCGAACGCTGCACTTCGGCGATCACGATCCACTCACCGAGTGCAGTGTCGTTTGTGCCCGCGCGTGTGCCGAGGGCGCTTTCGTAGATTCCCGGTTCCACGCGGCGCGCGAGGCGTTCGGGGTAGGCGAGGGCGACAACGATGCCGACCTGATGTGCGGGGTCCTTCGGGGACTCGATCGCGGTTTCGAGCCGCGGGCTGTTTCCCGCGTGGCGGCGCGCGAGGCGAGCGAAGCGGTCGGCTTCTTTGTGGAGGCGGTCGCGCTGTGCGCGCGGGCCTGCAACGAGATGACCGTCGAGCGGGAGTGGCGCCTCGAGGGACAGGGCTGCGACGGTACGCGAGGCGGCGTCGGACCCCACGATGGGCGCGGAGGTGAGGAGTGCGCGGGCGAGCCGCGGGTCGGTGGGGATCGAGGCGAGTGTGCGGCCGAGCGGGGTGAGAGCTCCCTCGGCGTCGAAGGCGCCGAGCATCGTGAGGCTTGCGTGCGCATCGGCGAGGGCGTCGGTCGGTGGCGCATCGGGCAGGCGAAGGCCCGCGCCGCCGGGAGTTCCCCACGCGGCCATGAGAAGTGCGGTATCCGTGAGGTCGGCGCTCGCGATCTCGGGGAGGGTGAACTCGCGCGCTCCCGCGTAGGCGAGGTCATCGAAGAGGCGAATGGCGAGGCCCGGGCCAAGGCGACCGGCACGCCCAGCGCGCTGGGCCATGCTCGCGCGTGACGCGGTCACGGTCACGAGGCCGCTCATTTTCCTTGCGGCATCGCGACGCACCTCGCGACTCAACCCCGAATCGACGACGATGCGCACACCCGGGACCGTGAGGGACGATTCGGCAAGATTCGTGGAAAAGATCAAGCGCCGAGGCTCGCCCGCCTCGCGGCCGCGCACGATGCGGTCCTGTTCACGCGCATCGATGCGACCGTGAAGCTCGCATACGTCGGCGCGCATCCCGCGGCTCGCGAGGAGCTCGCGTGCTACCGATGCCGAGTTTTCCACCTCCCACGCACCGGGCAGGAAGATCAGCACGTCGGAGTCGGCGAGCTCGCCCTTTTCTTCGAGGGCATCGACGGCAACGTGCGCCGCGTGTGCGAGAAACTCACGTGAGACCCCGCGCTCGTTCATGCGCGCGGCAAACGGGGCGCGTCGTGTCTCAACGGGGAAAAGCGCCGTGGGCGAATCGATCACCGGTACCGGCTCCTCGAGCCCTTCACCGAGGAGGCCCGCAAATCGCTCGGCGTCGAGAGTCGCCGAGAGCGCGAGAAGCCTGAGGTCGCCGCGAAGGTCGCGCACGTCGAGCGCGAAGGCGAGCGCAAGATCGGAATCGAGGGAGCGTTCGTGTACCTCATCGAGCACGATCGCCGAGACCCCCGTTAGTTCGGGGTCCGCGAGAAAGCGGCGCACGAGAACGCCGGGGGTCACGAATTCCACGAGGGTATCGGGCGTAAGAGTCGAATCGCCGCGCACCGTGTACGCCACGCGCTTTGCAAGTGCCGGGGAAGAATCGGCGGCGAGGGCGCGAAGCCTCGAGGCACCCGCACGGGCGGCCACGCGCCGCGGCTGCGTCACGATGACGCGACCAGCGCCCTCCTCATTCGCGAGAGCGTTCGCGACGATCGGCGGCACAAGTGTCGTTTTCCCCGAACCTGGCGGTGCCTGAACGACAGCGCTCGCCCCGGGTGACGTGAGCGCTTCCGCGAGATGTGGCGCTACCTCAGCGAAGACGAGGTTCGCCCCGATCACCTCGAGATCGAAAGTGGCGGGGGGACCGTCGGATTGCGCTTTGCTGCTCACCCCACCCATTGTGCCAAGTCGCCGAAGACCAGCAGAATCGCGGGTGTGATGAGCCTCTCTGCTCTCAGGTGGCATTCGCACGAAAGGCTGTGTAGAGTAATTCGAGTCGAAGCGAGAGCACGACAAAAAAGGCCCTGTAGCTCAGTTGGTTAGAGTGCCGCCCTGTCACGGCGGAGGTCGCCGGTTCAAGCCCGGTCAGGGTCGCAAGAAGCGACAAACCCCCTCGAGAAAACGAGGGGGTTTTTCCATGCCCCACACCGCCCTCCACCCACTCCCACTCCTCGGTCACACGAACGTGTCTTACCTCTCCCCCGCTCGCATCGATTTCGCGCACACTCGCGGACACTGGTAGGCTGTTCGCTGTTCCTTCTGGAACTTTCGGCTCTGTAGCTCAGTTGGTAGAGCGTTCGACTGAAAATCGAGAGGTCACGGGATCGACGCCCGTCGGAGCCACAGCAATCCCCCGCCGGGTCGCCCCGGGCGGGGGATTTTTGCATGTCCCCTGCACACCATATTTCCGAAATTTCGGTCACGGGAGCGCGGCGGACCATCGCACGAGCCGGGAATTCACTGGCACGCTCAGGGAATTTCACGTTTGCTAGGTCACAGTGAGGGACGAACGCCCCGCAGAAACCGACAACGCCCCGCAGAAACCGACGAAGAATCAAAGGAGATTTGCCCCATGGCATCCGAAAACCCTGATCTCAAGATCGCCCAGGCCCACACCCTCAAGCCGATCACCGAGATCGCCGAGGCCGCCGGCATCCCGAGCGACGCCCTCATCCCCTACGGCTGGACCAAGGCCAAGGTCGACATGAAGAAGATCGACCAGAGCGGCGACAAGCCGAAGGCCAAGCTCGTGCTCGTCTCGGCCCTCTCGCCGACCCCCGCGGGCGAAGGCAAGTCGACGACGACCGTCGGCCTCTCCGACGCGTTCTCCCTCAAGGGTAAGAAGACCGTCGTCGCCCTCCGCGAGCCCTCACTCGGCCCGGTCATGGGCGTCAAGGGCGGTGCGACCGGCGGCGGCTACGCCCAGGTCGTCCCCATGGAAGACATCAACCTCCACTTCACGGGCGACTTCCACGCGATCCAGATCGCGAACAACACCCTCGCGGCCCTCATCGACAACTCGATCCAGCAGGGCAACCCGCTAAACATCGACCCGCGCCGCATCCAGTGGAAGCGCGTCCTCGACGTCAACGACCGCGAGCTCCGCTCCATCGTCGTGGGCCTCGGCGGCCCCGCCCAGGGCATGCCTCGCGAAGACGGCTTCGACATCGTCGTCGCCTCCGAGATCATGGCGATCCTCTGCCTGGCGACCGACCTCAAGGATCTTCAGGAGCGCATCTCGCGCATCGTCGTGGGCTACACATTCGACCGCAAGCCCGTGACCGTCGCCGACCTCAAAGTCGAAGGCGCCATCACGATGCTGCTCAAGGACGCCCTCAACCCGAACCTCGTGCAGACCCTCGGCGGCACCCCCGCCCTCGTGCACGGCGGCCCGTTCGCGAACATCGCCCACGGCTGCAACTCGATCATCGCCACCAACCTCGCGCGCGAGCTCGGCGAAATCGCCGTGACGGAGGCCGGCTTCGGCTCGGACCTCGGCGGCGAAAAGTTCCTCGACATCAAGTCGCGCTTCGGCGGGTTCTCGCCCGACGCGGTCGTGCTCGTCGCGACGGTGCGCGCCCTCAAGATGCACGGTGGCGTCAAGAAGGACGAGCTCGAGACCGAGAACGTCGACGCGGCCCTCGAAGGCACCGCGAACCTTCGTAAGCACCTCGAGAACATCCGCAAGTTCGGCCTCGAGCCCGTGATCGCCCTCAACCGCTTCCCGTCGGACACCGAGACCGAGCTCAAGGCCATTCTCGACTGGGCGAAGGAGAACGGCTACAAGGCTGCCCTCTCCGAGGTGTGGGCCAAGGGTGGCGAAGGTGCACTCGACCTCGCCGATCAGGTGCTCGCTGCCATCGACGAAGCGGGCGACTTCCACCACCTCTACGAGCCGGAGGACGGCGTCGAAAACGCCATCGAGACCATCGCCAAAGAGGTCTACGGCGCGTCTGAAGTCCAGTACGTCGACGGCGCTCCCGCGGCCCTCCGCCGCCTTAAGAAGAACGGCTGGGACAAGCTCCCCGTCTGCATGGCGAAGACCCAGTACTCGTTCAGCGACGATCCCTCGAAGCTCGGCGCTCCCGAGGGCCACGTACTGCACGTTCGCGACCTCATCCCCCGCCTCGGTGCCGGGTTCGTGGTCGCGCTCACCGGTTCGGTCATGACCATGCCGGGCCTCCCTAAGGAGCCCGCGGCGCTGCGCATGGGTGTCGATGAGGACGGCAACGCGATCGGCCTCTTCTAAGGGATCATCCTCTCCCCAACGTCAGGGAGCGGGGGCGGCCATCGTGCCGCCCCCGCTCCTTCGTTAAGTGGCGACCGTCGGATACGTGTGCGAAGCCCCACGGACGTACCGGCCAGGCTACCTGCCGCCGGCCTCCTCAGCACCGGGCCCCCCAGGCCCGGGCTCCCCAACCTCGGTTTCTTCCCCATCGCTCGGCACTCCCGCGCGGCCCGGCGTATCCGACGCTTGCCCGGCGGCCCCGGTACCTTCGGCGTTTTCGTCGATCCCGCCGTCGTCGAAGTGCTGCTTGAGCTCCGCGAGCTCGAGACCCGTGGTGTGCGTGAGGACGTTCGTGGGCAGCGCGTCCTCGCTTTCCACGTCGGGATGCGCCTCCGCCTCGGGGTCGATGAAGCCGTCATCATCGTCGTCACCCTCGCCGCCGATCGAGAGGCGCGGGGTGAGTTCGTCAAACGCATAATCGCTCCCAAGGAGGAAGCCGCGACGGAACGCCGCGCGCCCGAGCATCGCACTCGAGGCGGTCATCGTGAGGAACTGCGCGGCGAGCACGAGCGCGAGCATGCCCGCGAGAGGCAGCGACTCCGAGGCGATCGCCGCCCCCGCGAGCACGAGCACAAGGCCGAGCGTTTGCGGTTTCGACGCGGCGTGCATGCGCGAGAGCACGTCGTTGAAGCGGATGAGACCCACCATCGCAATCGCCGCAATAAGCACGCCGATCACGATCAACACCGAGCCGATGATTTCAGGGATGCTCACTGCTCGCCCTCCTTCCGCTCGGGAACGTCGGCGCGCGCGACAAACCTCGCGAGCGCGAGCGTGCCGATGAAGGCCGTCGCGGTCAGGGCGAGGGCGGGGATGATCGCGAGGGTAGTGCCGGTCCACGCCGAGTAAAGCGCGAACCCCATGACGACCTGGACGACGAGCATATCGAGGGCAACGGCGCGGTCGATGATGGAGGGGCCCACGATCATGCGGTACACGATCGGGATCGAGATGACACCGAGCGCGATCGCGGCGCCCAGAAGAATGACCTCAAACATCAGCCCCGCCTCCTTTTCACGCTGTAGCCGGCACTTTCGAGGATCTCGCGCGCGGCGAAGGCTCGCAGCAGGCGTTCTTCCTGCCGGAGGATACTTTCGTGCTGCGCCCGCATTTGCTCTTTTGTCGTCACGCCAATCGCGTGGAAGAACAGGGTCCCGGTCGCACGCTGCGCCTCCACCACGACCGAGCCGGGAATGAGAGTCGCAAGAATACCCGTGAACGAGAGGAAGAGATCGCTTCGCGAGCGCAACTGCACCGCGATGACACTCGAACCGGGGCTTCCGGAAGGGCGAAGGGCGTACCGTGCCACCTCGATGCTGCTCGCGACCAGGTCCTTCACGAACACGGCAACGAACACGAGAGCGTTCACGGGGCGGAGAGTCACTTCCCGGCTGAGCGGGGGCGCGGGGAACATGACGTAGATCGCGGCTCCGAGCAGGAGACCGCCAACGATGCTCAGAACACTGAATTCACCCCACAGGAGGCACCACACGAGGGCGCCCCCAACGATGCCGAGGGTGTGGGCGGGGAGGTCGCGCACGCGACGCGCAAAGCGTGTCATTCGGGCGTCACCTGCTCTCCGCCAGCGTCATCAATGTTGAACACGAGACGATCGGCCGCGTCAGCGCCAAGCACGGCGTCCACGTAGGGAACGCGCTCGAGAAGCGAGAAAGCCGCCCCTTCGCTATAGCCGATGAGCGGCCCGGCGAACACCGTGAGGGCGAGGGAGAAGGCGACGAGAACACCGGTCGAACCGCTCATGAGAAGCGGCGTCACGGGCGTGTCTTTCGCAATCTGTTCGGGGGTTTCCTGCCAGAACGCGCGGTTCCACACCTTCGCGATCGCGTACATCGTGAGGAGCGACGTGAGCACGCTCAGGGTGACGAGGATCCACGCAAGCACGCCACCGCTGTGGATACCTCCAATAATGAGGCCCACCTTGCCGATGAAGCCGCTCATGGGCGGCACGCCGGCGAGGTTCATCGCGGGGATAAAGAAGAGAATCGCGAGCCACGGCGCAGCTTTCGCGAGTCCGCCGAGCTTCGCGAGGTTCGTGGTGCCACCGACGTGCTCGATGAGGCCGGCCGTGAGGAATAGCGTGGTCTGCACCGTAATGTGGTGGGCCACGTAGAACACGGTCGCCGTCATCGAAATCTGCGAGGAAATGCCAATACCGAACATCATGTAGCCCATGTGGCTCACGAGGGTAAAGGACAGCACGCGCTTGAGGTCCGTCTGCGCGATCGCCCCGAGAATACCGATCACGAGGCTGAGTCCGGCTGCGACGAGCAGCACGGTCGAGATCTCGGATTCCGGGAACAAGAGAGACTCGAGACGAATGATCGCGTAAATCCCGACCTTCGTGAGAAGCCCCGCGAACACCGCGGTCACGGGCGCGGGCGCAGTGGGATAGGAGTCGGGCAGCCACGCGGAAAGCGGAAAGATGGCCGCCTTGAGGCCGAAGGCGATGAGCAGCACGAACTCGATGAGCAGGCGCACGTGGTGGTCAACGTGGTCCATGCGCACGGCAATCTCGGCAAGGTTCACGGTTCCGACGGCGGCGTAGCAACTGGCGATTCCCACAAGGAACAGCAGTGAGCTCACCATCGACACGATCACGTAGGTCGTCGCGGCACGAACCCTGCTGGTGGACCCGCCGAGCGTCAGCAGCACGAACGAGGCGGCGAGGAGAATCTCGAAACCCACGTACATGTTGAACAAATCCCCCGCGAGGAACGCGTTCGAGACGCCCGCAACGAGCAGGAGGTAAGAGGGGTGGAAGATCGCAATCGGCGTGGATTCGATGTGCTCGGAGATGGTCTGCGCACTCGCGTACACGAGCACGGCGAGCGTCACGAACGAGGACACGAAAAGCATGAGGCCCGTGAGCCGGTCGGCGACGAGCACGATACCGAGGGTGGGCGTCCATTTGCCGATCTGGAGCACGAGGATGTTGTTCTCGTTGATCCAGTACATGAGCAGCGCCGCGATCACGAGGTTCACGCTAAGCGTGCCGATCGACACGGCGAGCTGGAGGTGAGTGCGGTGGCGCGTGAGGAGCGCAAAGGCAGCCCCGAGAAGTGGAAGCATCACGGGGGCGGCGAGGAGGATCTCGGGGCTCACGGGGTCTCCTCCTCGTCAGGGTCGCTTTCGGTCAGGCTCTGCTCAACGTCTTCGTCGGAGGTGAAATCGTCGGAAATGTCGTCGCTCTGGTCGTCGTTCGCATTCGCGCGGGCCTTCTCGGCTTCTTCTTCTATGCGCGCCTGTTCGCGCTCCTCGCGCTGCTCGTCTGCTTCGAAGCCCACCTTCTCGATGACTTCGTCGCGGTGCCGCGCCACGAGCCGGCGCGAGCGATCGGCAACGCGAAGGTCCTCGACGTCGTCGGGGACCTCATCGTGACCGAAAAGTTGCCACGAACGGTACGACAGCGCCATACCGAAGCCCGTGAGGGCAAGCGAAATGACGATCGCTGTGAGAACCATGGCCATAGGAAGCGGGTCGCTCATGTTTTCGACCGCGCCTTCACCTTCGAACGGTGGCGTTCCGGGAGTGCCGATCGCGAGAAGGAACAGCAGGTTGATGCCGTTACCCGCGAGGACCGCGCCCATGATGATGCGCGAGAGCGTGCGCTCGAGAAGCATGTAGATGCCGCTCGCGATGAGCACCGCAGCGAGGAGCAGAATGAGGAGGCTAACGTGCATCGAGCTCAGCCTCCTGGTGCCTGTCGATCTGCTCGCCGAGCGTGCGCAGAACGTCGAGTGCGAGACCCACAACGATGAGGTACACGCCGATATCGAACACGAGTGCGCTCGCGAGTTCGATTTCGCCGAGAACGGGCAGGTGCCCGATCCACACGTAGCTTTGGAACACGGTTCCGCCGAGGAGGAGCGGCGTGAGGCCCGTGAAGAGCGCGAGCACCATTCCTACGCCGAGGAGCGCCCCGGCCTGCACGGGAGCGGCCTCGTTGAGCTCGTATCGACCACCCGCCAGGTAGCGCAGGGTGATCGCGAGACCCGCGACAAGGCCGCCGGCGAAACCGCCACCCGGGAGGTTGTGGCCCGCGAACAGCAGGTAGATGCTGAGCACCATGAGCATGGGGAACGTGAGGCGCGTGATCACTTCGAGGACGACCATGCGCCGCTCGGGCGCGAGGGTGCGACTCGCGAGCAGCCACGTAGCGCCGCGATTGCCCTCGAGCTCCTCGGCCTCATCGTGGAACCGCAGGGTGTTCTCGGGGATGGAAGCGTCGGAGGTCCTTCGCCAAATCGAGAGGTCTTCTTCGAGATCTCCCACGCGCACAATCTGTTGCTCGCGCTTTTGCACGAAGATGAGGGAGGCAATGCCGGAGGCGACGACGAGCACCACGGCGATCTCGCCCATCGTGTCCCACACGCGCGCATCCACGAGCGCGACGTTGACAGCGTTGTGGCCCTTGCCAATCTCGTAGCCCGCCTCGATGAGTTCGGGGCCGATTGGTGCGGCGATGCGCGCACCTGCAGCGTACGCGAAAACGGTCACGATCACGACGGCCGCGAGAATCGCGATCGACCAGCGCGTGACCTGGTCGAAACGACGCGGACGGATCGAGAAGTGCGCGGGAAGGCGTCGAAGCACGAGGACGAGCACCACGGTCATCATCGACTCGACGAAAAGCTGGGTCGCGGCAACGTCGGGCGCGCCGTACATCATGAACAGGAGTGCCACGCCGAAGCCTGTGCCGGAGATCAACAGTGCCGCCCTGAGCCTGCGGCGTGCGCGCGCGGCACCGAGCGCGGCGAGGGCCGCTAAGCCCACCACGGCGATTTCAGCCGGGTGTGCGAAAAGCACGAGATTATCGGGGGCCTTCCCGGTGAAGGCGATGCCACCCGCGAGCATCACGACGAACACGAGGAAGATCGTGCCGAGGTGAACGGGGAGCGAACCTCGCTGGAAGAGGGCAGTCGTGCGCACGGCGAGCGAATCGACCTCGCGCATCGAGGCGCGGAAAAGCCTTTCGGCGTCGCACCAGCGCCCGAGGGCCGTATTCTGCGGGCTCACCGCTTTCTGGAAGCGCTCAAATGGCGCGTGAGCGACGGCCAGCACCGCGCCAAAGAGGAGCGCCGCGAGTGAGCACAGGAGCGGAAGCGACACGTAGTCGGGGATGACGGCGAGGTGGCCGAGCTCCCCTACCGTGGCAGTGGAACCGCCCGCGATGAGGGTCGCGAGCACTTCAAGCTGCGGCGCGAGAACGATCGCGGCGAGGCTCGCAACCGCGACGATGGCGGGGATGAGTTGGAAGCGCAGCGTGGGCTGCTTGTGTTTGACGCCCTTCGTGCCAGGGAAGACGTGGAAGAAGAAACGGCACGAATACGCGACCGTGAGCACGGAGCCCACGACCGTCGCGGCAAGGATCGCGAGGCCCCACGGCTCCCCCTCGGCGAAGGTGTAGAACACGGCTTCCTTCGCCACAAACCCAAACAGCGGAGGGAAGGCCGCCATCGATGCGGCACTCACGAGGGCGACGATGCCCACGATCGGGAGATCCTTGAAAACGCCGTGCAGTTCACGCAGGTCACGCGTGCCGTAGCACTTATCGATGATTCCCACGCTCATGAAAAGCGGGGCTTTGAACAGTGCGTGGGCAAGGGTGAGCATCGCGGCGGCGAAGACCGCTTCGGGCGTCGCGATTCCGGCAATCGCCGCCATGAAACCGAGCTGGGACACGGTTCCGTAGGCGAGCAGGAGCTTGATGTCGGTTTGCCGGAGCGCACGCCACCCGCCAAGGAGCATGGTCGCCGCACCCACTGCGGAAACGACGATGGTGAGGGGGCCGACGGTGGCGAGGAGCGGAGCGAACCTCAAAAGCACATAGATGCCGCCCTTGACCATCGCCGCGGCGTGCAGATACGCCGAGACGGGAGTAGGTGCGGCCATCGCACCGGGCAGCCAGAAGTGCCCGGGCGCGAGCGCCGATTTCGTCGCGGCTCCGATCAACACGAGGACGAGCGCGACGACGAGGTACGGCGAAACAGCGGCAAAGGCGGGCGAGGCGAGGATCTCGGTGATCCGCATGCTCCCCGCTTCAACGCCGAGCATGATGAGCCCGACCATGAGGGCGAGGCCGCCCGCGGTTGTGGAGATGAGTGCGTTGATCGCGGCGCGCCGTGAGGCTTGCTTCGTGACGTAGTGGCCGATGAGTAGGTAGGAGAACACGGTCGTGAGCTCCCAGAACACGAAAAGCATCATCGCGTCGTCCGCAAGCACAAGGCCGAGCATGGCCCCTGCGAACGCCGTAAACACACCCGCGAAGCGCGCGAGTGAGGGTTCGGATTCTTTGAAGTACCGTGAGCAGTGCAGCATGATCACGGTGCCGATGCCCGAAACGATGAGCACGAACAGCCACGACAGAGGGTCGAGCATAAAGCTCAGCGTGATCCCGAATTGCGGGATCCACGGGTAGGACTCCACGACGGGCGCCTCGGCGAGCGCAGTCGGTGAGTGCGAGAGGAGATAAGCGGCCGTGGCGGCGGGAACAAGCGCGATCGGCAGAAATGCCTTTTGCCGCCACCACTTCACGAGGAAGGGCGCTATAAGTGCCATCGCGAAGTGCGCAGCGATGGCAATGATCATGCGGGGGTTTCCGTCCTCGTGGTCACGGTTCGGGGACGATTTATCCTATCAAAACAAGAGTACCTTTCCGCCCGCGTCCCACCGGTTGGGACGACCCTGACACCCCGCTTAGAACAGCTCATTCGGCTCCACGAGGAAATCTTCATGGTCGAGCACAAACCCACCGGTCTCGTCCCAAATCGCGCGCGCCACAGCGCTACAGCCGAGGTAGGCCTCGCGCCACTCGTGCACTTGCGAAGGCTCAGGCTTGTCGTTCACGAGCGTCGAGGGATCGTCGGGTCGGTACACGACCGTATACAGCGCCGCGCCTTCCTTGACCCATTCGACGTGTTCAATCGCGGGGATATCCGCGTCGAGGGTCGATGCTTCGACCACGAGGTCGGCGTGCGCAAAAATCGGAGCCGAAAGTGCGTAGGGGAAAGCGTCGGCCTCCCCCACGAGTTCCGCTTCCTTCACGATCTTCTGCACGATCTCGAGCAGGTCTTTCGGAGCGAGCTCGTAGGCCGCAACCACCTGGAGGCCCGGCTGCATGAAGTGATGCGGGGCGAGTTCATGGCCCGTATCGGTCACGACTTTCCCCCCGAGGCGCCGCACAACGTTCAGGGCGAATTCGAGGATCTCGCGTTCCTCCCCCGCAGGCACGCCGTTCGGGAATGCCGTGTCGAAACCGTAACCGTCGGGGATGTCCGAAGGTTCGCTCTCGCGATGCATCGGGACCTCGATGCTCGCCTCATTCTTCGAAGGATGCCACACGAGAGAGGTCGTGTCGCTCACGCGGATCGTTTTCTTTTTCTTGCGCGCAAGCGGATAACGGTTGAGGGCGAGCGCGAAGAGATCATCGAGCCCGTAGCTCGAATCGAGAACAAGGGTGTGCGTCATTGAGCATCCTCCAAAGGTGTCGCGGGGATCTGCGTGCGATGAAAGTTCATGTAGGAGCGGGATGCCGTCGGCCCCCGTTGCCCCCTGTACCTATTGAGATTCCCCTCCGAGCCGTATGGGCGCTCCGCCTCGCTGCTGAGGCGGAAGAAGCACAGCTGGCCGATTTTCATGCCGGGCCACAGCGCCACGGGGAGGGTCGCCATATTCGAAAGTTCGAGCGTGATGTGCCCTTCGAAGCCAGGGTCGATAAAGCCCGCGGTCGAGTGGGTGAGAAGCCCGAGGCGGCCAAGGCTCGACTTGCCTTCGAGGCGCGCGGCGATGTCGTTCGGCAGACTCACTTTTTCATACGTGGACGCGAGCACGAACTCGCCCGGGTGCAGCATGTAGGGCTTATCGGGATCAACTTCGACGAGGCGCGTGAGCTCCGCCTGCTCCTTCGCAGGGTCGATCATCGCGTATTTGTGATTGTCGAAAAGGCGGAAGAAGCGGTCGATGCGCACATCCACCGAAGCGGGCTGAATGAACTCGTCGCCAAAGGGGGCGATGCCGATGCGGCCCGCCTCGATTTCCGCGCGAATATCACGATCACTGAGAAGCACGCCTCCATCTTAACGTGAGGCACTTTGCCCACGCGGGTTTGGAGGTGCGCCGCGAGGCGGCTACACTGGTGAGGCACCTTTGCGGGTGTAGTTCAATGGTAGAACTTCAGCTTCCCAAGCTGACAGCGCGGGTTCGATTCCCGTCACCCGCTCCACTGTCATGAGTCGCGTCATGCTTGACGCATGAGTCGCGACATGCTGGACGGGCCGGCATCCCAGTTGTTTTTGTTCTGGGGTGCCGGTTTTGTTCATTTGGGGTAGAGCGGTGGGTCGCCGTGTTTCCAGTAGGCCTTTTGGTAGTCGCGGGCGGTGTCGATGTAGTGCTCGGTGAGTACTTCTCCGGTTTCAACCAGTGATGTGATGATGTGGTTGTCGGTGATGACCATGAGAATTTTCTTGTGTTTGTAGGCGCGTCCGATGCCGAGGTGGAAAAGTTTGCCGGCGTAGCGCACGCTGACTTTGCCGTTTTTGTCGATTGTGTCGTTTCGGGTTCGCCATTCTTCTTTGGGGTTGTTGTTGGGTGTGGCTTTGACTCCGGTGGTGTATGCCTGCTGTGGGGTGCGTCTGCCCAGGGCGCGGTGGGGTCGGGTGCAGTTGTAGTATTGGCGAAACTCATTGAGGAGTTGTTGCAGCTCATCAATGTTTTGTGCTGGGGGTCGGGCTTTAATCCATTTTTTGAGGGTTTGGTGGAACCGCTCAATTTTTCCTTGGGTTTGAGGGTGGCCTGGCCGGCCGTTTTTCTGTTGGATTTTGTGTGCGACGAGCACTTTTTCGAAAGCGTTTCTCCCACCTTTGCGTCCGGCTAGGCGTGCGGTGAATACCAGTGCGTTGTCCGTAAGCGTGGATGCTGGCGGGTCGTATGTGTGGATTAAGCGTGTGAGTTCGGCGGCGACGGCGGGGCCTGTGAATGCGGCGGCCGCGGTGATTGACAACAGGTATCGCGAGTGGTCATCGAGGAAGTCGAGGACTTCAATGCGTGTGTTGTCGGCAAGGAAGAGGTGGGTGATGTCGGCTTGCCAGCATTCGTTGGGCATTGCGGCCTCGAAGCGGATGTAGGAGCTTTTTGGCTTCTTTTGCGGCTGCGGGGTGATCAGGCCTTCGTTGGTGAGGATGCGACGGATCGTCGAAGTTGACGGGGTGCGTTTGCCGGCCTGTTCGAGGTGGTAGGCGATGGTTTCGGGTCCTGCGTCAAGTCCGTGCCGGGTGAGCTGTTTGCGGATATCGATGATTTCGTTGCGCAACGCGTCCGGTACCGCGTGTGGGTGGGTGTGAGGGGCACGTGATTTCGGTGCGATTGCCTCGGCGCCGCCTGCGTCGTAGGCGTTGAGTATCTGGTGGACGCGTTGGCGTGAGATGCCAAAGCGTTTGGCGACGTTGGTGGGTGTGCCGCCTTGGTTTTGAACGGCTCTGACGATGGCGAGGTTGCGGTTGGGACTGTTCATGGTGTCAACCATGTCCCGACTCACCAGTCAAGCGTCACCGACACGAGTGAGGTAACCCTAAGTGTCAACAGTGACGCGACTGACCTGTCAAGGATCACAACGCCTTCCCCAGGCACACCCCGTCAAATATGTCATGACCTCGGACACCGTCACCCGCTCCACTTCATAGACGAAACCAGTGCTAGCGAGCACTGAGGGTGGCGCACCGAGAATTCTGTCGGTACGCGACCTTAAAATTGGCCCATGGATGTTGCATCATGGATTTCCGCTGGAGCTGCGGCCATCTCAGTCGTTGGCGGCGCTATTGGCTACTATCAGACGAAGCTGTCGAAGAGAGCGAGGGCGGAAGCAGTAGAAGAACGCGAGAAAGCACAACGTGCCGAACAGCGAGCAATCGAAGCAGCGGCAACGACAGAAAGGCACCTGAAAGCGGCGGAGCACCAAGTTCAGGTTCTTGAACAGCACCTGCCCGCAATTGCTACGGCAGTCGAGAAATCTGGAACTGACCTTCAGAACTCACTCACGTCTGGCGGTGCTATTCCTCAGCCACGGATCGAATGGATCAAAGGCAGCCAGTACGCGATCATCAATCCACTAGCTACAACCCTCCAGATTGATACCATCCAAAACAAGAATGAATTTGTCCGCCTCAGCTTAGAACCCCAATTCGACGTTGCGCCATCTTCTCAAATGAAGTTCATAGCCTCAGGTGCAGCACAACTACCACTACCAGACAACCTGGTTCTCAACGAGGTCGGACGTGACGCACCTCTTTACCTACCTATTCCTCCGAAGTGCTGAGACCAGGTACACCCAGGATGCACCCCACTGCACCCACCTGGCACCAAAATGCACCCACCCGCCCCTTGGACTGCACCCAGGCACGGGACTTTGTACCAAAAAGAACGTCCAAGTATCCATCTTCACCAAATTGCATAGACGTTGTGGGGGTTACCCCAGCCGCGACGACCGGAATAACCCCCACAAACCCTATGGAATCCGGGAGGGGTCAGAGCTTCGACGCCACCTCGTAGGCATCCCAGATCGCGTACTGGATATTTGAGATCTTGCGGGCGTCGCCGAGAATGTTCTTCGGCACGTTCACCTCGGTGATCGCTTCCCACATCTCGCTATCGCGCACATACCCAATCGCGGACACCACAGAATCGGCCTCGAGGTCGCGTTCCTCGTCTTCCACCCTCACGAGCAGGCCCTTTTCGGTCGTGCGAATCGCCGACGCTTCCGTGAGCACCTCGATGCCGCGGTACGGCACGAGCTTGTGGAGCATGTCGTGGTTCGCGTGGCACAGCGGGCCATTCTTGGCGAGAAGGTCCTTCTCGACCTCGACGATCGTGACCTCGCGTCCCTTCTCAACGAGCGAGAGGGCAAGCTCGCAGCCGGTGAGACCGCCGCCGATGACGACCACCTTCGCTCCGAGGTCGTCCTGCGCGAGGAGCGCGTCGGTTGCTTCGACGACCTCCCTCGCATCGCCAAGATCAAGCATGCGCGGCTTCGAACCGGTCGCGACGAGAACGTGGTCCCACTCGCCGCTCTTCACCATGTCGGGCGTGACCTCGGTGTTGAGGTGCACTTCGACACCGAGGGCCTTGAGCTCTTGCTCGTACCACGCAATGAGCGCAAGGTCGTCCTCCTTGAACGAGGGCTGGCCACCGGCGATCACGACACCGCCGAGGCGATCGCTCGCCTCGAACAGCACGGGGGTGTGCTCTCGCTCGGCAAGCACGCGCGCCGATTCGAGCCCGGCGAGGCCGCCGCCCACGATCATGACTTTCTTCGCGCGGTGACGCGGCGTCGGCAAAAGCACCGCGTCGCTTTCGCGCCCAGCCTGCGGGTTCACGGCACAGCGGATCGACAGGTAGCTCGCGATGCGGCCGATGCAGCCTTCCTGACACGAAATGCAGGGGCGAACAGTTTCAGGCTTGCCCGCTTCGAGCTTGTTGACGATGTCGGGGTCGGCAAGCGTCGGCCGGGCGAGCGAAATCATGTCGCAGTAACCTTCCGTGATCGCCTTGTGTGCGAGCTCGGGGTTATCCATGCGGCCGGCCATAATGATCGGGATTTCGGGAGCGGCATCCTTGAGGCGCTTCACGTCGGGCATATACATGCCCTTTTCTTGGTACATCGGCGGGTGGTTCCAGAACCACGAGTCGTACGTGCCCTGATCAACGTCGAGGGTTTCGTAGCCGTAGGAGTGCAGGAGCTTCGCTGCTTCCACGCCTTCCTCGAAGTCGCGGCCCTTTTCCTCAAATTCTTCGCCGGGCAGCGCACCGTCGTTAAAGTCCTTGACCATCGAGCGCACCGAGTAGCGCAGCTGCACGGGGAAGTCATCGCCCGCAACGTGGTGGATGGTTTCGACGATTTCACGGGCGAAACGCAATCGATTTTCAAGCGAGCCGCCGTACTCGTCGGTACGTCGGTTGTAAAACTCGATCGCAAACTGGTCGAGGAGGTAGCCCTCGTGAACGGCGTGGACCTGGATGCCGTCGTAGCCGGCCTGCTTCGCGATTTGCGCCGTGATCGCGAACTGCTTCACGATCTGCTTGATTTCGTCCTTGCTCATCTCGCGGCACGTCACGCTCGGATCCCACATGTAGGGGATCTCGCTCGGCGCTGCGGGAAGCTCGCCCGGCGCAACGGCGGCGGGAACGATCACGCGACCGAAGCCTGCACCAGCCTGGAGCACAATCTTCGAGTCATAGGCGTGCACGCGTTCCACGAGTTCGCGCGAGGTCGACAGGAACGACCCCGGATTGAGGCTGGGGTTCGGCATCAGCCCGGACGGCGTGTGTTCGGCGGGGTTCACCACCTGGCACACGCCGGTAATGATCAGGCCAATGCCGCCCTTCGCGCGGGCCGCATAGTATTCGATGCCGCGCTGATTCCAACCACCGGTGGCGGTACCGAAGCCGAGCGGGCCCATAGGGCCCATCGCGTAGCGGTTCTTGACCGGGATCGAGCCGATCACGGTTGGGGAGAAAAGTTCGGGGTATTTCTGGCTCATGACTGCTCCTCAGAGACTGTGGTTTTTACTTCGTCGTTCACGTCAATGAATCGCGTCGGGCGAGGGCGTTCTCGCGCGGCGTGCCTACCCCAAACGTTACCTCCATCACATGGCAAAAGACCGCCCTTTCGTCCTTTTGAAGGCGAACGGGCAGTCGTTGACGGAAAAGTTTCGTGTTTAGGCGCGAGCGAAAACCTTCTCGTGCGTGTGGGCGTGGGAACCGTTTCCGATGCCTGCTTCGCCCCGCACAGTCTCGGCGGTAAGAACGCCGTCAACCATGCGGTACACGGAATCGAACTCGTCAAGCTGCTCTTGCGCGTGGGTCACGACCACGGTCGCGAGGTCGCGCTTCCGCGTCGTTTCCGCGAGCAGTGCAATGATGGCCTTGGACCGCTCCTGGTCGAGGGCGCTCGTGGGCTCGTCAACGAGAAGCACCTCGGGCTGGTGGATAATCGCGCGGGCAATGTTGACCCTCTGGCGCTGACCACCCGAGAGTGCACCGGGGCGGTGATGCGCGCGGTCGAGCATCCCCACGGCGTCGAGCGCCGATTCAATGCGCTCGTGGCGCTCCTTCTTCGAGATGCGCTTGAAGGTGCCCGCGCCGAGACGCGCCACGATCTCAAGCTGCTCGGCGACCGTAAGCGACGGGATGAGGTTCGGTGACTGGAACACGATGCCCACGTGGTCGCGACGCACCGCAGTTTTTGCCTTCTGGTTGAGTGTCGTCGTCTCGATCCCGGCGATTTTCACGCTTCCCGAATCGGGGCTCGTGAGCGTTGCGGCAACCGTGAGGAGGCTCGACTTGCCCGAGCCGGAGGGTCCGGTCACGGCGGCGAATTCACCCGGATTCACGGTGAGGTTCGCGTGGTTGACCGCGGTCACGCTTGAGCCGCCGTCGGGGTAGGTGAGAGTGATGTCGGTGAGGTTCAGCATGGCTTTCGTCCTTTTCATTGGCGTTCGTTCAATAACGTTCGTGTGTGGGTGCGGGCGCGGGAGCAGCGTGCGAAATTAGGCCGCCGACGCTTGCAGGGCCTTCGTCGGATCCACTTTTGTGATCGTGCGGACCGACACGAGCGAGCCCACGAGACCCGCGAGGAGCATGAGGACGGGGACGCCCACGAGCGTGAGCGTGTTCATGACGAACGGCATCGCGTTTGCGGCGAGTAAGCCGAGCCCAGCGGTGAGACCCACGCCGATGAGCGAGCCGATACCGAGCACGATGAGGGCCTGCCACAGCGAGTCACCCGCAAGCCACCCCGTGCGAGCACCGATCGCCTTGAGAACCGCGATGTCGCGCTGCCGCTGCATCGACCACACGAGGAAGAACACGCCGATCACGAGCGTCGAGATCACCACGAGGAGCGCGATCATCATCGCGAGCGAGCCGATCTCCGAGCGGAAGGCGCCGATCGCAAGCAGCGCCGGGAAGAGGGACTTCGTGGTCGTGGACTGGTCGCTATCGAGGGCAGTGATGTCGGCATCGGTGAGGGCCGCGGAAGCGTCGGCCCCTTCCGCACCCACGAGGATGGCCGTGGCGTACCCGCCGGGCTGGTGCGTGCGCTCGAGGTATTCGTGCCACGTGTCGAGGTTCGTGAAGGCGACCGGGCGATGCGAGTGGAACTCGTCGCTGATCACGCGGTCGATCGTGAGGGATTCACCCGAAACGTCGACGGTGTCGCCCGCTTTCACGCCGAGGGAGGCCGCGGTCGTTTCACCGAGCACGAGCGTGCCGGCTTCGGGAATCCGCTCGTCGGCGCCAGTGGGCTCGGCCATGAGTACGACCGACTCGGTTTTCTCACCGGTGTCGAGGAGTGCACTCGAAATACCGAGCGGAGTCACCGCATCGTCACCGGCCTTCGCGGCCCATGCGTCGAACTGTTCCTTGGCGATCTCCGAGTTCGAGAACTCTTCTTTCTCGCCCTCATCAACCGAAAGAACAACCTTGTCGGGGCTCAGGGACAGCATCGCCGAGATGTTCTGCATGGCGAGGCCGCCGGTGAGGCCGGCAAGGAACGTCACGAGGAACGTCATGAGGGCGACGACGGCGACGATGAGGCCGAAGCGGCCTTTCGCGAAGCGCAAGTCGCGGATGGCAAGAAACATGGGGTGAACTCCTTATGCGCGGTTGATGATGTCTCCACTGTGCCGATCTGGGCCTTTCCCCCGGTACCTCCTGCCGGTACCTACTTCGTTCATCCTTTTGGAGGAACAGCCCTTCGGGTACGGGAATTAGGATCGAAGACATGCCCGCTTCTGCCCGCACCTCACACGTCGTGGGAGCCGCCGCGCTCGCATGCGCACTCCTTGCGATCCCCGTCCTCGAAAGCACTCTCACTGCGGCTCCGCACACCTCGAGCGTCACGATCTTCAGTCTCGTGACGCTCGTCGTGATGCTCGGAGGCGGCGCGTGGCTTGTGCGCGTTGGCGACACTAGTGCGGAGCCCTCAACCGTTTTTTCGTGGCGCCCCCTCGTGTACATCGCGGTGCTCGCCTCGGCGTGGGCAATGGTCATCGCAAAGACGCCCCATGCGACCTACTTCCTCTTTGCACTGATCGGCATCGCCCAGTGGCTTCTGCCTGAGCGCACCGGAGCACTTGTGACGCTCGGCTTCACTGCTTTCACAATCGCAGGCCAGGTTTTCCACCACGGAGCTTCCACGGGCACGATCGTGGGGCCGCTCCTCATCGCCGTGCTCATGCTCGCGTTCATGCACATGTATAGGGCGATGCGCTCCGAGGCGCTCCAAAAGAACGCCGTGATTGCTGAACTCCGCGACGCGCAGGGCCAGCTCGTCGACTCGGAACGCGAGAAAGCTCGCATCGCCGAGCGCGAACGTCTCGGACGCGATCTTCATGACACCACTGCGCAGTCACTTTCGAGCGTGGTCTTGCGACTCGGGCTCGCGGAAGAGGCACTCGGGGCGGGTGAAAGCGTGGGCGCGCTCGAGCATGTGCGTTCCGCTTCCGACGCCACCTCGGAAGCCTTGAGCGAGCTTCGAAACGCGATCACTCACCTCACGCCCAAAGAATCGGGCTCCACGAGACTTGAGGCGGCCCTCGTGCGCGTCGCTGAAACTGCGCGATCGCGGGCGGTGGCGGGCCCAGACGGCACCGCGCCGGTGATCGAGTGCAGCGTTGCACCCGAGCTCCCGGAACTCGACATGACGACGGCAACGAGCCTCGTGCGCATCGTGCAATCCTCGCTCGCGAACGCCCTTGAACATGCGCATGCTTCGCGAATCGACGTGCTTGCGTTCGCCGAGGGCACTGAGCTCCACGTCGATATTGAAGACGATGGCCTGGGCTTCGACGTCGACGAGGCGCTCCTCGGCTCTCGCGGAGATAACGGCGGCTACGGATTAGGGTTTGTTGTGCAACGCTCCCGTGAGCTTGGCGGAAATGCCGCCATCATCGCGGCCCCAGGGGAGGGCACGCTCGTAAGTGTGACAATCCCTGTGCCCACGGCACCGTCGGACCCCACGCTTCCGGCAAGCTGATCCCGCCTCCCCTCCCCTTTCCACTAAGCAAGGAGTCCACGCATGATTTCCATCCTGATCGCCGACGATCACCCCGTGGTGCGCGCGGGCTTGCGCGCCGTGTTCGACAGCCACGACGAGTTCACGGTCGTCGCGGAGGCACCAAGCGCAGAAGAAGCAGTCGAAAGGGCGCAAGAAGGCGACATCGATCTCGTGACCATGGACTTGCGCTTTGCCGACGGCGGCATGAGCGGGGTGCAGGCGATTCGCGCGATTCGCTCCCGTGGGGATCTGCCGCGCATTCTCGTGCTCACAAACTACGACGACGATTCCGAGATTCTCGCCGCAGTCGAGGCCGGCGCTCAGGGGTACCTTTTGAAGGATTCCGCGCCCGCGGAACTGGCGAGTGCGGTGCGACGGGCGGCGAGTGGAGAGGTAGTGCTCGCCCCCGTCGTTGCCAACAAGTTGCTGAGTGAGATGCGCAAGGACCGCATTACGCTCACGGGACGCGAACGAGACGTGCTTTTGGCTCTCGACCGAGGTTTGAGCAATCGAGAAATCAGTGAGGAGCTCTTCCTCTCCCCCACGACCATCAAGACGCACCTCGCACGGCTCTACGGAAAGCTTGGGGTGTCGAGCCGGACGGCGGCGCTCGCGCGGGCACGCGAGGAGGGTCTGCTCGACTAGCGACGCGGATCTATCAGTATCCGTGCGTGCACGCCCAACGGTCGTGCACAGTTCCCTAGCCGCTGACGCGCGACAGCACCAACGACACCGGCACCACAACCGGACACGAACGCTAACCGCAGCCGGAGCAAGAAGCTAGGAGAAACGAAAGTCCCACTTTCGCCAGCACGCCAACGACATTCAGCAACCCCACCGCAACCACTTTCAGCCAAAGATCGGACCGAGCGGTCTTTCGTCGTAGCGGTCGTCTACGAATCAATGAAGAACTCCGAAGGCACAGTTGGAGTAGCCATCAAATGCAGACCTTCTTCAATCAAGACCTCTCGCGAGCCGCGTGACAGCCGCTCATGCAACACGAAGTTGTCAATGTGCCGGCAACTGGAGTGATCTCTAAGTGGCCGAACTGCTGTAAGAACACCAGGAACTTAGCGATCGTCGCAAAAACACCACGGCAACACTTACAGAGTCGTGATCGTCTTTCTCTACCACGGTCCGGTTCCAATCTCAGCATCACCGGCTAGGTCCGCCCGGATTCCGCTAATTCGCCCTCCGACCCAAGGTAGCGACGGAGCAAAACCAACCCTGTCAACTTCGGCCAAATGAGTCGCTATCTCCAATTTCCTTAAACAGAACAGACCCTGCAGGTACTGAGCACTTGGTCTAGATCCGCCTACTAGTCGGAAGTAGGTTTCTAAAGCTTCCCTCGCAGCTGTTTGGTAACCAGCCCGGGCTAGCGAAGCCGCAAAAGCAACCGCATCGTACAAAGGATCGCCGACGCCGACCGCGCCCCAGTCGATTATCGCCAAGGACCCATTGCCCACCAAAATAAGATTTTCAAAATGCAGATCCCCATGTATAGGGACACATTCCGGCAGGCGGCATCCATCAAATCGGGCAGAAAGGCGCTCTAAAGCAACATTCCAGGCCGCATCCCCGGAAAACACACACTTTGCTCGCTCCAAAACCGCTGACGGAGTATAGGCAATCGGCTTAGCGGCTTTTACAAAAGCGACGCTACGCTGTAAACGTCTCTGCGCCTCAACCAAGGCTCGCATGGCACCTACCGCCCTGGCGGTGTCCCATCGCTCAAGATTTTGGCCAGCTAGCCATCTGCTGCACATAACGGTTACAGGACTATCGTCAACCACGTCATTCACATATCTGGCGCCGCAGGCAGTTCTCTTCAGCCCTATAGGCCCGCCCCCAGGACCGCCTAACATGGCGTCCATTACCTCGGCGGTAAACTCTCGGTCAGAGCGGGCAATCCGCCCGTTTTGTATCGCAACCCTGACCGTCCACACGTGATCGGCTTCAGTAAGCTTACCGATCCAATCAGATTCGTGCTGCACAAAGCTTAGCTCCGCGCCAGGGCTTAGCTCCCAATGTGTTGACAAAACGTGCCGCACTCCATCTAGAACAACCGACTTACTCATCGCCCCCTGCACCCCCTCAAATTCCCTTAATCTCCTTGGGCAGCCCGCCCACTCCGCGACAAAGCTATCGTTCGATTCGAACGCAATTGACCTTTCGAACGCCTTCTGTTGCCATACAGACCTAAGCGCTTCGGCCAATTCCTCGGCATCGCCAACCGGAAACGTTATCAAAACGGGCTCATCCGATTCCAGGGTGTAGTCGGGGTCTGAACCCGCCGGTCTCGAGCAGGGATCTGGCGATGTAGTTGGTCAGGTTGCGGAACCCCAGCGCCGAGCCGCGCAGGTGCTCGAGCCTGCCGTTGATCGCCTCGGTGGGCCCGTTGGAGGTGCTGGGCCGGTCGAAGTAGGCCAGGACGTCGGCGGCGCGCTTCTTCAGCGTCCTGCCGAGCTTGGTGATCTCGACCAGGGCCTTGGGGACGCCGGTGCTGATCGAGTCGATGAGCCGGGCCATCAGCTCGCGGCCGTGGCGCCGGTTCTCGTGGCGGTAGGCGGCGATCATGCGCTGGTAGACGCTCCAGGTGACCTCGACCTCGACGTGGGCGTCGTCGGCGAACAGGGTGTCCAGTCGGTCCTTCTGCTTGTCGTTGAGCAGGTCGGCGCCGGTGGACAGGGTCCGGCGGGCGGCATAGAGCGGGTCGCCCTTGCGGCCGCGGTGCCCACAGATGGCCTGCTGAACTCGCCGTCGGCACTCATCGAGCGCCTCGCCAGCGAGGCGCGTGACGTGGAAGGGATCTAGCACGGTCACCACGTCGGGCAGTTCCTCGACGGCGGCGGTCTTGAACCCGGTGAAGCCGTCCATCGCGACCACCTCCACGCCGTCGCGCCACTCCTGCGGGCGGTCGGCCAGCCAGGTCTTGAACGCCTGCTTGGAGCGTCCTTCGACCATGTCCAGCAGCCGTGCCGGGCCGGTGCCATCTCGCACTGGGGTGAGGTCGATGATCACGGTGACGTACCTGTCGCCGCGACGGGTGTGCCTCCACACGTGCTCATCGACCCCGACGGCCTTCACCCCCTCGAAGCGGTGCTCCTCGTCGATCAGCACCCGCTTGCCCTCCGCCAGAACGGCGTCGTTGGCGGTGTCCCAGGCCACCCCGAGCCCCTCGGCGACCCGAGCCACGGTCAGGTGCTGGACCACGATCCCTTCCAGCGCCCACCGCAGAGCGCGCCGAGACAACTTGGCCCGGGGCTCGGCCGCGGCGGTGGTGTCCTGGCGCCACACATATCCGCAGCCGCTGCAGCGGTAACGGCGCACGACGACCTCCAGCGTCGTGGGCCGCCAGCCCAGTGGTTCGCGGGCAAGCCGTCGGACCACGGTGTCACGTGGTCTCCCTTTGCAGCCGCAGCGCCGGCACCACTGGTCGGGCTCGACCACCTGGCAGGCCAATACGGCACGATCCGGCTCGAGTCGCTGCCCGGTGACAACGAGGCCGAGTTCGTCGAGGCGGCAGAAGGCAGTCAGGTCGGGGCTGGCGAACGCATCAGCGCGCCCGCCGACGGTAGCGTCGTGCACGTCGAGGTCTTTCGGGCTGAGTGTGTAGGAGCTCTCATCCTCGGGAGACCTCGACCTCTATCCGGCCACCGACGCGCCGGCCCGCCGCACGACGTGCGCTACACCCTCATCTGGGAAGAGCCTCAAAACGGCGCTGGATGCAGCCTCAGTATGTGCGGGAATATCCGAAAGAATCAAAGGAATCTGTGCCAGTCGAGCCTCGAGTACGGAAAATTGGCAAGCCCTCGTGCCGACTAGCAGAGGCAAATGCTGCAGCTCCCTTGAGGATCGCCCCTACTATCTCCCTATTCCACACCGCTCCGAGCCAGAACAAGTCGCCCTTCGGGAAACAGGAGGATGCAGCCGTCAGCCAGGCTGTCGCCGACGCACTCGATACTAGCGCCCTTGAAGTTGAAGCCTTCGGGTTGCTCGCCCAGATTGAGCAGGTGGCAATAAGCTCCAGGCACTGATTGCCCACAACTCACGCGTCGCTCAAGACCAGCGCGCCTACGAGAAATCGTTTAGCAGTATCCATCAGCAGCATCAGGCACTGCTGGCTGACCATGCTGCTGTGGTCATCGAGATCCAAAACAAACAGAACCGGCTAGCCGCCTACCGCTACTATCAGCAAGAAACCGTCAACCTTGACGTGGAGCAGCTGGAGTTCAGCCCCTACCTTTGCGTGGCATTGCTCGACAAAGGCACCGTCCATGTCGACGGCACCGTGACTTTCCGATTCCGCGACGGAAGCGAACAAGAAATCGCTATCAGGCCCTAAGTCAGTATTTGGGTCTAAGCGCCCACTCCTAGCTGGTGGGCGCTTTTGCGTTCTCGGAATGCTGGATCGTTTGCAATTGGGATATCTTCACCGAGTTGAGGACTATGTGACACCGTTCCAGGTGGTCACGAAATCCGATAGCTGCTAGCGCCACGCCGGTCAAGTCCCTTTGTGTGGTGTAACGATTCTTCGGGTTGCTTGTAAGGGGGTAGGCGGTCAGAGCTGGGAGGTGCTAGTCGGTGATGGTCTCGGTTTCGTTGGTGGGGACGATGTGGAAGCGGGCAACCTCGGCCACGCTCATGCCTCCCCGCAGCGCTGCTAGGGCGGCGTCGGCTTGGACGGGCGGGCGCCCTCCCCGTCTGTCTTGCGCCCGTACGTGTTCTAGACCGGCGCGGGTGCGTTCTCGGAGAGTGTCGCGTTCCCACTCTGCGAGGGAGGCCAGGACGCAGACGACGAGTTTCCCAGCCGGTGTGCTGGTGTCGAGGTCGAGGTCTTGCGCTGTGACGCGAACCCCCTGAGCGTCGAGGTCACGCACGGTCTTGAGTGCGTCCACGGCAGTACGCCCGAGGCGGTCAAGACGTGTCAGTGCAAGGGCGTCTCCCTCGCGCAGGTAATCGAGGCCAGCCGCTAGGCCCGGCCGGTCGGCGCGCACCGGACGCAACGTCGGTGAAGACCCGTTCGCCCCCTTCCGCTTCGAGCGCGACAGATTGCGTCTTGAGCGACTCCGCTTGTGACGAGGCGGAGACACGGGCGCAGCCGATCCCCGTGGGAACCGTGCGCGTTTGTTACACATCGTCATCGTCGCTCTCAAGGGGGTCCTCACTGCGGACCATTCTCGGCTTGTCAGGCTCGAACCCAGACAGCCAGCTCGTTGCCGCCGGGCTCTTGGAAGTGCATACGTCGTCCGCCTGGGAAGTCGAAGGGTTCGACAGTAATCGTCCCACCCGCGGCTTCGATGTCGGCCCGGACGGTCGTCAGGTCATCTACCTCGAGAACCACCAGCGGCGCTGCGGGTGCCTCGCCCGCATCACCCTGGAAACCGAGCGTTTGCTCTGCTCCCAACTGCACGTCTGTGTATTGGGGCCCGTACGCCAGATGCTCCAAGGTGAACGCGTCTTTGAAAAACTGGGCGGACGCGTTTGCGTCGTTGGAAGGGAACTCGATCATGGTGAGCCTCGTCGTCATGCCCCTTACGCTATGGGCGGAGTCAGAAGAAGTTCAAGTCCCTTTGTGTGGTGTAACGGTTCTTCGGGCTGCTTGTAAGGTGGTTAGGCGGTCAGAGCTGGGAGGTGCTGGTCGGTGATGGTCTCAGTTTCGTTGGTGGGGACGATGTGGAGGCGGCAGCGGGCCAGGACGTCGAGGCTGAGGTAGCGGCATCCTTCGGCCCACTCGTCGGTCTGCTCGGCCAGGACCCCTCCTAGGAGGCGGGTGATGGCGTCGCGGCGGGGAAGATTCCCACGGAGTCGGTGCGGCGGCGGATCTCCTTGTTGAGGCGCTCGTTGGGATTGTTGGGCCAGATCTGGACCCACACGTCCTTGGGGAAGGCGGTAAAGACCAGCAGGTCGTCTCGTGCCGCGTCCGGGTGCTCGGCGACGGCGTGGAGCTTGTCGCACACGTAGTCCAGCAGTCGGTCGAACTGGGCGTTGACCGCGGCGGCGTCGGGCTGGTCGTACACCAAGTGCAGCATCGCCTTGACGGTGGGCCACAGGCTCTTGGGGGTCACGGCCAAGAGGTTGGCGGCTTAGTGGGTGCGACAGCGCTGGCACGAGGCGCCGGGGATGTTGGCGCTGATGGCCTCGACCAGACCGGCGTGAGCGTCACTGGTGACCATCCGCGAGACCTGCAACTTGGACAGGGAGTTGATCCCCAAGGTCTTGACGAGCTTATCCATGCGGCGGGTGGAGACCCCGGCGAGGTAGCAGTCGGCGACCACGGTGATCAGCGCCGCCTCGGAGCTCTTGAGTCGTTCCATGAGCCACTCGGGGAAGTAGGTGCCCTTGCGCAGCTTGGGGACGGCGACATCGATGGTGCCGACGCGAGTGTCCAAAGGGCGGTGACGGTAGCCGTTACGCTGCGCGGTGCGCTCGGGGCTGGGCCTGCCCCACTCGGCGCCGCACACGGCATCAGCGTCCGCCGACAAAAGCGCGTTGATCACCGTCTGCAGCAGGTCACGCATCAGGTCCGGGGACGCCTCAGCCAGGACTTCGCCCAGCAGGCCAGCAGGGTCGAAAATATGAGGAGCGGTCATCGTGATGACTCCGTTCGAGAGGGTTGTAGGAGATTCCTCGAAGGATCACACGGTGACCGCGCCGACCTTCACGACGGGACCGACCACCGAGTGGCTACACACCACTATGCGGGACTCCACTGCCACGCCACGCTAGGAATATTCGGCAAAGACGCCCTAAAGAGCAACGGGTACTTCCAGTTTCTTGCTGATGGCCTCGATCTGCCGCTCAAGCAGAGGTGACAGTTTGGTAAGCGACCTTTGCCTACTGGAAGTGAACCAATCTAGCGGCTAAATCGCAGTTCGCGCGCGTTTGTATCCATCGTGGTGTGAAAGTTTCCAGGACATTTAGTTCCCCTAGTCTTATGAGCAACCCTTCCAGTAATTTCTTGCTGTCGTATGCCTTCTTGAACGCAGCTTCAAGCTCGTCTAGGAAGAGTGGACGGATCGTTTTAAGGATGTTTTCTTCGGTTGTGTAGTGGGCGCCGATTTTGTGACGCGCATCTTTATCTTTAACGGATTGGAAGAGCGATCCAAAAATTGCAGGCGAGATCTCGGCCCAGTTGAAGTAGGTGGCTTTAAGGAGTAGCTCGCGCGATGCCTTCGTGAAGGTAGGGGTCTCGGTTGCTTCACCGAAGACACTGCCGTTGACGTACGGAAAGGCTTGGATGAGTGTGTCGTCGAGATTAGACCGTTCTGTCTTGGGTTGGTTGAGTGCTTGGTACAGGTCAGCGAGTTTTTCGCCAAGGTCGCTCCCGTCTTCTTTTGTTCGTTCTTCGATGTACCTGGTGAAGAGGTCGCGCTGCCAGAGGTCAGAGTCATCGGCGTAGAGGCAGAAGGGCGTGCGCACAAGAAAGACGGAGGCGTGGTGTTCGTCGAAGCCGGTCGAATCAAGGTGCACATATAGGTCCGCCATGAGTTTTGCGGCGGCTACGGCCGATTCGGCTGCTTCGTAGTCGAAGGCTTGGCCACTGCTACTGTGGGAGCCTACAAACCCTCATGCGCCGTAACGGTTAGGGCTGGATGCACTGCTTGCGCAGCTGGGATTTCAGCTCTCGGCGGAGCCTACGTGGGAAAGTGCTTTGCCTAGTTTCAGCGTTGGGAGCTTAGATGAGAGCTTCGCAGATCGGAGTCATTGCCGGTTGCCTGTTCGCGGCCATAGCCGTGATTCTTAGTCAGACGGTTCTCAAGGATTCGGCGATCGTTCTCTGGACCATGGCACTTTGTGCTTTGATCCTTGGCCCGGCACTTGCGTACACCATTGCTCGACTGTGGGCGTTGTTTCTCGCATCGCGCGATCCGAAAGTTCAATGACTTCAGCCGCAGTCAACTAGTGCTCTAGCTCATAAGTGTCCTGTGCCAAGCAGTTGGAAGGATTTCGGACTTGGGAAAGTTGGGGATCGCGGGGCCAGCCAGACCGAGGTGGACCTCTGATGGCCGGTTCCCGGCCAGCGCTTGGTATGGGCGGATGGTGTTGAATTCGGACCGGCAGGCATCGGCCTCGAGGACCAGGCGATGGCCTTTACGCCGCCTAGCATGGCTTCAGCCTCAGCCAGGGCCAGTTCGACCCCGGCCATCACGTCGTGCTGGTTCTGGTTCGGACCGGTCGGTGGGTTGGCGAACGCGGCCTTACGCTGCCTGACCAAAACCCCGGCGCTGTTTCTGGTGGTCAGCGTGCAGAAGTAGACCTTGGTCGGAAGTCCCCGTGCAACGAATGGCACAAAGCTCACGCAGCCTTGGCTCGCTTTCGGAAAACCCTCGGAACGAAAACGACCGACCGGGTACCAATGCGAGCGCCAGAGACTCGGCACTCTGAAAGCCGAAGGAAGGAAGATTCAGCACGAAACGGGGCACCGACGCTGACGTGAATGAGCAAGTACGCGAAACTCGCGGTCGCGTAAGCGAGTACTAAAACGTGTACTCGCAAATTCCAAAAGCTGATAAGAATCGGCCTCGAGTTGGATAAAATCCAAGTTAGACCGAACCCAAGTTGGCGCGAATACGAGTTGACACGAGAAACGAATCGACACGAAGATTAGTCAGCGCGAGTGCGTGCCTTACTTTCGCTTGCGCCCACGCTTCTTCTTCGAGACTTCAGGTTCACCGAAAATGTCGTCGACAAGGTCGCCGGATTCGGGCAGATTTTCCTCGAGAGCATCCGAGTTTCGCTTGGATTGCGCCGCCGGCTTCTTCGATTGCGCCTGCACACTCGCGGCCTTCACGCGCGTCGTGTTCAAGACACGGGAAGGCTGATCACCATCGGCAGTTTCTCGCAGATTGTCAGCGAGGTCGACCTGCTCGAGCCCCCGCGAAAGCACGATCGGCACGGCAAGCACCATGAGCGCGGCAACCACGATGATGACCCGCACGAGGGGATGCGTCGCGTCATCGCCCGTGAGGGAAACAACCGCGGGCGCCGCCGCGAGCGTCATGAGCGCAGTGACCACGCCGAAACCTGACGCACCGGAAAGCGAAAACGTCAAAGCCAGGCGGGCCCGCGCCTCCGACACTTCGGTGAGGGCGCTCGAATACGCGAGCGAATCCGTACCGCCAGCCAAGCCTTCCTCAACCCGTGCGAGAGCCGCCTCGCTCGAGGCGACGCGCATAAACGCCGCTGCCGCTACAAGGCTCGACGCAACCACAACACCAACCGCGAACGCCGGAAGTGAAGCGGCGCCGAGCCCGAACCCACACACGGCCGGCGCGAGCAGCGCACTCATGACGACGATCGCGGACGTGCGTCGAAGTGCGCTCTCGAGCCCCTCCAAGGGCACTTCCTCGCCAACGTCATCGGGATCGTCGGATGACGTTCGTGCACTCGGTTTTTCGGCAAACACCAGGCGTGCTTCGGTCACGGCATTGGCAAGCACGGCCCGCGTGGGCGTCGCAACGAACGCAGCAACCGCAAGAACAGCGGCAATGCCGAACGCGAAACCGAGAACAATCGTTGGCGAATCAATGCTCAATGCACGCAGCTGCCTGTCGGCCCACAGCGCACCCTGCTGCTGCGCCGCGCGCATCGCCCCCGCGATCGGTGCCACGAGTGGAAGGGCGGCCACGCTCGACAGCAGCGCGAGAAGGGCGCCTGCAAGGGCCTCGTGGGAGGGGCCATCGACGGCAGCGTGGGAATTCTTAGCGTCGGGGCGTCCGACGCTTGCCGCGCCACCGTCGGATCCCAGGACGATACCCGCGTCGCCCGCGAGCGCCGAGAAGCCGCCCCACATCACCGCGGCACTGGCCACGGCCAGCGCAAGCAGGTAGTAGCCGAGGTAGGCGATTCCGGCGGCAGCCGTCGCGAGCGCCCAGGCAGCGGCGATGCCGAGCAGCGCACACACCGCGAGCGTCGCGAGCGCGCGGCTCGAGCCGAGGCCCACGGACGACGGGCTGATGCGCCCGAATCGTGCCGCGACGATGCCACGTGTGCTTCCGCCCGTCACGGTGGTTTCGGTGCGCACGTGCGGCCACATGATCGCGAGCCCAGCCATCAGCGTGAGCGCTCCGCCCACGACGAGCGCGAGGCCCGTGACGAAGGAGGGGTTGATCGCGTGCAGCATGATCGTGTCGACCACGCTTTGCGCTTCGGGAGCATCGCCCACATTCGCGTAGAAGTCGGGGAACTGCGCGACAATCTTTTCGATGAGCGGTTCGACCTCGTCGCGCGGCAGCGAGCCGGGCGCCTGCTGAGTGCTCGAGTCGACGAAGAGCGACACGAGCAGAGGATCGTTGAAGGTTCCGAGGCCTGCCTCAGCCATGCGCAGCTTCGAATAGCTTGCAGGGAGCCACAGGCTAAGCCCGGAGCCAACGAGCGCGAGAGGGAGGACCCCCGTGAGCGCCGCGCTGACGGGTTGCGCCGAGCGCGTCTCACCGGCGGGTACGAAGCACGAGGCGATGAGCGCCGCAAGCGCGCCGCATAGCAGCAACACCGCAGAGATGATCCCCGCGAGTCCCACGATGGGCACGCCGAGCGTCATGATCGCGCCGGCGAGAAGGGCGGCGAGCGCAGCGGAATCGACCGCGCGCAGCGGGCCGCGCGCGAGCGGCGGTGACAGGGGCTCGAGTGAGAGATCGTCCCGGTCTCGCGACTGCTCGAGCGTGCCAACGTCAATTCGTGCGCCGGTCTCCCCAAGTGCGGAGAGTGCCACGCCCGAGCGCAGCGACGCCCCACCGATCGCGAGGCCGAGCGCGACGAGGAGAAGGAGAGGCCCCGCGTCGGCGTGCTTGACGACGACAAGGGCGATGAGCATGAGCGCGGTCGCTCCTACGCCAATACCGCGCACGCTTCCAGGAAGTGCCCGCGAACGCGACGGGTGGGACCCACCGGAGGACTCCCCAGTTGTGCTCGTACCTTGAGCAGCCCCGCTCGCGCGGGTCACGAGCAGCACGCCTAGCGCCGCCACCACGACCGCGAGGATGCTGCCGAAGAAAACGGAGCCGCCGCGCAGCACCCGGTCACCGGCATCGCCAGGGGCAAGGGCCACGAGGATTCCCGCGCCGAGCCCGCCCCACAGGGCCGAATGCGATGCTGCCGTCACGAGCGTGCCGATCCGTGGCGCGCGATCATCGACGCCGGCTCTACCGCGCGCGATCCAGAACCACGGGTGAGCGAGGGCAATGAGCGAAAGAACCCCGGCCGCAACGAGCATCCAGCCGGTGTCGGCCCCGAGCACGAAGGCGCTCATGCGAGAAGCGAGAGGACGAGCGCGCGCGTGCCCTCCTCGGTCAGGGTCACGGGCACACCCCAGTCTTGCTGGTGCATGTGGCACGCGGGGAACTCGACACTCGGGTCAGCATCACACGAGGCCGCACGCGCATTCACGTGGATCACGCCCTCGCTGTAGTTCGGGTCGAGCTCGATCTCGCGTTCAAGCTCGCTCGACGTGCCGCCGCCACTCACGAGCATCGAGGGTGGCGTCGTCGAAACACTCACCTGCACGGCGGGGCCGAAAGAGTCATCGAGCTTGTGCCCTTCGGGCGGGGTGAACGCAACCTTGACCGTGAGCGGGCCAGCATTGGAGACCGCTGTCGCGGGGCGCTCGGTCTGCTGCGCACCTTCATCGATGACCTGTTCAGCGGCGGGCGAGATGGAGATCCACGTGAGCTTGTGCGCGCCCGATTCGACGACGATGAGCTGTGCGAGTCCATCAATCGGATCAACGACGATCAGGTCGCTCGGCTCCGAAAGCCCCGTCGCCACGGTCACCACGGAATCATGGATCGGGTCGATGATGCGCACCGCGCCGTTGTAGGTATCGGCGATCGCGAGGCGGCCATCGGCGAGGACGGTAATGCCGAGCGGGTGCTGGAGCCTCGCCTTCTCGAGCGGCCCGTCCACGTGGCCGAAGTCGAACAGGCCCTCACCCACGAGAGTTGTCACCTCGCCACGATCGGCGGCGATCACGCGCACGGCGCTCGTTTCCGCATCCGCGACGAACACGGTTCCTTTCGCGTCGACCGTGACACCCGAGGGCTGCGCCCACCACGAGCGTACGAGCGCGCCGTCCACGAGCCCCTCCTGGGTTGTGCCCGCGAGCACCGCGAGAGCACCCACGTCCACGAACTCGCCGTCATCGTTGAGCGCCGCGGGCCGGTAGGTCCACATCTGGTGAATGCCCGCCATCGCGATCACGATCTGCCCCGACACGTCGTCCCATTCGACGTCCCACGGAGTCGAGAGGGCGAACTGGACCGGGGTGCCCATACCTGTTGGCAGAGCCTGGCCCTGCATCCACTGCCCACCATTACCGGCGAGGGTAAACACGTGGCTTTCGATTCGGGGGCGCAGGAGCCGACGCCTGCCGAGCTGCACACCGCGCAAACGGTGATTGCCGGTGTCGGCAATCACGAGATCGTACCCCACTTGGTCGGCGATCTCGGGTGGAAGCACCGCGACACCGTTCGGTTGAGAAAATTGTGCCTCGGCTGCATCGCCATCAGCCCAGCCGCGCTCGCCCGTGCCGATGACTTCGTCGACCGTCACGCCGTCGGCTTCGAATACCACGAGGCGATTTTGCCCCGCGTCGCTCACGACGATGCGCCCATCGGGCAAAAGCCCGCCCTTCGAGGGGAATCGCAGCGTGTGAAGTTCGGATTGCTCGAGCACAGTCGGGGCATCGCCGCGCACGAGGCTACCGTCGGACTCCCCCTCGCTCACGAGCCGCTCGACGACCCGGTCGAGGTTCGCCGCGTGGCCCTCTCCCGACATCGATGCCGCGATACGACCGTGCGTATCGAGGACCATGAGGGTCGGCCAGGCCTTCGCGCCGTACTCACTCCACGTGCGCAGATCGGGGTCATCGAGCACGGGATGCTCAACGCCGTAGCGCTCGATGTTGGCAATGAGAGCGTCGCGGTCGCGTTCGAACGAGAATTTCGGGGAGTGCACCCCGATTACGACGACCTCTTGCGACCACTTCTCTTCGAGGGGGCGCAGCTCGTCGAGCACGTGCAGGCAGTTCACGCAGCAAAAAGTCCAAAAGTCGAGGATCACGATCTTGCCGCGCAGATCCTCGAGGCTCAGGTCGACTCCGCCAGTGTTGAGCCAGGAGCGACCGAGTAGTTCGGAGGCGCGGGGGCGTGCTGTTTCGCGGAAGTTCTCGCTCGTCATGTCAGTCCTGCTTTCGGTTCGGCCAGCTCTTCACCCACGCGAGAAAGTCGGGGTCACTCAGGGAGGAGAGCGTCACGTCGGCGACGTCGATCGGTTGCCCCGTCGAGGGGATCCCGATCAAGGTCATGCCGGCTGCTTTTGCGGCGCGCGCCCCGATTGGCGAATCCTCAAACGCGAGACACCGGGAGGGCTCGCACCCGAGGGCCTTCGCGCCGGCTTCGTACATGTCGGGAGCGGGCTTGGGTTTTCCGACGGTACTCGCGCTTTGGAGGCTCCCAAAATACTCGAGGAGCCCCGCGCCCGTGAGTTTCTTCTCGAGAATCTCGTGCCACGAGTTCGAAGCGACCGCGATCGGCACCTTGGTCGAGGCGAGTTCGAGGAACTCGCGCGCGCCCGGCATCACGGGAACATTGCTTCCGAGCCGCGCCTGGAAGTCGTCGCTCACGAGCTGCTGCACGTGGGCGGGGTCTTGGTTCGTCATCTCGCCAAGGATCTGGGCGGTTTGCTCGAGTGTCGTGCCCATGAGCGTGCCCAGGTCCTCTTCCGTGGGCGATATGCCCGCGTCGTAGAGGACTTTGAGCTGCGTCTCGGTCCACAGCGCTTCGGTGTCGAGAAGGAGGCCGTCGCAATCGGTCACGATCGCTTCGGGGATATCATGGCGCATGAGTCCAAGCGCGTTGTACACGGGGGAATAGCCTTCGCGACGATCGGGCCACGTCGCGGCCCATTCACGAAGACCAGCATCGCCGATCGCCTCGATCTCAAGCTCACCCTCGGGCTCCTGCCCGGGAATGATGGGGGCGACGATGAGCCGGCACCCGGCAGCGGACGCCGCTTGCGCGCCCGTTTCCGAATCCTCGATCGCGAGGGTGCGCTCGGGATCAACACCGAGGAGCTCGCACGCGCGCACGTAGATGTCAGGGGCGGGTTTGGGGTTCGGAACATCGTCGAGGGAGACGACGTGGTCGATGTACGGGAGGAGGCCAACGTCGGCGAGTTCGCTCACGAGCGGGGCACGGTTGCTGTTCGAGGCGACCGCGACGGGAATGCGGGAACTCGCGGCCTTGAGCAGCTCGGCAGCGCCCGGGAGCACGGGGATGTCTTCCGCAAGTTTCGCGAAGTAGATCTTTTTGAGGGTCTCGCCGACCTCCTCGGCCTTCTCCCCCGTGAGCTCCGCGATCGCGACAACGACATCGATCACGTCACGGCCCACGAGCCATCGGCGGCGATCCTCGCTCATCGCGAGGGAACGTTCCTCAAGGTACTCGACCTGGGTTTCCTCCCACAGGCTTTGAGTGTTGAGGAGAACGCCGTCACAATCGAAAACAATCGCTTCGGGGGTGAAGGCACCGAAGGTGTCGTGGAAGGGTGCGAGGCTGGGCGAAAGAGGCTCTTCGTAATCGCTCATAGTGCCTCCACCATACGCAGCGGCCCTGAAAGGAGACCGTTCCCATCACAGCTTTTTTGCACGCGAGCGCCCTAGCATGTGGAACGTTAATCTTGCGTCGTTCTGGAAGGCAAACCCCCGCCATGACTGCACTCACACGCGGATCCGTTCTCGTGATCGGAGCCGGCCCCTCGGGTCTCGCGGCCGCCGCCGCTCTCTCTTCACTCGGGGTGGAGTTCGATCTGGTGGATGCGCAAAACCACGTGGGTGGCGTGTGGAACGTCGCGAACGAGGATGCCCCAACCTGGCCGAGCATGAAGCTCGCCACCTCAAAGTCGCACACGCAGTTCGACGATCTTCGCATGCCCGTGAGCTTCCCCTCGTTCCCGTCGACCGATGAGTACGCGACCTACCTTCGCGCCTACGCCTCCCATCACGGCCTCACGGAGCGCTTCGAGCCGAACAAGGCTGTGCGGAGCGCCCGCTCGTTCGGCGAGGGCCAGTGGGAAGTGGACTTCTCCTCGGGCGAGGTGCGCCCCTACACCGGCATCATCGCCGCGCATGGCGTCTCGCAACGTCCGTTCCTCCCGCCACTCTGGCACGAGGCTCGCGAGTCGGGCGTGCGCACAATCCACTCGAAGAACTTCCTCGGCGGCGAGGACACGACCGAGAAGAACGTGCTCGTGATCGGTGGCGGCCAAGAGGCTGCCGACATCGCCGTTGAGCTCGCGAAGGCCAACCGCCGCGTTGCCCTCCACCCGACCGAGGCTCACTGGGTCGTTCCGCGCACGTGGGGGCCGTTCGCCGGCGATTCTCTCGCGCGCCTCGAGCCGACCTTCCTCGGCCGCACCTTCAACGACACCGTCGCCGAGAAGCTTCTTGAGCGCGCGATCGGCCGCCCCGAGAACGCTGGTCTGCCGAAGCCCGAGGTCTCGGTCATGGAGGATGAACCGATCGTCTCGGACTCGCTCCTCAAGCTCGTTGATGAGCGCCGCATCGAGGTCCTCCAGGACGGCGCGCACCTGCCGTTCACGCGCTTCGATCTCATCGTCTTCGCGACCGGGTACGAACCCGGCGTGGACTACCTCGATCCGTCGTACACGAACGACCTCTCTCTCGGGGCGTTCCCGCGCTCGCGCCGCGACCTCGCCGTGCTCGGCCAGGTGCGCGTGCTCGGCGGCGTGACGCCGATCCTCACCCAGCAGGCCGACATCGCGGCATACGCGATGAAGGAGTTTCTTGACGAACTCGAAGGTGGCACGCCTTCGCCCACGCTCGCGCGATTCGAAAAGCTCAAGTCGCGCGCCGATGCCGATGTGCACCGCACTGCTCCCCGCCAGGACGGCTCGGGGCTGCGCGGGGCCGTGTCAGGTGTCGCCTCGCGCGTGCGCACCGCGACACACACCTCACGCATCGCGGAGCAGTCGCCGTGGGATGAGCACAACGCCCTCGATTCACTTCCTGAGGATCAGCCCATTCGCCTTCCTCTCACCGATCGTGAACGGCTTCTCGCGCGCCTTGCGACCGCGCGCGCGATTTTCGAGAAGTAAGAACAGCGCAGGCGTACCCCGCCGCGCCGTAGGCCGCGACGGTTGCGGCGGCAAAGCCCGCGCCCACGTGCTGGTCGCGGAGCGTGTCGGCAAGCCACGTGCGGCCCGTCGCGCCAAACCAGCTCGGTGCGATCGCGTACGGCGTGAGCGCAATCCACGCGAGCACACCGACGAGCGCCACGGTGCCGAGCGCAAAGGCGTGCCTCTTTCCCGCTCGCACGAGCAGTCCCAGCAGGCCGCCGCACGCGATCATCGCGAGATTGAACCCGAGATTCGCGGGATGCGATTCGAGAAGCCTCCTCGTGACCGCCGGAACGAGGTAGGCGCACGCGAGGGTGAGTGCCGGCACGAGCGCGAGCAGGAAGGCATAGATCCGACGCTTGTGGAGCACCCCTCGAGCCCTCTCGACGAAGGCGGTGCTTACCCCCATCGCCAGGGCGCTCCCGGGAAGCATGAGGAGTGCGAGTGCGAGCGCGAGGTGGGCACTGAACAGTACGCGTGAGTAGACCGCGAGCGCGCTCGAGGTGAGAAGGGGGTAGAGCACGAGCGCAAGGAGGATCCAGCGGCGGTTCGCGACGTGGCCGCCGCGCGCGACGCCGCGCATGAGAAGCCACGTGAGCGCGAGGAGCGAGGCGCCGATTGCGAAGATGTCGGGCCTTACGTGCGTGATGACGGCGAGGCTACGCGGATCCGGTGGCAGCGCGTAGGTCGTGAGGATCCCCGCGGGGGTCGCCGGAGGCGGAGTGTTTTGCGCGGGCGGCGGCGCGCTCGACATAGCGGCGGCAAGGCCGATTGCGGCCCCCATGAGGAGAATCTCGAGGAGCGCAAGTTCGCGAAATCCCGAGCGTGCAAGAGTTGCCCGTCGTGCGAGAACGCGGCGCTGCGCGTAGCCGCACACGCCGAGCACGAGAAGCACAGCAGCCTTCGCGAGGCCGAGCTGCCCGTAAGGATGCGTCACGAGCTCGCTGAGCGTGCTCACTCGCGCGAGGATCGCGAGCACGCCCGAGATGGCTAGACCAATCCACGCGACGAGTGCGAGCGAGGAAAAACGCCCGATCGTGCGGCGCATCGCCGGCTCCTCCCCCGCGTCGAGCACGGGAAGAAACTGCAGAACGAGAAGGGGACCCACCCACGCTGAAAACGCGAGCAGGTGGAAGAACATCGAGCTCGTCGCGCTTTCGTGGCTCACGCTCCCCGCGGCGTGACCCGTCATGCCCTTGGCGACGATTGCACCGAGGGCCGTGAGGGTTGTGATGCGCGCGGTGCGCACGTCCATTCCCGAAACGCCCACGGCGCTCGCGAGCGCCGCCGCGATGATCCCCGCGATGCTCCACACACCCAGGTCACTCGCGGCGAATACGCCGATGTCGGAGCCGAAGTGAGCCGAGAAGAGCGGCTGACCTGATGAAAGCGAGTACGCGAGGATGAACTGGACGATGAGGAGGAGTGTCCACGCGATCGCGCTCGCGAAAGCGATGGTCATGGCGCGCTCTCGCGCGCGCGTCGTCCACGCCGAGGGTTCGGGGGAGGAATCGAGCAGCCAGCCCGCGAGAATCGACCCACCAAGCGTGAGCGCACCCGCGGCAGCGGCGAGCGCCGCGCTCACTGGAAGCAGCGTCTCGGTTGCGCGGCCCGCGTTTACGAGGAGAATTTCCGCGTCACCAGCGGCGTAGCGCGCGCCCGCCAGGGCCGCGGCCGCACCTCCCGCGAGGGCCACACATGACACGAGGAACGCGGCAAGCACCGCGCGCGTGTGCGCACGACTCACGCGGTCACCACGATGCCGAGCCAGAACGCGGCGAGCGCCGAGCCGAGGCTGAGAGCATAGTAGCCGAGGGCCGTCACGGTCGCGCGCGAGCGCACGAGCATCACGATCTCGAGCATGAAGGTCGACATGGTGGAAAGGGCCCCGCAAAAGCCAGCCCCGAAAAGCGCCGAAAAACTCGTGGCGACGATGTCTGTCGTGCCGCCGAGGCGGCGCAGCACGATCGCGAGAAAAAACGAGGCGACGACGTTCGCGACGAACGTCGGCCACGGGATCGGCGAGGATTCCTTATCGGTCTCCTTCGCGGGCTTCAGCGCGGGCACGAATGTGAGGCCATAGCGGGCGGCGGCGCCGAAGGCAGCGCCGAGCGCAACGATGAGAGCGATCATGAAGCGTCCTCACCTTCTTCGGCATGGTCCCGGTTGCTCATTATTCCTATGCGGTTGCCAGCAACGAGGCCCACCATGACCGCAAGGACACACACCAACACGCTGACCGTGACGTATTTAAGCGCCTCGAGGGGGAAGCCCGCCCCGATGATCGCGGCAACCTCACCCGTGAACGTGCTCATGGTCGTGAACCCGCCACAGAAACCGGTGCCGAGCACGAGCCTGCACTGCGCGAACTTCGGGGGCCGCTCGTCCCAGTACCCGGTGAGAACGCCGAGAATCAGGCAGCCGAGAAGGTTCGCGGCGAGCGTGCCCCACGGCAGGTCCACGAGCGTAAGCGTCGTTGTCGTGGGGAGGATGACCGAAAGGGCGTAACGCAGGACTGCGCCAACGGCGCCGCCGAGCGCGACCCACGCGACGCCCTTGCGAAAGGGCAGCGGCTTGGGTTCAACACGCACGACGCGCACCGTGGTGGTTTCCGTGCTCGTGACGGCCGCGAACTCGGCCGTGCGCATAAGCGGATCCTCGCGGCGGAGGCTTTCACGCTCTTCTTGGTCGTCCATCACCGCTCTAGCGTACGTCAGCCCCAGACGAGCCCGAGGCTCGGGTTCTCGAGGACCGCAGAGACGTCGCGGAGAAGCTCGGAGCCGAGCGCGCCGTCGATGAGGCGGTGATCGAAGCTGAGCGCGAGCGAACACACCTTGCGCGAGGTGATCTCGCCGTCCACGACCCACGGCTTGTCTTTAATGGCGCCGAAGCCGAGGATCACCGACTCGCCCGGGTTGAGGATCGGCGTGCCCGAATCGATGCCGAACACGCCAAAGTTCGTGATCGTGATCGTGCCGTTGCGGGTTGCCGAGAGCGGCGTTTGGCCCGCGCGCGCCGTCTGCGCAAGATCGTTGATGCTCACGGCAAGCTCGCGCAACGTGAGCAGGTGGGCATCCTTAATGTTCGGCACGATGAGCCCGCGAGGGGTTGCCGCGGCGATGCCAAGGTTCACGAAGTGCTTGTACACGATCTCCTGGTTGTCCTCGTCCCACGAGGCGTTGACCTCGGGGTTGCGGCGAATCGCGACGAGGAGCGCCTTCGCGAGCACGACGAGCGGGGAGATCTTGACGTCCTTCCACTCGCGGCTCTTCTTCAGCGTGTCGAGAAGCTCGAGCGTTTCGGTCATGTCGACCTCGTTGAACACCGTGACGTGCGGTGCGGTAAATGCCGAGCTCACCATCGCCTCCGCCGTGCGCTTGCGCACGCTGCGGATCGGCACGCGGGTGGTCTGTTCGTCGCTCGTCACGCCCGGGAACGGCTGGCTCTTCGGGGTCTTCATTTGACCCGCGAGGTTCTCGGGGGCCTGCTTTTCCTCGCCCGGGAAGAAACTTCCCGACTGCTCGGGGCTGTGCGCGGGGTGCTGTTCGAGCGAGCGCTGCGAGGCGGCAATGACATCCTGGCGGGTCACGACTCCCCCGCGGCCCGTCGCGAGCACGTCGTGAAGCGCAACGCCGAGGTCCTTCGCGAGTTTGCGGACGGGCGGTTTCGCGAGGATACGGTCGATCGGCACCTGCGGGTCAGCACCGTCTTGCGCGATCGCGCGCTTCTTGCGGCGCGGGGCGGGCGTCTCGCGCGCGCCGTACCCCACGAGGGTCTTCGGCCCGGCATCGGCGGTGCCGGTGTTTTCCTCGGCACTTTGGGGAGTCTCGGGGTCCGACGCCTGCTCGGCCCCGGGTGCGGTTTCAATATCGAACATGGGCTCGCCCACGTTGAGTTCATCGCCCTCTTTGACGTGAACCTTCGCGACGATACCCGCGACGTGTGAGGGAAGCTCGACCGCGCTCTTCGCCGTCTCGACGGTCACGACGGGGTCGTTGATCTCGACGCGATCCCCCTCCTTGACTTTGATCTCGATGATCTCCGCCTCGGTGAGGCCCTCGCCGGGGTCGGTGAGGCAAATCTGGGTGATGCTGCTCATGAGGGAACCTTTCGGGTGAATTAGTGCTCGAGCGAACGGTCAACGGCGTCGAGCACGCGTTCGAGGTCGGGAAGGTAGGCGTGCTCCATGCGCGCCGGCGGATACGGCGTGTGGTAGCCGCCCACGCGCATGACTGGTGCCTCCAGGCTATAGAAGCAGCGTTCGGTGATGCGCGCCGCAATCTCGCCGCCGAGACCACCGAACACGGGTGCTTCGTGCACGATCACGAGACGGCCCGTCTTCGTGACGGAGGCCTGGATTCGGTCAAAGTCGATCGGGTTCAGGCTGCGCAGGTCGATCACCTCGAGCGAAAGGCCGTCGTCCTCTGCGGCCTGGGCGGCTTCGAGGGCCACGGGAACCGTCGGACCCCATGCCACGAGCGTGAGATCCGCACCCTCGCGCACAACGTTCGCCTCCCAGTGCTTGAGCGTAGGCCTGTTCCCGGTGTCCACTTCGCCCTTGACCCAGTAGCGCCGCTTCGGCTCGAACATGATCACGGGGTCGTCGGATTCGATTGCTTGGCGCGTGAGCCAGTAGGCGTCATTGGCGTTCGACGGCGTGAGAATGCGCAGGCCAGCCGTGTGGGCGAAGAGGGCCTCGGGGCTCTCCGAGTGGTGCTCGACCGCGCCGATCCCTCCGCCGTAGGGGATACGGATGACGACGGGCATGCGGACGCGGCCCTCGGTGCGGTAGTGGGTTTTCGCAAGCTGAGTCGTGATCTGGTTGTAGGCGGGGAACACGAAGCCATCAAACTGGATCTCGCAGATTGGCCGGTAGCCGCGATACGCGAGACCCACGGCGGAGCCCACGATGCCGGCCTCACCGAGGGGTGTATCCACGATGCGCAGCTCGCCAAACTCGTCGAGCAGTCCCTGCGTTACGCGGAACACGCCGCCGAGTCGCGCGATGTCCTCACCCATGAGCATGACCTTGTCGTCCGCGCGCATCGCGTCGCGGATCCCCAGGTTGATCGCGCGGGCGATCGGGAGCTTTTCGATACTCACTTGCCCTCGCCCTCCTCTTCGAACTGTTCGATATAGCGGATGTACTCGGCGCGCTCCTCGGCCACGAGGGGGTGCTCGTCCACGTAGACGTGATCGAAGATCTGAATCGGGTCGGGATCCTCGAGGGCGTGAATGTGGTGGTGGAGGCTCATCGAGAGGTCGTGACCCTCTTCCTCGCATCGCTCCACGAAGGCGTCATCGAGCTGATCCTCGCGCCGCAAGTACGCCTCGAAACGCGCGATCGGATCGAGGGTCGCCCAGTGCTTCTCTTCCTCTTCACCGCGGTAAATGCGCGGCTCATCGCTCGTCGTGTGGGCGTTCATGCGATAGGTGAGGGCTTCGATAAAACGCGGTCCCTCGCCCCCACGCGCCGCATCGAGCGCGAGGCGACTGACGGCGTAGCTCGCGAGCACGTCGTTGCCGTCAACGCGCACCGAGGGGATGCCCCAGCCACGGCTGCGCTGTGCGAGCGGAACGCGCGTTTGCACGCTCGTCGCGGTCGAGATCGCCCACTGATTGTTCTGGCTGAGGAACACGATCGGCGCTTCAAAGCTCGCGGCCCACGTGAAAGCCTCGGACACCTCGCCCTCGGAGCTCGCGCCATCGCCGAAGAGCGCGAGAACGGCCGTGTCAACCTCGGGGTCGCCCGTGCCGCATGCACCGTCGCGCGTAATCCCCATCGCGTAACCAACGGCCTGGGGTGCCTGAGCGCCGAGCACAATCATGTACGGGTGCGTCATGAGTTCGCGCGGGTCCCAGCCACAGTGGTTGATGCCGCGCCACACCTCGAGAAGCTTCCACGGCTCGATACCGCGCGCCCAAGCGACGCCGTGCTCGCGGTAGGTCGGCACGAGGTAGTCGTGCGCACGAGCGGCGTGGCCCGCACCAATTTGCGCGGCCTCCTGGCCAACAGCGCTCGCCCAGAGACCCAGCTGGCCCTGGCGTTGGAGGGCTGTCGCCTCGTGATCGGCTGCGCGCACGATCACCATGTCGCGGTAGAAACCGCGCAGGTCATCGAAGTCGAGGTGGGCGAGCGCGGTGTCGAGCTCGTCGTTCGGCGTGCGCGTGCCGTCGGGCGAAAGGAGCTGGAGCGTCGGTTCACTCGAGGCGGGGGTCGGTATCGCTGTCTGGAAAACACTCACGCCCCAAGCCTAACCTACGGTGGCGTAGGTTTCAGCTTTTCTGGTCCTGCCACGCCTTCGCAATCTCGATGAAACGCGAATTCGCGGGCTCTTCCGCGATCGTCACCCGGCAACCGTCGGACCCGTACCCCCGTACCACGAGCCCCCGCTCGAGCGCGAACTGCACAAACTCGCCCGTGCGCTCGCCGAGCGGGAGGTACACAAAGTTGCCGTGCGAGCGAATGCGGGCGCAGCCGAGGTCCAGGCCCTCGAGTGCGCTCTCCACGCGCGAGCGCTCCTCGCGGATCCAATCGACCCGCGCCTCAAGCTCCGTGCGGGCCGGTTCCTCGAGAGCGACGCACGCGGCACTTTGCGCGAGAGTCGAAGCACCAAACGGGATTGTCACCTTGTCGAGGGCTTCGGCGAGGCGAGGATGCGCGATCGCGTAGCCCAGGCGCAGCCCCGCGATGCCGTGCACTTTCGAGAACGTGCGCACACGCACGAGATTCTCGAACCTCTCAAATAGTCGTGCTGAATCCGCGCGCACCTCGGGGTCAGCAAACTCGACGTAGGCCTCGTCGAGCGCGACCGTGACATGATCGGGGATGCACCCGAGGAACGCTTCGAGCTTGACCGTCGTGAGCACCGTGCCGGTCGGGTTATTCGGCGAGCACAGGAGAATCAGGCGCGTGCGCTCTGTGACGGCGGCGGCAATCGCGTCCAGATCGTGCTCCTCGTGGGCCGTAAGCGGAACCGGAACGGCGATGGCGCCGTGCGACTGCACGAGGATCGGGTACGCCTCGAAGCTGCGCCAGGGGAAAATCACCTCGTCGCCTTGATCGGCGAGCGCACGCACGAGATCACCGAGAACGGCCGAGGCACCCGTTGACACGTGAATCTGAGAGGGATCGACCCCGTGCTCAGCCGCGAGGAGACCGCGAAGTCTTCCCGCCGCCATATCCGGGTAGCGATTGAGGCCTGCGAGTTCCTTCTCGAGCGCGGCGCGAATCTCGGGGAGCGGCTCGAATGGCGACTCGTTCGAACTCACCTTGAACGCATTCTTCGGCGCGGGTTTCCCGGGAACGTAGGAGGGGATCGACTCGAGCGCGCTTCGCACGTGAATGTTTTCTGCCATGCAGGAATGGTACGTGCAGGGCGTATCCGCGCGCGGTCCGTGCCAAAATGGCTGCATGCGCCTCAGTGATATCCACCCCGCCCTTCCGCTCACCCCGCTCGATGGACGCTACCGCGCCCAGGTTGCCCCGCTCGTGGAGCACCTGAGCGAGGCTGCCCTCAACCGGACCCGCATCGTCGTGGAGACCGAATGGATGATCCACCTCCTCAATGAAGGTGCGATTCCCAGCCTTCGCACGCTCACGGACGAGGAGAGCGCGCTCCTCCGCCGAATCCCCGAGGATTTCGGCGCCGAAGGCATCGCCGAGCACGCCGAAATCGAGCGCGAAACCGTGCACGACGTCAAGGCCGTCGAGTACTACATCAAGCGCCGCCTCGCGGGCACGAGCCTCGAGCCCCTCGCCGAGATCGTGCACATCTATTGCACGAGCGAAGACATCAACAACCTCTCCTACGCCCTCATGGTCAAAGGTGCGCTCGAGAACGTGTGGCTGCCCGCCCTCGCTGACCTCACCGCCGACATCGAGGACCTCGCACGTGAATGCGCAAACATTCCCATGCTGAGCCGCACCCACGGCCAAGCCGCAACACCCACGACCCTCGGCAAGGAACTCGCCGTGTTCGCCTACCGCCTGAGGCGCCAAATCGCCCGCCTCGAAGCCGACGAGATCCTCGGCAAGATCAACGGCGCGACCGGCACGTGGGCCGCACACGCGATCTCCGTTCCGGGCACCGATTGGCCGACGGTCGCGAAGAGCTTCGTCGAGCATCTCGGCCTCACGTGGAACCCGCTCACAACCCAGATCGAGAGCCACGACTGGCAGGCCGAGATCTACTCGGACGTCGCGCGTGCGGGCCGCATCCTCCACAACCTCGCGACCGACATGTGGACCTACATCTCCCTCGGCTACTTCCGCCAGCGCCTGAGCGCCCAGGGCGGAACGGGCAGCTCGACCATGCCCCACAAGGTCAATCCCATCCGTTTCGAGAACGCCGAGGCCAACCTCGAGATCTCGGGCGCACTGTTCGATGTTCTCGCCCAGACTCTCGTGACCTCGCGCCTCCAGCGCGACCTCACCGACTCGACCACGCAGCGCAACATCGCCCCCGCCTTCGGGCACTCGCTCCTCGCGATCTCCAACCTCAAGCGCGGCCTCGCCGGCCTCGACACCGACGCCGAGCAGATGGCCCGCGACCTCGACGCGAACTGGGAGGTCCTCGGCGAAGCCGTCCAGTCCGTCATGCGCACGCTCGGCATTCAGGGCGTCGAGGGCATGGACTCGCCGTACGAACGCCTCAAGGAACTCACGCGCGGCAAACGCGTCGACGGCGAGGCCATGCGCGCGTTCATCACGTCGCTTGGCCTGCCCGAGGAGGAACGCGAACGCCTCCTCGCGCTCACACCCGCGACCTACGTGGGTCTCGCGGCCTCACTCGTGGACTACCTCGAGGACTGAGTACCGCATGTGCGATTGCCACGACTCCCCCACGGGCGACCACGCGCCCGGCTACCACGCCGACAAAACCGCCTACGTGCGGCGCTTGAAGCGCATCGAAGGGCAAGTGCGCGGGCTCCAGCGCATGCTCGACGATGACACGTACTGCATCGACGTGCTCACCCAGGTGAGCGCCGTTAAACGCGCCCTCGAAGCGGTCTCGCTCGGCCTCGTCGAGGACCACGTGCGCCACTGCGTGCGGGATGCGGCCACCGACGGCTCCCCCGCCGTCATTGATGAGAAGCTCACCGAGGTGCTCACCGCCGTCAAGCGCTTGATGTAAGGGCCTCACGTAGGGCTTGGCAACCGTCGGAATCCACAATTCCGGCCGACCGGATTCTGCGCTCACCAAAAGTCTCACGCACCAGACATATGGGGCGCACAATAGTGCCACCCCACCCACCACAATGATGTGTTTGAGGACGGTCCGCCATGAGCGATCACTACGTGTACCCTTTTAGCGCCGGTTCGCGCGAGCAGGTTGACCTGCTCGGCGGCAAGGGCGCGAATCTCGCCGAAATGACCCAGCTTGGGCTGCCCGTGCCGCCCGGCTTCACGATCACGACCGATGCCTGCCGGTACTACATGCGCTACGGGCACGAGCCACACGCGCTCAACGACCAGGTGAAACGCGAACTCGCGAGCGTCGAGAAGGAACTTGGGCGCGCATTCGGCGACCCGAAGAACCCGCTTCTCGTGAGCGTGCGCTCGGGCGCGAAGGTCTCGATGCCCGGGATGATGGAGACGGTTCTGAACGTCGGGCTCAACGACGCCACGCTCGAGGGACTTGCGGAACTCTCGCATTCACGGCGCTTCGCGCTCGATTCCTACCGGCGCCTCCTGCAAATGTTTGGGCGCACGGTGCTCGACATCAACGCTGAACTGTTCGAGGCGGTTCTCGACGACGCTAAGTCGGCCGCGGGAGCCGCGAGCGATGTCGAGCTTTCGGAAGGCGACCTCGAGCGGGTCGTCGCGAGTTTCAAAGAGATCATCGAGCGGGAGTCCGGCTCGCCCTTCCCGCAGGACCCGTTCACGCAGCTCACCATGAGTATTCACGCGGTGTTCGACTCGTGGAATTCGCCTCGCGCGATCGTGTACCGCAACACCGAGCGCATCCCCCACGACCTCGGCACGGCCGTCAACGTATGCTCCATGGTGTTCGGGAACCTTGACGATCAAAGCGCCACGGGCGTCGCCTTCACACGCGACCCCGCGACCGGAGCACGCGGCGTGTACGGCGATTTCCTCATCAACGCCCAGGGCGAAGATGTCGTCGCCGGCATCCGCAACACCCTCAGCCTCCCCGACATGGAAAAGTTGCTCCCCGAAAACTACCGCGAACTCCTCGGCATCATGGAACGGCTCGAGCAGCACTACCGCGACCTGTGCGACATCGAATTCACGATCGAATCGGGCAAACTGTGGATGCTCCAGACCCGCGTGGGCAAGCGCACCGCCGCAGCCGCCTTCCGCATCGCGACGGCCCTTCTCGACGAAGGCGCGATCAGCGAAAACGAGGCGCTCATGCGCGTCAGCGGCGATCAACTCTCGCGACTCATGTTCCCCACCTTCGACCCGCACGCGAAGAGAACGCTCCTCGCGCGCGGCATGAATGCCTCCCCGGGCGCCGCGACGGGCCACGTTGCCTTCACCACGGCAGACGTGCTCGAGCGAGCGAAGGAAGGAACGCGCTCGATTCTTGTGCGCCGCGAGACGAACCCCGACGACCTCGCCGGCATGATCACCGCCGAGGGCGTTCTGACGGCTCGCGGCGGCAAAACGTCGCACGCCGCCGTCGTCGCCCGTGGGCTCGGCCGCACGTGCGTGTGCGGCGTCGAGGCCTTCACGGTCGATGAGGCCGCTCGCGAGGTGCGCGTCGACGGCAAGGTTGTGCTGCGCGACGGAGACCTCGTGTCGATCGACGGCACGAGCGGCGACGTGTTCCTCGGCGAAGTACCCGTGCAGCCGAGCGCTGTTGCCGCCTATTTTGAGTCCGGGGCGAGCCTCGAGGGCGCTTGCGAGATGGCGCGCGATGGCCTTGAGGAGGCGGAAGCCGAACTCGTGAGGAGCGTCGACCGTCTCATGCGCGTCGCCGACCGCGAGCGCGGCCTCCTCGTGCGCGCCAACGCCGACACCCCCGAGGACGCCGCTCGCGCACGCCGCATGGGCGCGCAGGGCATCGGCCTCACGCGCACCGAGCACATGTTCCTCGGCGAGCGTCGCCAACTCGTCGAAGATCTCATCCTTGCGGCAAGTCCCGAGGAACGAGAGGATGCGCTTGCAGCGCTTCTTCCTCTCCAACGCGGCGACTTCCTCAACATGATTCGCGAGATGGACGGCCTGCCCATGACCGTTCGACTCCTCGATCCCCCGCTGCACGAGTTTCTCCCCGATTTCACCGAACTCTCGGTGCGCATCGCCAGGGCCGAAGAGCGCGGCGAACACAACGAACACGAAATCAAGGTGCTCGAGGCCGTCAAGCGACTCCACGAGCAAAACCCCATGCTTGGCTTGCGCGGCGTGCGGCTCGCGCTCTCGATTCCCGGCCTTTACGGCATGCAAACCCGCGCGATCCTCGAGGCTGAGGCCGAGGCGCGAGCCGAAGGGCTCAAGCCACAGGTGGAGATCATGATTCCTCTCGTGAGCTCCGTGCGTGAGCTACGCGAGATCAAGAAGGAAATCTTCGCCGTGCGCGACGAGGTCATGCGGGAAAAGGGCCTCAAGCTCACGACCGTGATCGGCTCAATGATCGAACTTCCGCGCGCGGCGCTTCGCGCCGACGAGATTGCCGAGGAAGCCGAGTTCTTCAGCTTCGGCACAAACGACCTCACGCAAACGACGTGGGGCTTCTCGCGTGACGACGTCGAAGCCGGGTTCTTCTTCACCTACAAAGAACACGGGATCCTACTCACGAGCCCCTTCGAGTCGATCGATCAGTTCGGCGTAGGTGAGCTCGTGCGCATCGGCACCGAGCGGGGCCGCGCCGTGAACCCACACCTCCACGTGGGCGTGTGCGGCGAGCACGGCGGCGATCCGAGTTCGATTCACTTCTTCAATTGGCTCGGCCTCGACTACGTGTCGTGTTCACCGTTCCGCGTGCCTGTTGCCCGCCTCGAGGCGGGCCGTGCGACCCTAAGCGAGGATCACTTCGTGATGAGTCACTAGCGCGAGGCAAGCTCAGGATAAAGAAAAGGTGGCCGCGATGCGCAATGCTCGCGGCCACCATTCGCTGTTTCGTGCAGATTTAGAGTGCATCGAGGTCGTCGATGGTCATGGTGTAGGTGCCATCACCAAAGCCACCCCATTCCTCGAGCTCGATAACGAGAGGCTTCGAAATATCGGTGATACCCACGCCATCCTGGACATCACTCAAGGAAGCCCCAGGCTTCACTTCCTTTTGACTTTTCTCGAGTTCGATCGCATCACTGAAATACGACCAATCCGTCTGTACACCATCCTGGAATCCCCTGAAGGAAATAGACACAAACGGGGCAGTGGCCTCGCCGCTGTTGTTCTTCCAGTCGTAAGTCACTTTGAGGACCTTGTTACCGTCCCAGTCCTTCACGATTTTCAGTTTCGTCACGGTGACGGAGTAGGCGCCTACCTGGACTTCCTTGCCGATTTCGAGGGCATGAGGATCAGCGGGTTCCTCCTCAATCGCAGGCTCGGCCGGCTTCTCTGCTTCACCTGGCGCGGCCTCGGTCGTCGACTCTGTGGCAGCCGGCGTCGTACCGGCGGCTGTCGCCATTTCAGAGGCTGAGGACTGTGAAGAAGGCTGGCCAGAATGATCGGCGGAAACCAGCGCGCCGCAGCCAGTGAGGCTCACAAGTGAGCAGACGGCAAGAATAGAGAGAACGGTCTTTTTCAACGGGCACCTCACGCAGCGGGGATGGGGAATAACCGAAGTTATTCTATCCGCATTATCGAGAGACTTTAGACCCGTGATTCCTAGCGCGGGCGGATGGAGAGCACGTCAATGTTCGCCTCGGGCGGGGCCGTGAGCGCGTAGCGCACGGCCTCGCCGATCGTTTCGGGCTTCATGTAGTCTCTCTCGACGTATTCCCCGCCCTCGTAGGCGCGCAGTTCGCGCTGCATATCGGTCGCGACGCGCCCCGGGTGGAGCGATACGACGCGCACGCCGTTTCCACGTTCTTCCTCGCGCAGCGCATCGGAGAGGGCGCGCAGGGCGAACTTGGTCGCGGAATACACGGCGTTGCCGGGCTTCGACGTGAAGCCCGAGCCGGAATTCACGAACACGATCGTGCCGCGCGCCTCGCGAAGCTCCGGGAGGATCTGGGCGGTGAGAACGGCCTGCGCGGTCACGTTCATGTGGAGGGCGAACTCCCAGTCGCTCGGCTTGGTGTTTTCGACCGTGTCGCCGGCGAGTACGCCCGCGCTCAGCACGACGCCGTCAAGCCCGCCGCTGCCTGTTCCGAGGGCGCCGCTCTCGCGGGCCTCGCGCATGNCGCGAGCCACTGGGCGACCTGCGACGAGCGCCCGCCAGAGCGGCACACGAGGTAGACGTCCCGCTCGCGCCCCTGCTCATCCTCGACGAAGAGTTCATCGAGGTGCGCGGCGAGGCTGCTCGCGGGAAGGTGGCGGGCGCCTGGGGCATGCCCGGCATCCCATTCGTCCTGCTCACGGATATCGAAAAGGAGAGCGCCCTCGGGGACGCTCAGGGGGTCTACAGTCTCAAAGTCCATGCCTTCAGCGTAGACGCGGGCCCTCCAAGCGCACCGTAAAAGCACCGGCACGCGGGACCGCCCCACGTGCCGGCGCGAATCTGGCCCGTATTGTGGCGCCCTAATCTGCTGCGCGCACGCGCGCACGCGCGCACGCGCCGCGNACCACGAGAGAAATCCCCACGGGAATCGCGATTTCGGCAATGCGGGCGCGATGCAGCTGCCCCACGCTCGCCCCCGCCACGTGTTGGGCGCGATACCTCGGCGCTTGGTCGAGCACACGCGCGGTGTGGGTGACACCCGTGCTCACCGCCGCAAGAACCGCCGCGATCCCCACCGTGAGCAGCGCACCCGTCACAAGCGCCTGGTTCATGAGCTGCGCGACTGCATCGCCATTCGGGAAGGTCGTGATGACTGACGCAAACCCGGCGACGACGAGAGCGATCGTCACGCCAGACACCGCGCGCCACCCCGCACGAGGATCCGCGGTCAGGCGTCGCGCTCCTACGAGAAGCCCCGGAGTCGGTGCAAGGAACGCGGCGAACCGTGCCACGATCCACACGATGAACGGGCCCGCGAGATTGACGGCAAACACCATCGTGCCCACGGTCGCGAGGACGCCCACGATGATGGCACCGAGCGAGACACCCTCGATCTTCGGGAGGAAGGCTGCCACAACCAGGAACACGACGATACTCAGCACCCACACGAGAAGACGCACGACAGACATGCGCACCGTATGCGCGCCGCGCGCGATGCCGAGGGGACTCAGGGCGACGCCCGTGAGAGTGATAGCGGCGGAAAGCGCCGCGAAGAGCGCGAGCGCAAAAGGCGTCAGTGCGAGCGCCCACCACGGCAAGATAAGCTCGCCCACCGTGAACTTTCGGATCCCGAAATCGAGGTGCGAAAGAGGCCACGCCGCTGCAATATGCACGCCAACACCGATCGCTGCCCCCACGATGGATTGCCAGGCAACGTCGGACACCGCGACCCCCGCGACCTGCGCGCGCGTTCCCCCAACGAGCCTCACCGCCGCCAAATCCTTCTCGCGGCGAGCGAGCGAAAGCCGAGCCGCCGCCCCGCCGAGCGCGATTGCGTTCGGTACGAGCAGAACGCACGCGAAGACCGCGCATATCACGAGCATCGGCATGATCTGCGCCTCGGGGGATGCATTCACGCTCGAAGGGTCAAAACCTTCGGGGCCAAGACGCCCGTAGAACGCACCCGTGCCCGCGAGAACGGTACACATGATCGCCGTCGCCGCCGCAAAGGCGATCACGGGAAGAGCATTCGCGAGGGAGTTTCGCCCCCGCACGAGCATGGGAAGGGCGTTCACCGCGTGACCTCCCGCTCGATCTGGCCGTCACGCATCGTAATCGTACGTGCGCACGCGGCAGCGACGTTCGGGTCGTGAGTCACCATGACGAGCGCGCTGCCCGCATTGGCCGTGGCCTGAAGAAGCAGCGCAAGGACCTCCTGGCCGGTCTGCTGGTCCAGAGCTCCCGTGGGCTCATCGGCATACACAACCGACGGTTCCCCCGCGAGGGCGCGTGCGATCGCGACGCGCTGGGCCTGACCACCCGAAAGCTGACCCGGTCGGCGCTCCTCGAGGCCCTCAAGCCCGAGCGCCGCGAGCCACCGCCTCGCAATTTTCTTCGCTTTTCCGCGCGAGACCCCCGCGAGCATGCGCGGAAGCATGACGTTTTCGAGCGCACTCAGTTCGGGAAGCAACTGACCGTCCTGGAACACAAATCCGAAATCGGTGCGGCGGAGCTTTGTGCGGGCGGCATCGCGCATCTCGCTCAGATCACGCTCGCCGTAGATCACCCGTCCACCCGTGGGCGCGAGGATACCCGCGAGACAATGGAGAAGGGTCGACTTCCCGCAACCCGAAGGTCCCATGATCGCGAGGCTCTGCCCCGCGAAAATATCGAGGTTCACGCCCCGAAGCGCGTGGGTATTGCGGTCGTAGGCAAGCGCGAGATCACGCGCCGCGAGCACGGTTGCGACGGTTGGCTGAGCAGTGGACTGAGGCGAATACATGTGCGTTGTTGTCATGCCTCAACTCTCCCGTCGAGGCAGGGGTCGGCGCGTCGGTCCCAGGGACCGCGTTCGCCTGCCGCACGGCGGATGTTTCGCGGCACCCACCGCCATCAGGTCCGACCTCAGAAGGAGATGCTCTCATTCTTTCGTTGCGACACTGGCGGTGTACGAGGCGCGCGGCCCACGCGGGCAAGGCCCCCGAGAGGTGAGGCGTATGGAAACGTGCGCAGTGCACGCGAAAGGCGCGGCTCGAGAAATCTCTCGTCGCCGCGCCTTCGTCGCGAATGGTGCCCGAGCTGGCTTACCGATCAGCCGAACTTACCGGAGATGTAACGCTCGGTTTCTTCCATCGCGGGGTTGTTGAAGATCTTGGTCGTCTCGTCGAACTCGATGAGCTTGCCCGGGGTGCCCGTGCCGGCGATGTTAAAGAAGCCGGTCTTATCGGACACACGCGAGGCCTGCTGCATGTTGTGCGTGACGATCACGATCGTGTACTCCGCCTTGAGCTCGTGGATGAGCTCCTCGACCGCGAGGGTCGAGATCGGGTCGAGCGCCGAGCACGGCTCGTCCATGAGAACGATGTCGGGCTTGACGGCAATCGTGCGAGCAATGCACAGGCGCTGCTGCTGACCACCGGAAAGGCCGCCACCGGGCTTGTTGAGGCGGTTCTTGACCTCTTCCCACAGGTTCGCGCCGCGCAGCGACTCCTCCACGAGCTGGTCGGCTTCACTCTTCGACAAGCGCTTGTTGTTGAGCTTCGCGCCAGCGAGCACGTTTTCGGCGATCGACATCGTGGGGAACGGGTTCGCCTTCTGGAACACCATGCCCACGCGGCGGCGCACGTTCACCGGGTCGATGCCCGGGCCGTAGATGTTCTCGCCGTTAATGTTGACCTCACCCTCGGCGTAGGCGCCGGGAATGACCTCGTGCATGCGGTTGAGAGTACGCAGGAACGTGGACTTACCGCAGCCCGAGGGGCCGATGAGGGCGGTGACGCTACGGGCGTCGATCTTGACGTTGACGTCCTCGACGGCGAGGAAGTCGCCGTAGTAGACGTTGAGGTTCTTCACGTCGATGCTCTGTGACATCTGGAATCCTTTCAAAGATCAGCCTGGGAGGGCTCAGCGGCCGGTCTTCGGCGAGAAGTAGTAGGAGACGAGGCGGGCAAAGATGTTCAACACCATGACGATCACGATAAGCGTCAATGCTGCCGCCCACGCACGCTGGTAGTTGATATCCGGGTTACACGCGAACTCTTCACGCGTGAAGTAGTTGAGGACCTTCTCGCCCTTTTCGCCACACGAGGCATGGCCGAAACCATACTGCTGGTTGATAAAGGTCGGAAGCGCCATCATGCGGCCTTCGAACGGATTCGCGTTCATCATCTGGAACACGCCGATCGTGAACATGAGGGGCGCGGTCTCACCGATGACACGCGCGATAGCGAGGGTCACGCCAGTCGCGAGACCCGCAATCGCCGTGCGCAGCACGACGCGGACGATCGTGAGCCACTTCGGAACGCCGAGCGCGTAAGCCGCCTCGCGCAGTTCGAGAGGAACGAGGCGAATCATTTCCTCACTCGAGCGCACCACGGTGGGGATCATGAGCACGGAAAGCGCGACCGAACCCATGGCACCCATACGGAGGCCGGCCTCGCCCGAGAGAGTCGTGAAGAGCGCGAGGGTGAACAGACCTGCGACGATCGAGGGAACGCCAGTCATGACGTCGACGAGGAACGTAATGCCCTTGCCGAGGGTCTTGCGCCAACCGGTCTGCGCGTACTCCACGAGGAACACCGCGGTGAGGAGGCCGATCGGAATCGAGATGATCGACGCACCGAGAGTGATGATGAGAGTGCCGACGATCGCGTGGAGGATACCGCCGCCGTCGGCACCGCCGTTAAAGCCCTGCATATCACCGGTGAGGAACCCCGGCGTAAGCAAGCGCGGGCCACCCTTCGAGACGACCTCCCAGAGGAGCGAGACGAGCGGGATCATCGCCGTCGCGAAAGCGCCCACGAGGATGAGGGTCATGAGGCGGTCTTTTGCCCAGCGCTCCCCCTCACGCACGCGCGAGTAGATGTACCCGATCACGAGGTGGGCGAGGAAGCCAAGGACGAGCAGGGCGGGGAGCGTAAACGCTCCGGTGACAAGAAGGAGGGCCGCGACGACAACGAACGCGATGACACCCGTGAGGACCATGTGCCACCACGGGAGGCGGCGTTCGCCGGCATCCATGAGTCCGGTGCGGCGAGGCTCCGGCCCCCCCGAACCTGGGTTGGTGTTGTTGAGGGTTGCTGCTTCACTCATTGCTAATCCCCCTACTTCTTCCGGGCGCTAGCAGCCACGATCCAGCGGGCGAGCGCGTTGATAATGAACGTGATGAGGAACAGGACGAGGCCCGCGAAGATGAGCTTCGACATGTCGATGCCGGTCGACTCGGCGTTCTGCGAGGCGATGTACGAGGCGATCGTCATGTGCTTGCCAACCTCGAGGAGGTGGAGCGAGTAGGTGTAGCCGGGGCTGAGCACCATGAGCACAGCCATCGTTTCACCGAGCGCGCGGCCGAGGCCGAGCATGCAGGCCGAAACAACGCCGCTGCGCCCGAAAGGAAGCACCACCATGCGCACCATTTCCCACTTGGTCGCACCGAGGCCGATTGCGGCCTCTTCCTGCGCGCCCGGGGCCTGGAGGAACACCTCGCGGCTCACGGCCGTGATGATCGGGAGAATCATGACGGCAAGCACGATCGCGGCGGTCATGACGTTACGCATGGGAGCGTGGGGATTGCCCTGGAAGAAGGGAATCCACGACGTCAAGGGGCTCGTGTTAAGGAAGGTGTAGAGCGGCTGCATGAGCGGCACGAGCCACACGCCACCCCAAAGACCGAACACAACCGAAGGCACGGCCGCAAGAAGGTCGATCACGTAGCCGATCGGGGTCGCGAGCTTTTTCGGTGCGTAGTGAGAGATGAACAGCGCGATGCCAATGGCGATCGGAGCCGCGATAAGCAGTGCCAGCAGCGAGGCGAGCACCGTACCGAAGACGAGCGGCCCCACGAACTCGAGGAGGTTCTGCTTTCCGCTGTTAGTCGGGATGTCATTCCAGTTTTCAATCGCCGGGAGCGACTGAATGAGCAGGAAGATAAAGATTGCCGCGAGCACGGCAAAGATGATGAGGCCAGAGCCGACACTGAGCGACGAGAAGATCGCGTCACCGGGACGCGCACCGGAGCTCTTGAAGCTTTTGCTCTTCTCGTTGCCCGGAGGTTGGGGGGCGCCCTTGGCGGGAGTGCTGTTTTCGGCAGCCGCTGTGCTCACGCGCACGCTCCTGACAGTAGGGGGTGGAAAACTTCTCAAACAAAAGTGCGCCGCCGAACCTGGTGGGCTCGGCGGCGCACCGTTACGCCTTAGGCGTCAAAGTGCAGGTCACTTAGCCTTGATCGAATCGATCGACTTCTGGGCATCCTCGCGGAGCTTCTCCGAGATGGGGGCCGAGCCGGCAGCCTGAGCGGCGTCGTTCTGGCCCTGCTCCGAGATCACGTAGGAAGCGTAGGCCTTCACTAGGTCGGCATCTTCCTGCTTCTCGTAGGTGTCGCACATGACCATGTAGGACACGAGAACGATCGGGTACGAGCCCGACTCGGTGGTGTCGCGAGCGAGGTCGAGAGCGATGTCGTGCTCGCCGCGGCCCTCGGCCTTGGGCGAAACCTCGACGGCCTTGGCAGCAGCCTCGGCGCTGTACTCAACGTACTCTTCGCCAACCTTGATCTTGGCGGTGCCGAGATCGCCAGCCTTCGAAGCGTCGGCGTAGCCGATCGTGCCCTGGCCACCCTTAACGGTGTTGACGAGACCCGAGGTCTTCTCGCCCGACTGGCCGCCGTTGTCGAACCAGGTCTCAATCGCGCCGTGCTTCCACGAATCGGGAGCAGCAGCAGCGAGGTACTCGGTGAAGTTCTCGGTCGTGCCCGACTTGTCCGAGCGGTGCACAGGAACGATGTCCGTGTCGGGGAGCTCAGCATCGGGGTTGTCAGCCTTGATGGCCTCGTCGTTCCACTTCTTGATGTCGCCAGCGAAGATCTTCGCGAGGGTGTCGGGCGAAAGCTGGAGGTCGTCAACGCCCTCGAGGTTGTAAACGACGGCGATCGGGGAGATGTAGACGGGGATGTCGAAGGCCTCGCCACCGAAGCAGCGATCCTTGGACTGCTCGACCTCTTCAGCCTTGAGGTAGGCATCCGAGCCGGCGAAGTTGGTGGCGGCAGCGAGGAACTGCTCGCGGCCCTTACCCGAGCCAACACCGTCGTAGGTCACCGTGGCGCCCGAGTTCTGAGCCGTGAAGCCACCGATGAAGGCGCCCTGCGCGTCTTCCATCGAGGAGGCGCCGGCACCGGCGAGGGTACCCGAGACGTCACCGGATGCGCTCGACGAGCCCTTGGTGTCTTCGCCCTTGCCGTTGTCGGAGGAGTCGCCACCGCACGCTGCGAGAGCGAAGGCGCCTGCGAGGCCGAGGGCGGTTGCGGAAACGAACTTCTTCTTGAGGTTCACGAGTGTCCTTTCGAGGCTCTTCGAGCCAGGGATACGGGTCGTAGATGGACACATTGAAGGTAGAAGCCCGAAGTGACGCCGCGAGTATTCCCAGGTGAACAAACGGTGAACTCATGTAAGAATTTCTCGCACACACCCTCAAACAGCACTGTTTTCCCAGTTCGCATGGCCTTTCTCGGCAAAAATCCGGCTGTGCGATGTACAGCACATCGAGGCGAAGGGGCCCTAGCCGATGTTGGGGAGGTGCCTTTCGACATCGACAATGCGACCGTGTTCGGTTGTGTGCAACACGAGCATCTCCCCCGGCGCGAGATACGGGTTCTCGCGAGGCAGCTTTCCTCGCGCTTCCTTCGTGCACGCGTGCTTTGCCGCCGCGATGACCGTGGGCAGCACGGGCCTGTGCGTGCACACAACCGTGCGTGCCGCCTCGGCAATCGCGCGTTCCATCACCGCGGCCGCACGCGCGGGCCGCTTCGCGTGCGCGTTCTCGGTGAGTTCCGGCTTCTCAACGATGTCGATGCCGCCCTCAAGCGCGAAAGGTTCGATCGTCTCGAGGCAACGCCGCCAGGGCGACGTCACGACACTTTTTGGCGAATACGCGGCAAGGAGCGGCGGAAGGGCGGCCGCCTGCTTGCGCCCCTTGCGACGCAAAGGCCGCGTCTTCTCATCGCCCTTGCGCCACTTCGCGCGCGACTGCGCTGCCGCGTGTCGCTGCACGATCACGGGCGTTGTGCTGAGTTCACCGTCATCGGCAAACTCGAGCGCGCGCTTCAGCAAGTCTCGATCAGATTTCCGCGTGAGAATCTCTCGCGCCGTCGAGGCTTCGACCCACTCGACCTTGTCGATTTCCTTCGGATTCTTGGGACCCGGGCCAGTCTGGGCACGCACCCGTGCTACCCAGTAGCGCACCGTTTTCGGTCGGCCGTGCGTGCGGTAGTCAACCGTCGGAAGGGGGCGATCAAGACGAACGCGATAGCCGGTTTCCTCCTCCACTTCACGAATCGCTGCCGCGACAAACGATTCGCCGGTCTCGAGCTTTCCCTTGGGAACCGACCAGTCATCATATTTAGGGCGGTGTACGAGCAGAACCTGCAGCTTCCCGCGCTTTTCACGCCAGACGAGAGCGCCTGCCGCGAGGATCGGGGACTGTTCGCGTGCCACGGGGGTAACTCTCCTTGGAACGACGGCTCAGGGCCTTCCCAAGTGTAGTACGCACCTCGCACATGCGTTTGGCGAGGACGGCCACGTAGACTTCCATGAGGCATAACCCATAGGAACGATTGGTTGATGTATGACACCGAGTGAGCGGGCACCCCTTACGGGCGCGTGTGCTCTCGCGCTCGCCGCCGCGATGACCCTTCCCGCCTTCAGCGACGAAGTTCTCGCAGGCATTTTGGGGCTGTTTGTCGTGCTCCTGTGCGTGAGCTGGCCTCACCTCCTCGAACTTCCAAGTCGCGTGGGAAGCGGAATCATCATGGCGCTTTCCGGCCTCGGCTCGCTCGGACTCGCACTCGCGTTTGGCACGGCGGGGCTGACAACGAAACTCATCATCGTGATCGCCGTCGCGCTCTTTTTGAGTTTCGCCCACGAAATGCTTCGTCGTCACCGCTCGCGGCTCACGCTTTCCATTTCAGGAACAGCGAGCGGCTCCCTCATCACGACGCTCACCGTGACCTGGCTGAAATGCTGGGCTCTCGCTTCGGCAAACGGGCCGGCAACCGTCGGATTCCTCCTCGCGATGACCATGGGCCTTGCGCTCGGAACCCTATGCCTCGCCCTCCCGCTTCCCGCTCCCGCCCGCGTGAGTTGCGCGCTCATTTTTGGGGCCCTCACCTCTGGTTTTCTTGCGTGGGCGCTGCACTACCCCCTCGCGATCATCGCCATGTCAACCCTCGCGGGGGCGGTGCTGTGCACCGCAGCGCTCTTCGCGTTCTTCCTTCTTTCGCGCGTGATTGGCGCGGCCGATCCGCGCCAGTCCCTCGCGGTCGCGATTGCGCCGATCGCACTCACGGGCATCCTCGCGCTTCTGTTCCTCGAAGTTGCCCTCAGCTACGTTCCCGCCGACCTCGGCCTCACGGTCATTCCGTCCGCGTGATGCTCCGCGTTCGAGGGGAATACGTGCACCGCGCCCCACGTTAACGACACGTTCTTTCACCACCATTTACTAGGGAGTTTTCGTGCCCATCGTCATCGATGAGAATCTCGACCCGTCGCTCTACCCGCTCGCGTGGCTCGTGGGCGCGTGGGAAGGCACGGGTGCCGTGCAACTCAAGGGGGAAGACAGCGAGGAGGTCGGCCGCGCGATCGAGCAGCGCCTCACCGTGACGCCGGATTCTTCGGGTGGGCTTACCTGGGTCATGCGCACGTGGGTCCTGGACTCGCCCGCACCTGAACCACCAACCTCGGCGTTTTACGAAAAGGGCGAGGAAGGGTCCGACGCCACCCAGCAAAGCGGCGAGGCCGACATCGTGCGCGAGCTCCTTCTCGAGGAAAAAGGCACGTGGCGCACGACCGGCGTGCTTCCCGGTCAAGATCAAGAGGCCGCGAAGAACGCGAAGCCCGGTAGCCCCGAGAGCTATCTCTCTCATGGCGTGACCCTCACGATGCAGCGTCGAGGCGCGTTTGGCGATACTCCCGCCGAGCATTGGGCGGGCGAGGTGCGTGGTCCGCGCATCCAGCTCGCCACCCAGGATCTTGCTGCGCCGAACCCTGCCGCAGGTAGCACTGACTCCCACGGGGCTCGCATGTTCGGGCTTGTGGGCGGCCGACTCATGTGGCTTCAGGAAGTCGGCGAGTCCCTCTCCAAACTTCGCCCCTACCTGTCTGTCGAGCTTGACCGCGCCACTGACGAAAGCGAGGGCGAAGCGTGAGCCCCGCTCCGCTTCTCACCCACCGCGCGATCCACGAGGAATCCGGCCCCGACGCCGCGGTTCCCGCCCACTACGGTGCTCCCCTGCGTGAGCAGCGGCGCCTCGTCGCGGGCACGGCCGCCGTCGATCTTGGCCATCTCGAAATCCTCGAAGTGCGCGGGGAGGATCGCGCCACGTGGCTCACAACCGTGACCTCGCAGGTGTTTACCGACCGCGCCGAGGGTGATTCCTTTGAGGCATGCGTCCTGAGCCCGCAGGGCCGCGTCGAATCGTACTTTCGGGTCGCGACCGGCCCCGAGTCGTTCTTCCTCGTGACCGATCCTGGCACGCGCGAGCGCCTTCGCGCCTACCTCGCGCTCATGACCTTCGCGAACCGCATTGAGCTTGTTGAGCGCAACGACCTTCACGTGCTCGGCTCGTGCGCCCCACTCACCGAGGTGTTCGGAGCGCAATTCCCGGAGCCGGTCGCCGAATGGATTCAAACGTGGCCCGAGGTCGCCCCCGGCGGCATCGCCTACGGCCCCGATCCTGAGTTCCCCGAACCGTGGCGCCTTACGCTCGTGAGCGATGCCGAGTTGCGCGTCCCCGACGCTCCGTGGCGCACACCCGCATCTTTCGCGGGCCTGTGGGCGGCGGAGGCGGTGCGCATCGTGAACCACAAACCGCGCCTTGCGCGGGAGGTCGATGAGAAGACCATCCCGCATGAACTCGACCTGCTGCGCACCGCCGTTCACACGCACAAGGGCTGCTATCGTGGCCAGGAGACGGTCGCAAAGGTTCTCAATCTCGGTCAGCCGCCCCGGCGCCTCGTGCGCCTGCACCTCGACGGCTCCCAGGACATGCCCGCCCCCGTGGGCGCGGAGGTGTTCTTCGGGGCAAAGAAGGTGGGAACGCTGACCTCGAGTGCGCTCCATGCCGACGAAGGCCCGGTCGCCCTCGCCGTTATCAAGCGCGCGGTTCCCCACGACGCGGCGCTCATTGTCGCCTTCGAGGTTGGCGAGGCGAACGTGAAACTCGACGCTTCGCAGGTCACGGTCGTGACCGAGCGAGATCATGGTGAGAGACCCAAAGCGGCCCAGCTTCGCCGATAGTCAGGAGGAGTCCCCACGTGGACGAGGAGTGGAAGTCCCGCAAAGCGGAGATTTTCGAGGTCCAAGAACGCAATCTGCGCCGGGCTGAACGCGAGGAGCATGAGAAAGCTACCGCGATCATCCTCGACGGGATCAAGCGCTTCCGCGAGGCGGGAATCGAACCGCATTCCTTGCGGGCACTCCCCTACAGGGGTTCGCGCCCCGTGAAAACCACGCATGTCGGTTGGTACCTCAAGTCCGATCGCACGGTCGGCATCGATACCGAGGGCCACTACTACATTCTTTCCGCGCCGGGTGATTTCATGACCAGGATCAAAGGCGCAACGCTCGAGCCGAAGAGCGCACCCCTCATCGTGGGGCGCGGAGGTCGCGATGGCGAATGGTTCGAAATCGACAAGCTCCTTGAGCTGCGCCTCCACGAACCGGTCGCGCCCGCAAGGAGGCCTTCGGCGTGAGCAGCACCTCAAAGATCCACACCTGGGTGCGCGCAGGTGCCTCCCGCGCGGGCGGCGGGGCGTGGCAAATTCTGCTCGCCGCCTTCACGGCCGCGGCGGCCTACTGGCTTTCCGAACATCTGTGGGGGCACGTCGCACCCTTTTACTCGAGTATCACGGCATTTCTCATCATCGGCCTCACGCTCGAAACGAAGATCCGCAAAAGCATCGACATGAGCACGGGCGTTTTTACGGGGATCATCCTCGGCGAGATCGCACGTCTCGTGATCGGCTCCGGCACGTGGCAACTGTTCGTCACGCTTTTCGTTTCGCTCATGCTTGCGCGATTCATCAAAGCGAGCGTCATTTTTTCGATCCAGGTGGGCATCCAGTCCATGATCGTGCTGCTCCTGCCGCAAACTCCCATGATGACGCCGCAGGGCAGGGCCCTCGACGCGATCACGGGCATTTCCCTCGGCCTGCTTGTGCACATCGCTTTTTCTCGGGACCCGCGCCATGAGCAGCGAAAAGCTGCCGACAAGTTCTTCGAGGAACTCAGGAACGCCCTCACGAAATTGGGCGAGGCCGCGCGCAAGGGCGATTCGCGACTCGCCACGAAAGCGCTCACGCAAATCCGCACCACCTCCCAGCGGCACACGGACGCGTGGGCCCTTGCGAACGACACCGCGAACGAACTCACGAGCTACTCCCCCACGCTTCACCGCCATCACGAGCACGTGAACCGGGTCCAGCACCTCCTCGTCGGCAGCGACCGCGCGATGCGCAACGCTCGCGTGATCGCCCGCCGCGAAGTGGAGTTCTTGCGCGTCACCGAGCCACACACGTTCCCTAATCTTGCCGAGGCCTTCACCGCCGCAGTCAACGCTGTCGACGCGATTCAGGCCGGGGTCGATACGGAAGCCGACTTCACGAAAGCAAGGCGCAAACTACGCATCTTTTGCGCCCACCTCACTCCCGAAACGCTGCTCGCTACAGCGGAGGGAACCGTCGGACGCCTCGGTCATTTCGAAGGCATCTCCCTCGTAATCCAGCTGCGCGCCCTCGCGGTCGATCTCCTCGAAGCGACCGGCCTGCCGAGTTCGGACGCTCGCCGGTTCCTGCCCTCCCTCATCGTCGTTGCCGACGCCGACATCGTGGGTCCGCGTCCCGTTACGCGTGAAATGAAAGCGGTTGAGCCACCCGCGTCTACCGAAGCGCTCGAGCTTCTCATCACCGATCGCACCGACCCCGACCGTAAGATGAAGCCGTGATTACCTACACCATCGCCTACTACCTCTCCCTTGCCCTCGCCGTTATTTTCGTGGCGATCGAGGCATGGGCGCTCATCAACGCGCTCCGGTTCCCCTCGAAAGCCTATGACGCGGCGTTCAAGCGCACGAAGACTTTTTGGGCGCTCATGACGGCTGGCGCGCTCGTGATCGGTGTGGTCACGGGCTTTGGCAGGGGCATGGGCCCCTTCACAATCATGCTTCAGGTGGTCGGCTTCGTCATGGCGGGAGTGTTCCTCGCCGATGTGCTCCCCGCGCTGCGCCAGGTCATGGGCAACGCTCGAGGGCCCCGCGCGCGCTAGTCGTCGTCGCGGTCGCTGTCGCCACCTGTCATCGTGGCGCGCACGTGCTCGCCCATCGCGCGCACGACCGCGCGCGCCTCTTCGAGGTCGTCAGGGGCGAGTGCGCCCGAATAGTACTCTTCCCAAGCCTTGTGCATCGCCGCGACTGCCTTTTCACCCTTTTCGGTGATGAAGAGGTGGTTGGAGCGGCGATCGACCATATCCGGCACGCGCCCCACGAGTCCGTTCATCTCAAGGTCGCGGATCGCGGCACTCGCGTTCGAGGGCCGCAGAACGATGTCCTCGGCGACCCTGCCGGGCGTGATTCCCGGGGTGCGCCCGATATGTCGAAGGATCATCGCTTCGACCGTTGAAAGCCCTCGCATACCGGGAATGTCAACGGTAAGCGCCTGGATTCGGCGCGAGATGAGGAGCATCTCGTCGATGATTTCGACGAGCGGTGTCAGTGTGCGGCGTGCGGCGGACACGGTGACCTTTCTGCTCGGTGGCGGGTTCTCTCCCCGCCCGGGGCACAGCAAGTATGCACCATCAAACCTGGTAAACACTCACTCCCGCGACACCTGCGGTTTTACCGCTGTTCACTCTCCGAATCTTCGGACGGATGCTCTCCCTCATCGAAAAGCTCGGCTTCGTCGAGCGCGGGGAACTGCCCCGTCTCGCCTCGATCGCGCACGATGGGGATCGCACCGGTACGCACGTCCTCGAAGCTCTCGCCCTGCAGGACCGTGGGGTCGGCAACGACGCCTTTCTCCGCGAGAAGAGGCGCGGAGAGAACCTCGATCTCCTCGGTGCGCGGGCCCTGACGGTAGGTGCGCTCTTCGAGCTTGCGGCTGATCACGATGTACGAAGGAATGAGAAGCGCAATCGATCCCACCCAGGCGAGCGGAGCGCCCCACGCGACTCCGATGAACCCGAAGGCGGCACCGAGAACGACCGCGGTAAACACGCGCATGACCAGCTCGGCGATACCCGAATAGAACGGCGGCTTCATGTGGCCAAGGCCCTGCAGCGAACCGCGCACCACGAAAAGGATGCCGAGTGTCCAATAGGCCACCGAGTAGATCTTCAGGGCGTCGTGCGCCATACCTAGCACCACGGGTTGCTCACTGCCGATGAAGAGTTCCACGAACACGCCGCCGAGCACAATTAGGGCGAGGCCGATCGCGATCGACACGAGGATACTGACGATCAGTGCTTGCCGCACGCCGTGCTTCACGCGGTCGATTTGGCGCGCGCCGTAGTTCTGTGCAACGAACGTTGAGGTGGCCAGACCGAGCGAGGCGAGGAACGTGACGGCGATCCCGTCGACCCTACCGGCGGTCGTAAACGCGGCAACGGCATCGGGGCCCAGGTCGTTAAGTCGCACCTGCACGGCGATCGTGCCGATCGCGATCACTGAGGTCTGGAAACCGAGCGGAAGGCCGAGGTTGAGGTGCTCGCGAAGCTCCGGCAGGGTGACCTTCCAATCATCAAGGCTCATGTGCAGCACGGGAATACGCGCGCGCACCCACAGCACACACAGGAGCACCGACGTGAGCTGCGAGACCGCCGTGGCGAAAGCTGCACCGGCGATGCCCCATTCGAACACGGAAACGAACAGGATGACGAGAACGACGTTGAGGAGGCACGCGATGACAAGGAACACGAGTGGCGTGCGTGAATCGCCGACGGCGCGGATGATTGCCGCGAGGAAGTTGAAGAACACGAGCGTGAACATAAACAGGAAGCTCCAAAACCCGAATGTCACGGCATCGTCCATGAGCTCGGGCGGCGTCTGCATGATCTGGAGCAGGGGGCGAATAAATATTGTGCCCACGAGCGTCATGAGCAGGCTCGAGAGTGCCGAGAGAATCGCACCGGCTGCTACCGAGCGCCGCAAACCCTTCACGTCATCCGCGCCAAAGGCCTGCGCGACAGGAATCGCGAAGCCGCTCGTCATGCCCCACGCGAAGCCCGTGATGAGAAACAGGAGGCTCATGCTCGCGCCCACCGAGGCGAGTGCGAGCACGCCGAGGTGCCGGCCCACGACCATCGCGTCGACGAATTGGTAGAGCTGCTGCACGACGTTGCCGATCAAAAGCGGCACCGAGAAAAGCACGATCGCCTTCCACGGCGTTCCTCTCAAGAGGCCCTGAGACTGTGACACGCGTGCTCCGCCTTCCTTGGCACTCAGTGATGGTAAACGAATCCAGTTTAGTTGCGTGCAGGGCGATCGTGAACAAATAGGCCGCAAAACCCCAGATGATGAGACCTCATGCGTTCAGCAGAAATCTCGGGCGACGAGGAGTAGCGTGGAGGCATGCGTACTTTCATTAACGTCATCCTCAACGTCATTTGGGTCGTAACCGCAGGTCTGTGGCTGTGGCTCGGGTACATCCTCGCGGGCATCATCGCGTGCATCTTCATCGTCACGATCCCGTTCGGTATCGCGAGCTTCCGCATCGCGAACTACGTGATTTTCCCGTTCGGCCGCGAGGCCGTGCAGGTGCGGTCCCCCGGCGCGGTCGGCACTCTCGGCAACGTCGTGTGGTTCTTCATCGCGGGTCTGTGGCTCGCCGCGGGTCACGTCATGACTGCGGTCGCGCAGGCAGTGACGATCATCGGCCTCCCGCTCGCGTGGGCAAATATCAAGCTCATTCCCATCACGTGCTTCCCCTTCGGCAAGGAGATCGTGAAAACGGGCGACGCGCGCGTGATCTGAACACCCGCCTTTAAACACCTGGCGACACCAAAGCGCCCCTCCCCGACTCACCGGGGAGGGGCGCTTCATTGACGTCAAGCGTCGATCACATCTTGTGGCCAGCCGAGCGGAGGTTCTCGCACGCCTCCACGACGCGCTTCGCCATACCGGCCTCGGCCTTCTTGCCCCACGAGCGCGGGTCGTACATCTTCTTGTTGCCGACCTCGCCGTCGATCTTGAGGACGCCCTCGTAGTTCTCGAGCATGTGGCCCGCAACGGGGCGCGAGAACGCATACTGGGTGTCGGTGTCGACGTTCATCTTGATGACGCCATTGTCCACGGCTTCCTGGATCTCCTCGAGGGTCGAGCCCGAGCCACCGTGCATCACGAGATCGAACGGCATGTCCTTGCCGTACTTCTCGCCAACGGCCTTCTGGATGTCGAGGAGGATCGACGGGGTCAGGCGAACGTTGCCCGGCTTGTACACGCCGTGCACGTTGCCGAAGGTCAAAGCGGTGATGTAGCGGCCCTTTTCGCCGAGGCCAAGAGCCTCGGCGGTCTTGATGCCGTCCTCGGGGGTCGAGAAGAGCTTCGACTCGTCGACGTCTGCCGAGTAGCCGTCTTCCTCGCCGCCCACGACGCCAACCTCGATCTCGAGGATCTTCTTCGCTTCAACGGTCTTCTCGAGGAGGCGCTGAGCGATCTCGAGGTTCTCGTCGACCGGAACGGCCGAGCCGTCCCACATGTGGGAGGTGAACAGGGGATTCATGCCCTTCTTGACGCGCTCGTTGAGGTCCCATTCGATGAGGGGCTCAACCCAGCTGTCGAGGTTCTGCTTCGCGCAGTGGTCGGTGTGGACACCGACGGTGATGTTGTAGTCCTCAGCAACCTCGTGGATGAACTTCGCGAGGGCGATCGAGCCGCGAACGCGGTTCTTCACGGTCGAGCCGGAGAGGTACTCGGCGCCGCCCACGGAGACCTGGATGATGCCGTCCGATTCGGCTTCGACGAAGCCCTGGAGTGCGGCGATCGCGGTCTGCGAGCTCGACACGTTGATCGCGGGATAGGCGAACTTGCCTTCCTTCGCGCGGTCGATCATTTCGTTGAACTGTTCCGGGGTTGCAACAGGCATGTGTGCTCCTTCGAGTGGGGATCGCGGGCACCCGTGTACCTCGCAGATCCACGTTGCATTTGCCCTTTCATTCTTCCACACCTCACTCGGGACACTTCCCCGTTCGGTCCACTTGCAGGATTTCGTGAGAGCTGGGACACAGCAGGGCGGTGGGGTGGTTCAGGTTCCGACGGTTGCCTCCTTCTCGGCGTTGGGTATTTTCACGATAAGGCTGTAGGAGCCGTCGGAATTCTCTCCTGCGCTCACCGTGCCGCCGAGGGCGTGGGCTCTCTCGCGGACCCCACGCAGCCCCATGCCGGATCCGGGAGCGGGTTCGGCATTCGTGGGCGGAACCGTGTTGGTGACGTCGATGCTCGTGAGGAGCTCATCGGCGCTGAGCGTGATGGCAATGTCGCTTCCGGGGGCGTGGCGCAGGGCGTTGGCGAGACCCTCTTGCGCGGCGCGGTAGAGCGCGAGTCCGACGGTTGCCGGAACGTCGGGGATGCCTTCTTCGGGCAACGTGAGGGTCACGTGGGCGCCAGCGTCGCGGGATTGCTCGACGAGGGAGGCGAGGTCGCCGAGATCTGGCTGCGGGGTCGTTTGCGGCGCTTCTTCGGTATCGGTTCCGCGCAGCATGGTGAGCAGCGCGCGCATTTCGCGAAGAGCATTGCGCGACGTCGACGCGATCGACGCGAACTCGGCGCGCGTAGCGTCGTCGAGATCGGAGGTCGCGAGGCGGTACGGTGCGGTTTGCGCTTGGACGCTGATCACGGACATCGAGTGGGCGACGACGTCGTGCATTTCGCGCGCGATGCGGGCGCGTTCCGCGAGTTCGGCGCTCTCGGCTTTCGCGCGTTCTTGGCGCTCTTCGGCTTCGCGCCTCGCGACCCTGTCGCGCGAGGCGGCACGCGCGGTTTCGGCGAGCCAGCGAAGGCCGTAGCCAAGGGCCGCGGCCACGATCCACATGACGAGTGTGAGCCCGAGGAAGAAAAGGCTCCACTGCACGAACGTGACGGGGTCATCGACATCCGGATAGGACCACACGAGCCTCACGATCGTGCCGACCACGAGGATCGCACTGAAGGTCGCGAAGGTCACGATGCTGCGGCGGATATTGCGGTGCAGGCTCAGCGTGAAGAGCGCGAGTGCTGCGAGGAATATCGGAACGTCGGTGCCGGGCACGAAGACTTGCGTGTAGGACTTCCAGAGGGTGATGACGAGGGTCGTGAGGTACGAGGCGAGGAAAGGCACCCACACGACGATCGCGCCGAGCTTCGGGCGCCGCACAAGAAAAATGAAGGCGAGCGCCCACGCGAGCGCGAGGAGCCCGAGCAGCGCTTCGCTCACGGGAATCGTGAACAGACCAACGGGGATGTAGCGGGCCGGGATTTGATCCCACAGATACCCCTCCCCCGAGAACGTCACGCGGACCGGGATGATGACGGCAATCGCTGCGGTCGCCCACCCCTTGAAACTGATCGTCGCGAACGAATCGCCCTCGAGGATCTCGCGCACGAGGGTGTTCTCGATGCGAGCCGCACAGTGGAGCGCGAGGGGAAGCAGGGCAACGAGCAGGAGGCCCACGAGGACGTAGAGAATCGAGTCGAGAAGCGCAAGAGTTCTCGCGTACGGCTCGAGGTCAAGGGTCGGGTCGATGCCGAGGGCAATCGCGGCGGCGATTCCTGACGCGTAGGTGGAGTCGACGAGCGTCACGAACGGGAAGAACAGCCCGTACACGAGCGCGAGAATCACTTGCGTACCGAGCACGAAGCCGATGCTCACGCGCACCGTGTTCAGAACAAGCGCTTCGCTCACGTAGTCGAGCCACAACCGCAGATTCCCGAGGACGCGAAAATAGTCGGCGAACGAGTGGAACTCCGGAATTTTCGTGCGGGGGTGGAGCACTTTCGCTCCCCGCCAGACGTTGGAGCGCAGCCGAGTGAGATCCGCGGCGAAGCCGCCCGCGAGCAGGATTCCGGGCAGGAACAGTAGGCCGATGAGCAGGAACGGAAGCGTGACCGCGCTCATCATGCCAAGCATGAAGAGGGCGCCGCCCACGAGCAGCCCAATCACGAGGCTCGGGAAGACGTAGAGAAAGTCGCGGCCGAGTTGCTTCGCACGCTCGCCGATCGGCGCTTTCGACCAGGGGGCGGAGATCCGCACCCCCTGCGTCTTTTCGGCTGTCGTCATGGGTTAACCGTAAGGCTCCCGCGCGCAGGGAGCATCACTCGTGAGGCCCCCGCAACGCCATACTTGAGGATGAGCCCGAACGCGTCCGCGAGCGCACTTCCTCCCCTAGGCTTGAGTTATGAGCGAGAATTCCCCCATCCGCGTGATCATCGCGGACGATCAGCCCATGGTCCGTGCCGGCTTCGAAGCCCTCCTTGCCGCGCAAGCGGACATCGACGTCGTCGGCACCGCTGCCGACGGTCGCGAGGCGATCGATCTTGCCCTCAGGAACCGTCCGGACATCATCCTCATGGACATCCGCATGCCGAACCTCGACGGACTCGCGGCGATGGAGGAAATTTTCCGCGCGGGCCTCGAGCCCGCACCGCGCATCATCATCCTCACGACATTTGATGCGGACGACTACGTGTTTACCGCCCTCAAGGGCGGGGCGAGCGGCTTCCTGCTCAAGGACGCCGAGGTCGATGAGCTCGTCGATGCCGTGCGAAAAGTGCATCGCGGTGGCGCACTCCTCGCCCCCTCCATTACGCGGAAAGTCATCGAAGATTTTGGAGCGTTTTCGCGCAGCCAGCGTCGGACCGACCCCGCCCTCACCGCTGCCCTCGAAACCCTCACGGACCGCGAGCGCGAAGTGGCCCGCCTCGTCGCCAAGGGACTCTCGAACGCCGAAGTGGGCTCCACGATGTTTCTCGCGGAGCCCACTATTAAGACTCACGTGTCCCACATTCTGCAGAAACTCGGCCTACGTGACCGCACGCAGATCGTCGTCGCGGCGTACGAGTCGGGACTCGTGGAAGTCGGCGAAGACTAGCCGGTTTAAGCTTCCTCGACCTCGGCCTCCTCGAACGTTGCCGTGTCGATCACGAAGCGGAAGTGCACGTCGCCCTTGACGACGCGATCGTAGGCCTCATCGACGTCATTCACGCCGACGACCTCGATCTTCGCGCCGAGGTTGTGTTCGCCGCAGAAGTCGAGCATGTCCTGCGTTTCGGGGAGACCACCGATGTTCGAGCCGGCAAGAACCTTGCGGCCACCCGTGAGTGCACGGGTCGGGATCGGCATGCCTTCGGGGGGAAGCCCAACGAGAACCATTGTGCCGCCCGGCTTGAGAAGGTTCATGAAGCCCGGGAGGTCAAACTCGGCGCTGATCGTGTTGAGAATGAAATCGAACTTGCCCTTGTGCGTCTCGAAGAAGTTCTCGTCCTCACCGGTTGCAAGGAGCTCCTTCGCGCCGAGTTCGAGGGCGTCCTTTTCCTTCTTGCGCGAGCGCGAAATGACGCTCACCTCGGCACCTTTCGCTGCGGTGATCTGCACGCCCATGTGGCCGAGTCCGCCGAGGCCTGCAACGGCAACTTTTTGGCCTTCGCCGACCTCCCACGTCGCGAGTGGGGAGTAGGTCGTGATGCCCGCGCACAGAAGTGGCGCGGCAACGTCAAAGTCGAGAGAGTCGGGAATACGGCACACGAAGCGCTCGCGCACCGTGACCTTCTGCGAGTAGCCGCCCTGAGTCACGGTGCCGTCTTCATCGATCGCGTTGTAGGTGCCGATCGCTCCATTGAGGCAGTTGTTTTCAAAGCCCTTCTCGCACTGCTCGCATTCGCCACACGAGCCGACGAGGCAGCCGACGCCCACTCGATCGCCAACCTTGTACTTCTTGACGTCGGGGCCGACGGCTTCAACAACGCCCGCGATCTCGTGGCCAACGGCGAGCGGGAACTTCGCGGGGCCCCACTCGTTGCGGATCGTGTGGATGTCGCTGTGGCAGATGCCCGCGGCTTTGATGTCGATGAGAACGTCGGTGCCCTGCGGCTCGCGGCGCTCGATATTGACGACTTTGAAGGGCTCTTCCGGGCCGGTTTTTTGGAGGGCTTTCACGGTAATGCTCATGGTGTGCTCCTAACCATGGATTGGGTATTCGGCAGCCTGCGCCGTTGCTTTTCCACCCTACTTCCCAGGTCAAAATCCTTTCTGACCATGGGTGTGCCCTTCGTGACTAGCGCGAAAGATCGCGCGGAATCTCGACGTGCTGCGTGAGCCAGGTATGCATCACGATCGCCGCGGCATGGCCCACGTTGATCGAGCGGGTACTGCCGAACTGGGAGATCCCGACCGTGAGCGCGGCGGCGTCGAGAAGCGGCTTCGACACTCCTCCGCCTTCTTCGCCGAACACGAGCACGGCATTTTCTGGAAGGTGAGTGTGCTCGAGGGGCACCGCGCCGGGCACGATGTCGACGGCGACGACGGCTCGGTCATTCTCGCGGGCCCACGCAAGGAACTCTTCGGGATCCGAGTGGTGAAACTCGTGCTGGTAGCGGTCTGTCACCATCGCTCCGCGGCGATTCCAGCGCTTTTTGCCAACGATATGAAATGCCGCAACGCCGAACGCATTCGCCGTGCGCACGATCGACCCGATGTTGAAATCGTGGTCGATGTTCTCGATCGCCACGTGCAAGTCGTTGCGGTGGTGCGCGTCGAGGTCCGCGATGATCGCCTCGCGGCGCCAGTACCGGTAACGGTCGGGAACGTTCCGACGGTCGCCTGCCTCAAGTAGAGCCGGATCGAAATGCGGTTCTTCTGGCCATGACCCTTCCCACGGGCCGACGCCAACCTCGCGCCTCTCGGTCATGAGTGGGTGCTGTCGCGCATGTCAGCAGCGTCATCGGGATCGGGAAGCCCGAGCTGCTTACGGCGGCGCTCGCGGAGAATGAGCTTCACGAAAAAGTAGAGCAGCACGAGGATGACGAGCACGTAGCAGACTTTCGAGAAGATATCCGTGTAGGGCTCGATCACGTGCCACTGGGTGCCAAGGAAGTACCCGAACGCGAGGAAGATCGAGTTCCAGATCGCGCTACCGAGGGCCGTGAGGAGCGTGAACATGGGCAACTTCATCGCAAACATGCCCGCGGGAATCGAGATGAGCGAGCGAATGCCCGGGATGAAGCGCCCGAAGAACACGCCCTGCATGCCGTGTTTATCGACCCACGCGTTCGTTTTCTCGTAGTCCTCAACGTTGATGAGGGGCAGTTTGATGAAGAGCGTGCGCGTGCGCTCGGGGCCGAGGATACGGCCGAGGCCGTAGAGAATGTACGCGCCGAGGGTCGACCCGATCACCGACCAAAGGAGCAGCGCCCAAAACGAGTGCTCGCCCGTACCCGCGGTCACGCCCGCGAGTGGGAGAATAACCTCCGAGGGAATCGGCGGGAACACGCATTCGAGCAACAAAAGGAGCATCACGCCGATGCCACCCATCGAGCTCATGATGCTGATCGCCCATTCCACAACGTTCACGTAAGAACCTTCCGTTTCGTGCGCCGAAGCGCGCGTGCGCGCGGCCGTCCCAGTGTACGTGCCCGAAGCGGCGCACTATTTGCCCGGCGAGTCGCCCTTGCGGTCCTTGCCGCTCGCCTTCGACTTGAGTTCCGACGCTTTCTCCACAATTTCACGCTTGACGATCTCGTGGATCGTGGGCTTCGGGGCCTTCTCATAGAGCTCCTCCACCGCGGCCTTGGCCTTCTCGAGGAAGGCCGCGCGGCGCAGCTTGAGCGAGGGGGTCACGAGATTGGGATCGGAAAGATTTGCCTTCACGAGCGCGAACTTTTTGATGCGTTCCGTGCGCGACACGTCGAGATTCGCATTCTCGAGGTACGGGAGGATCTCCGCGATCAGCTTCGGATTTTCGATGATCTCGATATCGTCGCCGCTGCTCTCGCCCTCTTCCGACTGCTGGATGAGAAGTGCCGTGAGGTAGGGGCGGTCATCGCCAACAGCAACCGCGTAGGCCACGCTCGGGTGCTGCTCAACGGCACCCTCCCAGCCGGCCGGCTCGATCGTCTTGCCGCCCGAGGTCACGATGACGTCTTTCGAACGCCCACTGAGCGTGAGGCGCCCGCGACTGTCGAGGCTACCGAGATCGCCGGTGCGCAAGAAACCGTCGGAATAGGCCGCCGCCGTGTGCTCGGGGTTCCTGTACCCGGGCGAAACCCCGGGCCCTTTCGCGAGCACTTCCCCCTCCTCGCTGATGCGGATCGTGGTGCCGGGAACGGGGACGCCCACGCTTCCGGCAGTCAGATCACCCGGGCGGTTCGCGGCGATTGGGGCGGTAGTTTCCGTCAGACCGTACCCCTCGATGATGGGAATGCCGAACCCTCGGAACGCGAGCGCGAGAGACGGGTGGAGCTTAGCGCCGCCGCACAGGATGTACTGGATGTTGTCGCCCAGCAAGCGGCGAATCGTGCGATAGAAGAGGCGCTCGTACACGGCGCGCTTCGCGGCAAGGCGGAAGGGGAGCTTCGGGCGCTCGCTTTCGTGGAAGCCCTCCCCGATCATGCCGATCCGCACGGCGGTCTCACGGGCGTCGCGCCACAGGCGCCCCACGCGTTTCCTATCGGCCTGCGCGGCCACGGCATTGAGGATCTTCTCGAGCACGCGCGGCACGACCATGACGAACGTCGGGCGGATCTCCGTGAAGGTGGGGATGATGCGAGACGTATCCGAAAGGTGGGCGACGCGCATCCCGAGCGCGAGGCAAATGAGTTGCACGCCGCGCGCGAGCACGTGCGAGAGCGGGAGGAAGAGAATCGTTGAGCCGTGCTCGTTGAGCACCTCGCCGTGGGACACGCCGATGTTTTGAAGCTGAGCCACGAAATTGCCGTGCGTGAGCTGCACACCCTTCGGGTCGCTCGTGGTACCCGACGTATAGACGATCGTCGCGATGTCCTCGAGTGTGCGTGACGTGCGAGCGCTTTCGAGATCGGCATCGCTCACGGGCGATCCCGCCTCGCGCTTGACGAGGTCGCTCACGCACTCGTAGCCCGGGGCGCTCTCCATGGTCCACACTCGATCCGCGCCCCCGAGGGCAGCGGCGAGAGACTCGGCCTGGGATGCCGTACCCGCGATAGCGCGCAGCACTCCCGCATCCTCGACAATCGCTTTGACCTGCGTGGGGGCGCTCGTGTCATAGATCGGAACAACGGTCGCGCCCGCCCACAGCGCGGCAACGTCGCTGAGCACCCACTCGTATCGCGTGGGGCCCATGATCGAGATCGCATCGCCCGGTGTGATGCCCGCGGCAATGAAGTGGCGCGCGAGGGCGCGAGCCGAGTCGAAGAACTCCTTGGTGGTCACATCGGCCCACGTGGTCGATCCCGCGGCGTCGGTGCCACTCGGAACCTGGAAGGCGATGTGAGCGGGAGCTTCACTTTCGCGTGTGACGAAGAGGTCGGTGAGGCGCTCCACGTCGTTCGGCTCAACGAGCAGCGGGCTTGTGTATTCGCGCAAGGAAGTAGGCATGAAAACGAGACTTTCGCGTCGGATACGGAACAGTAGGCTACGGGACCGTAACCAGTGTAAGGGGTGGAGGACGCCGCAAAACTTAAAGCCCGCCACGGGGCACAATTCCAGGGGAAACTCCGGGGCAAAACGATAGATTGACCGCATGACCTTCAATCCCAATGCCGAGATCCGCTCCGACAACACCAGCCGCCGTTCGGGAGGCGGCGGAGGCATGCGCCGAGGAGGTGCGATCGCGCTTGGCGGCGGCGGCCTCGGCACGCTCGTCCTCGTGGTCGTTCTCCTGTTCCTCGGCGTCGACCCGTCGATGCTTCTTGGCGGAGGCCAGGCCCCGGCCCCAAGCTCCCAGCAGCAGCCCCAGCAGGGCGCGGTTCTCGAGGAATGCCAAACTGGCGCCGACGCGAACAAGAACAACGACTGCCTCGTGCAGGCGACCATCGAATCCGCCGACTCGCTCTGGGAAGGCGAGGCCCAGGGCTCCGGCTTCCAGTTCCAGGAGCCGCAAGCGGTCGTGTTCACGAACTCGGTCAACACGGGCTGCGGCGCGGCAACGTCCGCGACGGGCCCCTTCTATTGCCCAGCCGACTCCACGATCTACGTGGACACGTCGTTCTATGAGCAGCTCAGCTCGCGCTTCGGGGCAAGCAGCGGCCAGCTCGCGAAAGCCTACGTCGTGGCACACGAGTACGGGCACCATATCCAGCGACTCGACGGCACGATGCAGCGCATCGATCGCTCGGGAACCGGCCCCGAATCGGATCAGGTTCGCCTCGAGCTTCAGGCCGATTGCTACGCGGGCATGTGGGCGCACCACGCCGCGACCACCGTGGACGACGACGGCAAGTCGATGCTCGAACCCCTCACCGACAAGGACGTTGACGATGCTTTGAGCGCCGCGAGCGCCGTGGGCGACGACCACATCCAGGGCGAGGTCGCCGGTGGCGAGGTTGCACCAGATACATGGACGCACGGCTCCTCCGAGCAGCGCCGAAACTGGTTCGTGAAGGGTTACAACGAGGGCACGTACAAGGCGTGCGACACGTTCGCCGTGGACCAGCCGTAAGGGTTCAGCTGCAGCCGCCCTCGGTTGGAGGGTGGCGGGTTAGTCCCGACGCCTGCGCAGCACACGATCGAGCACCGATCTGCGCGCTGCCGCTCGCTCAACCCTGTGCACACGCGCCTTGTTCATCGCTTGCGCGATCGACTCGCTTTGAAGGGCGCGCCTGAGCGCCTTCGGCGTGGCACGTTCGAGGGCCTCGGAGTTGTAGGCAAGCGAGGGAACCGAGACCACCTCTCCCGCCGCGACATCTTTGAGGGCTTGCTGCACCACGAACGGCGCCTTGAGCCACGTCACGCGCGGGGCGCCATCCATATTGACGGCGGCGTTGTGGTGACTCTCGGTGTGCACAAACCCGGGAATGAGCACCGTCGCGCTCACGCCCGTGCCTTCGAGCTCTTGCGCGAGGTACTCCGTGAAAATGACGACCCAGCTCTTCGCCGCCGCCGAGAGGTTTGTCGCGGTAAAGCCGGCCATCGACGACACGTTGAGGATCGCGCCTGCGCCCTTTCGCGTCATTGCTGTCGCCGCTGCATGCGCAAGGATCAGGGTTGCGCGCACATCGAAATCGACCTCTTCGAGAAACTCCTCGATCTCTCCCTCCAGAAAGGAAGCGCGCACCGAATGCCCCGTGTTATTGACGAGTAGGCCGATGGGATCCACGGGATCCAGCAGGCGGCGCGCCACGCGCTCGACATCGGCCTGGATCGAGATGTCCGCCGGGAGAATACTCACGCGCGCGCCTGACACCGCTTCGATCTGGGCGGCAACGGCGGCGAGGCGATCCTCATTTCGAGCCACGAGCACGAGGTCGTGACCACTGCCGGCGAGCTGCCAGGCAAATTCAAGGCCGAGGCCGGAGGTGGAGCCTGTGACAAGCGCGAGAGTCATGCCTTAAGCGTATCCACGCAAACCTTCGTGCACCCATAGGATGGACGCATGCGAATCGCCACCTGGAACATCAATTCCCTTCGCGCACGTATGCCCCGCCTCCTCGAGGTGATCGATAGGCGCGACATCGACGTCATCGCGCTCCAGGAGATCAAGGCCAAACCCGAGCAACTCGACCTCAGCGGCCTTGCCGAGCGCGGTTTCGAGGTTGCCGCTCACGGCCTGAACCAGTGGAACGGCGTCGCGATTGCCTCGCGCGTGGGGCTTCGCGAAGTGCGCCGTGAGATTCCGTCCCTGCCCGCGTGGGGCGAGGGGGACGATGCCGTGGTCGAAGCGCGCGCGATCGGTGCCGTCGTGGGCGAAAGCGCCCGCGATTCGAAGCAGCTCGAGCTATGGAGCCTCTACGTTCCAAACGGACGCGAACTTGACCATCCGCATTACCGCTACAAGCTTGCGTGGCTCGAGGCCCTGCGAAGCTATGGCGCCGCACGCCTCACGTCGAGCGGGCCCGGCGAGGATGCGGGCGAAAGTTCAGCCACGCTATTTGCTGGCGACTTCAACGTTGCCCCGACCGACGCCGACGTGTGGGACATGGCCGCCTTCGAAGGGAAGACGCACGTGAGCGCACCCGAACGCGAGGCCATCGCCGCGCTTGAGAAAACCGGTTACACCGATCTCACGCGCGACTGGATCGATGCCCCGGGAACCTTCACCTACTGGGACTACAAGGGCCTCAAGTTCGCGAAGAAGCAGGGGATGCGCATCGACTTCCTCTTCGGCTCCGCTTCGGTGCGCGAGGCCACGACCGGCGCGATGATCGATCTCGCCGAACGCGCGGAAAAGTCCACGAGCGATCACGCGCCCGTGATCGTCGACGTGCACCTGTAGGAGGCGCGACGGCGCAGGCAAGCGTCGGGCCCCGGCCCCTTTTTAGCGGCGGCGCCGTGCCCTGTGCTGGATTTCGAGCATGTGCTGAGTGCGCGACATGGCCGCCATGCTCGAATCAATGAGGCTCGGGTCCCCTCCCGCGAAAACGCGCAACTCGTACGCCTGTGCGAAAGCCGTCAGGGCCAGGTCGTAGTGGCCTGCCGTGAAGAGCGCCTTGCCGAGATGCTGGTGGAGAACGGCTTCCCACGCGGTGCCGCGGCACTCTTCGAGAAGCACGCGGTAATCGGCAATCGCCCGCTCAGTTTCGCCGAGGTCCCTGCGGCAATCGGCGAGAAGCGCGCGCAGACGCACCGACGACGGGCACTCCGCGAGCATGAGCTCGCATCGCTCGCGAGCTGTCACGGGGTCACCGCTCCACAGCGCCCGAATGACCTCGCGCGCATCATCGTGGGCGAATTCTCGCTCGAAGGCTTCGGAATCATCGATGACGGGGCGCAACGTCATGGGGTCGATATGCCAGCCTGCCTTGGCACCGGGGGCGGACGGTGCTCTGAGAGGCCCCTCGGAGGGCTGCGATAGGCGCATCAGCGTTGCTTTATGCATGGGGCGCGCTCCTCCTTCGTCTATGGGCGCGGCGGCGATTGTCTTAAAAAGAGAAGGCGTGGGGATGCCGTGGCGGGGGCAGATCGGGCCAAAAAGGAGGCGCCCTTTCGAGCGCCTCCCGGGGCCGATCCGGGATCAAGCGTGCACTTGGTGGTGTGGTATCCGCTTTCGACGAATCCGCACCGGTCCGAACGTGGACCACTCGCACGTGGGTTTCGAATCATTCCCTTGCTTTGTGATGACCACCACTCTACATGTCGCATGTGACCTACGCAACCCTCGCCGGGGAGAAAAATCGGAACCTTCGCTCGCGCCCCACATCCGACCGTCATCCACAAAAACGCACGGGCACTGGAACCATCCTCGTTCTCGGCGAAGCATGGACGCATGACACACGCCTTTCCACGAGTCGAACACGGCCGCCGAGACGCCACGACATTCGTCAGTCGCGTCCCGCGCGAAGCCACGCCTGACACGCACGAGTCCGCGCTCGAAGCGGTTGCGTGGCTCGGCGAAAAGGCCTCGCTCGAAATCCTCGCGCGCGACCGTATCCAGGCGGCAGGGTTCGACGTTGCTTCCGAAACCACACCGCGGGGGCACGTGCGAGCGGTCGTGTGCGAAACAACCACCCTCGAGAGGGCCGCGGAGGCCTTCCCCTCGCTCCCGCTCTTCGCCGTGTGCGAGAGCGAACCGCACTCTCACGACTACAGACGAGCTCTCGCCCACGGGGTTCGCGCCCTCCGCACGCTGCCTGCGGAGTCCGCCGAGCTCCTCAGCGACCTCTCCGCCCTCACCACAGCCCCGGGCGAGGGCCGAGTCATCGCGTGCATCCCGGGGCATGGCGGGGCTGGGGCCACCTCACTCGCGGTTGCGCTAGCGCTGGCCGCGTCAAAACGGGGTACTCCCGCAACGCTCGTGGATGCTGACCCACTCGGCGGCGGGATCGACACACTCGTGCAGGCCCGGCACGTCGAGGGTGCGCGGTGGAACGACCTGCGCGGGGCGGGCGGCACGACGGATACCCAGGTTCTCCTCGAAGCTTTGCCCCTTATCGACGGCTACCGCCTCCTCACCTTCGATGGATCGCCCGGCGAAACCGTGAACCTGCAAGCTCTCGAAAGCCTCAGAGCCGCACCCGGAACGCTCATTGTCGACGCGCCCCTTCGGGCCGGTGCCGCTGCGCACGTGAACCCCGACATCGCTCTCGTCTCGCTTCACCCGAGCGAACACGCCCTCGCCGCGATCGAACGCAACCTCAACGCACTACACGAAACACATCCGCGCACGCGCATCGGGATCGCTCTTCGCACTCACCGCCGCGGTGAGGCATATCGTGCGCGCGAAATCGCCGAAAAACTCGGAGTCCCCGTGATGCTCAGCTATAAGAGCGCACGCGAAGGCTTCGTGCCCGGGCTCGATCGCGACCGCAAGGGAATCGAATCCGCGTGCACGCGCTTCCTTGCGAAGCTCGCCGACTCCAGACCTTCGGGAGGCCGCGCATGATCCTCACCGACGAACTCCTCACGGGCGTTCACGAATCTCTACGCGAAGAACCTGGGGCGATCGACGCGCGCCGCATCGCCCACATCGCCCAGGCCCACGGGATCATCCTTGATCGCGCGGGGCTCCTCGACCTCACCGATCAGGTGCGCCATCACCTCGAGGGCCTTGGGCCCCTTCATGCCCTCGCAGCGGAGGGCGTAAGCGACATCCTCGTGAACCCCGATGGCAGCGTGTGGGTCGATTCGGCGCGCGGTCTCGAGCGCACCGATCTCACACTCAGCGCGGGTGAGGCCCGAGCGCTTGCGACGCGTCTTGCCTCGCTCGGCAACCGGCGGCTCGACGATGCCATGCCGTGGGCCGACGCGCAGCTGCCCGGCAACCTCCGCCTCCACGGCATGCTCCCACCGCTTTCGGCGGGTGGCGCGAGCATCAGCCTCAGGCGCGCCGCGACCCTCCCCTACTCGCTCGATGACCTCGAAAAGTCCGGCACCCTCACGTCGTCCGGGCGCGCCCTCGTGGAGGCGATCATTCACGCGCGGCTCTCCTTCCTCGTGAGCGGCGGAACGGGCAGCGGGAAAACAACTCTGCTCGGGGCGATGCTCGGCGCTGTTGACCCCCGCGAGCGCGTCATCATCGTGGAAGATGCGACCGAGTTGCGGCCGGTGCACCCGCACGTCGTGCACCTCCAGGCGCGCCACGCGAATGCCGAGGGCATGGGCGAGATTAGCCTCGCGACCCTCATCCGACAGTGCCTACGCATGCGGCCCGATCGCATCATCGTGGGTGAGTGCCGCGGTGAGGACATCCGCGAGCTCCTCCAGGCGCTCAACACGGGGCACGAGGGCGGGTGCGGAACCCTGCACGCGAATACCGCGGCGGACGTTCCCGCGAGGCTCGAGGCTCTCGGCGCGCTCGCGGGGCTCGATCCACTTGCGCTCGCCTCGCAAGCGCTTTCGGCGATTACGGTCGTGCTCCACATGCATCGCTCGCGCGAGGGCCGTGCACTTTCGACCATTTCACTCCTCCAGCGCGGGGCCGATGGCCGGCTCGAGTGCGTGCCCGCCGTGAGTTTCGGCGCTCGGGAGCGTCGTTTTCCGGCCTTCGATGCGCTCGAGGCCCGTCTCCTTCACGGGGGTGCGCGATGACGAGCCGCGCCTTCCTCTCAGACGATGCGCTTGCGGGGCTCCTCGATCACGTGGCGATGGCACTCGGTGCGGGCGTGACGGCACCGACAGCGTGGTCCGCAGTTGCGGAGGCGACACCGGCCTCGAGCGAAAAGCAGTTCGCCGAAACGATGGCGCGTATCCCGCCGGCACTCTTGCAGCACATGAACGGTGCCCTCAATGCTCCTCGGGAGGCGGTCCGCGCGGTCGTGCTCTGCCACGTGATGTGTGAGAGCACGGGGGCGCCACTTTCAGGGCTGCTCACGTCGCTCTCGAACGGCCTTCGCGATTCTTCCGACGCCACCCGGGCCCGCACAGCCGCCTTCGCGGGCGCGAAGAGCACAGCCCGCGTCCTCATGGCGTTGCCACTCTTCGCTATCGCCCTCGGCTATGCCATGGGCGCAGATCCCCTGCGGGTGCTTCTCACATCGACGCACGGCATGCTCATGCTAGGCACCGGCATCGCGCTCACCGCGATTGGCTACGCGTGGATGAACCGCATGCTCGCAGTCGCGCGCGGGGTGAGCACCGAGATTGATCCGCTCATAGTCATCGATCTGATCGCGAGCGTGGTGCACTCGGGTATCCCGCTCGCCGCGGCATGCACGCGCGTTGGTGAAGCTCTCGAGAGCACTCCCCCGGGTCCAGCGCTCCTCGAGGCGGGGCGCGCCCTCGCCCGTGGCATGCCACCCGAAGGCGCTCTGTCCACACTCGAAGGTGACTTGGCGGCATTGACGAGCGCCGCGAGTCTCTCCCACGCGACCGGGGCACGCCTTGCCCCCATCCTTGCGGCTGTGACACGCGACCGTCGCCGCGCTCGCGTGCGCGAGGTCGATGAGGCCTCCGCGAAACTCGCCGTCCGTCTCGTGCTCCCCACGGGGGTCACGATTCTGCCCGCGTTCGTGCTGCTCGGAATCGTCCCGATCATCACGGACCTCGTCACCACACACTTCGGCCAGATCTGGCCGTAGGCGCCCGGCGACCGTCGGCGCGCAGCACACAAAAATCCTTGAAGGGGGATGACATCAATGACCGATACCACTATTCGCACCGCGCCACACGAGAACTCTATTCGCGAGCGCCTCGCAGATGACACGGGGGCAACAACCGCGGAATACGCCGTGACGATCGTCGCCGCGTGTGCGTTCGCTGCGCTTTTGTTTGCCGTTCTCACGAGCGGCGAGATGCAAGGCATGCTCACGAGCATCATCCAGGGCGCCCTCCGTTCGGCGAGCTAAACATGGCACCGGAAACCGAGCAGCGTACCCGCCTGCGATGGCGAGCACTTCGAGCGGATTCCGGTGCGGCCACGGCGGAGACGGCGGTGGTCCTCATCGCCGTCTTCGCCCTCCTCGCACTGCTCATGTCGCTCGGCGGGCTCCTCATCAGCCAGGCGCGCCTCTCGGAAGGGACGCGCACCGCCGCGAGAGAAATGATGATCTCCGCGGATCCCGAGGGGGCGATCGCGAAGGCGAAAGTCGTGAGCGGTGAGGGGGCTTCGTTCAGTATCAGCACACATGGCGATTGGGTCACCGTCAACGCTCGTGCAACGTGGCGTGTGGGCGGGCCGATTCTCGGCACCACCTTTCCGCTCGAAGCGAGCGCTCACACGCGCCTCGAGCCACACCTCGTGAGGCACGGGCCGTGAGGGGGCGCCTCGCCGAGGAGCGCGGCAACGCGACCGTGACCGCGCTCGGGGCCATCGCCATCACCAGTGCCTTGCTCACGGTGCTCGTAGCACTCGGAATCGTTCATCATGGCCGATCGCTTGCCGCCTCAGCCGCCGAACTTTCGGCGCTTTCGGCCGCGGATGCGCTCGCGGGTCGAGGCTCTTCCCACGAGGCGTGCGCGATCGCTCGTGAGGTCGCGAAGCGGCACGGAGCGCTGCTCGAGAGCTGCGACGCGAGCGGCTTCGAGGCGAAGACCGCCGTCGCCGTGAGGGTGCATCTTCCGCTGCTCGGCACCCAGAGCCTTACCGAGGTGGCGCGAGCCGGCCCAGCTCCCGCAGAACCGTGATCGCTCCCTTCTTGCTGAGGGGTTCGTTGCCGTTACCGCACTTGGGGGACACGACGCACGCGGGGCAGCCGACCTCGCATTCGCAGGCCCCGACCATGTCCGCGGTCGAGCGGATCCATGCGGCGGCACTCTCAAAAGCGCGTTCGGTGAACCCCGCGCCGCCCTGGGCGCCGTCGTACACGAAAATCGTGGGTTTTTCGGTATCGGCGTGCAGGGCGGTAGACACGCCGCCGATGTCCCACCTGTCGCATGTCGCGAGAAGGGGCAGCATCGCGATCTGGGCGTGCTCGGCCGCGTGCAGGGCGCCAGGGAAATCGGCCTCCTCGAGACCCCACGCGTGGAGGAGGTCAGCGGGGATCTCGAACCACACGGCTTTCGTCACGAGCGTGCGCGCGGGAAGGTCGAGCGGATGCTCGCCGAGCACCGCGGACGTGTAGATGTCACGAACCTGGTAGCCCGTGACTTGGTCGGTGACCTCGACCTGCCCGAAGCACACGCCGATGTCACCCCACCTTTCGCTCCGCTCCACCTGGCGCACGCTGATCGAAGAGGTCTCTTGCGGTTGGGTTGTGTGCTGCGGGCTCTCGCGCCGCACCATCGCGACGGCGTTCTCCACATCGAGGTGATTCACAACGTAGGTCGCGCCCTGATGGAGGTACACCGCGCCGTCGTGCACGTGCTGGTGGGCGCTCGCGCCATCGACGGTGCCGATGAGTTGCCCGCTGGCCTGATCCACGATCCTCACTCGCTCGCCTCCGCTCCCGCGTAGGTCGGTGAGGTCGTGGGGCCGCTCGTCAAGGGTCCAATACCAGCCGTGGGGCCTTCGCCTAAGGATGCCTCGTGCCGCCAAGTTCTCAAGAAGCTCCCTGCTCGTGGGGCCGAAAATTTCCTCTTCCCCGTCGCGAATGGGGATCTCCGCCGCGGCAGAGCACAGGTGGGGCGTCATCACATAGGGGTTGGAGGGATCAAACACGGCAGCCTCAACCTCGGCACCGACGATCATTTCGGGGTGGTTCACCACGTACGTGTCGAGCGGGTCCTCGCGCGCAATAAACATCGCGAGGGCATCGCGTGCGTGCGCCCCGTGGGAGCGCCCCGCACGCCCAAATTGTTGCCACAGCGACGCCCGTGTTCCCGGCCACCCCGTGACGAGCACGGCATCGAGTCCCGAAATGTCGATGCCGAGCTCGAGGGCATTCGTCGAGGCGAGCCCCACGAGCTCCCCCGACCGCAGGGCCTGCTCGAGAGCACGTCTTTCTTCAGGGAGATAGCCACCTCGGTAGGCCGCGATGCGCGTCGCGCGATCGGCAAGCACCGCGGAACCCGTCGATTCGGCCACGGCGTTCACGGTGCGCTGGGCGCCCTTCGCGACGAGTTCGCTCGAGCGCCGCGAGCGCGTGAAGGCGAGAGTCTGCGCCCCCTCGCATACGAGGCCGCCAAGGAGAGCACCGGCCTCGGTGGGNCTTCGCCCGTACCAGGCCACCGACGACTTCGGCCAGATTCTCTGGTGGGTCGTCTCCGATCTTGGGGAACTCGCGACAGGCCGCGCGCTCGAGGGCGAGCACGTTCTCGGCATCGGCGGGGCAACCTCGACGCTCATCGCGATCACGCCCCGCATCGAGGTCGAGCGCGCTCTTGATCTCGGCACGGGCTGCGGGATTCAGGCGCTTCACGCGGCCCGCCACGCGGCGCACGTCGTCGCCACCGATATTTCCGAACGCGCTCTCGCCCTCACCGAGTTCAACGTGGCCCTCAATCGCGAAGCGCTTCCCGAGGGTCACGTGATCGAAACCCGCGCGGGTTCGATGCTCGAGCCCGTCAAGGGCGAAACTTTTGATCTCATCGTGTCCAACCCTCCGTTCGTCATCACGCCCCGCGTGAAGGACGCCGAGACGTGGACGTACCGCGACGGCGGCGCCGAGGGTGACACACTCGTGGCAAGTCTCCTGAGCGAGATTGACGACTACCTCGCCCCGGGCGGCGTCGCCGCGATGCTCGCGAACTGGGAGATCACCGAGGGCACCGAATGGGATGCGCGCCCGCGCACGTGGCTCAAAAATTCCACTGCGAGCACACTCATCGTGCAGCGCGACGTCGAGGACCCGGCCTCCTACGCCTCCACGTGGCTGCGCGACGGGGGCGTGACCGATCGCGACGACCGCTGGGAGCCCATGACAAACGCATGGCTCGACGACTTCGCTTCACGGAACGTCGAAGGCATCGGCTTCGGCCACGTGCTCCTCACGAAACCTCGCGAAGGCGAGAAGCGCTTCGAGGATTTCGCCTTCATTGAGACCACCGGCTCGGGACCTCTCGGGCCGCGGTACGCCGAGATGCTCCACGCTCGCGCGCGCCTCGCCCAGCTCGACGACGACGCCCTCGGCGAGCTCATCCTCGCGCGCGCCGATGACGTAATCGAGCGGCGCCACTACACCCCGGGCGACGAGGATCCCATGGTGATCGATCTTGTTCAGGGCGGCGGCTTCGGCCGCACGCTCCAGATCGACACCCACACCGCGGCCATCGTCGGACCCCTCACGGGTGAGTACCCGCTGAGCGTTTTCCTCACGGCCTACGCTTCTCTCCTCGAGGCCGCTGACCAGGCCGAATATGCCGAGGCTGCACGCGACGCAATCGTGCGCACGGTCCGTACGCTCCTCGAGTGGGGCTTTATCCACATCGTCGAGCAGCCAAAAGCCGCGTAGTGTTACGGTACGGTTCAGGGCTAACCGCGCGGGGCGCACACCCCGCTTCTCACACACCGCAGTAAGGAAGTACATCGAGTGAGCGCTCGCAACCTCGTGATCGTCGAGTCCCCCGCGAAGGCGAAAACCATCGGGAAATACCTCGGGGACGACTTCACGGTCGCCGCATCCGTGGGGCACATTCGCGACCTTCCCCTGCCCAAAGAGCTGCCCGCCGACATGAAAAAGGGGCCCTACGGCCGCTTCGCCGTCAATGTCGAAGAGGGCTTCGACCCCTACTACGTCGTCAACCCCGACAAGAAAAAGACCGTCTCCGAGCTCAAGAAGCTCCTCAAAGAAGCCGACGCGCTCTACCTCGCAACCGATGAGGATCGCGAAGGTGAGGCGATCGCGTGGCATCTCCTCGAGGCGCTCAAGCCGAAGAAGTCGCTTCCCGTGTACCGCATGGTTTTCCACGAGATCACGAAGGAAGCCATCCAAAAGGCGCTTACGCAGACCCGCGAGATCGACATGCCTCTCGTCGACGCGCAGGAAACGCGCCGCATCCTCGACCGCCTCGTGGGCTACGAGCTGTCCCCCGTGCTGTGGCGCAAGGTGCGCCGTGGCACGAGCGCGGGCCGCGTCCAGTCGGTCGCAACCCGCCTCGTCGTGGAGCGCGAACGCGAGCGCATGGCGTTCACGGCTGCCTCCTACTGGGACGTGACGGGCGAATTCATCACCTCCGAAATGAGCGACCGCAGCGTCGATACACCAGCGTTCACGGCTCAACTGCGCACGCTCGATGGGCAGCGCGTCGCCACGGGCCGCGACTTCACCGACGAGGGCGAACTGAAAAAGAGCCTCAAGGGGACCGTCACCGTCCTCACCGAGGAGAACGCACAGCTTCTCATCGAGGCTCTCGACGGGGCGAAGGCTACCGTCGGAAACCTCGAATCCAAGCCGTACACGCGCCGCCCCGCGGCTCCGTTCACGACGAGCTCTCTCCAGCAGGAGGCGAGCCGCAAGCTGCGCATGGGCGCTCGCCACACGATGTCGACCGCGCAGCGACTTTACGAGAACGGCTACATCACCTACATGCGTACCGACTCGGTTGTGCTCTCCGGTGAGGCTATCCGCGCGAGCCGCGCGCAGATCCAGGAAATGTACGGCGCCGAGTATGTCCCGGACCGCCCCCGCGTGTATACGAGCAAATCGCAGGGCGCGCAGGAGGCACACGAGGCGATCCGCCCCGCCGGCTCGAATTTCCGCACGCCAGCCCAGGTCTCGAATCAGCTGAGCGGCGACGAGTTCCGCCTCTACGAACTCATTTGGAAGCGCACCGTGGCCTCGCAGATGGCCGACGCGAAGGGTACGACCACCTCGGTCACGCTCGACGTCGAGGGCAAGGGCCGCACCGCCCAGTTCGGCGCCTCGGGAACCATCATTACGTTCCGCGGCTTCCTCGCCGCCTACGAGGAAGGGCGCGATCAGTCGCGCTACGCAGAGCAGGACGGCAAGGATAAGCGCCTTCCGCAGATGAAGGAAGGCCAGCATCTCACCGCCGCCGGGTACACACCGAGCGGCCACGAAACGACCCCGCCGCCGCGCTACACGGAAGCCTCGCTCGTGCGCGCCCTCGAGGAACGCGGAATCGGCCGCCCTTCGACGTACGCCGCAACGATCTCCGTGATCCAGGATCGCGGTTACGTCGAGAAGAAGGGCACGGCGCTCGTGCCGAGCTGGCTCGCGTTTAGCGTGGTGCGCCTTCTCGAGGAGCATTTCGGAAAGCTCGTGGACTACGAGTTCACGGCCGATATGGAGGCCGGGCTCGACCGCATCGCGGCGGGAAATACCGACCGCGTGCACTGGCTGAGCGACTTCTATTACGGCAAGTCGGGCTCGTTCGATACGCCCGTGGAGGGCGGCCTCAAGGCGACACTCGACAACCTCGGCGAGATCGATGCGCGAGCGATCAACACCGTCCCGATCGGCAACGGAATCGACTTGCGCATGGGCCAGTACGGCCCGTACATCGAGCGCGCCGTCGAGGGATCCGATACCCCTCAGCGTGCCAATATTCCCGCCGACCTCGCGCCCGATGAGCTCACGCTCGAGAAGGCCGAGGAGCTCATGACCCGCGCGAAGGACGACGGCCGCGTGCTTGGCCGCGACCCCGATTCGGGCTTCGAGATCATCGCGAAGGACGGCCGCTACGGCCCCTACGTGACCGAGGATCTCGAGCTCGATGAGGAGACGAAGGCGCTTCCGAAGACGAAGCAGCCGAAGCCCCGCACGGCCTCGTTGTTCAAGGACATGGACCTCGCGACCGTCACGCTCGAGGATGCCCGGAGGCTTCTCTCGCTCCCGCGTGTTGTCGGTAAGGATGCCGAGGGCGTTGAGATCACCGCGCAGAATGGCCGCTACGGTCCGTACCTCAAGAAGGGCACGGACTCGCGTTCGCTCGAAACCGAGGCGCAGCTGTTCACGATTACCGAAGAGGAAGCCCTCGCCATTTACGCCCAGCCGAAGCGGCGCGGGCGGGCCGCGGCGAAGCCTCCCATCAAGGAACTCGGCGTGGATCCCACGAGCGAGAAGCCGATCGTGATCAAGGACGGCCGCTTCGGCATGTACATCACGGACGGCAAGACCAACGTGACGCTCCGCAAGGATGAATCCCCTGAGACGATGACCCATGAGCGCGCCGTGGAGCGCCTCGCGGAGAAGCGCGCGAAGGGCCCCACGAAGCGGAAGACGACGCGCAAGTCCAGCTCGCGCGCGAAGTCCTCGAAAAAGTAGCGGACGCCGGCGTACGGTGGTGGTATGACTGCACCACTGACGCTGCCCACGACCACCGTTCCCGATCCGGCCGAGGCACCGGGCCTTCGCTGGGGCGTGATCGCCCCCGGCGGGATCGCCCGGAATTTCGTCGGCACGATGCACGCGGCTACCGCTTCGCGCCTCACGGCCGTGTGCTCGCGTTCGCTCGAGCGGGCGCGGGGTTTTGCGAGGGATTTTGAGTCCGACGCCGGACTTGCGACCGCCTACGCCAGTGTTCACGAGTTCCTCGCCCACGAGGGACTCGAGGCCGTCTATGTGGCGTCTCCTCATGCGCAGCATTGTGCTCTCGCGAAGCAGGTGCTCGAGGCGGGCATTCCGGTTGTGATCGAAAAGCCGATGACGCTCAACGCCGAACAGGCGCGCGAACTTTTTGCGCTCGGCCGCGAGAGGGGCGCGTACGTGCAAGAGGCGATGTGGTCGTGCTTCATGCCGCACTACGACGTGATTCGCCAGGTGATTGAGTCGGGGGCGATCGGCGATGTCACAGCGGTGATCGCTGACCACTGCCAGTATTTTCCTTTCGATCCCGAGCATCGGCTCTACGCGCCCACCCTTGGTGGCGGTGCTCTGCTCGACCTCGGCGTGTATCCGCTCGCCTTTGCGCACTGGGTCGCTGGCTCCCCCGAAGAGGTGCGGGCGACGGGAACACTGACCTCGACAGGCGTGGACGAGATGGTCTCGATCGCGGGGTTGCGGGGCCGCACGGTGTATGCGGTGCAGACCGGTCTCAATGCGCGAGGCACGGTCGAGGCGCACGTGCTCGGCACGCGCGGCAAGATCGATGTGGATTCGTGGTTTTTCGTACCGAATGGCTTCACGGTGACGCAGTTTGAGGCGGGCGAGGGCGGCGAGGATGTGAGCGCTCGCTTCACGTACAACGAGGCACTCCCCTACGCCCTTCCCGAACACCCGGGCGGCGGTAACTACGGCATGGCGTTCGAGATTGCGGAAGCGGCCCGGAATATTCGCGCGGGAAAGCGTGAATCAGAGCGCTGGGGCGAGCGTGACACTCTCGCTGTTCTCGAGGTCATGGACCACGTGCGTGAGATTGTTGGCGTGCGCTACCCGGGCGAGGAGAACTAAGGGGCGTACTCATCCGCACCTGAGACAATGGGGCCATGTCGAGCATCGATCCCACAGCACCGCGCACCCCTCTGACTCCCGCTGAGGCCTCGCCTTCCCCCACGGGGCTTTTCGTGACGCTCGAAGGTGGCGATGGCGGCGGTAAGAGCACGCAAATTCCGTTGCTCGAAAGATGGCTTCGCAGCGAGAGCTCCCCGTTTGCGGGTGCCGAGGTGACCGTGACGAAGGAGCCGGGCGGGAGCCCGCTCGGAGCACGGATTCGCGAGCTCATTCTCCATTCCGATCATGTTTCTGACCGCTCCGAAGCTCTTCTGTACGCTGCGGATCGCGCACACCACGTCGAAACCATCGTGCGCCCAGCCCTCGCGTCAGGCGGGGTCGTGATCGGTGATCGCTACCTCGATTCCTCCGTCGCGTACCAGGGGGCGGGTCGTGCGCTCGACCCCAGCGATGTGTACGAGCTCTCCATGTGGGCAACCGAAGGGCTCCTCCCCCACGTCACGTTCCTCCTCGACATCAGCCCCGAGACTCTCGCCGACCGCCGAGAAAAAGCGTCACTCGACCGGCTCGAGCGCGAGGGCCTCGAGTTCCGCGAGGCCGTACGTGCAGCCTTCCTCGATCTCGCGCGCCGCGACCCCGAGCGGTGGATCGTGATCGATGCCTCGCGGTCAATCGACGAGGTCCACACCGAGATTACGCAGCGCCTCGCGGACTGGGTTCGCGTCAATGCTCATACCCTCACCGGCGCGGCCGAGCATCCCGTCGAGGGCACGATCGAACCGGACTCGCTCCTGTGAGCGTCTACGACACGGTCGTAGGCCAGGACGCCGCGGTTGCGCAGCTTTCGCGTGCGGCCTCGCCCGACGGCTCTCTCGCCCAGGCGTGGCTCATTGCCGGCCCGCCCGGATCCGGCCGCTCGAGCATCGCGCGCGCCTTCGCGGCGAGTCTCTTGTGCGACAATCCCGTTGCCGGTCAGGGCTGCGGCGCATGCCAACCATGCCGCACTGTTCTCGCGGGAAGCCACGGTGATGTCACGGTCGTGCGCACCGAAACACTCACGATCGCGAAGAACGAGGTTCGCGAGCTCGTGGCGACCGCGCAGCGCGCCCCGGCTTCGGGCCGCCACCGCGTGCTCATCATTGAAGATGCCGACCGCATGAGTCCCGGAACGTTCAACGTTCTTCTCAAAGCCATCGAGGAGCCGCCTCCTCGTACCGTGTGGATGCTGTGCGTGCCCTCGCCTCAGGACCTCGCGCAAACGATCCGCTCGCGCTGCCGAGTCGTCAATCTTCAGGTGCCGCCTCCCGAGGCGGTCGCGACGCTCCTCATCGAGCGCGACGAGATCGAGCCCGAACTCGCGCACCGTGCCGCCTCGAGCGCCCAGGGCCACATCGGGATCGCTCGCCGCTACGGCCTCCATCCCGATTCCCTTGCCGAGCGCGAGGATTCCGCGCGAAAGCTTCTTGCGCTCACAAGCGTCGGCCATGCCATTGCCTTCGCGAAAACTCTCATCGATCGAGCCGAAGCCGAGGCGCACGCCGAAGCCGACGAGGCGAGTGCACGCGAACGCGAACAGTTCATGCGCGGTGCGGGGATCGAACCCGGCGGGCGCATTCCGCCCGCGCTGCGAGGCCAGGTGAAGGCCCTCGACGACGAGGCGAAGAGGCGCGCGACGCGCCTCGTGCGCGACGTGATCGATCGCTACCTACTCGACGTCCACTCGGTGCTGCGGGATGTTCTCTCGCTTCAGCTCGAGACCGGTGCGGCGCTCGTCAATCCCGGAATCGAACGCGAACTTCGCGAGCGCACGCGCGTGCACTCGCCAGAGACGACTCTCGCGCTCCTCGATGCCGTGGGCACGGCGCGCGAGCGGGTTGGCATGAACGTGCCGCCGCAGCTCGCGCTCGAAGCGCTGCTTGCCGCGATCGTCGCGGCCCGCTAGGCCGCGCCTACTCTTCCTCGCTCGCCTTCTTCGCGGCGAGTTTCTCCTGCTCCTTCTTGAGGAGCGCCTCGTCAATGATCGACTTTTCCTCGAAGCGGTCTTCGAAATCGACGGCTTCTTCGTCGAGGACCTTGTCGGGCAGATCCCCGGCGAGGCTCCGCTTTTCGGCGTCGGTTTCGGAGTGCGCGCCGCAGCCGTACTGAAGCGAGACCACGCGGCCATCGGCGGGCGACCACTCGTTCGTGCAGATACCGAATTCCTGGCGGAGCGAACCATTGAGGAGCGAGAGGAAGCCGCACGAGGCGCACTGCGCCTTCACGGTGCCCTTGCGGCCCCGCTTGCTGACCTCACGCGGGCCAAAGTTTCCGCTCATCCAGCGCTTCGCGGCCTCTTCGCGGCCTTCGCGCGAGAGAACGCGCTTGCGCCCAAGCCCGAGCTCCCACTGGGCTACGCGATCGGCTTCTTCATCGTCGGTCTGCTCGTAGCCCTGCTCGAGGCGCGAGTCGTCGGCGCTGTAGGGAAGCACGTCGTTCTCACCCACGTCACCGGGCCGAAGGCGCTCGGCCCACGGCTCCCATTCGGGCGCGAGGAGCGAATCCTCACCGGGAATGAGTGCCGTTTCGCAGACCGTCGCGACCTTCGCGCGCGGGGCGCGCGCGAGCACGGCAATCCAGGTCCATCCCGCATACCCGGGCATCGACGCCTCGAAGAAGTGCGTGACGAGACGCTCGCCGCTTGCTTCGACGCGCAAGTGTGCCCCGACCTGATCGGGTTCGGCAACCTCGACCACGGCGGCGGCGGCCTGTTCGATCGCTGCCGCACACACGGCATCGAGCTTCGGGGAGCGCGTTCGCGCCTTCGCGGTTGCAGTGGGAGTCATAAATTAAGCCTCAAAGTTGTCGGCAACGGCGCGCAAAACGGTCGCAACCTTCTGCGCGTGCCCTTTATCGGGGTAGCGGCCGTGGCGGAGCCCGTTCGAAGCGCCGTCAAGGAGCTGGATGAGGTCCTCGACCATGACGGCCATATCCTCGGGCTTGACGCGGCGCGCGCGAGCGATGCTCGGTGCAGGATCGAGAAGGCGCACGGTGAGCGCCTGGGGGCCACGGCTTCCATCCACCATGTCGAATTCGACGCGCTGGCCCTTGCGCAGCTGCTGAACCCCCTCGGGGAGGGTCGATGCGTGCACGTACACGCTCTGGCCATCCTCGCTCACGAGGAAACCAAAGCCCTTTTCAGCGTCAAAGAACTTGACCTTGCCGTTCGGCACAGTGATTCCTGCCTTTACTCTCGAGCGCTCACGCGCGTTAAACGGGCTCCAGTCTACCGCGAGCGCTCCACCGGGGAAAAGAGCGGCAACCTTCCTTACCGCACAGCTCACCTTGCCGGGGGCGGGGTTCGGCGGGAGTTCGGGAGCGCGGGAATTCGGGAGCGAGGGAGTTCGCCGGTAGCGGGGCGCGCGGGGAGCGCGGGATGCGCGGGGGGGTTTGGGTCCGACGCTTGCCTCGCTCCGCCGCCCCTTCAGCTCGCGTCGCTCATTTCGCCTAACCCTTGAATGCGCTCGGGCAGGGCACCTCGAGCGTGGCGAGCGGGCATTCGCCACACGCGGGCTTTCGTGCCGTGCAGAGGTTCCTCCCGTGGAAGATCAGCCGGTGCGAAAGCATCGTGAGATCAACGTCGTCGCGGCAATCGTCGGACTCGGTACGTGCCACCACATCCCGCTCGACCGTGCGCGGAGCGGTACTTTCGCTCCAGCCGAGCCTGCGCGCGAGCCGGCCCACGTGCGTGTCGACCGTGAGGAGCGAGTGACCGAACCACGTGCCTCGCACGACGTGCGCGGTTTTCCGGCCGACGCCCGCGAGCGATTCGAGTGCTTTTTGGTCGTCGGGAACCTCGCCACCGAAGTCGCGGTCGAGCCGCGAGGAGAGTTCCTGCACGTGACGAGCGCGGCGCGCCGCCATGCCGAGGGGGCGAAGCACAGACTCGAGTTCTTCCTCGGGTGCGGCGGCCATCGCGTGGGGGTTCGACCAGCGGCCGAAGAGTTCGGGCGTGACGGCATTGACGCGCACGTCGGTCGTTTGCGCCGAAAGCACGGTCGCGACGAGCAGCTCGAATGCCGACGAAAAATCGAGCTCGCACTCCGCGTCGGGATAGAGCTTCGCGAGCTCCGCGTCGACGCACGTCACCGCGGGAATTGCGCGGTCCTTCGGTCCCGGATTCATGCTTTCATTGTGCACTCATGTCCGCTCACGCAGAAACTGCGCAGGAAGTTTCGGGTTTTCTGTAGGCCTCGTCACGGATCAGGTATTAGAGTTAAGGAGTACGCGTGTGCGCATGGCACACCCCAAAATTTCCGCTATACCAGCGCAACCACAGGAGGAACCGTGGACGAGAACATCGTTCGTTCAGCACCGCTCTTTGCCGCGCTCGATGACGACGGCAAGCAGGCTGTCCTCGACTCGATGACTCAGGAGGATTTCCACCGCGGCTCTGTCGTGTTCCGCGAGGGCGACCAGGGCGATCGCCTCTTCATCATCGCGAGCGGCAAGGTTAAGGTTGGCCACGCTTCGGGCGATGGCCGCGAGAACCTTCTCGCCGTGCTCGGCCCGGGCGAGACCCTCGGCGAGCTTTCGCTTTTCGACCCGGCCCCGCGTAACGCGACGGCAACCGCCGTTGCCGAGACGACCCTCTACTCGCTCTCCCAGCAGGATCTGTACCGCGTGCTCGCCCAGCGTCCCGAGGTGGCCCGCCACCTCCTCGCTTCGCTCGCACGCCGCCTGCGCAAGACCAACGACTCGCTCGCGGACCTCGTGTTCGCGGACGTCCCCGGTCGCGTCGCGAAGAACCTCCTCGATCTCGCTCAGCGCTTCGGCCGCCAGAGCGATGAGGGCATCATGGTTTCCCACGGCCTCACGCAGGAGGAGCTCGCACAGCTCGTGGGCGCCTCGCGCGAGACCGTGAACAAGGCTCTCGCCGACTTCGCGCACCGCAACTGGATCCGCCTCGAGGCCCGCGCCGTGCTGCTTCTCGACATCGAGCGCTTGCGCCGCCGCGCACGCTAAAGAAGCGCACACCGCACAACGAAAAAGGAAGGGAGCGAACCCCAAGCAGGTTCGCTCCCTTCCTTCTTGTATGCGCCCGAAGCGACCTGACGCGTTAACCGCGGTCCGTGCCCGTGATATATTCGAGCGCTGCGCGAATATTGCGTTCGGACCCGTCGCGGAAGATCTCGAGGTCGTCCATGCTCGCACCCTTTTCGCGCAAGGTCGCGAACTCGTCGCCGTAGATTTCTTCGAATATGCGCCTCACCGTGAGTACCCCGCGCCCACGCGCCTTCCTCACTTGCTCGAGCCTTTCGTGCCGGTGAGCGAGGGCCTCCTGGGAGGCGACGAGTGCCTCATGGGGAGCCTCGATCGGTTCACCATGCCCCGGGTAGAGGCCAGAGATGCGCCCGTCCATGCACATCACGCGAATGATGTTGAGACACTGGAGGTACTCGTGAAGAGTGCAATCCTCCCCCACGACGGTAGACGCGCCGGTGAGAAGGGTGTCACCCGTGAGGAACTTGCCGTCCTCAAGGAGCAGCCCGAGCGAATCGGCGGTGTGTCCCGGGAGGTGGATGACGTCGGCGACGACTCGCCCATCGAGCGAGATTTCGCTCGGTGCGTGTGCCGCGCCAGGCACAAGGGACGGTTCGGCGGCCCACAGCGGAACCGTGATGCCGGTTGCGGAGCTCAGCGCTCGCCTGACCATCGATGTTGCGCCGGTGTGCCCCTCGTGGTGGTGGGTCACGATGATGCCGCCCACGCGCCGCGCGCCGGTGGCGACGACGGCATCAACGACTGCTTGCGCGTGCTCGCGCACCGCGGGACCGGGATCGACGATCCACACGGTGCGCTCCGCGGTAAAGATGTACGTGCGCGTGCCGTCAAGCGTTCGCGGCCCTGCATTCGGGGCGAGCACCCACGAAAGCTGCACGCCGGAAGAATCAGGCGCGCGGTTCATCGTTAGCGGAACTCCACGAGGAGGTCGATCTCCACCGCGGCATCGAGCGGGAGCGCGGCAACGCCGACGGCAGCTCGCGAATGGGAGCCCGCCTCACCGAGCACCTCGCCGAGCAGTTCACTCGCACCGTTAATCACGCCCGGCTGCGCCGTGAATTCGGGAGCCGAAGCCACGTAACCGGTGACCTTCACGACGCGCGTGACGCGATCGAGGTCGCCAATCTGCGCCTTGATCGCGGCGAGAGCGTTGAGCGTCGCCTTCTCGGCTTCCTTCTTCGCGGTCTCGGCATCGACCTCGGCGCCCACCTTGCCGGTGACCTCGAGCTTCCCGCCCACGAGGGGGAGCTGACCGGAGGTCTGCACATAGTTCTCCGTCACGACGGCGGGAACATATGCGGCGACGGGCTTTGCCACCTCGGGCAACGTAAGGCCGCGTTCGCTCAGCTTCTGTTCAACGGTGCTCATGAGAAATCAGGCTCCTTCATTAAGGGGTCGCTTGAAGTACGCGACGAGAGACTCTGGGCCCTGCGGACCCTGGATGACCTGGACGAGCTCCCAACCATCGGAGCCGAAATTGTCTAGGATCGCCTTGGTGTTGTGGATAAGCAGCGGTGTCGTGAGGTATTCCCACTTCTGAATCGTAGCCATGCTCCCAGCTTAGCTGGGCTCGCTTGAACCTTTCCGGTTCTCGAGCACGGGGAGCCACGACGTGATCGCGGGATTTTCGCGAAGAAGGCGGCGGCGTTCGCGTTCGGTCATGCCGCCCCACACGCCAAACTCGATCCGGTTATCGAGGGCATCGGCGAGGCAGAGGTTGAGAACCGGGCATGACCGGCACACCACTTTGGCCTTGTGCTGATCGGCACCCTGCACAAAAAATTCTTCCGGATTGAGGCTCGCGCACGCGCCCTGCGATGCCCAATGGCGCGTGTCGTGAATCGTGTCAACACTGCTCACGCTCACTGTCACACCTCCCGAATTGGTTCTCTTCGAATTTTGGCGTGACTCCATACTAATGAAAGTGTGACGCGACCCCCAATTCGGGGGCCTCCGCATAACTTTCACACGGGTGCTACTGCCCTTCGCGTGCTCGCCTTAGTAGGGTGTGAGCATGCCAGAGTCTCAGCAGGAGCCATTGGTCCGTTCCAATCCGAGCGAACCGACCACCACTCTTACCCAGGCGCTCACGGGCGTGGGCGGATTGGTCGCCGTGTGTGCCCTCGCGGGCGTTTTACTCGCCGCCTTCTTCCTCCCGGTAGTGACCGCGATGTCGGCCGCCGCGAAGGACGGCGTGAACCTGTTCAATTCGCTTCCGAGCGAGCTCGATGTCGCGCCGCTCAATGAGGCCTCGCGCATCGAAGCCGCCGACGGCAGTCTCCTCGCGACGTTCTACTCCGAAAACCGCATCATGGTGCCGCTCGACGAGATCGATGACGATCTTCAGCACGCCGTCGTCGCCATTGAGGATCGCCGCTTCTACCAGCACAATGGCTTTGACCCTCAGGGCACGTTCCGTGCGCTCGCGTCGAACCTCGCCGGCAATAGCCTTCAGGGTGGCTCGACCCTCACGCAGCAATACGTGAAGAACGCTCTGCTCATGGATGCCTTCCAGCGTGGCGACGATGAGGCAATCCAGGCCGCAACCGAATCCTCTCTCATCAGGAAGCTCCGCGAGGCTAAGATCGCGATCTCCCTCGAAAAGAAGTGGAGTAAGGACGAGATCCTCAACGGATACCTCAACGTCGCACAGTTCGGGCCTTCCCAGTACGGGGTAGAGACCGCGGCGCAGCACTACTTCTCGAAGGGTGCCGCTGATCTCACGCCTGGCGAGGCGGCTCTGCTCGCTGGCATCACGAACTCGCCGAACGGCAACGACCCGGTCAAGCACCCGAAGAATGCCCTCAAGAGGCGCAATCAGGTGCTTTACGATATGCACCAGCTTCAGTACATCAACGATGAGGAGTACGAAGCCGCGAAGAATCAGCCCATCGAGGACATGCTCAAGGTGACCGACGCTCGCGCGGGTTGCTCGACCGCGGGTGGAAGCGGGTTCTTCTGTGACTACGTGACTCGCTCTCTCCTCAACGATCCCGCCTTCGGTAAAACGAAGGAAGATCGACGCAAGCTCCTCTACGGTGGCGGCCTCACAATCAAGACGACCCTCGATCCCGCGCGGCAACAGACGGCGGAAGAGATCGTCAACCGCAAGGTTCCGGCCGATTCGGAGTCGGGTTTCGGCCACGCCATTGTGAGCGTGGAGCCAGGCACCGGCAAGATTCGCGTCATGGCGCAAAATCGCACCTTCAACCCCTACAAGGACGCGAAGCCAGGCGAAACCTCACTCAACTACACGGCACCGAAATATCTGGGTGGCGGCAACGGCTTCCCGGTGGGTTCTACCTTCAAGGCTTTCGTGCTCACGACCTTCCTGAGCGACGGCGGCTCGATTTGGGACACCGTGGGGCGCGGCTCGAACACGTTTAATAACTTCCCCGCGAAGTGCCTTCGCTACGGCAAGTGGCGCGAGGCCTCGGGCTGGAGGCTCAAGGATGCGGGCCGGGATATCCACGGCCACATGAGCGTTCTCGACGCCACCAAATTCTCCATCAACACCGCGTATGCCAATATCGCGCTCCGCACCGACCTGTGCAGCATCGCGGAAACAACGCGTGCGCTCGGCGCGATCCCCGGCAATTGGAATGATGCGCTCCCCGAGAACAAGAAAAAGCCCGTCAACGACATTTTCGGTGCGGATCTGTCGCCCGCGACCCAGGTCATCGGCGAGATCAATATTCCGATGGTGAACATGGCGGCTGCTTACGCTGCTTTCGCGGCGGAGGGCAACTACTGCAAGCCGCAAGCGGTCGAAAGCGTGAAAGACCGCAACGGCAAGGAGCTTCCGTTCACGAAATCGCAGTGCTCGCAGGTCATCGAGCCCGAGGTGGCGAACGCCGTGTCATGGACCCTCATGCAGGGTCTTTCCGATCCAAAGGGCACGGGTAAGGGCAAGGTCATCCCCGGTCACGACGCGGGCGGCAAGACGGGCACTTCCGGTAGGCAGTACCACACGTGGTACGTGGGCTTCACGAAGAACCTCTCGACCGCGGTGTGGTTCGGTAACCCCACCTCCAACAAGCGGCCAACCGGTGTCGCGGTGGACGGTCAGCGCCTTCGCGGCAACGTGTGGGGCAGCACCGTTTCCCTCCCCACGTGGCAAGAGTTCATGATCAAGGCGCACGAAGGCTTGCCGTCGATTCCGTTCCCACCGAAGCCGCAGGGCGTTCAGCGTGCCCCGCAAACCTCGGACTCGAGTGGTTCGAGTGAGGGCGGCGACGCAAGCTCGCCCACGCCGGACCCCGCACAGGCTCCGGATCCAGCCCCGAGCCAGGAGCCGGCTCCCGCTCCAAGCGAGGCACCGCAAGAGAATGCTCCCGATGAGGGCGAAGCGAATGCAAGCGCGCCGGAGCCGGCACCCACGCGTGAGGAAGCACCGGCTGGGTACAGGTATGTGTACCCTGGCGACCCGGATTACGACGACTACGTTGAATACGAGGAGTAATACCCCGGTGACTAGCGCGAAACCCCTTGCGGTCCTTGGCGGTGCCTTTGCGCTGGCCACCGTCGGAACCGCTGCCGCCGCACACGTGTGGGCACGGCACATTGAGATCAACCTGTTCGAAGTGCGCGAGATCGACCTCCGCGTGCTCCCCCACGGCACCGAACCGGTGCGCGTTCTCCACATGTCGGATGCGCACCTGCTTCCCGAGCAGACCACAAAGCGTGAATTCTTGCGCGCGCTCGCTTCACTCGAGCCCGATTTCGTGGTGAACACGGGCGATAACGTTGCGAGCGAAGAAGCGATCGGGGCGATCGCGAGCGATATCACCCCGCTTCTTCAGCGTCCGGGCGTTCTGGCCCTCGGCTCGAACGACAAATACGCGGCGACGCGCCGGAACGTTTTCCGCTACCTCCTTCGCGACCCGCGGCCCAAGAATTTCCGGGACGGGGTACCGAACCCGCCGCTTCCGGTTGAGCGGCTTGTCGAGCGCCTCACGAGCGGCAACTGGGTCAACGTGTCGAATGCTCGCACCGTGTTTGAGCTTCCCGCATGCGATATCGAGGTCGTGGGCGTTGACGACCCGCACCTCGAGCACGACGAGTTCCCACCGCCCGCCGCGAAGCATGGGCCGCGCGACGGCCGCGCATCTCTCAAGATTGGCGTCACTCATGCGCCGTACCGCCGGGTTCTCGATCAGTTTGTTGACGATGGCTGCGACGTGATCTTTGCCGGCCACACGCACGGGGGTCAGCTTGCACTGCCTTATTTCGGGGCGCTCGTGACCAATTGCGATCTTCCGCGTTCACAAGCCAAGGGCCTGAGCTATCACCGCGGGGTTCCGCTCCACGTGAGCGGCGGTATCGGGGCGAGTCCGTTCCACAACATGCGCTTTGCGAATCGTCCCGAGGTCACGCTGCTCACGCTCAAGCCTCGCCTCACCTGAGGCCCCACTCGCGTGACGGTGGTGGCGATTACGCCACATCGATTCGCTTCGCGGCGAGGCGAGGCGCTATAGTTGATGAGGTTCGCGAGCCGTTGTGGCTTTCGCGGCGATTTCGGGGTGTGGCGCAGCTTGGTAGCGCGCTTCGTTCGGGACGAAGAGGTCGCAGGTTCAAATCCTGTCACCCCGACCATTGAGAAAAGCCTCCGCTTAGGCGGGGGCTTTTTCGTTTGCCATAAATTTTCCCGCTTGCCCTTTTGGTATTTCGATCGCCCTCACCCAAATACACCCCATGGAATTACACGGATGTAACTACCACGATGACGTTCTTTTGAAAAGTCGCCACGGCATCACTTTGGGCAATTGATGGTAAAAGTTTGGCAAATAAGGGCCCCTGATTGGTTCCTGAGAGTTCTCGGGCCCCCTTGCCCTCACCTAGTGTGGAGCGCGGGTCATGCACGTGACTCACCCCCCGTGATCGCTTCCCGTCACCTCGGGGGTAGCTTCCTCAATGTGCACCCTGTGACGGGAATTGGTGCGAGCACCAATCGCGAGGGTAAGAAAGTTGCTCCCCCATGCTTCGTACCGCACAGCGTGGCACCCACCGTGCCGAAGGCCCCGCCGTCATCGACTACAGCAGCCTTCTCGCCCCTGTCTCGAAGGGGGCCGTTGGCGCCGCTGCTCTGACCGCCGTCGCCACTACGGCCGCGACCGGCCTCGGTTTCGCTCCCGCAGACGCCGCTCCTTCGACTCACCGCGGTCCCGTTTCGCAGGCCGGAACCAAGCTGCCGTCGATTTCCGCGCTCGGCTCCTCGCCGCTTCGCACCGGTCACCGCGGCCAGTCCGTTCAGGCGCTTCAGTCGCTCCTCAACCACCACGGCGCAAGCATTAAGGTCGACGGCTCGTTTGGCCGCAAGACCCGCAATGCCGTCGTGACGTTCCAGTCGTCGGCTGGAATCGGCGTGGACGGCGTCGTGGGCGCCCGCACCCGCTCGGCACTCGTGTCGAAGAACCCTACCTCGGTGAACAACACCCCGAAGCTGCGCCCCGGCTCGCGCGGCGCAGCGGTCAAGAACCTCCAGAGCCTCCTCAACAAGGCAGGCGCCAACATTAAGGTCGATGGTGTGTTCGGCCGCGGCACGAACACCGCGGTTCGCAACTTCCAGTCCTCGGCTGGCGTTGGCGTTGACGGCGTCGTGGGCCCCCGGACCTGGAACAAGCTCAACTCGGGTGCCGGTTCGGCCGCCGCTTCGAAGAACACGACATCGGTCAACAACACCCCCAAGCTCCGTAGGGGCAGCCGCGGTGGCGCCGTCAAAAACCTCCAGAGCCTCCTCAACAAGGCAGGCGCGAACATCAGCGAAGACGGCAAGTTCGGCCGCGGCACCTACAACGCCGTGCGCGACTTCCAGTCGGCAGCCGGCATCGGCGTCGACGGCGTCGTGGGCCCCCGGACCTGGAACAAGCTCAACTCGGGCAAGGTCGAGATCGCGACGGCGACCCCCGCTTCGCTCTCGACCCCGAAGAAGACGTCGACGAAGTCCGATGCTTCTGGTGAGGCGATCGTGGCGAGCTCCAAGAAGTACCTCGGCACGCCGTACGTGTGGGGCGGCTCCTCGCGCGCGGGCTTCGACTGCTCGGGTCTCACCTCGACTGTGTACCGCGAACACGGCATCTCGATCCCGCGCACGGCTCGCAAGCAGGCCTTCGGTGGCAAGATCATCTCGAAGAGCGAAGCGAAGGTCGGCGACCTCGTGGTATTCACGCAGGGCAACTACGGTCACGTGGGCATCTACGCGGGTGACGGCAAGATCGTTGATGCGAGCCGCTCGCGCAACCAGGTCGTCTACCGCGACATCTGGACGTCGAAGGTCATCTACGTCACATACCGCTGATCGTTAGAGGGGTTCGATCCTGACGCGTAGCGTCGTGGGAAGAGGATCGAGACCACGCCGGTCAGTTCATGCGGGCAGCCCTCCGGGGCTGCCCGTTTTTTATGTCCGACGTTTGCCCGGACACCGCCGCACCAACTTTTCCAGCGTGCACCTATCTCCTCATGGGAGGGTTGAACTGTATCTTTGCGCGCGAGCGCGCAGGGCCATCGCCATCGATTCCAGGAGAAACATGTCCACCAATGCCGAGCTCAATACCGCTCCCCTCCCCCTCATCCCCGAACCGGCTTCGGTGCGGTGGGGCGAATCCCCCTCGGGTGACTGGGTAACCTCGGATCCTTTCGGCGAAGTCACCGTGGGTGTGAACAAGGACGTCCCGCGCACCGATTTCTCGATCGCCATCCACGCGAACGGCGCGTCGATCACCGCGGGCAGCGAGGCGGCGCTTGCCGATGGTCGCAACGCCTTCGCGCAGATCGTGCATCTTTCGGCAGTGAGGGCGCAGCTTGCGTCTGCGGCGACCGTGGCAACCGAGCAACCGTCGGACCCCAATTACCGCATCCCGGCGCTGACGCTGAGCGATTCCCCAGCGCACGCGTGGCGCGGCCTTCTCGTGGATCCCGCGCGGCATTTCCTACCGGTTGAGGATCTCAAGCGCCTCATTACCGTGATGGCCGTGTACCGCTTGAACGTCCTGCACTTGAACCTTACGGACGATCAGGGCTGGCGCTTCGAGGTAAGCGGCTACCCGCGCCTCACGGAGGTGGGTGCGTGGCGTGAGCGCACGGTCGAAGGCACGCCCCAGTTCGAGGGTGAGGATACGTTTGCCGAGGATCGTCACGGCGGCTTCTACACGCAGGAGGAGCTGCGCGATCTCGTGCGGTTTGCGCGCTCGCGCGGTGTCACGCTCGTGCCGGGTGTGAATCTTCCGGGTCACGCACAGGCGGCGATCGCGGCGTACCCGAACCTGGGCAATTTCCCGGAGCGTCAGCTTCTTGTGCGCGAAACCTGGGGCGTGAGCGATCACGTGCTCGGCACGTCCGAAGCGTCGTTCCAGTTTGTTCGCGACGTTCTCGAGCAGGTTGCCGACATTTTCGATTCGCCGTTCGTACACGTTGGCGGCGAGGATGCCCCACTCACCGAGTGGGAGCACTCCCCGGAGGCCCGCACGCACCGCGAGGAATGGGGATACTCGCGCGAAAGCGAAATTCTCGGTCGGTTCATTGCGTTCGCGAGTGAGGTTCTTCGCGACAAGGGCAAGCGTCTTGCGGTGTGGGACTCGCCGGCCCTCGTGCGTATCCCCGATGACGCGATCGTGCTTGCGGGGGGCGAGCCGAAGGGCGTGAAGGCCGCGGTGTCGCGTGGTTTTCAGACGGTTGCGGCGCCCGAATCGGTCCTCGGTCTTGACCGCGTGCAGGGCCGCAATGAACCCGCGGGTGCGCATCCCGAATTGAGCCTCGAGGATGTTCTCGAGGCGAAGCCGCTTCCGAAGAAGCTCGGCGAGGAGAGCGCCAAGCTCGTGCTCGGTATCGAGGCAACGGCGTTTGGGGAGTTCATCCCCACGGCCCGCCACCTCGAGTACATGCTGTTCCCGCGTCTCATTGCGGTTGCGCAGCACGCGTGGGGTACCTCGATCGAGAAGGACGAGCTTCACGAGCGCATTCGCGCCCACGAGCCGCTCCTTGCGCACCTCGGCGTGGAGTCCCGAAAGATCCTCGACTAAGCGCGAGCGCCGCTTTAGCGGTCCAAGTTGCGGTCTTTACGCATTTGCTTCCCGACCCACAGGGAAACGATGCCCGTGAAGATGAGCAGCGCCGTGCTCGTCATGAAGACCGCGAAGGTCGCACTCGATGTGGGCATGAGCCGCCCGTAGATGGCGCTCAGGCCCGCATCGCGCGCGGCTGATCCGGAACTCGGCACGAGCGGCTCCACGTCAATGACGATGTGGGCGCTCGTGCGCAAGCCCGCAGAGTCTTCGACCGTGTACTCGATGGGTTTTGTGCGCCCCACGAAGGTGCTCGACGGCGTAAAGCGCACACCGCCCGCGCTTGTCACCTCGAACACCCCTTCTTCGGGGATTTCAAGGCGGCGGCCCGAGCCTGCCACGAGTTCTTGGATGTTGGTCGCACTCGAGCTGTGGAGCACGAGCGTGGACGAGTCGAAGGTTTGACCGGGGCTCGCGGGAGTGTCGTTGCCAAGCACGTCGATCGTCACGGAGTTCACGCGACTGTTAGAAAGGGCCTCATCGTCGCGCGCGGTGGGCACGGCACTCGCGTATTGCGCGTGGAGGGTCCCGCTCGTGGTGTTGGCAGCGAGGACACTCTCGATCGTGAAGGTCGCGACGTGCGGGGAGGTGCGGAGCGAAGAATCGGGCGTGAAACTCACCGCGCGGGCGCTGGAGTCGAATGCCCACGTGCCTTCACGGGGAACGGTCATAGTTTTACGGTCCGGCGAAAGGGCGGTGCCTTGGGGCATGTCGCGGTCGGAAAACGCGAAGGTATAGGGCTGCACGTTGAGTGAGCCATCGAGGGGCGTGAACATCGCGACCTGTCCCCACTTCACGGCCGTGTAGCGCGCGCCAACCTGGGGATAGCCAACGCTCATGGGCGCAACAGAGGAGGTGTTCCCTTCGGAATCCGCGCCCTTCACGCCCATGGGCGTGACATCGCGGACGTTGCCGCCGAGCGGCGTGAAGGTCAAGGTCTGCGCGTTCCGGTCGAGTATCCACGTGCCCTGATCAGCCACGGTCACCGAGCGACCATTGTCAGACGTGTAGTAGGAGGTCTCGCCGCCAAACGGCGCGAGCGCAAGCGTCGAGGGATCGATGTTCGCCGCGGCGCTCGCGAGATCGAAGCTCACCGGCTGGCCGTAACCTGCAGCGCGCGTGATGTCTCTGATCGAGGGGGTCTTGACGGTCACGGTACCCGCCGCGGCCGGGTGTCCTTTGCCGTCGTCCCCCGCGAGGGTGACGGGCTTCGGTTGGGTTCCGAGTCTCTCGCGTCGCGGCGTGAACGTCACTTCCGGCGTGCCATCGGTGGTGACCGCCCACTCGCCCTCGTCGGGGACGATGAGTCGCGTGCCGCCGTCCACGAGGGTGCTGCCCGCGGGGAGCCCCTCGAGCGTGAAGGCAAGCGAGGAGGGGTCCACTCCCGTGCCGCTAATGGAGAGTGGAATCGTGACCTTTTCACCTTCCGAGGCGCGCGCGCTCACACTCGAGATGCCGGGGTAGGTCACGGTGAGGGTCACGGGTGCGGATTCGTACCCGGCCTTTGAACGAACCGAGAACTGCACGCTGTGGGATCCCCCGGCGTTGGGATTTTCGGGTGTGAATCTCACGCGAGTATCGATAATTTCCCAATGGCCCACGCCGTCGATCGAAAGCTTCTTCCCTCCGTTCGTGGGCTTGGCTTCGCGTGCTTCGGCGCTTGCGAGAAGCTTCATCGAGTCCACGTCGAGATCTTCGAGGTCATCCGCGGACACCATAAGAAACAGGTCGAAGTCTGCGGGATTTCCAAGGGTTCCGGCGTGCTTGAGCGCGGCCGGGTCCGCGGGAAGAGTGAAGGTGCCATCTTCGCCGAGCGCATGAGCGGCGGCAACGAGGGGCACGGCGCCGGTGCCGTGGGGAGCGGGGGCGAGTGCGGGTCCGACGGTTGCCGCAAGCACAAGCGCGCACGCTGCGGTGCGCGCGAGAACTCGCCGGAGAATCGGTTTTCGGTGCACGATTCTCCTTCCCACGAACATCTCGATTTCACCCGCCACACTACCAGCGACGATAGTCTTAGAAGGCCCAAGTATCCCAGCGTAGGGAGTCCCATGCTCAGCATCGTGTTTTCCGATCATTTTCGCCGCGATTCATTTCTCGAGGATGCCGCGCGCTTCATCATGGGGCAGCGTTGGTGCGCGCGTTCGCACCGCGAGGCACCCGAACTTCAGATCGCGGGCTGGACGCGCCTCGCGGAAGACGACCATCTGGTGGTGTCGTTCGTGACTCTCGGCTCGAGCGAGGGCGTTCGTTTCGCGCTCCCTGTCGCATGGAACAAGGATGGCAAGGTCCACGAGGGCGAGCTCGAAAATCTCATCACGCGAGTCGAGACCCCCGTGGGTTCCCACAACGTGTATGACGCGACGGGGATCGATCGTGCCCGCGCCCTTCTCGCGCGTGGCCTGTTCGAGGGGGCTGCGGGCGAAGGCCTCACTCTCACGCCAACGCTGTTCGAATCAACCGCGCCGCAGGTGGGAGATGATCTGGGGTCGATCACCGCGACCGAACGTCTCGTGGGCGAACAGTCAAACACGTCCCTCATCATCCACACGGAAAGCGGCAACGGGTACATCATCAAGATTTTCCGCCACCTCCACGAAGGCACGAACCCCGATGCCCAGCTCCAGGAGGCGCTGCAATCGGAGGGCAACACGCAGATTCCGGAGTTCTTCGGGTACGTGAGCGGCACGGATGCCGTTGGCGGTTCCGATATCGCGCTTCTCAACCGCTTCCTTCCGGGTGTTCAAGATGCATGGCGTGAGGCCCTCATCGCCGCTGCGCAGGGCATCGATTTTGCGGGGCAAGCGTCGGACCTTGGCACCTCCCTTGCGCAAATCCACGCGGACCTCGCGCACGCCCTCCCGGTCGAGCCCGCGAGCACGAACGCACGCGCGCTCACGCTCGAGTCGATGAAGCGGCGTTTCGCGCACCATGCCGAAGCCCTTCCCGTTCTCGAGAGTTTCGCGGAGGCTGCAAACGAGGTGTTCACGCGCGCCTTGCGGGTTGAATGGCCGCCCTTCCAGCGGATCCACGGCGACCTTCACCTCGGGCAGGTCCTCAATTCACCGAGAGAGGGGTGGGTGTTCCTCGATTTTGAGGGGGAGCCTCTTCGCCCCATGGCGGAGCGCGTGAAGGCCGACCTGCCGTGCCGGGATGTCGCGGGGATTCTTCGAAGCTTCGATTACGCTGCGGCGTACGTCGAACTCAACGAGGGCATTGACGCGCGCGACTGGGCTCACGACGCACGCGAGGCGTTCATCGAGGCCTACCTCGCGGAACGCGCGGCACGCGGCGAAGAAGGCAGCGCGGAGGACCTGCGCTTCCTTTTCCGCGTGTTCGAACTCGATAAGGCCGCCTACGAGGCCGTGTACGAGTCGCAGAACCGCCCCGAGTGGCTCCCGATCCCCCTCAGCGCGCTCGAGGAGCTCACCGCGAGCACGCGCTAGCCGCGTTGGCTACTTGATTACGCGGCCGGGACGAAGTCGATCGGGCTCACGGAGGAGTAGCGGTCCTCGCGGATCGACACGACTCCCACGCCGCCGATGAACGGCGCGAGGGCCTGCGGGTTCTTGCCTGGGTTCGCGAGGATGACCTGGAAGCCGAAGTGGCGGAAGGATTCCATCGCGGCCGTGATGAACTTGCCCGCGCCCTTGCTGAACGCCTCGTCGATAATGATCGGGGCGTAGCGGGGAACGTCCACGCCCGTACCGGCGAGCTGGTAGCGAAGCGCCGCGGCGAGGCAGAACGTCGTGAGGCGCTCGTTCTGGCCGCCGGAGAGCGGGCCGCCCGATTCGTGGGCGTGCACGACTTCGCCTTCCTCGTTGACTTCTTCGGCGTGGAAGTGGACGTGGCGGCGAACGTCGAGGATCGCGCGTGAGGCGAGGTCTTCTCGGGTGCGGGCCTTCGTAATGATGTCCATGAGGTTTTGCAGGGCGAGGAAGCGTTCCTCGGCCTTGTCGCGGTCGAGCGTGAGGTCGTTTTCGAGGCTCGAGTTCGTGGCTTCGCTCAGCGCGTGCTTGAACTCGTCGAGGGCGGCGAGGTGCACGGGGCGCATCGAGAGCTGGAGATAGCGACCCTCGTGGAATTCGACCTGGGCGAGGAGCTCATTAATCTTCGCGAGGCGCTTTTTGATTTGCGCGGGTTCGCGCGCGATCGCGGTCGCGAGCGCCTGCACGTCGCCAAGGGTGTTCGACGTGAAGAACTCGAAGAACCGGTCTTCGACCTCGGGGAGCTTTTCTTCTTCGATGCCGCGGAGGATCGCGAGGTATTCGGGCGCTGCCTCGAGAGAGGTGTCGACGTCGGCGCCACCCGCGGGCCAGCGCCTCGTGAACTCGCGCATCGCGGTGCGCATGTCTTCTTCGGCGCGCGCGGTCTTCTTCGTGAGGGCCATGAGTTCCGCATCGAGCGTTGCGGAAGCATCGCGCGTGACCTGGTCAATATTAGAGATGAGGAGTGTCGGGGCGATCGCGCGGAAGCGTTCCTCGAGGTCGGCACTCGTGTCGGGCGCGAGGGTGCGCTCTTCGATTTGTGCTTCGGCCTGGAGGTGGCGTTCGCTGATCTGATCGAGCTGCTCATTCACACGGCCGAGCTGGCTCACGATCTCGAGGAGTTCCTCATCTCCCTCGCTGATCGACATCTCGACCTGATCGATCTGCCGAGCAATCTGGGTGAGGGCGCTCGAGCCATCTTCGGCGGCGCGCACCATGTCCTCGAGGTTGGCGATGCGGCGGGCAACGCTCGCGGCGTCCACGTCATCCCAGGTCACGGCTTGGATCGCCTGAAGTGCGAAGAGTTTTTCTCGGCGCGTGTGGGCCTCTTTTTCGAGGTCTCGGCGGCGAGCCTGCGCCTCGAAGAGGGCCTGCTCGGCGCGCGTGCGTTCCGTTTCGAACACGGCACGCTTCGCGCGGTTGTCGAAGCCCAGCACCCAGTTCGAGCGGTCGTTAATCTGCCGCTCGGCGTTCTTCTCGTGGCGGGTCGCCGAATGCTTGATTTGCCCCGAGCGGAGCACGGCGCGGGGGTGCTTCGTGAACTCTTCGAGGTTCTCCGCGCACAGGTAATCCATACGCGAGGCGACCTCGTTCGAGAGCCACTCGTGGAACTCTCCCTCGCGGATGTCGATTTTCGCCCCTAGCGATCGCTGGTCAAGTCGCTTCGGTGCCGGTTTCACGCCCGTGTTGATGCGGTTGTAGGACACACGGCGGCGAAGTTTCATCCCGTCGATTTCGCGTGCAAAAGCGCGGTAGGCACGCTCGGGCACGAGGATCGAGCGCGCGAGGCCGCGCAACGCCTGCTCGGCGGCGGCCGTCCACTCTTCTTCGCCCGCGCGCACCTGGAGCAGCTCGGCCGCAAAGGGGAGATCAGTGGCGGCCACACCGATGCGTTCGGCAAGAAGATCGCGCAGGGCCACGTCGTCGGAGTGGAGGTTCGAGGCGCGCGTCGTGAGCGAGGCGAGTTCCTGGCGGGTCGTCTCGAGGGCGTGTGCGTGTTCGCGCACTCTCGCTTCGGCTTCCCACTGGGTTTGCGATTCGTTCTTTTCGTCGTCCTCGAGGGTGGCGCGCAGCTTCGCGACTTCGCGCTGGGTCTGCGTGAAGGTTTCTTCGTTCGACGGGGTGCGGAGGTCCGCGAGCGCAAGCTGCCCGGAGAACTCGGTTGCGCGTTCGCGGCGGCGCTCGCGTTCAACTTCGAGGCCTGCGATCTGCTTTTTCCACGCGTCGATTTCGCCACCGCCGGCATTCTTGCGCTGTTCTTTGAGCTGAGCGAGGTCGCCGCGGGCTTCGGAGATGTCTTGTGAGAGGCGGTTGCGGTGAGCGCGGAGCCTGTCCTGGTCGCGCGTGAGTCGATCCTTTTCGTCGGCGAGGAGCCGCACGAGGTGCTGGGCGGCGAACACGTCGATGTCGTTTCGGCGGTCCACGAGTTCGCTTCCCCGCGACCGCGCTTCGCGCCACACCTTGTCGGCTTCGCGCAGGCCCGTGAGCACGTCGCGTTGCTCGCGCGCGGTCACGAGCGCGTCGTACACCTCGGAAAGGTTTTGGAAGTTCGCGAGTGCCTGGTCCGCGAGGTCGAACGTGCGGGGTTCGTCGAGCATGTAGTCGCGCAAGAGCGCGTTGACGTCGCCGAGTTCTTTCGCAGATTGGATCTTGTGAAGAAGGCCGAGCGCTTTTTCGTCGGGAATGCCGAGGATCTGGCTGAAGCGCGCGCGGTATTCGCGGAACTGGCGGAACGTTTCGGTGCCTTCGAGGGTCTTTTCAAGTTCGCGGCCCTCGATGCTTGTGCTGACGAAGGGGCGAAGATCGGCGACGTCGTAGGGCTTCGACGAGATGACGTAGAGGCTCTTGACGTCGGAATCGGCGCTGTGCCCGGCCTGGAGGAGGAACATGCGCGTGAGCTGGAGGGTTTCACCGAGCCCGTTGCCGAAGCGGAGGCTCACGACACTCAGCGTGGAGTTTTCGCGCAGCACTTCCTGGCTGAATTCGCCGGTCGCTGCGTCGTAGTGCATCGCCCACGCGCCGCGCACGTAGCTCGCAACGGTGCGGCGGTATTTCGCGCTGCGCGGGCCGGCATCGGAGGCGGCGGCGTTGAAATGGAGGGCGCGCGGCGGGGTGAGGAGCGCACTGATCGCGTCGAGGAGGGTGGATTTGCCGGTGCCCGGGCCACCCGTGAGGAAGTAGCCCTTCGAGCTGATCTCGAGGTCGTGTGTGCCGTGGAAGGTTCCCCAGTTACTGAGCTGCACGTGGTTGAGGCGCCATTGGCCCGGGTGCGGGTGTTCGGGATCCGTCACCTCGCGCTCGGGATTTTCGGGGGCGGTTCCGACGCCTGCCTCGCCCAGGCCGTCGAGGGTGTTTTGCATGTCGCTCACGGGCGTTTCGCCACTTGTGCTGTTCATTCGGCATGTCCTTCGGTCGTGGCGCGGGAATCGTCAAGCGCGTTCGCGGCGCTTGTGACGTCGTCGCCCGCGCGTTCGTAAAGGTCAATGAAGGTGCGCGCGGTGTCGGGGTTGATCATGAGTTTGAGAACGGGTGAGACCTCGAACGAGTCGCCCTGTTCTTCGAGAAGGCCCGCGCGCTGCATTTTCGCGATCGACGAGCGGATGTCTTTCGTGAATCCCGCTTCGTCTGTCGAGGTTGATCGGCGGTAGGGGGCGATGTTCGCGAGGAGCTCCGCTTCGCTCACGACCGCGCGCTGCCCCCGTGAGGACTGCGTGAGGAGGTGTTGGCGCAGCACGAGCAGGAGCACGGTGTCGAGTCGGTTGAGGCCCGTGAGCCGGCGAAGAAGTTTCGGGGCGTCGGGGTCGTCTTCGCTTTGGCGTACGAATGCGACCTGCGCGTCGTCATCGAGAACGAGCTCGAGGAACATGTCGGCGAGGCGCTGCTCGATATAGGCGCGGTCGCGAAGGAGTTGGCCGTAACGTTGCGGGTCTCGGCCGCCATCGAGGTAAGGGCCTTGGAGGAGGGCGACGAGGACGCGGCGGGAGTCGTCCACGAGAGCGCCTCCGGTGGAGCCGGCGTACGTGAGATCGTCATCGTCGCTCGCGAGCGCCCAGTCGTCGCGGTCGATGCCGGTCCTCATTCCGGGTGCAGCATCTCCGGCGGCGGCTGTGTCCTCGTGTTCACGCATGCGCGAGCCCTCCTCGTTTTCCAACGTTCTTCAGCCTACCGGCCGCGGAAGAGTTATCCACAATTCTTAGGGGCCCATTCTCAAGCGATGCCGTTGTTCATAGGCTTCTCCTGTCAGCTCCCGCCAACCCAAGGAGCCGCCGTGACCGCATCCGAACCGACCGTCGCGGATCCACGTACTCCCGCGCGCTTCTGGATCGCTCTCGCTTCGATCGCGCTTGTGTTCGTCCTTTTAGCACCGATCGCCCCGCCGGTGCTTATGACCCTCTTTCCCTTTCACGTTTCCGACCCGCCGGGGACCCAACCGCCATTCGGGGGTCTCAATGACATCATCGCGCATGTCTCCGTCGCGGCGCTGATCTTCGCGTGCGCCCTCGGCGCGGGGAATCTCGCTGGCCTCGCCGCAGTCCCGTTTGCGATCACGGCCCTCACGCGATGCGGGGGTGCGGTTCGCCTCTGGTTTATTTCGCTCAGCACCATTTTCTTCGTCGTGGGCCCACTTCTCGAGATTATGAGCGCCGTGACGCTCTTCGCCCTTCTCTGGAATCTCCCGTTCGCGGCCATGGGAGATCCGTCCACCGGCACGCTGTCGCCGCATTGGGAGTGGATCATGCACATGCTTGTCTTCGGGATACTTATCGTTCCAATCGCCATCGATCTTGCGCGGTTCGCCGTCATGGTGCTCGCGGGATTCGTGGCGTACTGCTCGGGTCCTCGGCCCGCCCCACAGGTGTCGAGAGAGTCGCGGCAACCGTTGGATCTTCCGGCACCCTTCCCCGGTGCCGTAGAGTTCCGCACGTCACCCTTCACTTAGTTTTCGAGGCGCCATGGCCGTACATGCACCCCCCACTCACCGCGGCCCCGCAACGCTGTGGATTGTGTTCAGCACGCTCGCACTGGCGGTGATTCCTCTTCTACCGATCGTTCTTTTCACCTTCTCGGTGGACGATCCCGCCTCACCTCTACCCGAGAGTGCCGGAAGTGTGGCTATCTACGCGCAGCAGTTCGATTTTCTCGTGGGATACCTGAAATCGCTCGCCGTTCTCCTCATCACCGGGATAGTTGGTGCGAACCTTCTCGCTCTTTTGTCGTTCCCCTTTGCTCTCACGGCTCTCAAGAGGTGCTCACGCAAGGCTCGCCAAAAGAACATTTATTCGCTCATTTACTTCGTGGTGGGGCCCATTCTCGTGGTCCTGAGCCTCATCGTGCTCGTCGTCCTCTACCTCGTAGTGATAAATGTGGTCGACGCGGTGACGTCGAACAGGGAGGCTGCACAAAACACTGCGATGCCTTTCTTTATCGCCATCGTCGTGATACCCCCATTCCTCGACATCGCGAGGTTTGCCTATCTTCTCTTCGCCGGTATCCGGGTGTACCGCACGAAGCCGCACCACCAGGAGGTCGAGGCGTCGTGAACGCTCCGCCAACCAAGATTTCGATACGCAATCATGCCGGCCCCGCGCGAGTGTGGGTCCTTCTGTCGTCGATCGCGTTTGCCCTGCTCGTGCTCGCTCCCGGCGTTGGGGTCGCGCTCCTTTTATTCCCCGTTTTCATCGAGGATCCGCCGGACACAATGCCGGCCTTCCGGGGTGTCAACACGCTGACCTACACCGTTGTGCGTTCGGTTCTCATGTGCGTCGTGGCCGCCCTCGCCGCCAATGTCCTCGTCATGCTCGCCGCCCCCGCTGTCGTCCGTGCGATTAAACGGTGCCCCACGCCGAGTGCCGCACGGTTCGGAACCATCTCCGCGATCGTGTTCGGCGCGGGTCTTCTCCTCAACGCGGCGGTCTGGGGTTTAGCGCTCGGCCCGTCCGTTCTTTCCTTTTTCCCCGCTCTTCAAGGGGCTGCCGGATCGCTTGGAAATGTCAGTTCACAGGCCTTTGAGAAGCTCCCGCTCCTCTCGTGGATTTTCATGCTCGGGCCGTTCTTCGTCGACTGGGTGCGATTCCTTTTGATGATGGTCGCAGGAATCGTCGTCTCTCAAGCGAAGCAACCGAGCAGTGCCCAACCCGGCGAAGCTCTTACGGCTCAGGAACCTCGCTGAGGAAGAAGAACGAGGGCACGCGCGCCGCATAGTCGATGCCCGCTCCTTCGAGCGTGTCTTCGCGCCAGCGCACGATCTCCGTGTCCCCCTCCCGAAGGCTCGCATGCGCCGTAGCGAGGAACATGAGCCCAATGACGCTCGCGAGCCCCTGCGGGGCGCCCTCCTCGCGCACGATTTGACCGATGCTTGCCTGCCCCTTCGCCTTGACGACGCCGTTGACGGAGGAGGCGAGCCCCACGAGATCAATGTCGTTCGTGCGCACGAGCTCGTCGAGCACCTCGACACTGAGGCGTGAGGCATCGTGGACCTCCGCTTCGGGCGGCACGCCGGGATCGCTCGGGTCCTTGAGGAGGTGCTGCGCGACGGAGTTCATCTGCGCGCGCGAAAGCCCGAGGTCGATGTTTTCGGCCTTGCGGTGGCTCACGACGTCTTTTTGCGCGAGGGCGATGCCTTGCGCTTCTTGCAGGAGGTCGAGCAGAACGCGGTGCTGGCGGAAGTCCTGGCTACGTACGAAGCGCGCAAGCGAACGATAGAGCTCGGTCTTGACGTCGAGCACTTCTTGGGCGGGCTCATAAAGATCGCTGAACACGTTCGCGAGGCGGTCGCGCTCGCGTCGCGTGAGGTTCCGCGTGAAGTCGCGAGTGAGCAGGCGATCCACGAGGTCCTGGGCGCGCTCGTTCTGCTTCGGGTCGTTGAGCATCCGGAAGAACGCCGTGAAGGTCTTGCCCACCTTGGACTGACCGAGCAGGTCATCGCCCGCGAGGAGCTGTTCGAGAATTTCGCCGCGCGAGCCTTCGGGCGAGAGAATCTGCTCGCGGAGGTTGAGGTCCACGGCGCGCAGATCCTCGCGGTACTGGAGGAAGTCGCCGCTCAGTTCGTCGGCCACCTGGAGGATGTCGCGTAGGCGTTCCGCGGAGTGCTCAGCCGGCGGAAGCATGAGCTCGCCCTCGCTGAGCGCTTGAATCTCTCGTTCGATCTGGGCGCGGCGCAGCTGGAGGCCACGCAAGCGCACATCGCGATCACCTTCGGTATCTTCGGCAAGGCGCTCGAACTGCTGCATGACGAGCGTAAGGCGAGATTCGGTGGTCGTAGGCCGATGTTCCTCGAGCGACGAAATGAAAGCGATCGCCTCGACCGTCGACACGGAAAGCTCGAAGGTCGTCTCGACCGTCGTGGGGTCGTCGCGTCTCGTGAGGTAGCCTTCGCGGACCCATGCATCCACGTAGTCCGATGCTCCGCGTTGAACCTCGTCGTCGCCTCGCAGCAGGTCTAGGTGACTCGCCACGCGCGCCACGAGCTCCGAACGATCAAGCCTGCGGTCGCCCGCGGGAAACACGGTCTGCAATATCGCGAGTGTTGCGGGCGCCTTCGTTGCGGAGAGCAGCCGCCATGTGGACATGCGGCGAAGCCGCTCGTAGGCCTCGGCGCGCTCGTTCGCGCTATGACCGCCGAAGGTTTGAAGATCGCTCACACTCACGCCTCAACACTATCGAAGCCGCGCGCGGCTTAGCGGTACTCGCCGTAGTAGGCGCCCGTGCGCTCCTCGCGAAGCGCCTCGAAGTCGTCGCTCAGGATGGCTTCGCGGATCTCCTCGACGAGCCGCACCACGAAGCGCTCGTTGTGGATCGTGCACAGGGTCGAGGACAGCATTTCCTTCGCCTTGAACAGGTGGTGGATGTAGGCCGCGGTGTAGTGCGTGCACGTGTAGCAATCGCAGGCGTCGTCGATCGGGGCGAATTGTGTGCGGTACTTCAAGCCCGTGAGATTCACGCGGCCGCGCGCGGTATACACGGCGCTGTTGCGCGCGACGCGCGAGGGTGAGACGCAATCGAAGGTGTCCGCGCCCGCGGCGATGCCCGCGAAGAGGTCGTCCATCTCGGAAAGGCCGAGGAGGTGTCGCGGCTTTTCCTCGGGAAGCTCGTCGGTCACCCAGCCAACGATCGTCGAGAGGTTCTCTTTCTCGAGTGCGCCGCCGATGCCGAAGCCGTCGAACTGCCAGCCGTCAACGGTCATCGAGCCGAGGTCACGTGAGGCCTTACGGCGAAGGTCCTCGTACTGCGCGCCTTGGATCACGCCCCACAGCATCTGGTAGGGCTTGCCTTCGCGCTCTTCGGTAAGCCGCTTGTGCTCGGCGATGCAGCGCTCCGCCCACAGCCGCGTGCGCTCGAGCGCCTCCTCCTGGTAGCCGCGGGAGTTCATGAGGGTCGTGAGCTCGTCGAACGCGAACATCACGTCCGCGCCGAGCGAGTGCTGGATCTGCATCGAGAACTCGGGAGTGAAGCGATGCTCCGAGCCGTCGATGAAGCTGCGGAAATTCACGCCGTCATCATCAACGTGGGCGAGGCGCTCCTTGCCTTTCTTCGTCGCGAAATCCGTGCCGTCGGGTGTGCTCGCGCGATCGCTGCCCGCGAAGGATTCGGAAAGCACCTTCTGGAAGCCCGCACCGAGGCTCATGACCTGGAAGCCGCCCGAGTCGGTGTACGTGGGGCCATCCCAGTTCATGAAGGAGCCGAAGCCTCCGGCCTCGTCGATGAGCTCGTGGCCCGGCTGGAGATACAGGTGATAAGCGTTCGCGAGGATCGCTTGCGCGCCGAGCTCCTTCATCGATTCCGGAAGGACCGACTTCACGGTGGCCTTCGTGCCCACCGGGATGAAGGCGGGGGTCTGGATGTCACCGTGCGGCGTGTGGATCACACCCGCGCGTGCCTTTTCTCCGTGGCGCGCGGCAATATCGAAGCCGGCACCCGCTTTTTCGCTCGTGGTCATTGCGCCATTTTCCCACGAGTACGCACGCACCGTCGACGCGGCTCGTCGATTGCACGCGCTGTGCCTACCTGTAAAGTTCTGTATCGTTCCACGTTCACAACACCGGAAGGGCACATGGCGAACGCACGCGGGCACCGTGCCCCTTCAACGAACGAGAGCACCCCAAGTTTCGCACTCGAGGACTTCCTCCAGGGCGCACAAGAACCCGCCCCTGAGGATCTCGACGGCTTCTCGTGGGTCCAGGAAGCCGAGGAACGCGAAAGCGAAGACATCGCCGCATGGGGCGCTGCCGAAGACACGGGCGAGCCTTTCGTGTGGTACCAGGAGCCACAAGTTGCCGAGGAAGCGTCGGACTCCCCCGCACCAAAACGGGAGGAAACCGAAACCTCACCCGCCCCCGCGAAAAAAGCCCAGCCCTCCCACTTCCGCCCCGAAATCGAGGGGCTGCGCGCCGTGAGCGTGTTCATGATCGTCGTGTACCACGTGTGGCTCGGGCGCGTCTCCGGCGGCGTGGACGTGTTCCTCTTCATCTCGGCGTTCCTCCTCGGCTCTTCATTTGCGCGGCGCCTCGATGCGCGCAAACCCTTCGGCCCCGTGCGGTACTGGCTGCGCACCTTCACGAGGCTCATGCCGCCCGCGACCGTCGCGATCCTCGCAACCCTGCTCGGCAGCTACCTGATTCTGCCCGAATCCTCGTGGCAAACCGTGATCTCGCACGCGATCGCCTCCGCGACATACGTCCAAAACATTTGGCTCTCCATCACGAGCGTGGACTACTACGCGCTCGACGCCTCAACCGCCTCACCGCTCCAGCACTTCTGGTCGCTCTCGCTCCAGGGCCAGGTGTTCCTCACGTGGCCGCTGCTGTTCATCGCGGCAAAGTTCGCTGCGAAGAAAAGCGCGCACCCACGCCGCGTCGCCTTCGGTTTCTTTACCGTGATCGCCGCCGCCTCGTTCGCGTTCTCGATCTACTACACGGCAACGCATCAATCGGCGGCCTACTTCTCCACCCCGGCGCGCGCATGGGAAGTGGCGTGCGGCACCCTTCTCGCGCTAAGCCTTCCCACGCTCGACCGCCTCCTCGGTTCGGCGCGCCCCGGCGCGCCCACGATGCCCCGTCACCGCACCCTGCGCGCGCTCGCGGGCTGGGCGGGCTTCGCCCTCCTCGTGTCGCTCGGCATCGTGCTCAACGTCCAGGGTCTCTTCCCCGGCTGGATCGCCCTGTGGCCCCTCACGGGCGCGGGCCTCATCATCATTGCGGGATACTCGGGCACGTCGTGGGGCTTCGACCGCATTCTGACGATGAAGCTCCCGCGGGCACTCGCGTCAAGTTCCTACAGCCTCTACCTCCTGCACTGGCCGATCCTCATCCTTTGGCTCGCGCACTCCGGCCAGAAACGCGCGGGCGCTCTCGATGGCCTCGCCGTGATCGCCGGAAGCATGGTTCTCGCGTGGGTGCTTTCAACGATCGTTGACTCGCGCTTTCGCAAACCCTCGTGGAAGAGCGCACCCTGGTGGCGTTCCCTCACGGTGATCGGCACGTGCCTTGCCCTTGTTCTTGGCGGGGCACTTGGCCTTCGCGGCTACCTTGCGAGCCAGCAGACGTCGGACCCCATCACCGCAACCGCACCCGAAAGCTCGCGCGCCCTCACCGAGACTTTCAATCCGGACACCCTCAGCCCCAAGGGCTTCGAGCTGGATGACCAGTGGCCGAGCCTCCCCCACCTGTGTGACGACCCGAGCGGGACCCTCGTGGCAACGAGGGACATCCCCTGCGAGACCCTCCGGCCTCTCGACGCGAAGACCGACGCAACAGTTCTGGTCGTGGGGTCCTCCCACTCACGCCAGTTCATCCCCACACTTCTTGACGAGGCGAAGCGGAACAACTGGCAAATCATTAACTTCACGAAGAACGCGTGCACCTTCCGGGAGGATTCAGCACTCGCGGACGGAGAGTACTGCAAGGGCTACTTCGACCAGGTCATGAAGGCGATCGACACCCACGAGCCCGATCTCGTGCTCATGACCTCCACCAAAGCAACCCCGAACGGGACGGGTGAAGCGGTTCCCGAAGGCACCCGTGAAGGTATCCAGGCGATCCTGGATAAAGGGACAAGCGTGCTCGCCGTTCGCGATGCACCGCGCTGGCCCACGAGCCTTTACACGTGCGCCGAGTCCGTGATCAACGCGGGCGGCGACCCCAAGCGCGCCGACGATGAGTGCGGAGCGAACCTGAGTTCAAAACTCGCCGAGGAGGACCCGAGCGCGGCTCTCGACGGCATGACCGGGGAAACCGGCGCGAAGCTCTACCGCATGGATCTCAGCGATCTCATTTGCCCCGATGGCCGCTGCGCCCCGATCCAGGGCAACGCCTACGTGTACATGGACGACAATCACCTCACGCGCACGTTCACGAGCGGGATCGCGAAGGAGGTTTCGGCGAGATTTGAGCGGCTCGGCATCCCGCTCGAAGGAAACGCTGGTAGGGCGGGGTCCGACGGTGGCGGGGCTTAAGCGTGCCTCCGGCAACGTACGTCACGCTCGAAGTGGCGGCGCGATCGTGCCCGTAGCATGTACGCTCGAACATGGCCTTCGAGCCCATGTTCTTCTAACGTTCACGACCCAAGGCGGCACATGACCTGGCAACCACTCATCCTCCCCGCGATCGTCGCGTGCCTGTGGGTGACCGTGCCGGGGTTCCTCCTGAATCTTACGTTCGGGTGTCGCCGCTTCACGGCCGTGCTTTTGAGCCCACTCACCTCCGTTGGCCTCATCGTTATCTCGGCGATTCTTGGGCCGTTTGTGCACCTCCCGTGGGGTCCATTGCCAGTTGTGCTCGTGACGATCTTTTGCGCAGTGATCGTCATTGGGCTTCGCCTTCTCCTGCGGAAGAAGTTCGGTTCCCCCGTCAAAACTCGTAAGCGCGCCCGCCTTTCGTGGCGCACTCGCTTGACGTCCCCTCCCGTTCTTGCGTTCTTGACCGTCGCCGGATCATTCGCTCTCATGCTTCGCCACGTGAGGAATATCCTCGGTACCCCTTACGCTTTTTCTCAAGCATTCGATGCGATCTTCCACCTCAACGAGGTGCGCTGGATGATCGAGCATCGCAACGCTTCAAGTCTCGAAGCTCTCGCGATGACAGGAACCCCCGGACACTCAAAGTTTTACCCGGCCGCGTGGCACGACATCGCCTCGCTCACGGGGCTCACCACGGGGGTACACCACGTCTCGCTTCTCACGAACGCCACGATCATCGCCACGATCTGTGTCATTTGGCCACTTTCGATGATCGCCTTCGTGTACGTGCTCACCCCCGGAAATTTGCTGCGCTACACGCTTTTCCCCACCGGGGTTATCCTCGCCGCCCTGCCCGCGTTCCCGTTCACCTTCGTAGAGCACGGCGTGCTCTACCCGAATCTCCTCGGGTATTGCCTTCTGCCCTCCCTCTACGTTCCTTTTCTCGCCCTCTTGGGCCAAGCTAAGCGCGTCAATATGTCGCGAATCCAGTCCATCGGGGTTGGTTTCTTCGGCTCCGCGGGAACAGCATTCGCCCACCCGAGTGCGGCACTCATGATGCTCGCCGGTTCGACTGTCATGACGCTCTACTTTTTCTTGCGGTTGGTGGCGAAGAGCCGCACTCTTCGCGAACTCGCCCTGCTCGGTGGCGCCGGTCTCCTTCTGGTGGCAGTCACCGTCGCGTCGTGGATCAAGATCCGCCCATCTGGTGGCGCGGCGGAGACGTGGGGGCCCGAGACCGACACCGTCGGCGCGATTGGCGGAATCTTCATCCATAAGCTCGTCAACGGGATCCCCCAGTATCTCGTGCTCATTCTCGTCGTGCTGGCGATTATCGGTGCCCTTCGCACGCGTTTCTACCTCCCACTTACGCTCTGGGTACTTTCGGCATTCTTCTGGGTTGTTGCCGCGTCGTGGCCCATGGGGCCCGGACGCAGAGCGTTCGTGGGTGCTTGGTACTCGGATGTTCCTCGCCTTTATGCCCAAATGGGACTTTTCCTCATTCCTGCCGCAGCGATCGGCGTGGGGTACGCCTGCAAATGGCTCGCGCGCAAAAGTAAGGTCATCGCACAGACTCCTCTTCGGCGCACGGGCCTCGCCGCGGTCGCCACTGCTGCCCTCGTCGCCACCACCCAAGCGAACCCCATGATGGATTCGTTCATTGATCGAGTTGAGAGGGGTTACACACTTGGCGCGAGAACCAACTCAGTCAACCGCCAAGAACTGACTTTCATCTCGAACCTCCCGAACTACGTGGGGCCGAACGATAAGATCTTCGCGAATCCCTGGCGCGGCGAGGGCCTCATCTATGCGTTCTCAGGTGTCAACGTTTCCACCCACCACCTGCTTTCGTATGAGGCCCCTTCCGACGTATACCTCACCAAGCACCTCAATCAGATCGACACCGATCCGGCTGTGTGTAAGGCGCTCAAGACCGGTGGCTACACCCACGTCGTATATTTTTCCGGCCCCGAAGTCGACTTCACCTACAGTAGTTACAGGGGCTTGCAGCACCTCGACGAAACCAAAGATCTCGAACTCGAATATCAAAACGGGAACGCCTCCCTTTACCGCGTTACCGGCTGCAACAGCTGATGCCCGGCAACAATTCAAACCCCCCACAACATTCCGGAGTTGAACGTGACTGTTGACATTCTGTTTCCCTTCTACGGCGACGTAGCGCTTATGAAGCAAGCGGTGCGTTCGATCATCGGGCAAACCAACCCCGATTGGCGCCTTGTTGTCGTCGACGATGGCTATCCAGACGACTCCATCCCCGGCTGGTTCGAGTCCCTCAACGATTCGCGCATCACGTACATGCGGAATGAGAAGAATCTCGGCGCGAACGGCAACTACACCAAGGCATTGAGCTTCGTGGAGAATGACCTCGTGACCGTCATGGGTGCCGACGATGTCATGCTCCCCAACTACATTGATTGGTTTGTTCACGCTGCGAAAACCCAGCCTGAAGCACAGATCTTCCAGCCCGGTTGCGTCGTGATTGACGAAAACAACGCTCTCTCGAACACTCTTGTGGAGCGGGTCAAGGACCACTACCGCCCTTCCAACGCGGGGGTGCTGAGCGGCGAAGAACTCGCGATCTCGATCCTTCGGGGCAACTGGCTGTATTTCCCGTCGCTCGGCTGGCGTGCGAGCACCATTACGGAAATTGGTTTCCGCAAGGGCCTCAATGTTGTGCAGGACGCGGCTCTCGTGCTTGACGTGGCGATGAGCGATGGCGGGCTTTATTACGATCCGGCGGTGGCCTTTATGTATCGTCGTCATGGAGGGTCGGATTCGTCGTGGCGCGCCCTTGAGGGGACGCGCTTCGAGGAGGAGCGCCGCTTCTTTAATCAGATCGCAAACGAGATGGCCGAGAAGGGCTGGGTCAAGGCCGCGCGCGCTTCTCGCCTCCACTTCTCGTCGAGGCTTCACGCTCTCAGGCTTTTGCCTAAGGCTGCTCTCGCCAAGAAGTGGCAGGGCGTCAAGAACCTCGCGACGCATGCCGTCAAGTAACGAACCAACCGTTACAAAGCGCGATTCTGCCGCGATACTTGCCGCTTCGGCATGTGCGGCGGTTTCCGCGCTTTTAGCAACGTGGTTCGCTAACCGCTACCTCGAGCCATCAGAAGTCACGGAGTTTCTCCTCTTTTGGTCGGTGCAGTTTGGCATATTTGGCGTCGTTGCGGGTATTCAGCAAGAGGTTACTCGCGCGGTGGGGGCTGCCCGTCTCGACCGCAACGCTACGGGTGCCCCCATTGTTTTGGCAGCGGCGACGGTGGGAGGGCTCTGCGCTCTCGCAACGTGTGCGACTTCCCCGTGGTGGGCAAGCGCAACGCTGCCTACGAACACCGCCATTTCGGTCGCGCTCTTGGCGCTCGGTGTCGCACTCTATGCGTTCCATTCCGCATTGAGTGGAGCGGCCGCAGGGTCTCAGCGGTGGTTCTTGTTTTCTGTGTTCGGTGGTGGCGAGGCACTCTGGCGGCTCGCGGCGATGGCGGCAGTGTCGCTCATTTCGGCATCTCTTTTGGGGCTCGAGGCGGCCGCGATTTCACCGATTCTTTTGTGGCTAGTACTCGCCCTACTTGATCCCGGAACCCGCACGATCATCCGCTCACGAGCAGACGTTTCATATGGCAAGCTCATGCGAAACGTTTTCATGGCCATGGGGTCCTCAACCGCCTCGGCCGTCCTCATGACCGGGTTTCCGGTGCTGCTGAACGCGAGCGAAAAGGCGTCCCCGGGGTCATACACCTTCGTGGTGATGGGGGCGCTTATCCTGGCAGTGTCGATTTGCCGTTCACCGATCATGATCCCTCTTCAAGCTTTCCACGGGGTGGCGATTGCGGCGTTTTTGCGCCAGCGTCACCGTCCCGTCGCTGCGTTTGCTCGCCCGGCTGCTGCGTTGCTCGGAGTGGGCGCCGCGGGTGCAGTCGCGGCATTTTTCTTGGGGCCGTGGCTTTTTCTTTTGATTTACCCACCGAAGACTGGCGCAGAGAGCGCGTATGCCTCGGTCGCAAGCGGTCCAGTGCTCGCTGCGTTGACATTTGGCTCCGCGATTATGGCGCTCTTGGTTCTCTCCGGTACGGCCGTTCTTGCCCTTGATCTTCACCGCACATACCTGGCGGGTTGGGTTGTTGCCGCCGCAGTGACGACAGCTTTGCTGTTTTTCTTGCCCTTCAGCATCATTCCGAAGGTTCTTGTTGCGCTCTACTGCGGGCCGGCGGTGGGTTTTTTGACTCACCTGTTCGCCATGAAGCACTCCGCCGAACGTTTCCACGCGCGACCAGCCGAGGCGGTCTAGTTGGAATTCATGCTCACGCCGTAGCGGCGCTTAATATATGCGCCATAGAGCACCCGGTACAGCCTCGGCGAGATCTTGAGCAATATGGCCGCCGCTCCTAACACCGGGCGCGCTTTCAAACACGTCCCCGCCTCTTTGAAAGAAATTCTCCGGCGAATTTGTCCGAGGGAGGCGCGCGAGTTTTTAGGCTCCGCAACAAGCACCTGCTGAGCATTATTGAGGTAGGTGAGGACCTTCGACACTGTCAGTGCGCTTCGTAGTTCGCCATCCCTTTGATTCACGCCTACTGCTTCAGTCATGAGAGCGACCAGCCGATCACTCTCCTCGACCGGTGTAGCCCTTCCCCACGTCAGGCCTCCGGCATCAATCGAATAGCGATAGAGAGGCTCCCCCAGGATTACGATCTTCTGCGCGTTCACAAGCGCTTGCAGTACAAAGAGTGCGTCTTCAGCACGGTGAATGTCCTCGGCAAATCTCGCATTCTGCACCAGCTCACGATTAATGAGCTTGTCCCACAAATACGGGGTGAAGGAATCGTGGAGTAGTGCCACCACTGCTTCGCGGCCAACGAGTGTACCGGCCTCCATTCGCTGTCGAATTCGTTCCGAGCCGTCTGTGGCGATGACTTTGTGTGCGCAGACAGCTAAGTCTGAGCGCGACCTTGCTGCGGACCGATGAAGAGTCTCGAGAAATTGGGGTTCAAAGCAGTCGTCGGAATCAAGGAACGCAAGCCATTCACCTCGGGCAACCTCAAGGGCGGCGTTCCTCGCACCGGAGACTCCGCGGTTTTGGGTCAGGGGGATGACGTGAATTCGAGCGTCGGGGTGCGTGTCCAAGTAGCGTGCAATCACGTTCTGTGCGTCGTCAGGTGAAGCATCGATGACAATCAGAAGCTCCCAATCAGCATCGGTTTGGTTTCGTACTGATTCGATGGCCTTTACAACGCTGGAGGCAGTATTGTACACCGGCATAATGATTGATGTTCTTGGACTCCGCTGGCTCAAAGCGACTACCTTTCACCGATGACAATTCGCCCCAACTATAGTGGTCATCGACCAGGACCCCTCTGAGGAGCAATTCCTTGACCAGCACAGACAACTCCCATGCACGCAACTTCGCCACCGACTTGGGCGCATTCGTCACCCAGTCGCCGAGTTCTTTTCACGCCGTGGCGACCGTGAGTCGCACGCTCCTCGAGGCTGGCTACACGGAGCTGCATGAGGCGGAATCGTGGGAAGAGATCACAACCGGAAGTCGCTATTTCGTACGTCGCGACGGCTCCATCATCGCTTTCGACGTTCCGTCAGGAACTACCGGCACCACACCACTTCGCATTTTCGGGGCGCACACGGACTCCCCTGCCCTCAAGCTCAAGCCCAAGAGCTCAATCAGCTCGCACGGCTTCAACCAGGTCGGTGTCGAGGTCTACGGCGGTGCACTTTTCAATTCGTTCCTCGACCGCGATCTGAAGCTCGCGGGTCGCATGGTTCTCGCAAGCGGTGAGGAGGTGCTCGTTCACACCGGTCCTTACTTGCGCGTGCCCCAGCTGGCCGTTCACCTCGATCGAGCCGTGAACCGAGACGGCCTCAAGCTCGACCCTCAAAAACACCTCCAGCCCATCACAGGACTCACTGAGGGCGGAGACCACGATGTGCTTGCCGACCTTGCAGAAATCGCGGGGGTCGATCCTCAAGCCATCGCCGGTTACGACATCGTGACGGTCGATGCGCAAGAGCCCCAACTCATCGGCGCACGCAAAGAGTTCCTCGCGAGCGCACGGCTCGATAACCTCCTTTCCACTTTCGCGGGCATGCGCGCGATGGCCGAGCTCGAAAGCACCGAAGGCGCGCCCATAGCGCTGTTCGTGGCCAACGATCACGAAGAAGTGGGCTCCGCGAGCCGCTCCGGAGCCGCCGGCCCGTTCCTTGAAGATGTCCTCGCCCGCCTCTACACGGCGCTTGGTGCGAGTGATGAGGAGAGGCGGCGCGCGTTTCACCGCTCGATTGTGGTCTCTTCCGACGTCGGACATTCCATTCACCCGAACTACGCCGAGCGGCACGACCCGGCCAACCAGCCCGTTGCCGGCAAGGGTCCGATCCTCAAGATCAACGCTGATCAGCGCTACGCGACCGACGCTCGCGGCGCGGCGTTCTGGGCGCGCGCGTGCGCCCAGGCTGGCGTGGAATACCAGGAGTTCGTGTCGAATAACGCGATGCCGTGTGGCTCCACAATCGGCCCGATCACGGCGACTCGCCTCGGCATGACCACAGTCGACGTGGGTGTTCCCATCCTCTCAATGCACTCGTGCCGGGAGCTTACGGCGGTTACCGACCCCTATGATCTGTATCGAGCCGCGCTCGCCGTGCTCTCCCCCGAGGTTCCCACCGGCTTCTAATCTCGAGCGGATCTCCTCCCCCTATCGAATCGGTTTTATGTCGTCATCTGCAGCATCTGCTCCCACTCATCGTGCGGAGCTCCCGAAGGAAAAGCGTGTCTTTCGCACCGACGTCCACGGATTGAGGGGCCTCGCGGTTTTCCTCGTCGTGATCTACCACGTGTTTGTGGGGCGCGTTTCGGGCGGCGTTGACGTTTTCTTGTTCATCTCCGCGTACTTCCTCACCGGAACGTTCGTGCGACGCATGGAAACCGGAAAACCGATCGCTGCCGTGGGGTATTGGGGCCGCACATTCAAGCGTCTGCTACCACCCACGGTCGTGGTGACGTTCGCGATTTTGGCCGCGACCTACCTTTTCCTTCCGGCGAGCACCTACGTGCCGATGCTCAAGGACGCGTTCTTCACCCTCATCCAGGGCGAAAACTGGTGGCTCATCAACCAGGCCACAGATTACTACGCAGCCGACCGCACCGCGGCAAGCCCCTTCCAGCACTTCTGGTCGCTGTCGATCCAAGGGCAAGTGTTCCTCGCCTGGCCTCTGCTGTTTGCTCTTCTTGCCCTCGGCCTGAACGCTTTTGAACGCCGCTTCGCACCGAAGAGCCAGCATCAGCACAACATTCGCGTGTGGTCCACGAGCGGTATCGCCATCGGTACCGTCACTCTCGCGAGCTTCATCTGGTCGGTAATCGAAACCGCCACGGACCAGCAGACGGCCTACTTCGACACGTTCGCCCGCTTCTGGGAGTTCGGCCTCGGTGGGCTCGTCGCCATCGCGCTTCCACTGATTGCTGAGCGCACCGATACGCTTCACCCCAATAGCCCGAAGGGACGTTCGTGGCGCTTTGCTCTGTCGATGGTCGGCGTTCTCGCGCTCGTGTCGATGGGCATGCTCGTGGATGTCGCCGGGAAGTTCCCCGGCTGGCTCGCCATCTGGCCACTCGCGGCAGCGGCTTTCGTCATGGTGATGGGGTACAACCCGATTCTTAGCTCGAAGCCGCTCCAAAAGCTCGGTGGCATTTCCTACGGCCTCTATCTCGCCCATTGGCCACTGCTCGTGCTCACCCTCCAGGTTCTCGACATCCCCAAGGCGCCGTTCTGGCTCGGTGTTGTTCTCGTGATCGCCAGCTTGGCGCTCGCCTGGCTCATCACGAAATTCGTGGACACCCCGTTCCGCCGCTGGAAGTGGGCCGGCGCCAAGACCCACAGGTCGGTCGCGGTCGCGCTCGTGACCGTCGCCGTTGGCTTAGCCCCCGTGTTGACTATCCAGTACGTCCTGGATGCAAAAGCGGAAAAGCTCGAACGTCTCGCGACGGTGAACAATCCCGGTGCCCGTGTCCTGAGCGATTCGACTCTCTACGACCCAACCGATGACCCCAACGTCACGATCTTGCCGAGTGAAGCCGACCTTTCCAATGACTGGTTTGATGCAGGGCCGCCGTGCGAGGAAGAGGGAGCTCCCGACACGACAGCGTGGAAGGGGTCCTCATGCAACACATCTCGTCAAGGCCCCATCACTGGCGATCACATGCTCGTTGTCATGGGAAACTCCCGCATGGAGCAGTCAGCGGCATCGATTCTTCCCACTGCCCAAAAGCATGGTTGGGATGTCATGGAACTGACCGTCCCTGGCTGTGCTGTCGGAATGAATAACCACGATCGGTGCGAACCGTTCACCACTCAGGCGACGGACTACCTTCTTCAGCTTCGCCCTGACGCTATCGCTCTTCAGACAACGTATATCGATGAAGAGGGGCACGAGGTCGTCAACGAAGGAGCGCTCGCCATCGCGGCGAAATTCAAGGGTGCGGGTATCAACGTCATTGCTACGAGGGACATTCCGCGACTCAGAACAAATCCAAGCTTGTGCGCGTTCGAAGATACAAGCGTCGCAAATGAAAACTGCGTCCAAGAGATTGATCCTGCCACTGTTGCGAAACGCCCGGACGACGCAGCGATCACGAACAACGGATATTTCGCCATCGATCTCAATCAAAGCATCTGCCCTGATGCCACGTGCAAACCGATCGTTGGAAACACATTCGTATTCCTGGACGAGCGGCATGTGACCTCCACGTACGCCGAATCGATGGCGGGCATCGTCGACGACCAGTTAGCGAACGAAAAGTTCCCCTGGTAATTACGCGGCTGCTTCGATAGCCTCCCGAGCCTCGTCGGCGCGCTCGACGATCGTGTCGTCATCGGCGGACGTGTCGCGCACGCGGCGGGCGTCTTTGGTGAGCTCGTCGATCTGGTAGAGGGCGCTGTCGAGAAGCCCCTCGGCCGCGCACAGCAAGGCGAGGTCGATCCGTGCGTGGATCGCCTCGGGGGTGTCATCCCCATCGGCGAGCAGCGCGGGAAGAGAAGCGAACGCACCCGCACTTGACGCGGGAGCCCCTTCGCTGAGAAGCGCGCGAAGGCGCGCCTCGGCGTTCTCGCTGATCTCCACGTGATCATCAAACATCGCGTTCTCCCCCGTGCTCGGTGTGCGCCGCCTGCTCTTCTTCGCGCGCCTGGGCGGTCTCCAGATCGCGGCGCATCTGCTCCATTTTCGCGACGCTCATGGGCGGCCGCTCCAGCCCCTCGCGCGTGGGAGCGGTTGATTCCGACGCTGGCCGGGCGCCATCGACGCTCAGCGTTCCCGCAACGTCCACCCCAAAGATCGTGTGGATCGCTTCGAGGAACTGATCAGCCTGCCCAGTTTTGGCGAGTTCTTGAGCGCGCACCATCGGCGAATGCAGGAGCTTGTTGTACACGCGCCCCAGCGAGCGCTGCACCTGCTCAGCGGCAGCATCACCCGACGAACGCCGCACCTCCTCCACCTCGACAACGATCATGTCTTTCACACTGCGGCGCAGCGCGCTCACGGCCGGATCGACAGCACGGATCTGCTGACGCTCCTCGAAACGCACCACCCCCGTATCAATCAGTTCACGTGCGCGCTCGACCTCACCGCGGGCACTCTCGCCAGCGCGGATCGACTCAAGAGCCAGTACACGCACACCCGGAAGCACCGCGGCTGCCGGGTCAACATCGGCGTGGAGGGCCAGGTCGAGGATCACGAGCTCCTCGCTCGTGGCACGAGCCTCGAGGGCACGCTCAAGTAAAGGCGGATCGATCACGTGCGTGCCACCGCCGGAAGCCGCGATCACCACCGTCGCACTCGAAAGAGCACCCTCGAGCTGGTCGGGCGCCACGGGAATAGCGCCGTGCGAGTCGGCAAACTGGGCTGCGCGACCGCTTGGGGAGTACACGCGCAAGGTTCCGACGCCTCTTCGGTGAAGCTCCGCGCTTGCAACACGCGCGAGAGCCCCCGTGCCAATGAGAAGCGCCTCACGCCCCTCGAGCTCGGTCGTGAACAGATGTGCGGAATCGAGTGCCACCGCGACGGAGCTTCGCCCCGCGGCCCCCACCTTCGTTTTCGATGTGACCTGCTTCGCGGTGCGCAGCGCGCCCTGAAAGAGATCGTTGAGAAGAGTTGTGGTGTGCCCGGAGGCGAGCGCGCTCGAGAAGGTCGTGCGCACCTGCCCGGTGATCTCGGCCTCGCCGAGCACCTGGGAGTTCATTCCCGACGCTACTTCGTACATGTGGCGTGCGGAAATGCTGCCCGCATCGACGACGAGCATGCGCGCAACATCCTCCGCCGGCAGGCCGCTCGTGTCGATCACGGCGCGCGTGACGAGGTCGATCGCGTCGTGGAAACGGTCAACATCGGCGTAGATCTCGAGACGGTTGCACGTCGCGAGGCACACCCAGCCGGTGAGCGGCTGCTCGGGATGGGCCTCATTGAGCGCGGCGAGGCGCGCATCGAGGTTCTCGGAGCCTCTAGTGATGTGTTCAAGCCCCTCGAGCCCAAGGTTGTCGTGTGTGGCGCGCAGAGCAATAAGCATGCAGCAAGCCTACGGTGCGGGGACTTCTTTCTCATCGAGATCGGGCACAATAGAGGCGATGACCACGCCACATTCTGAACTGCCACCAGTCTCCTCCGCCGCACACGAAAGCGCCCTCGTGAAGCGGCTCGCGGGCCGCGGTGCCGAGGTCGCTTCCGAGCCGCCGAGCGTGTGGTTCATGCGCCAGGCCGGGCGCTCGCTTCCCGAGTACCGGAAGGCGCGCGAAGGCACGAGCATGCTCGAAAGCTGCCTCATGCCCGAACTCGTCACCGAAATCACGCTCCAACCTGTGCGCCGACACAAAGTCGATGCGGGCATCTTCTTCTCCGACATCATGGTCCCGCTCAAACTCGCGGGAATCGACGTGAGCATCGAGCCCGGCATCGGCCCCGTGCTCGCCCACCCGATCCGGTCCAAAGCCGACATCGACGCACTCCCCCCGGTCGATGACGTGTACCGCGCCGCCCTCGAGCCCATTCGCGAAGCCGTGCGCCTCACGACCCACGAACTCGGCACAACGCCCCTCATCGGCTTTTGCGGAGCCCCCTTCACGGTCGCGAGCTACATGGTCGAGGGCCGCCCGAGCCGCGACCATCTTCGTACGCGCGCCCTCATGACCGCCGAGCCCGAACTGTGGGCGCGCCTCGCACAGTGGGTCGCCGATATCTCGGGCGAATTCCTCCGCGCACAGGTCGAGGCTGGGGCGAGTGCAGTGCAGCTCTTCGACTCGTGGGCGGGTTCCCTCGCCGAAGCGACCTACCGCGCGCACGTCCTTCCGTTCTCGAGGGCCGCACTCGACTACGTGCGTGACCTCGATGTTCCCCGCATCCACTTCGGCGTGGGCACGGGCCACATGCTCAGCGCCATCCACGAGGCGGGCGCAACAACCGTCGGACTCGATCACCGCACCCCCATCCCCACCGCGATTGAAACCCTGCCCGCCGGTACTGCCGTTCAGGGCAACCTCGACCCCGCCCTCCTTTTCTCCTCGGAAGAAGCCCGCTTCGCCGAGGCCGCGCGCATCGTGCGCGAAGGCCGCGCGGCAGCCGGGCACGTCGTCAACCTCGGCCACGGGGTGCCACCGGAGACGGATCCGCAGGTCCTCACCGATCTCGTGGCCTTCATCCACGAACAGTAGGAGCACTCGGCATGCACACGATCGACACCGTCGTGATCGGCGGCGGAGTATCCGGCCTCATCTACGCCCGCGAGCGCGCCCTCAAGGGCGATCAGGTACTCGTTGTCGAAGCACAAGACAACGTGGGTGGAGCGGTGTGGTCACACACCCTCGAAGGAATCGAAGCCAACACCGGGGCGGAAGCGTTCGCGATCGGTCGCGGCGCGATGCTCGGTCTCGTCAAAGACCTCGGACTCGAGGATCGCGTGGTCGCACCCGCAACGGGCTCGAGCTTCATCGTCGGCGACGAGCGCGCCTACGCCTCGCCCCGCAACGCCGTGTTCGGTATGCCCGCGAAGCCCCTCGCAAAGGATGTGCGCGAGGCCCTGGGGTTCTGGGGGGCGCTGCGCGCCTGGCGGGAACGCTTCGTCCCGGCGAAGCGGGCAACGGGAGATGACGTCACCGTTGCCGAGTTCGTGCGCGCACGATACGGAAAAGCCGTGCTGGAGAGGCTCGTCACCCCAATCATTCGGGGCGTACACTCGGCTGATCCGGAGAAGCTTGAGCTTCGCGCCGTCATGCCTCGCCTCGCGGAGCGCGTGCAAGAACTCGGAAGTGCCCGGAAGGCCATCGAAGAAATTCTTGAGCAACGCGGGGTGCGGTCAAGTTCGGGCTCCGCGGTCCACTCACTCACCCCATCGATGGCTGAGCTTCCCAAGGCCCTCGCTCGCGACATCGAGGCGCACGGAGGGCAAATCTTTACCCACACCCCCGTGACCGGGCTGCGCGCCTCGAGCGAGGAGGGCGCATGGATCGTCACTGCGGCAACGCAAGAGGCCGCCGTCACGCGCGAGTTCAAGGCCCGCACCCTCGTGATCGCTACGGGCCCCGAGTTCGCCCGGCGCCTTTTGAGCGCACCGGCACCCGACATCGCAGACCTCATCCCCGTTGCCCCCGCAACGCCCGTGCGGCTCGCGACCCTCGTTCTCGACAACCCGGAGCTGAGCGCGAAGCCGCGCGGCAACGGCGTGCTCGTTGACCCCGCCGCGACCACGATCCGCGCGAAGGCCATGACCCACGCGAGCGCGAAGTGGGAGCACATCCACCGTGCCGCGGAGGCCTCGAAACCAGGGCGGAACGTCGTGCGGCTCTCCTACAGCCCAGACGCCGACGGCTCCCTGCCCGATGCCGAACGGTTCCCCGAGCTCGCGATCCACGATGCGGCTGCAATTTTTGGCCTGCAGGCGTCGGACCTCACCGTTGCTGACTGGGCCCTCACCGACTGGACCGGCACCATGCGCCAATCCGGCCCCGGCCACACGGCCGCCCTCGAGGCCCTCGCGAGCGCACTCGAAACGCAGACCCGCGGGGCCGACGCTCCCCTCCCCCACCTCGAGCTCACGGGCGCCTGGCGCACCGGTAACGGGCTCGAAGCCATCACCCGCTTCACGCGCGAGCTCGCCTCACGCTAAAACCACACAGCACCACCAAAGAAAGGACCCTCCCATGAGCGAGGACGTCAAGGAAGAAATCCGTTTCACCGCCTATTCCGTGTACCGCAAGATCGGCGGTCTCAACGACGAGGGCATCGTCACACCCGAGCAGGTGCTCGAGGATCTCGAACGCACCGTCGCCTCCCTCGCGAGCGCCGACGTCGAGGTTCTCGGCTTCTACGATGTTTCCGGCTTCCGCGCCGAGGCCGACCTCATGATCTGGCTCGCGTGCGAGCGCCCCGAGGCACTCCAGGAAGCCCTACGTCTCTTCGAGAACTCGATTGCCGGTACCTACCTCGAGAAGGAATGGCAGGCCATGGGCGTGCACCGCGGCCACGAGTTCTCCCGCAGCCACAAGCCCGCGTTCATGGAGGCCGACAAGGAGCGCAAGGACTGGATCACCGTGTACCCGTTTGTGCGCAGCTATGACTGGTACCTCCTTGAGGAGGATGAGCGTCGCGAAATGATGAAGGAACACGGCATCTACGGGCGCGAATATCCGAACGTGTGGGGCAACACGACGGCCGCCTTCGCCCTCGGCGACTACGAGTGGCTCTTGAGCTTCGAAGCCGACACCCTTCCCGAGCTCGTCGACATGATGCGCCACCTGCGCTACACGAAGGCCCGCCTGCACGTGCGCGAGGAACTTCCCTTCCACACGGGCCACCGCATCGGTGAACTCGACGAGGTCGTGGAGGTGCTCCTGTGACCCACACTGCGATCCTGTTCTCCTCGTTCGGTGGACCCGAAAAACAGGAGGACGTGATTCCCTTCTTGCGGAACGTCACACGCGGACGCGGCATCCCCGATGAGCGCCTCGAAGAAGTCGCGACCCACTATCGCGCGCTCGGCGGAAAAAGCCCCATCAACGAGCAAAACCGCGACCTCATCGCGCGGCTCGAGGCCGAGCTGAAGCGCCGCGAGCTCGACCTTCCCGTGTACTGGGGCAACCGCAACTGGGAGCCGTATGTTTCCGATACGGTGCGTCAGATGCACGAGGATGGCCACACGAAGGTCGTGGGGCTCGTGACGAGCACATACTCGAGCTATTCGAGCTGCCACCAGTACCACGAGGATTTCCGCAAGGCTCTCGCCGAGACGGGTCTTGAGGGCACGGTCGAAATCGACAAGGCCCGCGTGTACTACAACCATCCGGGATTCCTCGAGCCCGTCGTCGACGGCGTGAAGAGCGCCCTGGAGGCGCACCGCGCACGTGGCCACGAGCCCGAAGCGATCGAGATCCTCTTCTCGACACACTCGATCCCCACATCGATGGCGGATGTGTCGGGCCCGAAGAGCACGTGGGAGAAGGGCTCGGGCGGCTGGTACGTCGCCCAGCACAAGGCAGCGATCGAATACGTCATGGCCCGCGTGCGCGAAGAACTCGGAGCCGAGAACACACCCGGAAATGCCCAACTCGTGTACCAATCCCGCTCGGGCGCGCCGCACGTGCCGTGGCTCGAACCCGACATCAACGACGTGATCGACGGCCTCGATGGCCGCAGCGCCGTGATCGTCGTGCCGATCGGCTTCGTAACCGACCACGTCGAGGTCGTATGGGACCTCGACACGGAGGCGAAGGAATCCGCCGAACAGAAGGGGCTCGCGTTCATCCGCGTGGCCACGTCCGGAAGCGACGACCGATTCATCGGTGCACTCGCCGATCTCGTCGAGGAGGCCGTGACACCCGGTTTCGAGCGTCGCGCCGTGATTGATGTTCCGGGCGCGCTCGAGAACGAGAAGCGCACCGGTGACTGCGGACTCGAATGCTGCCTCGTGCGCACCCCCGAAGGCACGTTCGCATGATGCGGCTCGGCACTCGCGCCTCGGCGCTCGCTCGCACGCAGTCCGCGTGGGTTGCGCGTCAGTTGGTGGCAGGGGGCGAGGGAGATTCCGACGGTTTCCAGCTCATCAACGTGTCCACACACGGGGATCGCGACCGCACGAGCCCGCTCACGCGCATCGGCGGCATGGGCGTTTTCGTGTCCGCAGTGCGCGAGGCGCTCCTCGCCGGTGAGGTTGACGTGGTCGTCCACTCGCTCAAGGATCTTCCTACGCTGCCTGCCGACGGGATCCGCCTCGCGGCGATCCCCGTGCGCGAGAATCCTGCCGACGCGCTCGTGACCCGCGAGGGCGTGAGCGACCTCGCGGCGATCCCACACGGTGGCCGCGTGGGGACCGGCAGCCCGAGGCGAGCGGCGCAAGTACTTCTTGCGCGGCCGGACCTCGAGGTGGTCCCGATTCGCGGCAATATCGAGACGCGCATGGCCTACGCCGAAAGCGGGGAGCTCGACGCGGTTGTGCTTGCCGCCGCGGGACTCCTCCGGCTCGGATTCGAGGCGCGCATCGCCGAGAGTTTCGATCCGTGGCAGTTCCTTCCCGCTCCCGCCCAGGGCGCCCTCGCTGTCGAGGTTCGCGACGATCTCGACCCGGAAAGCGCTCTCGCGCGGGCACTTGCCGAGCTTGATCACGCACCGACCCGCTTCGCGGTCACGGCCGAGCGGGCGCTTTTGCGCGCCCTCGAGGCCGGATGCTCGGCACCGGTCGCCGCGTTTAGCGAGGTCAGCGCCGATAATCGACTCATTCTCAAGGCCGGGGTATACGGTCAAAACACACATCTTGTTCGCGAAATCCGCACCGAGGAAACGGTAACGGTCGCCTCTGCCGAGGCCGCGGGCAGGGCGCTCGCGAAGGACATGCTCGCCGCAGGCGCCCGAAATTTACTTGCTGAGGAGTGGCTAGCATGACTGCACCCGTTCTCGTGACGCGCCCCGCCGGGCGCGGGAGCGGCCTCGTCGCGGAGCTCAACGCACGCGGTTTTGAGGCCGTCCACTCGCCGTTCACGGAGTTCACGTTCGAAACCGACGCCGACCTGCGTGATGCGCTGAGCGACCTCGCACACGGCGAATTCGATTGGCTGCTCCTCACATCGGTGACAACCGTCAAAGCGCTTCGAGCGCTGCCGGAATGGTCGGAACTTCCCGCGGTCCAAGAGTTCAAGGCCGCCGCGGTCGGTGAGGCCACGGCAAAGGCCGCACGCGAGGCCGGCCTCAAAGTCGAAACGATCGCCCAGGGGAGCGCAGCCTCGCTCATTGACGTCTTCCCCGTCAATCAGCAGGGTGGGGACGGACTCGCTCAGCGCATCTTCTACCCCGTGAGCTCCGCGGCCGCACCGCAGCTCGAGCTCGCCCTCCGCATGGCCGGCTACGAAGTTCAGCGCGAGACCGCCTACCGCCCCAAAACCATTCCGCAGCCGAGCAAGATCGTCGATAACCTCGCCGCGGGTGGATTTAGCGCCGTCGTCGCCACGAGCCCCATGATCGTGCGCGCTCTCTCGAAGCTCGCGATCCACGAAGGAACGAAGCTCGTCGTCATCGGAAAGCCGAGCGAAGATGCAGCGATCAGCGTTAATCTTCCGGTTGCCGCAGTCGCAAAAGACCCGAGCGACCGCGCACTCGCCGAGGCCGTCGCCGAGGTCCTTGGAAAGGAAAACTGACCCATGAGCACCAATGCTCCCCTCCACCGCCCGCGTCGCCTCCGCTCGAGCGACATGATGCGCCGCCTCAACCGCGAGGTGACTCTTCGCAGCGCCGATTTCATCCTCCCAGCCTTCGTGCGCGAGGGCGCGAGTGAACCGCGCGAGATCACCTCGATGCCCGGCGTGATGCAGCACTCGCTCGACTCGCTCGTCGAGGCGGCCCGCGAGGCTGCCGAACTTGGGCTCGGCGGCATCATGCTGTTTGGCGTCCCCGAAAAGAAGGATGCCATCGGATCCGGCGCAACCGACCCGAACGGCATCCTGAACGTTGCCATCTCGCGCTTACGGGAAGAGGTTGGCGATTCTCTCCTCGTGATGGCCGATTTGTGCCTCGATGAGTTCACCGATCACGGCCACTGCGGTGTTCTCGATGAGCGCGGAGGTGTGGATAACGATAGAACTCTCGAGGTGTACCGCGAGATGGCGCTCGCCCAAGCACGCGCGGGTGCGCACGTCGTCGCTCCCTCGGGCATGATGGACGGTCAAATCGCCGCGATCCGCGACGCGCTCGACTCGGAGGGCTTCACGGATGTCGCGATTTACGCCTACACCGCGAAGTACGCCTCGGCGTTCTACGGCCCCTTCCGCGAGGCCGTTGATTCCTCGCTCTCGGGCGACCGCAAGACCTACCAGCAGGACCCGGCAAATGGCCGCGAGGCGCTGCGCGAGCTCGAGCTCGATCTCGCCGAGGGTGCCGACATGATCATGGTCAAGCCCGGCCTCCCCTACCTCGACGTGCTCGCCGAGGTCGCCGCCGCGAGCCCCGTGCCCGTGGGCACCTACCAGGTTTCTGGCGAGTACGCGATGATCGAGGCCGCGTGCCAGAACGGCTGGCTCGATCGCGAACGCGCCGTACTCGAGTCGCTTCTTGCTTTCAAGCGCGCGGGGGCGGCGCACGTGCTCACGTACCACGCCCCGTACGCGGCAAAGCTCCTCGCAGATCTGCCCCGGCACCTTCGCGAATTCGCCTGATCCCCGCGTCTCAGGAGGTTTCCATGTCGACGAACGCTGAACTTTTCGCCCGCGCCCAGCACTCAATTCCGGGTGGTGTGAACTCGCCCGTGCGCGCCTTCGGAAGCGTGGGCGGTACTCCCCCGTACCTCGTGAGCGGCAAGGGGGCACTCCTCACGGATTCGGAGGGCACCAAGTACGTGGACCTCGTGGGGTCATGGGGGCCGATGATCCTCGGCCACGCCGATTCGCGCGTCGTTGAAGCCGTCACCGATGCGGCCGCCCACTCGCTCAGCTTCGGCGCTCCGCACGAGGGCGAGATTCGCCTTGCCGAACTCGTGATCAATCGTCTCCCCGCGGTCGAAAAAATCCGCATGGTCAACTCGGGCACCGAGGCCACCATGAGCGCGCTGCGGCTCGCACGCGGTTTCACGGGCCGCGACCTCATCGTGAAGTTCGCGGGCTGCTACCACGGCCACGTCGACTCGCTCCTCGCGGAGGCCGGCTCGGGTGTAGCGACGTTCTCGCTTCCGGGCTCGGCGGGGGTCACGGATCCGACGGCTGCCGAGACCCTCGTGCTCCCCTACGGTGACCGCGAGGCCGTTCGCCGGGCCTTCGCCGAGCACGGTGAGAACATTGCCGCGATCATTACCGAGGGCGCGCCGTGCAACATGGGCGTGATCGATCCGGGCGACTTCAACGCGTTCCTCCTCAACGAGGCGCATGCCGCGGGCGCGCTTCTCATCGTCGACGAGGTTCTCACGGGCTTTCGTGCGAGTGCGACGGGTGCTCACGGCCTCGACGGTGTCGACCCCGATCTCGTGACGTTTGGCAAAGTGATCGGCGGCGGGATGCCCGTGGGCGCGTTCGGTGGGCGCGCCGACATCATGGAGCGTCTCTCGCCGCTCGGCCCCGTGTATCAGGCGGGCACGCTCTCCGGTAACCCTCTTGCGACCGCCGCGGGCATCGCCACCCTAAGCCAGCTCGACGACGCGCTCTACGCGCGGCTCAACGACGCGGCAACGACCCTCATTCGGGCATTCGACGAGGCGCTCAGCGCCGAGGGCGTGCCCCACTCGATCAACCGCTTCGGCACGCTCTTTTCGGTGTTCTTCACGGACCGGGACGTGCGCAATTACGAGGACGCGAAGAGCCAGGATACGGAAGCGTTCGCGCGCTTCTTCCACGCGATGCTTTCCCAGGGCATCTACCTTCCGCCGAGCGCGTTCGAAGCGTATTTCGTTTCGAAGGCCCACACCACCGATATCCTTGACCGCATCATCACCGCATTGCCCGCCGCAGCAAAGGCCGCGGCCTCACCGAAGGGATGACTTCATGAGCGAAGCGCAGGACTGGAACGCCCAAGGCTACGGCGACGAAGCATTCGCGGCTTTCCCGCCGAACCTCGACACCGACGCCGAAGGCGCAGCATTCCTCACACGTCTCGGCCTGCTCGGCGCCCTCGCGGGAGTCCTCTCGGGGCTCGCCGCTTCCCAAATCACGTGGTGGCTTTCGCTCGGACTTTTCCTCACCTGGGTCATCGGTGTGATCGTCGCGGGCTGCATCGCCGGGGTCGCCTCAAAGAAGCATCGCGCGGGAGTGGGGTATCCCGCGGATAGAGAAGCGTGGCTTCGCACCTTCGCCCGCACCTTCATGATCGTCGGCATCGTGCTGGGCGTGGCAAGCGTCGGAATTGCCGCTGCCCTCACCCTCGCCCTGCACCCCGATGCCAGCGCCACGGCCGCCGCGCCTCCCGTGAACTTCACCCCCACGATCCTCCTCGGCATCGTCGCGATCCTCGCGATCGCGGGCATGCGCTGGATCGCCTCGACGCGCGCGACCTGGCTGCTCTACGGCGCGAAGAAGTAGACCGGGCAGTTATCCACCCTCGATCGCACGGCGATAAAGGTCCACGAAGTCAGCGCTTGCCGCTGCCCACGAGTGCTTCTCGGCTTCGCGACGCGCGGCGGCACCCACGGATGCCCTGATGGCCGCGCCTCGTCCACTCGAGAGTGCTTCGAGACACGCCTCGAGTTCGTTCTCATCGCTGAACAGGAATCCCGTTTCACCATCAACGATCTGCTCCATCGTGGGGCCTGAGCGCGCCGCGAGAGGCGGCAGGCCCGAGGCCATCGCCTCGAGAAGCACGAGGCCGAGCGTCTCTGTCACCGACGGAAACACGAAGAGGTCGTGGCTGCGGTAGGCACGCGCGAGGTCCTCGCCTCTGAGGACGCCCGCGAAGTGCGTGCGTGTGCCACGGAACTCCCTCTCGAGATGTCCGCGGTGAGGCCCATCGCCCACGAGGGTCAACTCGAGATCGTCGCGACGGCGCATGAGGGGTGCGAGGCGCGCGAGGTCCTTTTCCGCTGCGAGCCGCCCCACGAAAAGGAGCCTCAACCGTTCACTATGGGGGCCGTGTGGCTGGGCAGGCGTCGGGCTTTCCCCCGGATGAAAAAGCCGCGTATCCACGGCCCTGCGCACCACCTCGACGCGCTCGAGCCCCATCGCACGAGCTTCCTCGCGCATGGTCTCACTCGTGACGGCATTGAGGGCGGCGCCGCGATGGAGGCGACGGGTTGCCCTCGCAATGATCGGCGCACTCCACGCCCACGCGCGATACCGGGAGAGGTAGGCGGGCAGATGCGTGTGGTAGCTCGCGACGAGGGGGATCCGATGCCGGCGAGCGGCCCGGACCGCGACCTGGCCAAGCAGAATCGGTTGCGCGGCATGAATGACGTCGGGGCGAAAATCCCGCACAACGCGCTCGGTCAAGCGATGCGCGGACGCAGTGGGCAGGGACCATGGGCGGCTCGGGTAAAACGGCACGCGCACGGTGCGAGCACCGTGCATGGGAGCACTCACCTGCCTGCGCGGGTTTTCGGGGTCCGACGCCACCCGGTACTCCTCGATGCCAAGCCCCGGCGCGATGACCTCCACCTCGTGCCCCTCGGCGAGGAGGTGTTCAACGAGATGCGTAAGGCGGGTGACGACCCCGTCGACGCTCGGCACGAACGTCTCGGTGACGAGGAGAATCCTGAGGCGCCCTTCGGCGCTCTCCCCCCTTACTTGCGCCACGTGACGCCCGGGAGGATCAGCTCATTCTTGACGCGATCAACGTGGCCCCGTGCCGACTCGAGGATTTCCACAAGCACGCGCTCGGTGAGCAGGTGCGGCTCGAGACCGAGATCAATAAGGCGCGTATTCACGGCGTTGTAGTAGTGGTTGTACTTCTCCACACGCGGGTTCTCAAGGTGGTCGATCCGCGCGTCAAGGCCGAGGCTCGAGGCTGCCGAGACGACCTTTACGGCGAGCTCTTCAACGCTAAACGACTCCGTGAACTGATTGAACACGCGGAATTCGCCGGGTGCCGCGGGATTCGTGCACGCGATTTCGATGCAGCGCACCGTGTCCTCGATGTTGAGGTAGCCGCGCGTTTGCGAACCCTCGCCGTACACCGTGAGGGGGTGGCCTGCCGCCGCTTGAATGAGGAAGCGATTGAGGGCCGTGCCGAACACGGCGTCGTAGTCGAAGCGGTTCACGAGGCGAGGATCCATGCGGGTCTCATCGGTGTGAAGCCCGTACACGATGCCCTGATTGAGGTCCGTCGCGGCGATGTTCCAGATTTTGCACGCGAACATGATGTTGTCGCTGTCATGCACCTTCGAAAGGTGATAGAAGCTGCCGGGCTGCTTCGGGAACGGCAGGCGATCCTTGCGACCGCGGTGCTCGATCTCGATGAAGCCCTCTTCGATATCAATGTTGGGCTGGCCGTACTCGCCCATCGTCCCGAGCTTCACGAGGTGACATTCGGGGGCGAAGTCCCGGATCGCCCACAGCACGTTGAGGGTTCCCTCGACGTTTGTGCGCTGTGTATAGATCGCGTGCTCGCGGTCAATCATCGAGTAGGGGGCGCTTCGCTGCTCGGCGAAGTGCACGAAGGCCTCGGGTTGCACGTCGCGAACAACCTCGCTCAGGAAGTCGTAGTCGCTCAGGTCGCCGATTCGCACGTCGATGCTTGTACCCGAGACGTCCTTCCACGCGGCGACGCGCTCCCCGAGCGGGAGGATCGGCGTGACCGAGTTCGAGCCGAGTTCGGTATCGATGTCGCGGCGCACGAGGGAATCAACAATCGTGACCTCGTGACCCCGGTTCGAGAGGTGGAGAGCCGTGGGCCATCCGCAAAATCCGTCGCCGCCCGCGACGATAATGCGAAGTCCCCGCTGATCTTTCTTGGTGCTACCTTGCTTCATCGCTCGTCCTTTCACGTTGCTCCCTCATTCCAGGATAGTGATCTGGCGAATGGCCGCACCCCTAAAATTGCGCGCGAGCAGCGCGAATAAGGGCATCGTTGAGCGTCGGCCACACGCGCGCGTGCTCGTCGCTAAAAGGTTTCGAGGAAAGAAACGCCGCGCTCAGCCCGCCCGGGGCGGCTTCGGGATCAACCCACAGGAACGACCCCGACTGGCCAAAATGCCCGAACGTGCGCGGGGAGTTGAGCGATCCCGTCCAGTGGGGATCCTTGTGTCCCTTGATCTCCACGCCGAGCCCCCAGTCATTCGAGCTCTGGCGGCCGTAGCCGGGAAGCACGCCGGAGAGGTCGGGGAAGTGCGGGCGATGAGCCGAATCGGCGAGAGAAGCCGAGATCAGCGATGGGTTCATGAACTCATGCCCCAGGACAAGCAGATCCTCGATGCTTCCGCGATAGTCCTTCGCGGGTGAACCCGAAAGCTCAACGCCCCCCATGTCGAGCGGTTCCGTGACACTCTCGCGAACCCACTCCTTGAAGTCTTTGCCCACCGCGCCGCTCACGACGCGCCCAAGTTGCTCGATGCCGGCGTTCGTGTACATGCGGCGCTTGCCCGGCGCCGCGAGGAACTCCCCGCCCTCAAACGCGTAGCCCGCCGCGTGCGCGAGAAGATGCTCGACCGTGCAGCCCTCAGGAGTGCCCGTACCCGCGGAATCCTCAAGAGCAAGCAGTCCCCGATCGATCGCGACAAGCGCCGCGTACGTCGCGATCAGCTTCGACACACTCGCGAGGGGGAACACCCGATCAAGATCCCCGTGCGCCGTCACGAGGCGGCCGTCGGAACTGATGAGGCCAACGGCCGAATCAAAACTCAAGGGCGAAAGGAGCGCGGCAAGAGACTCGGCAACATCGTGGTGGAGGTTCGCGTGTTCATCGCTCATACTCCAATCCTCCACCACATCCTTACATCTGAACGAATCACCCGTGCGGCGCACGCGATAGACTCGCGGCGTACGACGTTTACCCAAGGAGACCCACGTTGAGTTTTCTCGACCGAATCGAGCGCAGCCTCGACCGCGGTGTGTCGAATGTGTTCTCGCGCGGCGGCAGCATCAAGCCGCTCGACCTCGCCCAGGGGCTCAAGCGCGAATGCGACGACCAGATCCAGGTCCTTGACCGCGCCCGCACGCTCGCACCCAACACATACTCCGTGTACCTCAACTCCGTGGACTATGAACGCTTCGCCTCGTGGGAAGACACCCTCGTCGACGAGCTTCAGCGGATCCTCGTGGACCACGCCGACCAGCAAAAGTACCTGTTCCTGGGCAACGTCACCGTGACCCTCAAACGCGACGACGACGTCAAGGCAGGTCGCTTCGAAACGGAGTCGAGCACGGAACGCTCGTCACTCGCCCCTGCCACGACGGGCGGCGAAAACCTCCAGCCAATCCTCGAAATCGACGGTCAGCAGTACCTGCTCACGGGGCGCGTCACCGTGATCGGCCGCGGTGGCGACAGCGACATCATCCTCGACGACACGGGCGTAAGCCGCCACCACCTCGAACTTCGCGTGGACGGCACCGCCATGACCGCAACCGATCTGGGCTCCACAAACGGCACCTTCGTGAACGGCGAGCGCATCACCACACCGACCGGCCTCCCCGATGGCGCCACGATCCGCATCGGTCGCACACGCCTCACCGTGATCCTGCCCTCGGGCGCGCCCTCCGAGTGGTGAGGTCCGCGTGAGCGAACTAACCCTCATCGTCCTACGCTTCGGCTTCGTCGTCGCGCTGTGGCTCTTCGTGATCGTTGCCCTCATCGTCATGCGCAACGACCTCTTTGGAACCACGGTCATTACGCGCGGCGGAAGCGGCCGAAAGGCAGGCGCCGAGCGGCGAACCGTGAGCGACCCCTCCGCCCTTCACCAGGGGCAAAAGACCACCGACCCGAATGCCGTGCAGACTCAGCTCGTCGTGACCGCAGGGCCCCTCCGCGGCACCACCATTCGCCTCGCAGCCTCACCGATCCTCATCGGCCGCGCACCCGAATGCACCCTCGTGCTCTCGGATGAATACGCCTCCAACCGTCACGCGCGCGTGTTCCCGCACGATGGCGAGTGGTACGTCGAAGATCTCGGCTCGACCAACGGCACGACGCTCGCCGGCAAGCCGCTCGAAGGCACCGCGCCCTTCAAACCGGGCGCCGCCATCACGATCGGCAACACCCAGATTGAATTGAGGCGAGGCCCCCGATGACCATTGGGTTGCGCTACGCAGCGAAAACAGACGTTGGGCTCGTACGCTCAAACAACCAAGACTCCGGCTACGCCGGCTCCCACCTCCTTGTCGTTGCCGACGGAATGGGCGGCCACGCCGGCGGTGACGTCGCGAGCTCCGTCGCAGTGGGAACACTCAGCGAGCTCGAAACCGACGCTCCCGGAACCGACATCGTCGCCGCCCTCGAAGGCGCGGTTCTCGATGCCAACGACGCCATCCTGAGGCGTGCACGCGAGGAACCCCTACTCGCTGGTCTCGGCACGACCGTTACCGCGCTTCTTCGCGCGGGCAACAAATTCGCGCTCGTTCACATCGGCGATTCGCGCGCCTACCTCGTGCGCGAAGGCGAATGCACGCAGGTCACGAAAGACCACACGTTTGTCCAGCGCCTCATCGACGAGGGTCGGCTCACGCCCGAGGAAGCCGAACGCCACCCGCAACGCTCCATGATCATGCGCGTCCTCGGCGATGTTGACGCCGATCCCGAACTCGACCTCAGCCTCAAGCCTGCCGTCCCGGGTGACCGCTGGATGCTGTGCTCCGACGGCCTCTCCGGGCTCGTGTCGTTCGAGACGATAAGCGACGTCCTCGCAAGCGTCGACGACCCCGAAGAATGCGCCGAGCAACTCGTCGAACTAGCCCTCAAGGCAGGCGGCCCCGACAACATCACGTGCGTCATCGCGGACGTCATCGACATCGACGACCTCCGCAAGGGCGATCCGGGTCCCTCAAGCGGAAGCGTGGTCGTGGGCGCGGCCGCGCGCGACCGGAACCGCCCTACTGCCGCAACGGGTCCCGCGGCACGAGCCGCGGCGCTCACACGCGCAGAAGCACCGTACGAAGACGNGTGGGCACGGGAGTCGTATCCCTTGGCGCGAGTGTAGATTCATTAGACTGGACGGGCGCCGAAGTGAGCGCACTGTTGAGGAAGGCTACGGTGACATTGTGAGCGAAGACCGCATGTTGCTCAGCAACCGCTACGAAATTGGGCGCCTACTCGGGCGCGGCGGTATGGCTGAGGTCTATCTTGCGCGCGACACGCGACTTCACCGCACGGTCGCCCTCAAGGTTTTGCGTTCGGATCTCGCACGTGACCCGCACTTCCAGGAGCGGTTCCGCCGCGAAGCCCAGTCCGCCGCGGGCCTCAACCACCCCGCAATCGTTGGCGTCTACGACACGGGCGAGGATCACCGCACGGAGCCCACGGGCGAAGACGTGACGATCCCCTACATCGTCATGGAATACGTCGAGGGTGACACTCTGCGTTCATTCATCTCGGCAGAGAACCCGATGAGCGAGCAACGCGCATCGGCGGTCATGACGGGCGTGCTGAGCGCCCTCGAGTACTCGCACAATGCGGGCATCATCCACCGGGATATCAAGCCCGGCAACATCATGATCACGAAGAACAACGAGGTCAAGGTTATGGACTTCGGTATCGCACGCGCGGTATCCGAATCCACGGCGGCGATGACCCAAACCCAGGCGGTCATGGGTACGGCACAGTACCTCTCGCCAGAGCAGGCGCGTGGTCAGCATGTTGATGTGCGCAGCGACGTGTACTCGGCCGCCGTCGTTCTCTACGAGCTCCTCACGGGCCGCCCGCCCTTCACGGGGGACTCCCCCGTGTCGATCGCGTACCAGCACGTACGTGAAACCCCGGTTCCGCCTTCGACGTTCAACCCCAACATCAATAAGTACATGGATGCCGTCGTGCTCCACGGCCTCGCGAAGGATCGCGAGGTGCGCTACCAGAGCGCCACGGATTTCGAAAAAGACATTCGCGACGCCGCTGCCGGCCGCGAACCGCGCATCCTCGGCGCGATGGCTGCGGGCGCTGCGGGGCCCGNACCCTCATCGCCGTGATCCTCGCGGGCGGGGCATGGTTCGCCTACGACTGGACCCAAGATCAATACTTTGTGGGCAGCGACGGTGAGAATGTCGTGATCTACAAGGGCATCGCTCAGGATCTCGGCCCGATCTCCCTCTCGCACGAAGAAGACGTCACCGACGTCGCCCTCAGCGACCTGCAGCCCGTGACACAAACCCAGGTCACGAACACCATCAGCGCAAAAGACCGCGATGACGCCAATCGCATCGTCGCGCAGCTCGCAGACGAAGGCAGCCTCTCGAGGAACGCCTCCTCGGGCGCAAGCGATCAGGGCGGCGCAAGCGACTCCGGCGGAGCCCCCTCGGGCGGTGGGCGATAGTGGCCACTGTCATCAGCTACGAGGCACGAACACGGCGCATTTTGCACTTTGTTCTGCTTCTTGCTGCCTTCGCCATCGGTCTCGGCGCGAATGTTCTCGTGGACCTCGGGCGCAACGACGAGATCGCCACCTCGACCTGGTGGCAGATCGGCGGGCTCGGCGTCGCCGCGCTCGTCGTGTACATCATCGCGTCGCTGCGCGTCTCCTATGCCGATCCGTTGCTGCTGCCCATTGCCCTCCTCATCAACCTCATTGGCCTCGCCACCATCAAGAGCGTTGACCTCGTCTACGCCCAGTACACGTCCTGGGCACACGGCTTCGCCTCGCGTCAGATCATGTGGACGATCCTCGGCCTCGCCTGTGTCATCGGTGTCCTCATCGTCATGCGGGATCACCGTCAGCTGCGTCGCTACACCTGGATCACGGGCGCCGTCGGACTCCTGTTTCTGCTCCTCCCCCTCGCACCCGGCATTGGGGCAGCCAACTATGGCGCGCGCATTTGGATCCGCATCGCTGGCTACTCGTTCCAGCCCGCCGAGGTCGCAAAGATCTTCTTCGCCATGTTCTTCGCGGGCTTCCTCGTCTCGCGTCGAGACACGCTCGCCCTCGCCGGCCCGCGGGTCCTCGGCGTCACGCTCCCCCGTTGGTCCGACCTCGGCCCGCTCCTCTTCGCCTGGGCCGGAGCAACCGCCGTGCTCGTATTCCAAAACGACCTCGGCACATCGCTTCTCTTCTTCGGCCTCTTCGTCGTCATGCTTTACACCGCTACGGACCGCCTCAGCTGGTTCGTGATCGGCGCCCTCATGTTCGCGCCCCCGGGGATCTACTACGTTCTCAAGCTCGGGCACGTGCAGCGCCGCTTCGAATGCTGGCTCGACCCCATGAGCAGCGAAAACTTCAGCAATTGCGGGCAGATCAACAACGGCATCTTCGGCATCGCCAACGGTGGACTCTTCGGCACGGGCCTCGGCGAAGGTCGCCAAGACACGGTCCCGTTCGCGCAATCCGATTTCATTTTCGCGTCAGTCGCAGAAGAAGTTGGCCTCGTGGGAGTGTTCGCGCTCCTCTCTCTCTACGCCCTTTTCGTGCAGCGCGGGCTCCGCTCGGCGGTAGGCATTTCCGACGGTTACGGGAAACTCATCGCGGCCGGACTCTCTTTCACGCTGGGCCTTCAAGTATTCATCGTCGTGGGCGGCGTGACGCGCGTGATCCCCCTGACGGGCCTCACGCTGCCCTTCATGGCCGCGGGTGGCTCAAGCCTCGTGTCGAACTGGATCATCGTGGGACTGCTCATGAAGCTCAGTGACGCCGCGCGCAGGCCCGCCGCACGCAGCCTCGGCGAGACCGAAAAAACGATCACGGCCCACCAACACGGGCCGCGCACCATGGACGCGGAGGTGACCGCATGAACAAGCCCCTTCGCCACGTGTCACTCGTGCTCGCCGTTCTCCTCCTCTTCCTCTTCGGATCCACCACCTACTTCCAGGTGATCAAAGCCGAAGAGCTCAACTCCAACGGCCGCAATGCTCGCACCATCTACAACGAATTCGGGCGCCCGCGCGGGCCAATAGTCGTGAACGGCGTTGCGGTCGCCTCGAGCACGAAGGTCAACAACCGCTACGGGCTCAAGCGCGAATACGCGAACGGCCCGCTCTACGCGCCCGTCACGGGCTTCAACAGCGTCGTGTACGGCTTTGGCGGCATGGAAAAGGCCACCAACGAAGAACTCTCGGGTAAGGCCGATTCACTCTTCTACGACCGCCTCATGACCGTGCTTTCGGGGCACGATCCGCAGGGCGCTCAGGTCGAGCTCACCATCAACGCCAAAGCACAGGAGACCGCTTACGAGGGCCTCGGTGATCGCCGTGGAGCGGCCGTCGCCATCGACCCCGACACTGGTGCGGTTCTCGCGATGGTCTCAACGCCGAGCTACGACCCGAGCCGTCTCGCCTCCCACGACTCCGCAAAGGTCCAAGAGGCGTGGAAGAAGCTCAACGATGACCCGAATAAGCCCATGAACAACCGCGCAATCTCGGGGAACCTCTACCCGCCCGGCTCGACGTTCAAACTTCTCGTGGCGGCAACTGCGCTCGATTCCGGCAACTACACCCCCGAATCGGAAATCCCCGGGCCCGGAAGCTACCAGCTCCCGAACTCATCAACATCGCTCGCCAATCACCCGAACGGCAACACCACTGCGTGTGGCCCGAACGACGCGTCAAGCCTGCAATCCGCTCTCGAGCAAAGCTGCAACACCTCGTTCGCGATGCTCGGCGTGCAGCTCGGCGAAGATGCTCTCGAAAAGAAAGCCGCCGAGTACGGCTTCGGGGAAAAAATGGAAATCCCCCTCTCCGTCACGCCCTCCTCGATCGCCTCCGATATGGACGACGCGCAGCTCGCCATGAGCTCGATCGGGCAGTACGAGGACAAGGTCACCCCGCTCCAGATGGCGATGATGGCCGGCTCGTTCGCGAACGACGGGATCGTCATGGAGCCCCAACTCATCAAATCGGTGCGCACGGGCGACCTCAAAGAAGTCAAGGCGCTCACCCCGCACAAGAAGAGCCAGCCGCTCTCCGCCGCAAGTGCCGCGCACATGCGGCAAATGATGGAGGCCACCGTCACCGACGGTACCGCCAAGCGCGCGCAGATCGACGGTGCCGAAGTGGGCGGAAAAACGGGAACGGCGCAGTGGGCGAAAGGGAAAAAGCCCCACTCGTGGTTCGTTGGCTACGCAATCAAAGGCGACAAGAAGGTCGCGGTGGCCGTTGTCGTCGAAGAAGGCGGCTATGGAAGCGCCGTCGCAACCCCCATTGCGCGGGACCTCATGAAGGCAGTGATCGAGGAATAGCATGAAAACACGTAAAGGACTCGTTCTCGAAGGACGCTACGAACTCACTCGCCTCATCGCCACGGGCGGCATGGGCCAGGTCTGGGAAGGCAAAGACAAGGAGCTCGACCGCCCCGTCGCCGTCAAGGTCCTGCGCGAAGAGTTCGCGGGCGAAGAAGGCTACCTCAAGCGCTTCCGCGCCGAGGCACGGCACACCGCCGCCCTCGCGCACGAGGCGATCGCTGGACTCTACGACTACGGCGAGCTCGACGGGCGCGCCTACATCGTCATGGAACTCGTCAAAGGGCGCCCCCTCTCGGACATCATTGAGGAGAACCCCGACGGTCTCGAGGAAGAGCGCGTGATCGCGATCCTCAAGGAGCTCGCGAAGGCGCTCGACGCCGCCCATGTGAAGGGAGTTGTGCACCGCGACGTCAAACCCGAGAATGTCCTCGTCGACGACAAAAACGACTGGGCGCTCAAGATCACCGACTTCGGCATTGCCCGCTCGAACGACCAGGCGAAGCTCACGAAAACCGGCCTCGTGATGGGCACCGCACAGTATCTTTCTCCTGAGCAGGCCATGGGTAAGCAGGCCACGAGCCTTTCCGATGTTTACGCGCTCGGCATCGTCGCCTACGAGATGCTCACGGGGTCGCGTCCCTTCACGGGCACGAGCCAGGTCGAAATCGCGATGGCCCAGGTCAAGGAGACGCCGCCCGAGCTTCCCGAGCGCATCAACCCGGATTTGCGCCGCCTCGTCATGATGATGCTCGCGAAGGCCCCGGCAAACAGGCCACGTTCAGCCGCCGTCGTTGCACGGATCCTCGATTCGATCGAACGAGGCGAAGAACCGCGCTTCGGCACGAGCGCGGTGCGCGCTCCGGGGGCACGCTCGGATGCGGACAAAGGCACATCGAAGAACGATGGCGGTCACTCGAGCCGCAAGATCACGTCGAAGGCGAACTCGCGCACGGCTAACCCGATTTCTCCCACGGGAACCCGCACGGCGGCGATGCCCCTCGCCGGGGTCGGCTCGAAGCCCGTGACGATCAGGTCCTCGTCCACGGCGGCGTCAGCGCCGAGCGCACGCTCCGCCNTGCGGCGTGGTGGTTCATCGCGCAGCAGAACCGCGAGCCCGAACAGGTGAGCGTCCCCTCGGTCGTGGGCATGGCCGAAAATGATGCGAAGCAAACCCTCAGCGAGGCGGGGCTCACCCCGAAGTTCTCGGAAAAAGCCAGCACGCAGGTCGACGACGGCCTCGTGATTTCTACCGACCCCGAGGCCGAAGCCCAGGTGGTGAAGGGTTCCACCGTCAACGTCGTAGTGTCGAGCGGTCCCGATGCCGCAAACGTGCCGAAGCTCGAGGGGCTCACGAAAGACGAGGCGCAGAAAGCCCTCGAGGAGGCCGGCTTCACGATGATCGTGGCCGGAGCTGAAGATTCTCCCGAGTTCGATAAGGACGTTGTGCTTCGCTCCGAGCCGGGTGAAGGCGCGAGCGCCCCGGAAGGCAGCTCCGTGAAGGTGTGGGTTTCGAGCGGTCAGGTCACGGTCCCGAGCGTGGTCGGGTTCACTCAGGCCGACGCCGAAAAGGCCCTCAAGGATGCCGGGTTCGAGGTCACCGTCGCGGGCCGCGAAGCGAAGGCCGGCGAAACCGTCGGCAACGTGCTCGAGCAAACCCCATCCGAGGGCATCGCCTCGAAGGGCTCGACCGTGCGTCTGGTCGTCGCGGCCGAGGCTGGTCCGGTCACGATCCCTAACGTCGTGGGGCAAACCCTCGAGGAGGCGCGCACACGTCTGAGCGATCCCGATCTCAACCTCGGCACCCAAGTCGAGGAAGAGTTCTCCGGTTCGGTCGAGAAGGGCCGTGTGATTCGCACGAACCCCGAGGTGAACACGGAAGTGAAGTCGGGCTCGAGCGTCACGATTATCGTGTCGAAGGGTCCCGAGCCCACTCCCGAACCGACCCCGTTCCCGACGGCGGAGACCACCACACCGTCGCCATCGGTTTCGCCCGTCAACGGCAACGGCAATGGCAACGGCAACGGGAACGGGCGAGGCCGCGGCAATGGCGGCAACTAACCACTCAGGCGCTTCCTGCCGCATCCTCGTCGTCGATAACTACGACTCGTTCGTCTACACGATCATCGGGTATCTCGAACAGATGGGCGCCGAGTGCGTCGTGGTGCGCAACGATGCCGTTCCCGAAACATCAAGCGGCGCCCCGGACCTCTCCGGTTTCGATGGCGTGCTCCTCTCACCCGGACCGGGCAACCCCCTGACGGCTGGCCGTACGCTCGACGTGATCGGCGAGTGCGCGCGAACCTCGACTCCGATGTTCGGGGTGTGCCTCGGCTTGCAGTCGCTCGCCCACTATTTCGGGGCGACGGTCACTCACGCCCCGCAACTCATGCACGGTAAGACGAGCCTCATCCGCCACGAGGGCCGCGGGCCGTTCTCTGCACTCCCTTCGCCGTTTGAAGCGACGCGCTATCACTCACTCGCGGTCGTTCCCGAAACGGTCAATGAGGCGGTTCTCGAGATCACGGCCCGTGCCGATGACGGCAGTATCCAGGGCCTCTCCCACAAAATACTTCCGCTTCACAGCGTGCAATTCCACCCCGAGAGCGTTCTGACGAAGGGCGGGCATTCGATGCTCGCGTTCTTCCTTGAACTCGCTGAGGGCAAAGACGGCTCGGGAGCCGCGGAACGTGCACGCGGCCTTGCCCCGCTTCTCGGTCGCTGAGGAGGGCGCCGCGTTGCGGACGGCGCGTTGCGCCGTCGAGGACGGAGCGGTGCAACGTCGCGGTGGAACAACCCCCGCCTCTCAGGTGTAGAAAAACGACGTTGCGGCAGAAGCAACGGGCGCAGCGAGAGCCGAAATCGTTCCCTGGTTAAACGGCATGTACGGCGCGATCACGGGGAACACCCACCCGAACAGCACCACCACGAGAGCCGCAAACAGCACGAGAAGCACGAGCACCTTGACCCACCACGGGCCCGGAATAATCCTGTAAAGCCAGCCGTACATTACTTCTTTACCTCCGCAAGCTCCTTGGGGATACCCTTGCTGCGATCAACCCAGTGGTCGTACTTCGCGTACGTGATGTAACGTTGCGCGGCTGAATACATGGGGTGGCACGCCGTCATGGTGAGCATCCGCTCCGTGGGCTCCTCCCCCGGCTTGTTCGGCACGGGAGCGATCACCTGAACGTCGTTGGGCTGCACAATCTCCGAGCCCGTCACGTAATACACGTAATACGCTTGAGGACCTTCAACAATCACCGGATCACCCGGCTGAAGCCGCGCGATATCGTGCAGCGGCCGGCCATACGTCGAGCGGTGCCCCGCAAACGCGAAGTTCCCCACCTCGCCGGGCAACGCCGTGTCGGGATAGTGACCGTTACCGATCACGTTGAGTACCTTCTCCATGCTCACGCCCTCGGCCATGGGAGACGTGACTTTGTCGAACTTCGGGACGTGGAGCTCGCCCCACACCTCGTTTTCCTTCACGTTTTCGATCTTCGGCGCTTCCCCCTCTTCAGGCGGGGCGATCTTTTGCGGCGACGGTCCGCCCCACTTCGACTGAAGCCCCTGAATGATGACGGCGTGTTCGCGGTCGGCAACGACATCCGTCCACCACAGCTGCCACACAACAAAAAGGAGGAGGAAAGCTCCGACGGTGATCAGCAGTTCGCCGAGCACTCCAATAATGCTCGAGGCTATGCCGCGTTTACGCTCAGGCACTTGCCTGTGGCGGGAAGAGGTCACAATGTCTCCGATTCGGAAGGGGGGTTAATCGGCAGGCGTCGGAATAAAACGAACCTACTCCTTCGCGCACTGTACCCTAATATATGCCGCTGCCGGCACCGCTCCCACCCCTCGGGGCAGGCCCGGCACATTCGTTACCGTTGTGAAAGGTTATCTATGGCCAAGAAAGTTCGGCGTTCCTCGACCATCCCCACCCAGCAAAACCAGCCTGCACGAGATCGAGTGACACGCGCCGAGGCCGAAACCCGCCGCTCACGCCGCGCCCAAGAAAGCGCCGCAGAGGCCTACAAGCCGAGCCCCTCGTGGCTCGTGCCCACGGCCGTCACGCTGCTCATCCTCGGCATCCTGTATATGGTCGTCTACTACATTTCGAGCGCGCAGTACCCACTCCCCATCGGCGACTGGAATCTTGCCGTAGGCATCGGCATCCTTCTCGCGGGCGGCGGGCTCCTGACCTTCTGGAGGTAGCGTGACCGACTTCCACCAGGAACCCCTTCACCCGTGGCACCGCTTCGTCGCCATCGGTGACTCCTTCACCGAGGGCATCGGCGACCCCGACCCGAACGTCCCCGGTGGTATCCGCGGGTGGGCAGATCGCGTAGCCGAAGAACTTGGGCGCACGTGCCCCGATTTCGCGTACGCGAACCTCGCAATCCGCGGTCGCCTTTACAAACAAATCATCGAGGAACAGCTCGAACCGGCGATCGACCTCAAGCCGGACCTCGTGAGCTTCTTTGCGGGCGGCAACGACGTGATCCGTCGCGGCGACCCCGACGCGATCGCCTCCGACATCGACGCCGCAATCGCCCGCCTCGCTGAGACGGGCGCCGACATCATCCTCTGGACCGGGCCCGACGTCGGCTCCACCCCCGTTCTCAACCTCATCCGTGGCCGCTCCGCGATCTACAACGAAAACATGCGCACGATCGCGAAGCGCTACAACACGTTCGTCGTAGACCTGTGGGCCGCTCGGCAACTCGTCCACGAAAGCATGTGGGCCGAGGACCGCCTGCACTTCTCGCCACTCGGCCACCACACAATTGCGCGCGAGGTTCTCGCCACGCTCGACGTACCAAACGACCTGCGCGAATTCACACCGCACGATCCACCGCAGCGCACGTGGCGCCAGGCCGCCGAGAAAGATCTCGCGTGGGCGCGCGACCATTTCGGCCCCTGGGTCATGCGGCGCATCCGTGGCGAAAGCTCCGGCGACGCGGTCCCCCCGAAGCGTCCCGAGGCCTCCCCCGTGTTCGGGCAGGGCATGCCCCCGGGTTCGGCTTCGCGGGAAAACGAAGATTAAGGTCATAGTGGTGCGATAATGTGCACGCGCACACATCCCGTTCTCACGCAAGGTGCCCCATGACGACGACTCAGTCGAGCCCCCTGAGGAAGTTCGCCGCACTCTTAGTGATTCCTTTTCTCCTCCTCATCGCCGGCTGCGGGGACCTCAAAGCAACCATGACAGTAGAAAGCGCCGACAAAGTTGTCCTCGAAGGCGTTGCTCGGGGATACAGTTCGGTGCTTGAAAAATACGGCATGAAACCCGCGGATGTTTGTACCTCGAAAGATACGGCGGGTGCTGGTGGACCAGCCTTCGAAGGCACACTCAAGACCAAGCTGACCGAAACAGGGGACATCTTCGAGTGCGAATTCACCACTACGATAGAGGATCCCGAACAGCTCAAGCAGATCCTCACTTACGACGAGGACTCGAACACCTACACACTGAAGGGGATCATGCCTGCCCCCGAAATCGCCGAGCGGCTCTCTCTCGGCGCCTTCATGACTAGCGTCACTATCGTCATGCCAGGCAAGGTTACTGAATCGAACGTCGGCAGGATCAGCGGCAACAAGGTTCAAATCAGCAGTATCGAGAGTTTTCTCTCGGACTACGAGATCAAGTCCGAGGGCCCCGGGTTCCCGTGGCTCATTGTCGTCATCATTATCGCGGTAGTACTTGCGCTCCTCTTCTTTGCGGCTCTCGCCATCACGGCTCTCATTGTCATCGCTCGCAAAAGGAAAAAGAGCCCTGCCGCAAACGTCCAAACGTTTCAAAACGGCTCATCTACGCAACAAAGCAGGCAAGGCCAGCAGCCCGAGATACGCGAGCCAAACTACCGAAGTCCCGAAGGCGCCGATTCTCGACATTACAACGGTCAGCCCAGTGTCGATAGCGACCCCCGAAGCCCCGGTTCCACAGGCCGCTGAAGTACCCACAGATTTGTCCACCACACTCCGGATTCCACGAAAGTAGAGGTTCCTTGTGACAGCACCAAAGGCCACCCCTTTGAAGAAGATCGCAGCGTTGATGCTCATCCCGTTCATGCTCGTCGTTGCGGGCTGCGGCAAGCTCGACGCGACGGTCACCGTCGAGAACCCCGAAAAGGTCACCCTCGAGGGCGTCGTCTCATTGAAGAAGACTTCGCTCGATCAGGTTGGCATGACCCCCTCTCAGTTCTGCGGCGATGAAGCTCTTGAGGAATTTACTGGTGAGACCAAGCCGGATCTCAAGCTAGAGGAGAAAGACGACGAGGTCGTGTGCACTTTCTCTGGCCAAAACGATGAAAAAAACCCCATGGGCGATGCCTTGAAGTACGACGAGGAATCGGACACCTACACCTACAAGGAAGCTTCCAAAGGATCGTTGGGTGACCAGGCAGCTGCCGCTGGCTTCAAGGTTGATTTTACCTTCGTTTTCCCCGGCAAGGTCACCGAATCGAGCGTCGGCAAGATCGATGGCAACAAGGTCCACATCACCGACACCAAGGAGTACTTCTCCGACATCAACATCAAGGCTGAGGGCAGCAGCTTCCCGTGGCTCATCGTCATCATCGTGATCGTTGTTGTTCTTCTTATCCTTGCCGCGGCCATCATCGGCGCGCTCGTGTTCATGAAGCGCAAGAAGAACGGTGCCGGCCAGGCAAACTTCTCGCAGCAGGGCTTCAACCAGGGCCCGGCGCAAGGTTCCTCCCAGCAGCAGGGTCAGCAGGGCTACGCGCAAGGTCAGCAGAGCTTCGGCCAGCAGCCCTCGCAGGGTTCCGCGAACGACTTCCAGCAGCCGAGCTACGGCGCTCCCCAGCAGGGCAGCTACGAAGCTCCCCAGCAGAGCGACTTCCAGGCTCCTCAGCAGGGTGGCTTCCAGGCTCCTCAGCAGGGTGGCTTCCAGGCTCCTCAGCAGGGTGGCTTCCAGGCTCCTCAGCAGGGTGGCTTCCACTCCCCGCAACAGGGCCAGCAACAGGGTTTCCAGGGCCGGCCTTACGGTGAGCCCGGAAACCAGGACCCGCAGAACGGCCAAGGTCAATCCTTCGGCAAGCAGTAACCTCCACCCACGGAGCATCGTGACCGAGGGCTCGTGACTAGACTCACGGGCCCTCGGCTCGCACTTCCGGCCACACCGGAGTAGAGTAATACAGGTCGGTTCGAGAGAACAGGCAAAAAGCGCCCGTAGCTTAACGGATAGAGCATCTGACTACGGATCAGAAGGTTGGGGGTTCGAATCCCTCCGGGCGCGCCAGTGTCATGAGTCGCGTCATGCTTGACGCATGAGTCGCGACATGCTGGACGGGCCGGCATCCCAGTTGTTTTTGTTCTGGGGTGCCGGTTTTGTTCATTTGGGGTAGAGCGGTGGGTCGCCGTGTTTCCAGTAGGCCTTTTGGTAGTCGCGGGCGGTGTCGATGTAGTGCTCGGTGAGTACTTCTCCGGTTTCAACCAGTGATGTGATGATGTGGTTGTCGGTGATGACCATGAGAATTTTCTTGTGTTTGTAGGCGCGTCCGATGCCGAGGTGGAAAAGTTTGCCGGCGTAGCGCACGCTGACTTTGCCGTTTTTGTCGATTGTGTCGTTTCGGGTTCGCCATTCTTCTTTGGGGTTGTTGTTGGGTGTGGCTTTGACTCCGGTGGTGTATGCCTGCTGTGGGGTGCGTCTGCCCAGGGCGCGGTGGGGTCGGGTGCAGTTGTAGTATTGGCGAAACTCATTGAGGAGTTGTTGCAGCTCATCAATGTTTTGTGCTGGGGGTCGGGCTTTAATCCATTTTTTGAGGGTTTGGTGGAACCGCTCAATTTTTCCTTGGGTTTGAGGGTGGCCTGGCCGGCCGTTTTTCTGTTGGATTTTGTGTGCGACGAGCACTTTTTCGAAAGCGTTTCTCCCACCTTTGCGTCCGGCTAGGCGTGCGGTGAATACCAGTGCGTTGTCCGTAAGCGTGGATGCTGGCGGGTCGTATGTGTGGATTAAGCGTGTGAGTTCGGCGGCGACGGCGGGGCCTGTGAATGCGGCGGCCGCGGTGATTGACAACAGGTATCGCGAGTGGTCATCGAGGAAGTCGAGGACTTCAATGCGTGTGTTGTCGGCAAGGAAGAGGTGGGTGATGTCGGCTTGCCAGCATTCGTTGGGCATTGCGGCCTCGAAGCGGATGTAGGAGCTTTTTGGCTTCTTTTGCGGCTGCGGGGTGATCAGGCCTTCGTTGGTGAGGATGCGACGGATCGTCGAAGTTGACGGGGTGCGTTTGCCGGCCTGTTCGAGGTGGTAGGCGATGGTTTCGGGTCCTGCGTCAAGTCCGTGCCGGGTGAGCTGTTTGCGGATATCGATGATTTCGTTGCGCAACGCGTCCGGTACCGCGTGTGGGTGGGTGTGAGGGGCACGTGATTTCGGTGCGATTGCCTCGGCGCCGCCTGCGTCGTAGGCGTTGAGTATCTGGTGGACGCGTTGGCGTGAGATGCCAAAGCGTTTGGCGACGTTGGTGGGTGTGCCGCCTTGGTTTTGAACGGCTCTGACGATGGCGAGGTTGCGGTTGGGACTGTTCATGGTGTCAACCATGTCCCGACTCACCAGTCAAGCGTCACCGACACGAGTGAGGTAACCCTAAGTGTCAACAGTGACGCGACTGACCTGTCAAGGATCACAACGCCTTCCCCAGGCACACCCCGTCAAATATGTCATGACCTCGGACACCTCCGGGCGCGCCAGCGAGATAAGCCCTTCACGTCAGTGGAGGGCTTTTTCGTGCCCTCTGGGGGCTCGCCCTTCAATTTCCCACTTCCGGGTCGCTCGCCCCTCGATTCTTCGCTCTCGGCCGGTCGCCCTTCAATCTGTGCCCAACGTTTGTGGCGGAATGCGGCCGGATACCGCCACAAACGTTGGGTTTAGTTTCCTAGACCAGGAAAAGGGCCGAGAAGCCGGGGCGGAAGAGGTGAGCCGGGCCGGAGATGTGGCCAGCGGACCGGGCGGTATGTGCATGGTGGCTCCGCGGAGCCGGGCCGGGATCCGACGCTTGCCCTCCCCCATCGCCCCACAAAGAAACGCCGCACCCCACCCGGAATGGGCCGAAGGCGCGGCGTTTTCGTGCAGCCTCAATGGCCGCGAGGCAAGCGTCAGGAAACGATCTTGCCGGGGTTGAGGTTCTTGCCCGGATCCTGCGTGTTGTAGAGGTCGCGCATCATCTTGACGCCGAGCGGGCCAACCTCTTCTTCGATCCAAGGCTGGTGCTCGGTGCCCACGGCGTGGTGGTGCGAAAGCGTACCGGCGTGCTTTTGGAACTCGCCCTGCACGGCGTGCTTGATCGCCGTGTACTGCTCGAGCATGACCTCGTTGTTCGCGTAGGGAACGGCGAACGTGAAGTACAGGCACGCACCCTGGTGGTAGCTGTGGCTCATATGGCAGAAGAAGAAGCCGGGAATGCCGAGCTCGTCGAGCTTCGCGTAGAACGTGTCGTACACCTTGGAGTGCATCTCGTTGATGCGCGCCCACGTGGTGCCGGTGTCGGAAACGTCGCCGAACACATTGAGGCCGAGGAGGAAGTCGCGCAGGTAGGGAGTGTCGAACTTCTTCTGGTCGTAGATCGCGCCCGGGCCCGCACCGAGCGTGATGCCGCCGGCCTTCTTGACGATCTTCTTGACGGCGGCCTGCTCGCGGCTGATCTGTGCCTTCGAGCCTTCGAAGCACACGTAGCTCATGCACATCTCGTTCTCGGTGTCCCAGCCCTTCTTGCGGAGGTACGCGAAGAGGCCGTCCTGGATTTTGCGGGTGATCTCGCCCTTCTTGTCTTTCGGCTCCTTGAGCATCGAAAGGCTGAAGGCTGTTTCGGGACCGTCGCTCAGGCGCGTGAACACGGGGTGCACTTCGCTGCGGGCAATCGCGTGCATGCCGCGGATGCCGGATTCCCAATCGGGGAACATGTAGGCGATGACCACGCGATTTTCGGCCATGCGGTGCACGCGCACGGTGCATTCGGTGATGATGCCGAGGCGGCCTTCGGAGCCGAGGATCATTTCGTGGATGCTCGAGCCGGAGTCGCGGCCGGGGATCGGCTTCGTTTCGACGATGCCGTCGGGGCGCACGACCTTGAGGCCACGCACGATGTCCTCGATGTCGCCGTAGCGATCCGATTGCATGCCGGTCGAACGGGTCGCGGCCCAGCCGCCGAGGGTCGAATAGGTGAACGAGTCGGGGAAGTGGCCCATGGTCCAGCCGAGCTCGTTGAGCTGCTCTTCGAGGTCGGGGCCGTACACGCCGGCGTCGACACGGGCAAGGCCCGAGGTGTCGTCGATCGAGATGACCTCGCGCATGCGGCCGAGGTTGATCGTGATGATGGGGCGCTCTTCGTCAACGTTGGGGGTGACGGAGCCGGAGATCGAGGAGCCGCCGCCGTAGGGAATCGCGACGAGGTCGTGCTCGACGATGTAGGCGAGGATCTTCTGCACCTCATCGTCGTTCTTCGGGTAGATCACGGCGTCGACGAGGCGGGTGAAGTCACCGGTGCGTGCGCGAAAGAGGTCGATCACGGAGCGGCCAAAGGAGTGCACGACGCGGTACTCATCGTCGTCGAGGAGGTTGTCCTCGCCCACGATGGTGGCGAGCGCTGCGCGGTCGCTCGCGCCGAGGCGGCTCGGGGGCACCTCGTAATCGCTCAGCTGTGGCTCCGGTGCCGGCGTGAGCTTCTCGAGGTCCATACCGATCTTTGACTTGGCGAAGCCCGGGAAGGCGGGCTTGTTGTCCCAGCGGAAGGTGATGTCGTCGAGACCCCACCCCCACCATTTGTGGCGCTTGACCTCGCGGGCCGAAATCGGGCTGTTCATGACGGTTACTCCTCGGGTGGTTGGGTTCCCATGATGGCTTGGTAATTCTCGGTCTTGAGGGTTCCGACGGCTGCCTGGATCCTCGCGTTGAAGCTCAGGGCGCTTTCGCCTTCCTCTGCGCGAAGGGGTGCGCCGAAAACAACTCCGACGGGTGGCTTGCCCGGTTTGGGCCAGCTTCGACCTTTCGGCATTGCCTCGTGAGCACCGATGAGGGCGGCGGGAATGACGGGCACGTTTTCGGTGATGGCGAGGGAAGCCGCACCGGGTTTAAATTCGGCCATTGTCCCGGTCTTTGAGCGCGTGCCTTCGGGGAATACGAGCACGGGAATTCCCGCGGTGAGAAGCGCGCGCGTGATGCCCGAGTGTTTGCGGGAGCCGTCGCGGTCGATCGGGAAGGCGTTAAAGAGGGAACGCACGAAGATTCGGCGGTACCAAATGTCGAAGAAGTATTCGCGGGCAACGCCCGTGGAGAGGTATTTTCCCTGCGCGAAGGGGAGGCCCTGCGCGAGCATGGGGGCATCGAGGTGGCTCGAGTGGTTGGCGACGAGCAGGAATGCGCCGCGCACCTTTTTCACCTTGGGGTGGACGATGATTTTTTGGGTGACGGCGCTTTTCACGACGCCCTTGAAGCCGACTCGCACGAGAAGCGCGCGGACGTATGCGCGCCATGTCGACCGGTAGAGGGCCGGGTCGTGATACTTGCTCACTTGTTCCCCTTCGAGGAGGACTTCGGCAAGGGTTTTTCGCTGTCGCGCCGCTTCGTGAACCACGCAGCGATCGAGTGCATCGCGCCTCGTGGAGCGATGCGCGCAAGAAACGCGAGCACCTTGAAGCGCTTCGAGGGCACGGAGATGAGTTTGCCGCGCGCGACATCGTCAAGGCATTCCTTGACGAGGCGCTCGGGTGAGAGCCACAGAAAGTCGGGGATCGAGGAGCCGGAAATGCCGGCACGTTCGTGGAATTCGGTGCGCACCCACCCGGGCTGGAGCGACGTGACGTGCACGCCACTCCCCGCGAGGCGCACCGCGAGTGCCTCGGTGTAGGTGTTGCCCCATGACTTGATCGCCGAGTAGTTGTTTTGGGGGAGGTAGCCGGAGACGGAATTGACGTTGATGATCCAGCCTTGGCCCCGGCGGGCCATCGCGCGACCGGCCGCATTCGAGAGGTGGAGCACGGCCTTGATCATGACCTCGATACCCGAATCGTGGAGCGAGAGGTCGTCGCCGAGGATGTCGCTTCGCACGCTGAAGCCCGCGTTGTTCACGAGAATGTCGATCGCGGGGCGCTCAGCGCTTTCTTCGGAAAGGCGGGCCTCGACCCGCTCGCGATCAGCCTGTTTTTCAAGGTCGCACACCATTTCTTCGACGTCGACGCCGTAGCGGGTGCGGATGTCGTGAGCGAAGCGGGAGAGGCGATCGGCGCTGCGGGCGACCAGCACGAGGTCGACACGCCGCTTGGCGAATTCGCGCGCGAAAGCGGCCCCAATACCAGAGGTGCCGCCGGTGATGAGGGCCCTATGCATGGCCCCTACGATACACTAGGCCTGCGCGGCCATGACCGCGCCCCACAAGTTCCATCATTGCTCGATCACGAGGATTTATCCGCATGTCTGTGCCCTCTACCAGCGCAAATACCAAGTATCGCGAAGTTCTTCTCACGGGGGCAACGGGCTTTCTCGGCCAGGCTGTTCTCCAGGCATTCCTCGAGCATTTCCCCGAGGTTCGCGTGACTGCGGTTGTGCGCCCCAAGGGCACGCTTTCGGGCAAGAAGCGCCTTGCAACTCTCCTCAAAAAACCCGCATTCTCCTCGTGGATTGAGCGTACGAGCGAGGAAGAGGTTCGCCGCGCCTTCGAGGAGCGCGCCGACGTCATCGAGGGTGACCTCACGAACCTTCCGCCGCTCGAGCGCACGTTCGATGTGGTCGTGCACTCGGCCAGCTCGGTGAGCTTTGACCCGCCCATCAACGAGGCTTTCGCGACGAACGTGGGTGGCGCCAAGAACCTGTATGAGGCGCTTCTCGAATCGAACCATACGCTCCCGGGCGGGCAGAACCCGCACGTCATTCACGTATCGACGTCGTACGTGAGCGGCCTCGCGAAGGGCCTGTGCCGCGAAGGGCGCCTTAAGCACAACGTGAACTGGCGCGAGGAGTACGACGCCGCGTTCACCGCGGCACGCGAGGTCGACGCCCTCTCGCGCACGCCCGAACAAATCAGGAAGAACCTGCGCCTCGCGGAACTCAAGAGCGGCAAGATGGGCCCGAAGGCCATCGCTTCGGTCGCCGAGGATGCCCGTCGAGCGTGGGTGCGCTCGCGCCTCCAGGATTACGGCCTCCAGCGCGCGAATTCGCTCGGCTGGACCGATATCTACACCTTCACGAAGGCGATGGCCGAGCGCGTCGGCGAGGAGATGTGGGCCGACTCGGGCCACCGCTTGAGCTTCGTGCGCCCCGCGATCATCGAGTCCGCGGTCGCCCACCCGTTCCCCGGCTGGATTGACGGCTACAAGGTCGCCGATCCGCTCATCATGACCTACGGCAAGGGCCGCCTCTCGGAGTTCCCGGGCCTGCCCGATTCGATCCTCGACATCATCCCCGTCGATCACATCGTCGGCGTCATCCTCGCGCTCGCCACCCAGGATGTCGACCGCACCGGCGACGACGCCTACTACCAGGTCGCCTCGGGCAACTCGAACCCGCTGCCGCTCCACGAAATGGTGAGCATCGTTCACGACTACTTCGTTGAGAATCCCCTCACGGACGACAAGGGCAAGCCGATTGAGGTTCCCATGTGGACCTTCCCCTCCGTCGACTTGGTGGAGGCGAAGTTCTGGGCCACAAATAAAGCGGTCAAAGCGGCGGAGGTTGCCGTCGGACGCCTCCCCGGCACCCCCACCACGCGCACCTGGGCTGGGAAGCTCCACAAGAACTCCGCGGCGCTCGACACTCTCAAGAAGTTCATGGGGCTGTATAAGGCGTACACGAAAACCGAGATGGTGTTCGACGATGCGAACACGCGCGCGCTTCGCGAGTCCCTCCCGAAGGAGTTCCTCGAGAAGTACGACTTCGACATCACTGCGCTCGACTGGCGCTCCTACTTCCACGATCACCACCTGCCCGCCGTCACCGAGCTCACGAACGCCTACTCGCGCCAAAAGGCCGCACGTAAGGGGCGTGCCGCTCGAAAGCCGAGCGAGCTCAAGGACTCGAACGACACCCTCGCCGTTTTCGACCTCGACGGCACCGTGATCGCGCAGAACATCGTGCAGCAGTACCTCGCGATCGTGAAGGAAACCCGCTCCACCCCCGATGGGGCGAAGGAGATCGTGAAGCTTGCAGGTGCTCTCCCCCAGTACCTCCGCAACGAGCAGCATTCACGTTCGGAGTTCATCCGCTCGGTGATGCGCCGCTACCGCGGATTCAGCACGGCGGAGCTTAAGGAAGTTCTCGCGGGCGAGCTCGGCAAGAAGGTGCGCAAACAGATCAAGGCTCAAGCGCTCGAGCGCCTCGAGGAGCATCGCGCCGCCGGCCACCGCACGATTCTCATCACGGGCGCGCTCGACATTCTCGTGGAGCCGCTCGCGGACCTCTTCGACGAGGTCGTTGCGACCCACATGCATGAAAGCGACGGCGTGCTCACCGGTTACCTCGCCACTCCCCCGGTTGTCGGCGAGGCCCGCGCGAATTGGCTGCGCAAGTACGCGGAGAGTCACGACTTCGACCTTGCGCACTCGTACGGGTACGGCGACTCGCATGCCGACGCCGCCTGGCTCGCGGTGCTCGGCAATCCCACGGCGATCTCTCCCGACCTCGGGCTCTACGCCGAAGCGAAGAAGAATCACTGGCCGATTGTCGAGTGGAAATAGCCGCCCGTTTCCACTATTTCCCCTGCGAGGGCGTAGGCTAGGGACACGGCGCACACTGCGCCACAGGTCCCTTTATCCCTTACTCCTGAAGGAGACGTCCCGTGGACGACCTCGCAAATAAGATTAATATTCCGCCTGCGCCGGCCATGGCTAAGGCCGTCGAAGATGGCATGTACGCGAAAGCCACGATGCCGGCCTGGAAGATTTTCTGGCTCGGCCTCACCGGCGGCGCCTACATCGCCTTCGGCTTCATCATGTTCGTGACCACCCAGCAGGGTGCGCCCGGTGAGTGGCCGCTCGGCATCACGAAGATGATCGGGGGCGCGTTCTTCGCGACCGGCCTCATCATGGTCATCAACTCGGGCTCGGACCTCTTCACGGGCACGACCCTCAACATCATGCCGTTCCTTTCGAAGCGCATCACAGCCGGTCAGCTGTTCCGCCACTGGGGCCTTTCCTACGTCGCGAACTTCATTGGCTCGGTGACCATTGCGATCCTCGTGTTCCTCGCAAACACCCCGGCCACCAACAAGAGCGCGTGGGGCCTCATCGTCCTCAACGTCACGAAGGGCAAGCTCAACCTCGACTGGGGCAATGCTTTTGTGCTCGGTATTCTCTGTAACTTCCTCGTGTGTATGGCCGTGTGGCTGACCTTCGCTGGCCGTTCGTTCCTCGACAAGGGCCTCGCGATCGTCGTCCCGCTCGTGATCTTCGTGTCCACCGGCTTCGAGCACTCGGTCGCCAACATGTTCATGCTCCCCATGGGCTGGCTCATCAAGACCTTCGGCGCGGATGCCTTCTGGGCTGGAGAAGCCATCGCGAAAGCCGGCGTGACTTCCGCTGACTTCGACATGATCAGCTGGGACAAGATCCTCCTCGGCAACCTCCTGCCCGTGACCCTCGGCAACATCATCGGTGGTGCGCTGTGCGTCGGCTGCTACTTCTGGGTGGCCTACCGCAAGGATGCCATCAAGGCTGAGCGCGAGGCTGCTGCCGTCGCCGCCAAGTAACGGCAAGCGCTCTCGTTAAACGTCGAAGGCCCGGCTCCCTCACATCGAGGGGCCGGGCCTTCACCTGTGTTTCAGGTAGATCAGCCGGTGTTCTTCATTCCCGCTGCGACGCCGTTGATGGTCGTGAGCAAGGCCCGCTTTTCCGCATCCGTAATCGTGATGTCGCGTGCATGAGCGTCGCGCACACGCTGCAGCATTGCGACCTGCATGTAGCTGATCGGGTCGAGGTAGCGGTCGCGAACCTCGAGGGTCCGCTTGAGCACGGGCGAATTGTCGAGCAGATTCAGCACTCCGGTGAGGCGCTCAATCTCGGCGACCGTGAGCTCGTACTCCTCGCGGATCGTCTCGAACAAGTGCCACAGTCGCGTCGGCACGAGCGAGTGCACGTAGTGGGAGGCGATCCCCATGTCGGTCTTCGCGAGCGTCATTTCCACGTTCGAAATGACGGTGCGGAAGAAGTGCCAATTCTCGTACATCTCTTTGAGGTCGTCCTCGTAGCCAGCCTCGCGCGCGGCCTTGAGGCCCGAGCCCGCGCCGAACCATCCTGGAACGATCTGCCGGGACTGCGTCCAGCCGAACACCCACGGAATCGCGCGCAGACCATCGAGGCCCTTCTCGCTCGTCGTCCTCTTCGAGGGACGCGAACCGATCTTGAGGTCGCCGAGCTGCTCTACGGGCGTGGAGGCGACGAAGTATTCGGGCAGATCGGGATCGTCAATGAGGGTGCGATACCGGGCGAAAGAAGCGTCGGAAAGGCTTTCCATGACGGTGCCGAAGCGCTCCAGATCCTCCGGGCTCGTACGGGGCTTTCGGTGAAGCGCCGAGCCCTGCATGACCGCCGCGAGTGAAAGATCGAGGTTTTCGCGCGCGAGCACGGGCAGCATGTACTTATCGGAGATGACCTCGCCCTGCTCGGTGAATTTGATTTCGCCTTCGAGTACGCCGTAGGGCTGGGCCAGGATCGCGTCGTAGGTGGGGCCGCCGCCGCGTCCGACGCTTCCCCCGCGACCGTGGAACAGACGCAGGGTCACGTTGTGCTTGGCGGCAACGTCGCGAAGGCGTCGCTGTGCCTGGTGGATCTCCCACTGGCTCGTGATGACGCCCGATTCCTTGTTCGAATCGGAGTAGCCGAGCATGATTTCGTGGCGGTCGCCGCGCAGGCGCACGATTTCGCGGTAGCTCGGATCACTCAACAGCTCGTCGAGAATCTCTCCGGCGTGGCGGAGCTCTTCGACGGTTTCGAGGAGCGGGCTGAAGCCGATGTCGGCACGGCGCTCCTCACCCGAGAGGTCCACGAGTCCCGCCTCGCGCGCGAGGAGGGCGACGGCGAGAATGTCGTCGGCACCGCGGGTCATCGACACGATGTAAGTCTGGATGACGTCGGGGCCGTAGGTGCGCTGCGCGGTACGAATCTCGCGGAACACGTTGAAGGTGTTCTGGACCGAAGGATCGAGCGGGGATTCATCGCCGAGAAGCTGCGCGCTCGCAAGCGGTCGCTTCGACGCGAGCTCGGAGGAAAGCACCTTCGTGCGCTCTTCGCGCGTGAGCTCCCCGTACGGCTTATCGAGCTCACCCACGCGGTCGAACAGTTCCGCGAGAAGGTCGTGGTGCTTCTCGGCGTGCTCACGCACGTCCATGATGGCAAGATTGAGCCCGCTTCCCGCGAGTACGGACTGCGCGAGTGCAACCGAACCGTCGGCCATGAGATCGCCGCGGTGTTTGCGGAGCGAGTCACGCAGCTCTTCAAAATCGTCCTGGAGCTCACCACCCGTGAGGTAGTCGACGCCGGGCTTGTGTGCCTCGCCGCTGTGGATGCGCTCGCGCGTCGCGGCAAGCTTCGCCCGCATCGAGAAAAGCTTAAGGCGGTAGGGCTCGTGGGCAAAGAGCTCGAATTGCTCTTCCGGCACGAACCCGAGCGCTTCCTGGTCCTTTTCGAGGCTCTCGCTGAGCTTCTCGTCCTCACCGATCAGGGTCGAACTCATCGAAAGCTCGAGCGTGAGCGAATCAAGGAACGCCTCGGCGATATCGATCGCGGCATCCGCCTGGAGCTTGAGCACTTCGCGCGTGACGTCCGCCGTCACGTACGGGTTGCCGTCTCGGTCTCCGCCGATCCACGAACCGAAACGCAGCGGCACCTTCCGCACGGGAAGATCAGCGCCGTAGTCGCGAAGCTCGTGGCGCAAGGCATCGAGCACCTCGGGAAGAGTGTGGAGGTAGAGGGAGCGCAAATAGAAAATGGCGTTGCGTGCCTCGTCCTGCGGGGTCGGCTGCGTGCGGCGCAGCTCGTCGGTTTGCCAGAGAGCCTCGATCGTTTCCGCAAGATCGCGATCCTGCTTTTTGCGGGCGCGCGTTCCTTCCTCGGTGTCCGTTTCAAGGAGGGTCGAGACGCGGCGAAGCTTCGTAAGAACCGCGCGGCGAGATGCTTCCGTGGGGTGAGCCGTGAACACGAGGCGCACATCGAGCTCGTCAACCGTGCGCTGGAGCTCCTCCACTCCGGCTTCTTCCGCAATCGACTTCACCGTGCGGGGAATCCACGAATCGTTTTCTTCCTGCCCCTGAAGGGCGCGCACGCGGTAGGTTTGCTCCGCGGCGTTTGCAAGCAAGAAGTACTGGGTGAACGCTCGCGTGAGTTCCGTTGCCTGTTCAATGGGAAGTTCGGCGAGTCGGCGCTGCACACGCATCGTGTCTTCGGCTGACTTCGACTGCTTCGACTGCTTCGCGAGCTGGCGCACCTCCTCCACGAGATCAAGGAGCTCCCTGCCGTGCTGGTCGGCGAGTGTCTCGCCAAGGAGCGTGGAAAGCCTGCGCACGGTTGCGCGAAGCGGCGCGTCAATAAGCGGGTCGTCACCCACGACCGGGAATTCAGCGGTCAGGGTGGGCAGGTCGTGAAGGCTATCGTCGTGTTGTTCGCGCACCTTTAACCTCTCGTCTGGAAGCGGGTGGCTACCGTGGCGAACCTCAAACACCGGCCAGGCGCTCGCGGTCCCCCATCAGCGCCGAATGAGCCGGGGCCAGTTTACTCTGCCACTCGCCGACTCCGCTGGAGAGCCTCCAACGGGTTGAAGGCTCCCTTCACAGGCACTCATGTGGCTGTGATCTCCGTGCTATATTTCTCCGTGTTCTACATCACGCCGCCAACGCGGCGCTCGGGGGAAAGGATTTCACGATGACTCGCCGACAGCGCATCGAACCCGCCCCAAACATCCTCGAGCGCGTTTTAGATTTGAACGAGGGCGAACAGATGCGCCTTCTTGCGCGACCGGGCATCGGGCTCACAAGCCAAACCATGGCCATAGCGCACAACTTCTCGGCGAATGAGCGTGTGGCCCTCCTTCGCGTGAAAGCTCGCGGCAAGCTCATCTCTCTCCGACTCCTCGGCCCGGGATGTTCAGAGGAGCCTCGGCACACACCTCTCACCGAGGCATTCGAGGCAGTTAGCGCCCACGATCCTTCCCTTATCCTCGTGGACGATCTCCACCTCGCTACGCGTGAGCACCTCGCCTCCCTGCACGAGGCCGCAGAGCTCTGGCTCAGCCGGGGAGCCCGCATCGTATGGGGGCTGCGCTGGACCGAATCAGAGCACGATGCTGCCGAACGAATTCCCGGCCGCTTTCACGCAACCGCATCGGTGCCGCCATGTGGCGACGATGCCATTCACGAGATTCTGCTCGCCTCTGCGCACCTCTCGCAAACCCAACTAGCCTTAGCAACGGCAGCATGCTGCGGAAATCCGACGGTTGCCCAGCGCATCAGCGAAGAACTTTCCACACGAACTCTTCCGGGTACTACGCCGCCGGCGGTGTTCGCCACGAAGGCTGTTCACGAGGGTCTGCACTCGGTGATCGGCCCCGAGCTTCGCGCCCCGAAGGCAGCCCTTTTCGCGCTGCTGGCATGCCTTTTCCCGATCGAGACCGCGGCGACGGATGTGGCCGATACCCTCGGGATCGCCCGGCGAGAGGCTTCCGACATGTGCGACCACCTCGCCTACCTGGCGCTTCTCACTCCTGATCCGGCCCGCACGGCCGTGGTTCGACACACCCTCCTGCAGCACCTCTCCAAAGGAGACGCCGCCGAATACGAGCGTGCACTTGGGGAGCTGGGCACACGGCTTACCCTGCGCGATCCAGAGGCTGTTCTCGATATCGCCGATGGCGTCGAGGCGCTCACTGCCAACCTGAACGATCTTTTAGTGTCGGCGCCGACGCCCCAGAAAGCAAAGGTCGCTGGCCTAACAGCCGAGCGCCTCACTGCTGCACGCACCCCTTCCCCGAATGAGCTTCGTTCACTGCGCCTTCTTGGGCGCACCTACATTGCTGCCTCCCTCGCGGTGATCAAACACGCAGCGCGCAGAGCCGACTGCCAAGAATCACGGGAGTTAGCTCTCTCGGCCCTTGGCCTCGCCCACGTTTTTGAATTCCCCGATGCCCTCGGCCCGGCTCTCATGACACTCATCGCCAATGCCAAAACCTCGAAGGAAGGCACCGTTTTGGAGGCGTGGGCCCTCCTGTGCCCCGCCGAACACCTTGGTATCTCTCACGACGACTACAGGTCAATGGTTCATCGGGTATTCACGTGCAGCCTCAAACCCGACGCACCGCTATTCGTGCGTGCCGCCGCGGCTGCTTTGAGTGCTGCCCATGGGGTTTGCCCCACCCACACCCTCGAACGACTCGAGAACGATCTCTCCGCGCAACCCGCAAGCGAGAGCCTCGTCCCGGCGTACCAACTCCTCGCTTTCGTCAACTGTGCGCGCGGCAACCATTCCGGGGCCGAACGCTGGCTCGTTCAAGCTCGCTCGGCAGTTCCCAATAGCACCGCGGCCGGCGCCTTTACCGCGCTTCTCCGCGGAGCGCGCCACCGACGACTCATTGGCGAGGCCCTTTCGGAAAAGACGACCGAGCGTCTCACGGGAATCCTTCACCGTGTTGGGGCGAAACGACTCGCCACGTGGAGCGCCATCCTCGGTGCCCGCGAAGCAAGCGATGTTCCGACGTGGAGACTCAGCAAGACCCACCCCGCCCTCACCGCGTCATACGCCTCCGGGCGCGGCAAGCTTCTCCTCGCCACAGATGACCGCGCAGAAGCAATCGAAGAGTTGTACCGGGCAGGGCGGATCATGGCTTCGGCGCAGCTATGCCCCCTAGTTTTCGGCAACTGGCGAGAGCCGCTCCTCAAGTACTACCTCGAAAACAACGCCAAAAGCGCTTATCGTTGCATCGCCGACGATGACTTCCGTTGCCAGCTTCGCCTCCACCGCGTTGTGGGCCTTGCGCCGCACACAGGGCACGCCTTCGACTCTTCGCTCGTTCACTCCGACTCAGACGTCACGACAGAACAGGCCCCCGCTTTGACAGCAGCCGAAGAGCGGGTCGTCCGGGAAGTCATCGCCGGAGCTTCAAACCAAAAAGCTGCGCGCGCCCTGTACCTTTCGAAGCGAACCGTCGATACTCATCTCCGTAACGTCTATCGCAAGCTCGGCATCCGCTCGCGCGCGGAACTGCAGGGGCTCGTGAAGACAGGAGTGCTCACACTTACGACCCTCGAACAGGAGGAAGTCGAGCAGCCCTCCGAAGCTCTGGCCACACGTTAGGGTCGTTATACGAGATCCTCGAGGCGCCCTCGTCATCCTCGCTTAGAAAGTTCGAAGCTTTCGAAGCCTTCGAAGCCCGCAAAGAACCGCGAGAGAGCGATCGCAGGGGCGTCACGTTCATCTAACTGATCCTCGTGACCTGCAACAATGTGCTCCCATACCGCCGTATCCTCAGCGATCGCTTTTCGGGCACCATCCTCCATGCGGCCACGTACATGTTCGGGAGTGTCCGCGGGCGCTCCAATCACGACACGAATGCGAGAAACAAGGTCTCCTCCACGCGCCTCAAGTGGCCGCAAACCCGAGGTGATGACGACCGACGGAGAGTCGTCATCAACGAGGTGAGTCGCGACGAGATGGGGTGAATGTGCGACCGCACGAAACGGCGAGGCGTAGCCCGCACGCCTCTTGACGTGTACGTCGGATCCGACCATGCGCTGGATCGCTTCGCGAATCTCCACGGAGGCAAAAGGATCGAGAACAGTTTTGAACGCGCTCGTCACCTGCAGCGCGCCGCCCTCAAGCGTTTCAAGCACGGGATCGTCGAGATCCGGCACATGGTGGACCTCACGAAAGTGTTCCGGGTCAAAAGCGTTTTCGACAACCCAGTGACCGGCAACTTTGACGAGCATATCGACAGCCTGGCGGAAGACCCAGTCCCGATAGGGTGCGACATCACTCGCAAAGCCTCGATCATCAGCGTCGTCGCCCGCAAGCACATAGATGGCATCGCCGAGCCGCACAGACGTGCGCTTCGCCACCGCAATGTCGCTGCCTTCACCCTCGACGAGTCGAATACGGCGTCCATGGAACGGACAGGTCACACATCCCTTCGATAGCTTGCCACCGAAGGCGAGGTGGCTACCTCGGTGCGGGCATGCAGCATCGTACACATTGATCTGATCCTGCTCTCGCACGAGCATGAGCGCAACACCCGCCGCATCGACAGGGGCGATCTCAACATCCTCAACCTCGCTTACCATTCCGGCAAAAATCCATCCGCGGGGTGCGGGTTGCAGCATGGTCGACATGAGTCCTCTTTTCCTTGATGTTTTATACGGCGGAATCAGAAAGCCTCGCACCGCACACCCTCGCTACATATGATGCGGCGCGCGCAGAGGCGTGAAACGTACGTTCAAGGAGGCTCGTGCCAGCCGGATCAATGTCCGTCGCCCACGCGATCGGACCATTGGGTTCAAGCCAAGCCCGGCAGGCGTCGGAACTCGCACTCGCAAGCGGAAGGCCACCAAACGTGTACCGGTCTCTCCCCCAATCCTTCACAGTGATGCGAGGTTCAGATCCGACTCTCACCTCTGGAAAACTGGCTGCGACCTCCCGCGAAACGGCACGCAACGCCTCTGCGTTGGCAAGGCGCGACGCACTCGGGCCCTTTGCCGTCACGGTGAAATGCGAGCTACCCGCGAACCCAAGTACAAGACACGGAGTGGACTCAGGATCGGCGACGTACGCGAAGATGGTACGCGGCAGGGGCGTGCTGGTTCCGACGGTAGCCACGCACACATTCGCGCTGCCTAGTTCTCGAGCGAGTTCGGCGCGCTCAGGACCAGCGTCGAGCACGCCATGGGCGACGACGGGGGGCGGGACGGTAATGATTGCCGCGCGCGCCTTGAGAATTTCTCCTCTCGCAAGGGTGACCTGCACGTGCCCTTGCGAATCTGACCGAACTGCGACCACCGGGCAGTTGAGGCGTACGTCGAGGCCATTTCGGAGCGCTTCGGGAAGTGCAGACATGGCTGGCTTCAGCACCTCCTCGTCGCGACCGTGGTAGGCATAGATTTCCTTCGTGTAAGCGATCGATGCCGTGGTACGCGGGTCTCCCGTCACTTGCGTATACCACCCCTCAAGGATTCGCGCTTCACCCGGGGTCCTTGCGAGAGCTCCCGCGCTCGCACCATTCGGAAAGGCGCGACCCAAGAGTGGGTAGGCGGCCTTCGCCAAGCTTGCGAGCGCGATCGGAGAATCTGGGCCGTCAAACGCTCTGGCTTCACCGTCCATGATCCACAGCGCGGTCTCATCGCCTCTCGTCTGATGAGAAGTTTCGATTCCCAAATCTTGCTGATTCAGGAAACTGGTGAGCGCCGGAGCCGGCCCAGAGAGAACCGTGCAGCCAAGTTCTCGCCCGCCTGAAGTAGTGCATATTCGACCGCCGATCCGGTCGCGCGCTTCCAGCAATGCAACCGACAGGCCTACCCGAGACAGCGCACGGCCCGCATTCAGCCCCGCGAGCCCCGCGCCGACGATGACAATATCCGAGCATGAGCGGGTGGTCACGACAGTAAAGCTCCTAGCGCACGCGCGGTCCGCGCCAGCGGAACACGAGGCACGTGAGAACCATGCCAAGAATGGTCCACCCGCCAAGCATGACCGCAATCATTGGTAGATCCCATATGCCACCCGTCTCGGTCACCTTGAACTCATCGGGAAGAAAGACGTACCGGTAGCCGCGGCATAGCCACGCGAGTGGGAAGGCGAGCGCGATCTTCTGCAGGAGCTCCGGGAGGAGATTGAACGGGTAAAACACACCCGAAATGAACTGCAGCACCATAAAAGGCGGCGTCACGATCGCGGAGGCACTTCGAGCATTTGGGATGAGCGCCGTGTAGGCGATCCCCGCGAGCGAACACGACGAGACGCCGAGAGCCGTCACCCACGCAAGCACTCCCCATCGCATCAGATCACTAGGAAGTGGCAAGTGGAACACCACCACTGCGAGGATCATGAGGATCGCGACCTCCACGACTGTGGTCACGACGACGCGCACGACCTTGCCGATAAAGTACGCCGAACGCGGCATAGGCGACGCGGCGATGCGGCGGAGCAGACCCATTTCCCGCTCAAGGGCGACATTGATCGCGAGTCCCGTAAACGACGTCGCCATCACACCCGAGGCGATAATGCCCGCGAGGAATACCTGCTTGAAGTCGACATTTGTGCCTTCAATTTTACCTTTGAAGATCATGCCGAACACGAGCATGAGAAGCACAGGAAGCGCAAGTGTAAAGACGAGCGACTGCTTATTCCGGAAGAACGAAGCCATTTCAGCCTTCGTTCGAACTGCGCTTGCGGGCCCGAGCCCAGGGAGTTTGCGCGTAGAGGTTGTGGATTGTGCTGCACTCATGCGGCCTTCTCCTCGGTGTTGTTCTCGGTCGCGGACTCGTCTTTGTGAAGAAGCGCGAGGTAGGTATCCTCAAGCGTCGGCCTCGCGACCGTAAGCCCGGGAATCTCGTCAAATCCCGCGCGGTCAGCCTGCTCGAGGAGGCCCCGCAAAACCGCGGTCGGGTGGTCCGTAGCCCACGAGACCCCTGAACCGTCGCGCACGAGCTCCTTCGCCAGATTCGGGTCGGTCGCATCCGGAAGTCGCAATTCAGGGCTCGTGGTGGAGATCCTGTGGCTGAAACCCGCGACCCGAGAGAGCTCTTGAACCGTGCCCTCTACGAGGATTCGGCCCCGAGCGATGACACCCACGCGATCCGAAAGCTCCTCCGCCTCATCAAGGTAGTGGGTCGTAAGGATAACGGTCGTGCCCATCTGCTGCACGGTGCGAATCAAGTCCCATGCTTCACGACGCGCTTCTGGGTCCAGGCCCGTTGTTGGCTCATCGAGGAACACGAGCTCCGGCTTGCCCACGAGACCTACCGCAACATCGAGGCGATGCTTCTGGCCACCGGAGAGGTTGGTGCACATGGCTTTCGCCTTCTCGCCGAGTCCCACGGCAGAAATGACCTCCGCGGGCTCCCACGAATTCGGGTAGAACGTGGCGAAGTGCTTCACGACCTCTGTCACCGTAAGGTCAAGGTATTCGGCGGTCGTTTGAGGAACAACGCCCACGCGAGCGCGAAAGCCACGCTCAAACTTGCCTGGATCGTATCCGAGCACATTCACATCGCCCGAGGTTCGATTACGCGCGCCGCAGAGAATTTCGATTGTCGTTGACTTGCCCGCGCCGTTGGGGCCGAGAAGCGAGTACACCTCGCCGCGCTTAATATCCAGGTCGATTCCGTCAACAGCGGCAAAATCGCCGTACGTTCGCCTGAGATTCTTGACGAGGATCGCGCTCTCACGCTCATGCGCGGATTGCTCCTCGAAATGGTCGCGCGTCATCGGAGTCCTTCCGCTAGGTATGCAATTTGATCATTGCGGCCCCGTCGTTGAAGCGGCAAGGAGAACACATGCGCAGGCTAGGCCGATTAACGAACGAGATACGTATGCGATGCGTACGGCACCCCACGTTGGGAACCGTACGCATCGCGCTACTGCGCGAAGAGCAGAGGCTCAGGTGCAGCAGCAGCAGGGGCAGCAGCAGCAGTTGACGTCGCCGCCGGCAACAGACTCAAGGTCACTCATCTCGAGGTCCTTGACATCCACGCGCGGGGTGGCAGGCACGTACACGATGACCTCGCCGGTCTCCTCGGCGGCGGTCCAACGCTCGTACTGCTTGTCGAGGCGCTCCTGCGGAGCGAGCCCTGCCTCGGGGCCCTCCGCCTCACGGACGACCTTCACATTGACGCCTTCCGGAACCTCGAGACCAGCCTCGGCGAGAGCGGCGCGGGGGTCCTTATCGAGCTGCTCCGAGAATTCCTCGCTCGACCATGCATTGACGAGAACGCGCGTGTAGGCGTTCACGAACTCCTGCTTGTCTTGTTCGTTTGACATGTCACACCTCCATTTAGGGAATGCTTAGGTGGCTTTCAGCCATAGTTTTGGTCAGTGCCCCGGCACGAACTCCATGCCCGCTCCGAAAGGCCTAGGGCTTCACACGAGGCGATCGCCCAAACATGCACATCGCGGCGAACTCGAGCTTGCGACTCTCGCTCACATCGCCTCCAGCTTGCCGATCTGCCCCATGCGGAGCGCAAGGCTCAACCGCACCGAGAGAGTGCGTAGGCAGGTACGCAGAACTGTGCTCAGCCCACTACTCACTGAGATGCGCACAGAGCCACGCACCCCTACCTAGGCACACTGCGTTTTCCCACTACATCGAAGTACGCACACCTTCGGTCACGGTAAGCATTGATACTTCTACACCCGGCTTTTGAGGATGGAGGCACAAAGTCATCCCCCGTCAAGCGAGGAGAGCAGTGTCGCGTTCGAAAAGTCGCCTCCACGCCGTCGTGCGCCCGGCAAAAGCTCCAGCAACTATCACGTCTCAAGCCCGCACCATCACGTGGCTTCACGGCTACACAATGTCCTCCGAGATCTGGACTGACCTGTGGGATCTCTTTCCTGACTGCACACACGTGGGCGTCGATCTTTGGGGTCACGGCGCAAGTCCAGATTTCCCCAAGGGCGCTACCTTGCGCGACCTCGCGGAAGCGGTGCTTGAGGTGGTGGCTGAGAACGAGTCAGGAGATCTCGCCGCTCTGAGTTTCGGAAGTGAGGTAGCACTTGAAGCCGCGATCGTTGCGGGCGATACTCTCGACACCCTAATCGTGGGGGCGCCAACAATCGCGGGCCGCTCCGACTCACCTGAAGCCGCGACCCGCATGCGCGAGCTCATGCTTATGAACCGCATTGGAGCAGATCACTCGTTGCTCGCCGAACGCTGGATGCAAGAGCCACCGGAGATTTTTACTGGGGCGCGCAACCACCCTTATCTCTTCGAAAGTTTGCGACGCATTATTGAGAAGCACACCTGGTCTGAGATCGCTTCAGGTTCCATGGCGCGGATCCAGCATGCGTCACACGATGACCGCGACCTTGCGACGATCAAAGCCCGCACTCTTGTCCTCGTAGGCGATGCCGACATGCCACAGTTCGTGCGCAATGGAGCCACGCTCAAGCATCTGATCCCCGGGGCCATGCTCGAGACAATCACCAAGACAGGGCACCTTCCCTTCCTTGAAGACCCCGCACAGTGCGCGTCCTACATTCGAGATTTCCTCCGATCAGAGAGGGGGAGCCATGCGTGAATCCAGCCTCGGCGATCTTTCACTCTCCACGGTGCGCGATTCCCCCTTGCAGTTCCTCATGAAAACCACCCGCCTCTCTGATGGAATCGTCGACGTCTTGCGCTACAAAGTGGACGGCCACAGCGTGGTGCTTCTCAATCACCCCGATCTCGTCCAGGGTGCCCTTCGGTCAAACAGCCGGGTCATGTCAAAGCAACACACACCTGACGAAGCCATGCTCGCGCCGCTTCTCGGTGACGGACTTCTTACGGCAACCGGCGAATCCTGGCGTCGCCAACGGATCGCACTCGCGCCGCTGTTTCGGCGCGCCCGCGTCGCTGCTTTTGATCACGTCATCACCGATGCGGCTGATGAACTGATCAGTTCATGGCGCAGTTCCATCATGAAAAAGTCAGAGACCCGAGTCGAGCATGAGCTCTCGAGCTTCACCTTAAGCGTCCTCGTGCGTGCCATCTTCGGTATGGACCTTCCGCAGCTTGGTACCGGATTCGGCTCGGCTGTTCAGGATGTCAACGCACGGCTCGGACACGGCGATCCACGTGCGGGGGACGCAACTTCGAATCTTGCCTATGAGCGAGCAGCGACCATCCTCCACGGTATTACCGATGCGCTCATTGCTGCGTTCGGTGCAGGTGCGAACTCGTCGGTTGCTTTCCTCAACGGACTCAAGCAGGCCCAGAACGGACACGAGATTCACGATCAAGTGCTCACACTCATCATGGCCGGGCACGAAACCACGGCCAAAGTGTTGTGCTGGGCTCTCCTTGAACTCGGTTCCCGGCCCGACCTCCAAGAGGCGCTCGAGCACGAGGCACGCGCTGTCGCCCAGGGAGGGGTACTGAAAGCCGAGCATCTCCCTCACCTCAGTCTCGCCGGCAAGGTCTTTCGAGAAGCGCTTCGGCTCCACCCACCGATTTGGCTCATGTCGAGGACCGCCACGGAGAACCTCGATCTGAATGGGTGCAAGCTCAATACCGGAGAACTCGTGACCTTCAGCCAGTATCTACTTCATAGGGATCCACGCTTTTGGGCAGATCCGGACATTTTCGACCCAAAACGCGAGAATGCATCTCACCAATTCGCTTACTTTCCATTCGGCGGCGGCGAGCGCCTGTGTATTGGTCAACACCTCGCGGAGCTCGAAGGAATCCTCACTCTCGCAACTCTCTCAATGCACCTTCGGTTCGGGCGTTCCGGGCCGATGCCTGATCCCGAAGCCCTGGTCACGTTACGCCCGATCGACGGTGGGAAACTCACGATCGATCACGCGAAGGCGGAGGTGGGTGCTGCATGAGTACGAGCTATGTACCAACCGCAGGCGGCGCGACCGGGATTGCCGCGGAAACCGTACGCCTTCGCGAGCAAGCTCGCTCCACCGGCGCCGCCGAACTGCAACTCATCGAGCAATATCGCGTGGAGCAGGGGATCTCTACTCCACCATACGCCGTGCTCGATCTAGGCGGCGGCACAGGCGCATTCAGCGACATCATGGCCAGGTACTGGTCTTCTGCCGAAGTTGTATGTGCGGACCTTTCCCCGGAATTCCTCTCTCAAGCGAACGTCAGCAGACTGCACCTCGGTAGCGAAAGCCTTCCAAACGAGCATTTTGACCTCGTTGTTGTACGGCATGTTCTCCAGCACCTCGAGAGCGAGGCTGCCGCAACACTGCTCAAAAAGGCAGAGGACGCCCTTACGGAAGGTGGAGCCCTCATCATTGTCGACGTCGACGATGCCGACTGGGGCACTGTCCACCCGGCTTTTCCCTCGCTAGGGGCTATCCATGCGAGGATCGCTCGCGATCAGCTCAGTCGCGGGGGTAACCGATGCGGGCTCGATTTACTCCAGAAGCGGCTCACCGAAATTGGTTTCGACCATGTCTCACGTCTTCGCGAGACCGTCAGCTCAACCGACGTTGGCCTTGACGCGCTCGATGTCCATATTCGTCCCGACCGCTGGGCACGGCAAGTAGCAACCGGCGCCATCAATCTCGACGATCTCGCGCTCCTTACGGCTGCTTACCGCCGGTGGCGAGCCGCGCCAGACGCCAGCCTCTCCATCAACATCCACATTCTGGCTGCACGCAAGCCTTGCAACAGCCGTGAAATATCGACCAACTAGCAGTCCAAACCAACTAAAAAAACACCACAAAGGAGAAAAGATGAACAAGAACCTCAAGATGTTCATTTCGATATTCCTCTTTATTACCGCTGCTGTGGGCATCGTGCTCATGGTTGTCAATCTCCTCGCACAGCCCGCGGCGGTGACAACGGGGATCATCTTCGGCTGTGTCGGTGTCGCCGCACTCGTCGCCGGCGTCCTGCTCAACCGCGGTCAACGTTGGTAAGAGCCTCTTTCCCGACATCTCCAAGGAGTGACATGCACCCCCTCCGGTTCCGCTCCGGCCGCCGTTTCGATGTGGTCGATAATTCCCACCTTTTCATCCTCAATGAGGGCTCACGCTTCCTCGTCGATGATCGTGCTGCGGCCGAGATCGCGCTTGCGATCGATGGCAAGCGCACTGCCCAGGAGGTCGTCATTGCAGCTGCGGCCACTGTGGGGCCGACAGAAGCCTTCAGAGGGATGACTCGTCTCGCCCAGGCGGGACACCTTGTTTCAGCTCCTCCCATCGAGGGTGGCGAAGCCGAGTATTGGGAGTCCCGCGGAGAATCGGAGAGTTCTCGTACCGAAGAGCGGGACGTGGCTCTTTGTGCCCTGACGAGTACGCGCGACTCTGCGGAAGTACAAGAGCTCGTCTCGCGTCTCGCGAATGCGGCTAGGTTGCAGCACTGGTCTGTGACGATTGTTGAGCCTTCCGAAGCTTCGGCTGTGCCTAGCTCAACTCCTCTCGTTGTTCTATGCGAGGACTATTGTGATCCGCGACTTGGAACGATCGACGATGGACGTTCACATGCCGAGGCACCATGGCTTGTTCTCAAGCCGTGGGGCGGCGAGGCGTGGATCGGTCCCGAATTCGGGACCGATGACTCCGTGTGCTGGCACTGCGTGAACGAGCGACTCGTAAGTAACAGGCAAACCGAGCGCTATCTTGCGAATCGTCGTAACAGCTATCCAGAAGTGCGACCCGCGGGTCTCGCACCGGCAGCAACGGCTCTCATCGAAGCCTCGATGCTTGTTGCTCTCGATCACTGGCGCACTAAGCAAACCGAAAATACCGCGCTTCACAACGCATTTTTGACAATGTCTCATTCCACTCTCGAGCAGCGCTCTCACATTATTGCCCCCTCGGGAGGATGCGCACGTTGTGGAACACCGCGTGTTGAAACAGATGCGGTCACGCTCGAGCCTGTGTCCGCGGCTTCGACGGACGACGGCGGCTACCGCGTGTGCGAAGCTGACGTCACGGTCGACCGCTTGAGTCCGCATATCTCTCCGCTCGTCGGCGCGGTTTCGCGTCTTGAAAGCCTCGATATGGATTCGAGTACGACCGGCATCGCCCATTCGTACGCGGCAGGGCACAACTTCGCGATGGTCAACGACAATCTTCGGCTTCTGCGCGACAACATGCGCGGTCAGTCCGGCGGCAAAGGGCGTTCTCGAACGCAAGCGAAGGCTTCAGCGATGTGCGAGGCTATCGAGCGCCACAATGGTGTCTACGACGGTAGGCCGGCCGCTATCCGTGCTCCGTACAGTGAGGTTGCCGACCGCGCCGTTCACCCGAACTCGCTGCTTCATTACTCGCCTTGGCAATATGAACACCGCAAGGAACTGAACGAGGACCCGCGGCACCGCCTCCAGCGGATCCCTGATCCGTTCGACGAATCCCGCCCGATCGACTTTACGGCAGCACGCTCCCTCACGGACGGCTCGAGTGTGCTCGTCCCATCCGGATATTGCTGGTTCGGGCACCCCGACCTCGAAGAGCACACCTACGCCTTCGCTGACTCTAACGGTGGCGCCTCGGGTAACACGCTCGAGGAGGCCGTGCTTCAGGGGCTATGCGAGCTCGTGGAGCGAGATGCCGTCGCGCTTTGGTGGTTCAACCGCGTGCAGCGCCCCGGCATCGACCTTGACTCGTTCAACGAGCCTTACATCGACCGCCTGCGGGACTTCTACGCCTCTCAGGAGCGAAACCTTTGGGTTCTTGACTTGCGCACAGATCTTCAGATGCCCGTGTTTGCTGCATTTTCGCGAAGGGATCACGAGGTTGAAGACATCATGGTGGGCTTTGGCGCGCACCCCGACCCCAAGATCGCCCTCATGCGTTCGCTCACCGAGCTCAATCAGTTCCTTCCGTTCGTGCAGCGTCGCGACGACAAGGGCAACACGCTCTACCGCACTGATGACGAAGCCACGCTCGATTGGTGCACCACGGCCACGTGCGAAAACGAACCTTGGGTGGCCCCTTCTGCGACGTCCATAAGCGCTTCCGATTTTCAGTGGCCCGCAACGAAACGTCTCGATCACCTGGTCTCAGGCATCGTCAATGACCTCAAGGCCCACGACATCGACACCTTGGTTGTCAACCAGTCTCGGCCGGGCATCGAGCTTGCCGTTGCGAAAGTGATTGCCCCCGGGCTTCGGCACTTCTGGCGCCGCACGGGGCCCGGGCGAATCTACGACGTTCCAGTAGCCCTCGGCTGGCTCGAAAAGCCAACGGCTGAAGACAACATCAACCCTCGCGGCGTGTTCTTCTAAACGCCGACCGCTCTCCCGAAAAGAGAACTCTGTGACCTTCGCAGCCCCCACGACGCAAGAGGCCCCCACGCTCGCAAGGGCGTACTGCCTCCCCTCACGGCATCGCCTTGATCCAGATCGCGGACCGCGCGTGCGGCTCAGCCTCCCCGGTGCGGAGCGGATCATCCCTGCCGCGACCGACGCAATCGCGGTTGCGTTGCTCGCCCTCAACGCTGGCCCGGCGACCACCTCTGCTCTCACCCAGACAATCCTCGAGAACGCTCAGGGTGTCGAGGCTCTGAAATCGGCAAGCTCGCTTCCGACGGTTCTTTTACTCCTCACGAGGCGGGGCGTCTTGCACGAATGTCTCATTGACCATGAGGGGGCCCTGGTCGCGGAACTTCGACACAAGGGGCGAATTCAGGTCCCCGACGCGTCGAAGGAAGGCACGGCCGGTGACGAGGAGCCGTCGGAATTGGATCCGCGCACTGTCATGAGACGCGAGGTGCGGGGGCAGGGTGGTCACTCTGTCAAGGGATGGGTGGCTGACGTTGGCCTCGCCCGCGCGAGTCTGTGGGTCTCAGAAGCGCTTCCGGCCACCAATCCACAGGCATGGCCAAAGGAAGTCCTCGAATTTGCGGAACGCGCGGGGATTCTTTCAAGCACGGAAGTAACCGATAACTGGCCGTGGTGGGATGCAGTTGACCTGCTGTTTCACGAGCGTACGCGTGAGGCGAGCAGTCAAGGTGCGTATGGCGGCACCCGCCCCCATGAGGGCTCAGGTCCACGTGCGGCGTGGAAAGAAGCTCGCGTTCTAGAACGGGTTAAGCTTCCGGTCCCCCGCTCTCTTCCCGCAATCACACTCGAAACTGCTATGGCTCAGCGGCATTCAACACGCACGTTTGACGGAGCAATCACAATCGACGAGCTCAGCGACCTGCTCGGCCACACGGTTCGTGCTCGACGCGTGTTTCGTGATGACAAGGGCACCGAGGTACTCGATAAGTCAGTGCCCGCAGGAGGATCCATTCATGAAGGAGAAACCTGGGTGGCAGTCCACTCGAGTGCGGTGAAAGAAGGAACATTGAGTGCCGGCCTCTGGCACTATGACTGCCTCACTCACACGTTAGAGCAAATCGCAGGAGCTCAAGGGGCCGACGCTCTCCTCGCCAATACCGCGGCCATGAGCGTGGGCGATGCCCCGCCCATGACAGTCCTCCAGACCGCGCGTTTCGCACGACTCATGTGGAAATACGAGTCGGTCGCCTACGGTCTCATCCTTAAACACACTGGGGTGATTCACGAAGCTATGCAGCTCGTTGCCACTTCCCTCGGTCTCGGGACATGCGTGCTCGGAGGCGGCGCCACCTCACTTTTCTCTGAAGTTACGGGAATCGATCCGCATGTCGAAGGTGTCGTAGGTGAGATGACTCTTGGGCGAGTTTCGACTGCCAAAATTGCCAAGGATTCGGATGACGAAGGAGACGCCTCATGATGTATCGCTTCAGGGCGCTCGCCAAGCAACGTGACCCCGACGAACTCGACTCCCCGGTCGTCCTCGCGTCGCCTCGTGGCTGGGTAGCAGTCTTCGTCTGTCTTTTCGCAGTCGTCGCGGTGATTAGCTGGGGAATCGCGGGGCGACTTCCGATGTCAGTTGATTGCTCCGGGTCACTGGTCAATCCAGGTGGCACGATGGGCATCTCCAGCAACGTCTCGGGCACCGTGGCAGAAGTCCTCGCCAAACCTGGTGATGTCATCGATAAAGGTGACGCAATCGCCACCATCATCACGGGGAATGGACACGAGCAGAAAGTTGAGGCTCCGTCGAAAGGGCGAGTGACGTCGCTCTCCCTCTCCGAGGGAGGATTCTTGCAGCAGGGTGCTGAAGTAGCGGTCCTCGAAAAGGATTGGAAACCAAACCAACGCTTGGTGGCGGAAGTGCTCGTGCCCGCGAGCGACATTAGCCGTGTGGAACCCGGGCAGGAAGTGCTTCTCAGCGTCTCTGGCGTCAATCCCCGGCAATTTGGGATGCTTGTAGGGCACGTGCGTAATGTCGCTCCATTCCCCATTGAACAGGCAGGAACCGGCGCCGAAGTTCCGCCGACACTCGTCACGATCGAACTCGATGAGCGTTCCTCCACGCAAAGTGGGTACGCCTGGACAAGCACAAGCGGTCCTCCCCAACCACTTCATACACAGACCGAGGTGCAGGCGGAAATCCGCTTGGGCACCGTTGCCCCGATTAGCCTGCTCTTCCAGGGGTGAGCATCATGGCAAAGACTGCAACCCCCACGCTTCTTCAAATGGAGGCGTCCGAGTGCGGCGCTGCAAGCCTCGGTATCATCCTCGGCTACTACGGTCGGCACGAACCTCTCGAGGATCTCCGTATCGCTTGCTCGGTCACGCGTGACGGAGCCAATGCCGCGAGCATCGTCCGCGCCGCTCAAAGCTACGACCTCGAAGGTGGCGGCAAGCTCGCCGATACTGACGATCTCGCCCAAATCGATCATCCGGTGATCATCCATTGGGCCTTTCAGCACTTCATGGTTCTCGAAGGGGTCAAGGGCAAGGGCAAGAACCGTGTCGCGCGAGTGAATGATCCGGCGATCGGTCGCCGACTCATCGCGTGGCATGAAATCGAAGAGTCCTTCACGGGGGTCGTCATCGACCTTGTTCCTGGCGAGGGTTTTGAGAAACGGGGCGCACCGGTGCGGCTTGGGCCCGATATTGTCGAGCGCGTCACCCAGTCCGGCCGCTCCCTTATCCTTGCGTGCCTCGCTACTCTCATCATGATCGTTCCGGGACTTGCGGCACCTTTCATTGCTCGTCTTTGGATCGATCGCGGTAGCGATCTGAGCAGCTGGGTAATTCTCGCTCTCGCCCTCGCGGTTGTGCTCAGTGCTCTCATGGCCCACGTGCAGCTTGTCCAGCTTCGCCGCTCAGAAGCTCGGCTCACACTTTCCGGAACCACGCGGTTTCTCCGCGGTCTTTTGCGAAAGCCCATGGCATTCTTCCTCCAGAGGAACCCTGGCGACCTCACCGAGCGCCTCATGAGCAATTCCCGCGTCGCTCAAGTCGTGATTCGCGAGGTGGTCGTGACTGTCTCCTCGCTCCTTCTCGTCATTTCCTACGGGTTCACGCTTTTCATTCTTGACCCGCTCATGGCTCTCGTGTGTGTGGCATCGTCTGTCATCCAGATTTTTCTTCTGCGCCTCCTCCTCACGAAACAGCACGATGCTATGCAAGCGCTCCTCGCAAAAGAAGCTTCTCTCGCGTCGTCCACAATGCAGTCAATCGGCGCCATCACTTCAATCAAAGGTAATGGCCTCGAGGATTCTGCATTCTCTCGTTGGTCGGGTTTCCTCGCACACTGCACGCGCGAGAATCAGCGTTTGAGCGTCATGCTCGCCCAGATCACTCTCGCACCGACTCTACTCACGAGCCTCACCACTGCGATCATTGTGATCGTGGGCGGCACGCGGCTCCTCGACGGCGCATTATCGATCGGTCTTCTGTTCGCGTTTCTCACGATTTTTTCGTCGTTCAGCGCACCCGTTCAACAACTCATAGGACAAGCCTCGAGGCTCCAGAATCTGGATGCGGATATGCGGCGGCTTCGAGACGTTACTGACTACGCCGACGACGAGGTGTGGGAGACGAGTCCCAGTTCGGAATCGGTCATGCTGAGCGGCGCTCTCGAACTTCGTAACGTCACGTTCGCTTTCGATGGAAACGTGCCATTCCTCGAGGATGTCTCGCTCATCGTCCGACCTGGCTCACGCGTCGCACTCGTCGGTTCCTCCGGCTCTGGTAAATCCACGCTGGGGCGCATCATTGCGGGCCTCACTTCGACGACGAGTGGTGAGGTCCTTCTCGACGGGAAAGCACGCGAAGATCTCGACCCTCATAGCGTCACACGCGCGGTGGCCTACATCGACCAGTCGATCACCCTTTACGGGGGTACCGTTCGCGAAAACGTGAGCCTCTGGGACGATTCAATCGAGGAGAAGTCCCTCATCGCTGCGCTCGAAGACGCTGAGATCCTCGACGAAGTCAATCAACGTGCTGGTGGTCTCGACGCACACGTTGCAGACGGGGGGAAGAATTTCTCGGGAGGGCAGCGCCAACGCCTCGAGCTCGCTCGGGCACTCACTCAAAACCCTAGTCTGGTGATCCTCGATGAAGCGACGAGCGCGCTGGATCAACGCACCGAGGCCTCGATCATGGACAACCTTAAACGCCGAGGTTGCACCCTCGTGATTATCGCTCACCGGCTTTCAACCGTGGTCGACGCCGACCGAATCGTCGTTCTCGATCACGGAAAAGTGGTGGAGAGCGGTCATCACCACGACCTCATCGCTCTCGATGGTGCCTACGCATCGCTTTATGCTCATGCCGACGAGGAGCAGCCTGCATGACTCTTGTGAAATCCAACTCGACAACGACCACGAATCGGCAAGAGATCACCTGGGAGGGGGGCATTTTCGTACTCAGCGCTCCCCGCATGAACCTTCTGGTCGAGGCCGGAACGATCGATGTCTTCGGTGTCCCGCTCGACGACGATGAGCCGCGAGGGGCGTGGGTATCTCTCGGTCGCCTCGAAGCGGGAGACATTCTTACCGGGCCCGCTTCGGGACCTTTCCATTCATTTGTGTGCCGCCCGCAGCATGACTCGAGTGCCGTTCTGATCAGCCCGGATGATGACTCGCTCTCTGCCGATGAGCTCCTGCGTGGGGTCCAAGGCGCGCTCTCACGACTCACGCCCCCACTAAGCGATGCTCTTCCTCCCCAGGACTTCGACCCTGTTGAAGCGGGCAACACCGTGGAGCTAAAGTCAGGTCGCCCCGCGCGACCCGTCGATGGCACGGTATGGATGAAGCGTCTCGAGGGCAGTCTCGAGGGGCACGGAGCCGCCGCATGGTCCTACAGCACTGACGACTGGTTCTGTGTTCGCCGAAACGATTGGGTTACGGCGACATCCGGTACGTCCCGGCTCACGGTTATCGACACGGAAAGACTGCTCACCGAACCAAATGCCTCAGCGATCCTCGCTATCCATTGGACCCGCTTCCTTTACGGGGTCGACCGTGCTGCCGAACGAACGGCCTCTCGGCGACGCAGCGCAATCGATGATTCGCGCCATCGCGATGCTATAGCGCTCGGCGAGATTCGCGACGCCGCAGATCTTATAGCACTTGAATCCGAGGGGCGCACAACCCACCCCTCCGATCGGACTGGATATCTGACCGCAGTCTTGCGCGCCTTCCACCGCGACCCGTCAGTACGTGAGGTCCCGGCTCAGCTCATCCCAGCGCTTTCAAAATGTCAATCCTTCGGTGAACTGAGTGGCGTGGGATGGATCCGTTTGAGGATGCTTCGCCTCGAAGGTAACTGGTGGAATGAATCTATGGGACCTCTCGTGGGAACGTGGGGGCGCGAACGCACGCCGGTCGCTCTCGAGCCTAACGACGGCGGCTACATCGCGTGGTTCCCTCAGGAAAGCGAGCCCGTGCGGGTCACGGGCGAAAATCACACGAAACTGCGCCGCACGGCGTTCGCTCCATATCCGGGGATCAGTGCGGGCACCAGCCTTCGCGGCCTGTTTGGGTTCGGCATGAAAGGTGCCCGAGGCGACATGGTGCGCCTCATACTCACAACTGTACTCGTGGGCGCCGTCGGAACCCTTCCCCCGCTTCTCACCGGCACCGTTCTAGGCGCTCTCGCCGAACGAGGCGAGCGCAACCTCATCATTCTCGCGGGACTGTGCTTGATCCTGACTGCGGTGGTTGGAGCCTCGCTTCAACTCACGCAGGTACTCACATTGCACAGGCTTCGAGGGCATCTTGGAGAACGTACGGGCACGGCGCTGTGGATGCACCTGTTACGCCTTCCCGTGGGATTTTTTGAAAGGGAGGCCCCGGGAGCTCTCGCCACCGTCGTGCTTGGCCTTCGCCGCGCACAAGAGCAGATCTCAATGGCATTTTCTTCGCTCCTCCCCCTTGCGGTGGTCGGAATAGCAAACACGATACTGCTGTGGTGGATCTCGACCTCACTTGCATTTCCTGTCACTTGCGTTCTTCTAGTCTGCTTGGTTCTCACCGCTGTTCCGGCACGGCGTGAGCTCAAGCATCGTGCGACCGCATTCGAGGTAGAGATGGAGCTGAAGGCACTCTCCTACTCGCTCCTGCAGACCATGCCAAAGCTACGCGCTGCCGGTGCTCAGATGCGCGCGCTCACCCGCTTCGCAGCCGTACAGCGCCGCCAGGTTGAGCACCTCATGAAGGCGCAAAGTGAGAACGATAAGATCGCCACTTTCGCTGCACTCTTGCCGACTCTCTCGATACTCACGGTTGTCGCCTCTGGTTCGCTCATGCACAGAACACCCCCGACACAGGATCTCCTATCTTTCCTCGTCGCACTCGGAATCGTCACGAACTCACTCGCCCAGGTCCTCAAATCCTTCGCACTCGTGTCTCCGGCAGTTCCCCAGCTATCGGCGACTTACGCGATTCTCGATGAACTTCCGGAAACTGGGCCCGACCAGGTGCAACCAGGCGACCTTTCCGGCGCGGTCGCCTTCTCGAACGTATCGTTTAGATATCGAAGCGACGGCCCGCTCGTGCTCGATGGCATCAATCTCGATGTCGCTCCAGGTGAGTTCATCGGCATTGTTGGACCGTCTGGCTCCGGAAAATCGACACTTATGCGCCTCATTCTCGGATTCGACCGACCGACCCAGGGAAGCGTACTTCTCGACGGTCAGGACCTTTCCGAGCTCGACGCGGCGGCAGTTCGTCGCCAGTTCGGCATTGTTATGCAAGACACCGATGTCATGCCTGGCAGTATCCGCGAGAACATCATTTCTTCGGGCTCCTTCACTGATGACGATGTATGGGAGGCCGCAGAAATGGCCGGTATTGCCGATGACATCCGAGATATGCCGATGAAGCTCGCAACCCGTGTCTCCCCCGGTGGCGAAGGGCTATCTGGTGGTCAGCGCCAACGCCTGCTTATTGCGCGCACGCTCATCTCAAAACCACGCATGATTCTGTTCGACGAGGCGACGAGTGCGCTCGACAATCCCACGCAGGAGCGGATCACCCATGCGATGCGCCTCATCAACGCTACCCGCATCGTCATCGCGCACCGACTCACAACCGTACGTCACGCCGATCGCATCGTGGTTGTCGACAAGGGAAGAATTGTCGAGCAAGGCACCTATGACGAACTTCTTGAGCTTAACGGGGTCTTTGCCGAACTCGCCCGTACCCACGAGCAGTAGCCTCGGACAACCAGCGAAGGGAAGCTTCGGCACTTCCCAGGCGATACTCACCGTAAGCTTTGAGATTCGACGGAGTGAAGGTGCCGTCGGGCGTCCGGCTCATGTCTTGATTCGCGAACGCGCGCGATATCGCTCCCGCTGAGACAAACTTCCCGACCCTTACGACATTCTTCCGGCCGCCGCTGACCAGTGCAATCAAAAAGCATCGCCCCCGTTCGCACACGGACGAACGGGGGCGATGCCTGGATGCGGAGACGAGAGGATTTGAACCTCCGAGGCGGCTCTACACCGCCTACTCCCTTAGCAGGGGAGCGCATTCGGCCACTCTGCCACGTCTCCTTGCGCGTTAGGCGCTGAGTCAGCCTACCGAACTTCCTCGAGCGGCTCAAATCTTTCGCGGCGCGTCCCACATTGCGCGGGCCTCATCCTCAAGGCTTGATGTAAATACCCTTGCCTTCAAGCTTGACGACGTTGAAGCCCATGCCGAGTTCTTCGCTCTTGACGGCGGCTGTACCGTCGCCACGTTCCTCGACCGTGAAGGCGGCACCGTTGAGCGCCTCGCGCGTGGCGTTCGCCTTATTGGGGTCCATAGGCGCAACTTGCTGGCTCGCCGCCCTCACGCACGCGTTTTTCTCAACCTGGTTTTCGAGCACAAAATAGCCGCCGTTGGACTCGGCGGCCGCGAGTTCACACGCGACGGCCCAGTTCGAATCCAGGCGCGCTTGCGTATACGTGATGGTGATCTTCACTGCCTGCTGTTTCTCCTCTTCAGTGAAGGGAGTGAGGCTGGGCTTGAGTATTTGTGTCCCACTCGCGTTCGGATCCTGCGGTCCCGGGGCAGGTGCCGGGGCTGGCGCTGGTGCTGGGACGGGGCCTGCGATGGTGGGCGGTGCCGGTTGAGGTGCAGCGCCGCCACTCGAGCCAGGGTTCGGGGGCGCGGGTGTCGAGGTTGCTGGGCCGGGCGCCGGCGCGGTTGTGGGTGCGGGGCTCGGAGCGTCCGACGGCTGCGCGCCTGACGCGGTTGCGGAACTCGACGGGTTGCCCTCATCTTTGGAGGAAGTGAGGGCCCCGCACCCGGCGAGACTGGCGGCCGTGAGGGCCGCCGCAAAAAGAGGGGCAAGGAGGCGTCGTGTGCGGATGAGATTCATGAATGTGCCTCCGTGGCGATTCAAGCAATGCGCTTCGTTGTCCGCATGTGGGTCTTCTTCTGGGCGCTCCGGAAGATCTTCAATGCACGGGGCTATGACGCATCGGCCATGAGGCGAACGCCGCCGTCCTTAATTTTTAGAACTGTGAAACCGAGGGGTTGGCCGGCCATCAACAAGGTGAAGGTGCCGTCTCCGTTGTCCTTCAGCTCGAAGGCGGCAGGATTGAACATCGACTTGGCCTGCTCCTCGGTCATGCCTGTGTCGACTCCGCCACCGTCTTGACCCTGGCCCGAAAATGACCCGAAGGCTTGAACACACTGGTCGCGTAACTCGGGCGTCGAATCCATGCGGTACATCGTCCCGTCAGGATTTTTGAAAACGGTCATGTCACAGATCGCGCTGAGATCCTTACCCGTGGTCATTGCCACGAGAAGGTCGGCCATCATTTGCTTGCCCTGCTCCTTTTCCTGATCGGTGAGGGGCGTGGGGTCAACCTCGACAGGCTCGCCCATACCTGCCGGGAGTCCGCCACTCCCTATCCCGCCGGTGTCTGAGCCCGGAGTGCCCCCGCCGCGGTTGCTGCGGAGATCGAGCGCTTCATACGGAATGGGGTGACCATGAGGACCTTTCGCATAGGTGAGGCGTGCGTCGCGCCTGGGGATCACATGGGGCTAACGTAACGGTCGTTCCTGGCGCATCCCTCGAAGCGCCCACACAAGTGTTTTCAGCCTGCACCCCCGCTCCCGAGAAAACGACGGCCGCGTGCGCATAGAGAACTGGCGGCATTAAAAAGCGAAGGTGGCTCGGTAGAAAGAACTACCGAGCCACCCAGGCATCATTCTTCTCTCACATCAGCTCGGGTGAGTGCCCCGAACCGTGGAGCCAATCAGGACAGGTTCCTCATGTCGATGAGCGGGCCCTCACCCTTCACCTTGAGAAGTGAGATACCAAGATCCTGGCCCTGGAGCATGACTTTGGCAGTGCCGTCGCCATTGGGCTGAATTTCAAGATTCTCTGGCGTAATGATCTGCTTCATCTGCTGAGCCTGTTCCTCAGAGATGCCCTGCGTGGAGAGAACTTTCTCGTTCTGATCAGCGCACTGCTTGCGGATCTCATCCGTATCCATGCGCTCGTAGGCGTCACCGTTCCTCGCCACCATATTGGGGCACGCGTCTTCGAACTTCTTGTCCAGCGTGCTGGTGAAGAAGTCGGCCACAATCTGTGCGCCCTTCTGCTTGTCTTCCTCCGTGAAGGGGGTCTCGTCAAGCTCTACGGGCGTGCCGTGAACGCTCGAGCCAACGTCGTCACCCTTGACGGCGCTACTCTCGGAGTCCGAAGCCTCATCAGTTGCCGCGTCAGAGGTCTCGCTCGACGCGGACTCCTCCGTGGTTTCTGGGGCGGTCGTGGTCTCCTTCGAAGCGGAATCATCCTTCTTTGCTTCGTTAGAGGCACCACAGCCTGCGAGGCCGAAAGCGAGAACGCCAGCGGCGGCGATGACGGACAACGAACGGGTCTTGCGCATGAAAGTGGACATCGTCAACCTTTCGTGTTGGTCAGGACCGGCGGGCCTGAAGTCTCGTCCCTCGTGGTGTCCTTTCGGTCCAAGAAGGAACGCGGATAAACCTAACATCCCTCTCTGACGACCACTCTCAGGTTTTTGAGCTCGCCGTCACACTTGCGTCTCGAGATTCAAAGCATTTCGCACGAATTCCACATGCTTGGGCGTGCCCACGCGGTACTTCACGGCGGTGAGCACGCCATGCGCATCGATCACGAAGCTCGAGCGGATCACGCCCATCTTTTTCACGCCGTACATGTTCTTTTCGCCCCATGCGCCGTACGCCTCCATGACGGCATGACCTTCATCGGCGGCCATAGCAAACGGGAGTCCCTCTTTCTCCACGAACTCCTCAACCTTGTCAATGGGATCGGGGGAAATGCCAAGAATGCGCGCCCCGCTCGCGGTGAGTTCTTCGGCGTGATCGCGAAGGTCGCGTGCCTGACGAGTGCACAGGGAGGTACCCGCCGCGGGGTAGAACCATATGAGGGCGCTTTCACCCGCGAGGTCCGCAAGGGTGATGCGACCGCCACCAGCGAGCGGAAGATCAAAGTCGGGGGCCTTATCGCCCGGCGCAAGTTTGACGTTCACGGGGCTCTCTTTCACGTAGGAACTGGGGTTCCTTGATCGTATCGACGGCTGGGGTGAGAAAAGCGAAAGCCCCGTTTTGGGTACGCTTCGTGCGCGCCCAAAACGGGGCGGGTCGCACGCTCGAGCGTGCGGCATCGGGCGGAGAGTAAGGGATTTGAACCCTTGGTGCAGGGTTGCTGCACAGCGGTTTTCAAGACCGCCACATTCGGCCGCTCTGTCAACTCTCCTTGCGCCCCTGCAGCGAGGCGCCCGTACATCCTACCCTCTCGCGATCAGGGTGGAGAAAACAGGCTAGGCAATCCCGAATCAGCCCCATCGCGTCGTTTTTCTCCACCCTCAACGGTAGGTGGGCACGGGCGGGATGGTTGGGGACCGCCTGGGCGGGGCCGGGGTTAAGCGGAGACCAGGTGGCGCAGCACAAGCTCCGCCCCGTGCTCATCGATATCACGCGTTTCCGCATCGGCATACGACTTCACGCGCTCGCTCGCCTGCCCCATCGCCACGCCGACGGCCGCCCAGTCAAGCATCTCGACATCGTTCGAGCCATCGCCCACGGTCACGGTGTGCTCGGGGTCCACGCCAAGGCGCTTTCTCAGCGACTCAAGAGCACTCGCCTTCGTGGTTCCGGGTGCCGACATATCAAGCCAACTCGACCACCCGACGGCGTATTCGCAGCCGCTCACTCCCGCGCGCTCAACGATGCGCGCAAACTCGTCGAGCGGAATATCGGGCGCGGTCACGACAACGCGCACCGCTTCCTTCGCCTCGAAAAGCTCATCGATGCTCGCGGGCTCCGCCTGGATGCCGAAGTCGAGATCATCAAAGCTCTCGGTCCCAATGAAGCCGCCGCTCACGCGCTCGATCGCAAAGCGCGCGGTAGGAACCGCCTGATACATCGCGCGCAGCGCAGGTTCGGGATCAAAAGTGACGGTCTCAACGATCTCGTAGGAAGCGTCGGACTCCCCCGTGATCCTCGTGGTCACCGCACCGTTTGCACTCACCGACCACCCGTCGGTCACTCCGGCGAGGCGGACGATCGGGAGGGTCGTGTTCAGCGAACGCCCGGTCGCGATCACCACGTGGTGGCCGGCCTCGCGCACCGCGTGAAGCGCGCTTCGCACGCGAGGATCCATGACACCCGCGTGATCCACAAGTGTGCCATCAACGTCGAGCCCCACGAGTGCCCGGTGCTCCGCAAGCGGCTCGAGGAGGGCGCGAAGGTGCTCCTCGTCGAAACCTCTGGTAGCGCGCGCGGGGCTCATTTGACCTCGAAGACTTCGCGACCGCCGAGGTAGGGGCGGAGCCCTTCGGGTACCACGACGCTACCGTCAGCCTGCTGGTGGTTTTCAAGGAGGGCAACGATGAAGCGGGTGGTACCGAGCGTGCCGTTGAGCGTCGCGACCGGGCGAAGGGCGCCGTCCACGCGCTCACGAATATTGAGGCGTCGCGCCTGGAACTGCGTGCAGTTCGAGGTCGAGGTGAGCTCGCGATAGGTGTTCTGGCTTGGAACCCACGCCTCACAGTCGAATTTGCGGGCCGCAGATGTGCCAAGGTCGCCGGCGGCGGTATCGATCACACGGTAGGGAACGTCGATGAGATCCATCATCTCGCGCTCCATACCGAGCAGGCGCTCGTGCTCCTCATAGGACTCCTCGAGCTTGCAGTACGAGAACATCTCGACCTTATGGAACTGGTGCACGCGAATGATGCCGCGCGTGTCCTTGCCGTAGCTGCCCGCTTCGCGGCGGTAGCACGCGCTCCAGCCGGCATAGCGAATCGGGCCGTCTTCGAGGTCGAGCACCTCGTCGCGGTGGTAGCCCGCGAGCGCGACTTCGCTCGTGCCCACGAGGTAAAGGTCGTCGTCCTTATCGAGGTGGTAGACCTCATCCGCATGCTCACCGAGGAAGCCCGTGCCATCCATCGTTTCGGGAAGAACGAGCGTGGGCGTGATGACGGGCGTGAAACCCGCGCGAGTCGCCTTATCAATGGCAGCGTTGAGGATCGCGAGCTCGAGCTGAGCGCCCACTCCCGTCAGGAAGTAGAAGCGCGAGCCGGAAACCTTGGCACCGCGCTGCATGTCGATCGCTTTAAGTTTCTCGGCGATGTCGAGGTGGTCACGCACCTCAAAATCGAAGCTCGGTGCCTCACCGTGGGTCTCGCGCACCTCGAAATCTTCCTCGAGACCCTCGGGAGCGCCTTCGGCGATGTTAGGGATGGCGCGCAGCGCCTTATCGCGCGCTGCTTCGGCTTCGCTCGCGCGCTGCTCGAGGTCCTTGACCTTCTGGCTCAATTCCTTCGCTTCCACGACGAGCTGCTGCTTTTCTTCACCCTTCGCCTGGGCGACCTTCTTGCCAAAGGTTTTCTGTTCGGCGCGCAGCGACTCGAACGACTGCGTGGCCTCACGCCAGACCTGGTCGGCATCAAGCACGGCGTCAACAGTTTTGGGGTCGCGTCGGCGCGCCTTTTGGGCCTCGCGCACACGGTCGGGATTTTCACGGAGGAGTCGAAGATCGATCATGTTTTCCAGGGTACAGTGCTGCGCCTTCCGCGTATGCTGGAGCGGTGGAAAAACAACACGTTGGGGTCGTCGTAAACCCGTCAAAGTTCAAGGACGTCGCCGTGTTTCGCGGGCAGGTCACCGCCGCGATTTTCCATGCGGATAAGGACGCAGAGGTCTCGTTCTACGAGACGAGCGTGGAGGATCCGGGCTTCGGTCAGGCTCAGCAAGCGGTTTCCGACGGTTGCTCGGTTGTCCTTGCGGCCGGTGGCGACGGAACGGTGCGCCTCGTGGCGGCGGGACTCGCGCACTCTGGCGTGGCGCTCGGCATTCTTCCAATGGGCACGGGCAATCTTTTTGCCCGGAATCTTGACATCCCTCTCGATAACCTTCGCGGCGCGATCAGGGTCGCACTCACGGGAAGGGAACACGAGGCCGACCTCGGGTACTTGAAGCACGGCGAGGGCCTCGAGGAAGCGCGCGAGGCAAAGGAGGAACCCTTCCTCGTGATCGCGGGCTTCGGCTTCGATGCGGTCGTCATGGAAAATACCAACTCGAAGCTCAAGAAGGCCGTGGGCTGGCTCGCCTACGTGGTCGCGGGCGCGAAGAAGATCGTGGGCCGTGGGCAAAGCGTCGACCTCGAACTCGATGGCCGCTCCGTGAAGTCACTCAAGGCCCGCACCGTCATGATCGGCAACGTGGGGCGCCTTCCGGGCGGGATTACGCTCATGCCTGGCGCGGATCGCTCCAATGGATCACTCGAGATCCTCGCCCTTGACTGGAAGGGTGCGGCGGGCTTCTCGCAGATTCTCGGCCAGCTCGTGCTTCCGGGAGCCCCCAAAACTCTCGCGAAAATCTCCAACCACCGCACGTTCCAGGCCCGCAAGGCTGTCGTGAGCACCTCGAAGGCGCTCCCCGTGCAGGTCGATGGCGACTACCTCGGCGACGCTACGCATCTCGTGACGCGCGTGGATGCGGGCGCACTCGTGATCCGCTCGGGTCGCTGAGAATCGCTAGTCCCTCGCGATAAGCCCCTCGAGGCTCGAGACGAACGAGCGCGCTTCCTCGTAGGCGGTGTCCGCGTTGTGATCCACGACGTAGGGCACAGAACCGTCGGCCCTGCCGTACGAACCGAGGAACACGAGGCGCGAGCAGATGCGGTGCAAGCCGCGCAGTGCGGAGGCCACGCGGCGATCCTCGAGGTGACCCTCGAGGTCGAGAGAGAAGGAGTACCGGCCTAGTGCGTCGCCAATGGGGCGCGATTCGATGCGTGAGAGGTTCACGCCGTTCGAGCTGAGCACCTCAAGCATTTCGAGGAGCGAGCCGGAGCGGTCGTGCGCGAGGTGCGCCACAATCGTCGTTTTGTCGGAGCCCGTACGCGCGGGAATGAGACCGTCGCGCTCGACAAGCACAAAGCGAGTCTCGGCGCCCTTGGTGTCTTCAATTCCGCTTTCGAGAATGTGCAGGCCAAAGTGCTCGGCGGTGAGAGGTGAGCAGATCGCGGCGGCGGTGCGGGCGCGGGGATCGCCCTCGTCGAGCTCGGCGATTTCGTGGGCCGCAGCTGCCGTGGAAAGCGCCGGCTGCGGGGAGGCGCTCGGAAGATTTTCGCGCACGAAGGCCTGGCACTGCGCCTGGGCGTGCGGATGGGAGTACACCGCTTCGAGAGCTTCGAGGCTCGAGGGCACACGCGTTGCGAGCACGAACGTGATGGGAACGATCTGTTCGGCGACGATCGTGATGCCACCGGTGGCGGCGAGCACATCGAGTGTGCCCGACACGCCGCCCTCAACCGAGTTTTCGATCGGGGCCATCATCGCGTCAACGTCGCCCGCGACGAGGTCGCCAATCGCTTCGGCGACGCTGCGGTAGGGCACGAGGACCTGTTCGCCATCATCAGGCCTCACGGGAAGCGGACCCACGAGCGCCTGCAGAAGCGCCTGGTGGGTGAAGGTCGTCTCGGGGCCGAGGAATCCATATCGCATGTCCCTAAGAGTACGGGCATGCGCAATCTCGCTACTCTTGAGTCCATGCACGAGAACTCTCATGCGCGCGAGCGCCTCGTGGGCGCGGGCCTCATCGCCGCGTGCCTCGCGCTCCTCGCTGCGCTCATCCTCGTCCCGTCCCTCTACTGGGGCGGGGTGCGCAAGGACGCGGCGCCGCCGGAAGGCCAAGTGCACACGGTCTATGTCACGAGCGGGCTCACGTGGGGAGACATCACCAAGGAGGACACCCCCGCCCTGTGGTGTTTCGCCAAAAACTCCGGCGCCGCCGGCCTCGCGCTTTCAAGCGAATCGGTCATGCCCACGAAACGCCAGGGCCTCGAAACCCTCGCAACGGGGTCGCGCACCCCTGCACTCGGAAGCACAGGCTCAGCGGAAGAGGCCGGCAACCCGGGTGGGAAGGCATGGTCCGACGCCCGCTCGGCCCTCGCCGAGGCCGGCATTTCGCTCGTCGATCTCGGCGATGTCACAACCGGCGATGGCGTCAGCCGCATCGACCACGAGCGCAGCGTGCGCATGATCGATGCCGCCTTCGCGGAGCACGCCGGTGAGTGCGGGGAGCGCAACATTGCGCTCGCGAGCGTCGGCTCCCTGAACCCCTCCCCCGAGCGTGCGTACAAAGTCGAGCACACGCGCGGCTACGACTCCCTGCCCACGCCGCTCAACCTGCAGGTGTACATCGATTCGCGCTGGGGATCGGCGTTCCTCACGAGTCCCTCGACGCGCCAGGTCGGCGTCGTCATGAACCTCGATCTTGCGGCAAGCCTCCTAGGAAAAGACCAGGTCGGCATGGGCCGGGCAGCCGTCGCAACCCCCGCTGAACACGGCACCCACCTCGCGCACGCGCACGAGCTCACGTTTGCCTCCCGCGAGACCGAGGACGCACTCGCACCCCTGCTCGGGGCCATCATCGCGGTGCTGCTCGTCGCGGGTCTTCTCGCCCGGCGCTTCCCCGCCGCGAGGCACGTCGCGAACGTTGCGATCCTCGCGATTCCCGTGGGTTATACCTCGAGCATCCTCCCCCTCGGTGCACTCGTGGACCTCGCTGTCCACCCACTCTTCGCGATTGCGGGCTGGACGCTGCTCGGGACGGCGATCCTCGGCACCGCACTCACGTGGGGCGTGAAACTTCTCGGCTCCGCCCTTCCCGAGCAGAATCGCCGGCTCCTCACCCCCGCCTTCGCGGCACTCATGACCGCGGCCGCGATCTTGCTCGACGCTGCGCTCGGCTCTCACGCGAGCTTCACGTCGCTGCTTGGCAACCAACCGATTTACGGGGGGCGCTTCTACGGTCTCAGCAATCACATCACGGGCATCACGCTCGCCGCGTGGGCGCTCGGCGCCGGCATGCTCATGCACGCACTTCCCGCCTTCACCACCGGCCGTCGGCCCGGCCTCGCACGCGTGCTGTTCGTGGGCGGCACGGGTGCGATCGTGGGGCTCTGCTCGATCGCACCAGGCATGGGTGCCGACGCTGGCAGTGCCCTCATCTACGCTCCCGTCACCCTCGTGGCCTGCCTCGCCCTCAGCGGCATTCGGCTTCGCCCATGGCATGTTCTCGCGGCGCTTGCCGCGGGAGCCGGCGTCTTCACCCTCGCGGGGGTTCTCGACTACCTGCGTCCCGCGGCCTCGCGCACGCACCTCGGTGAGTTCGTGGCGACGCTCGTGGAGAAGGGCTCGCCCCTCGGCGCTGCCTCGAAGTTCTGGGCGGTGTTCGCGGATCGCACCTCGCGCATGCTCGAGCCGCTCATGCTCTATTCGCCGCTCCTCATGATTCCGCCCGTACTCGCGGCAATCGCGCTCACCTACGGCGCGGTGCGGCGGGGACGCCTCGCGCACGAACTCCCCTATCTCTATCGATTGCGTCTCGCTGCAATCGGGGGTGCGTGGATCGGGGCACTCACGAACGACACGGGCCTCGTGCTCGTGGGACTTGCCTACGTTGTGGGCCTCGCCCTGAGCCTCACGGCTCGCGCGGCGCTTACTGTTCGCGCTCCTCGGTTGGACGCTCGCCCGTGAGTACGCGCACTTGCCCCTCCTCGCCGAGCGGGTCGTTGGGAGAAAGTGAGCGGCGCTTCGAGAGCGCGCGCATGACGTCCTTGAGTTGACTCGCGCGGTGAAGCTGCGAGCGAAGGTCCTTGCCGGTCGCCCGGTGCGTGAGTGTCGCGGGAATCTCCTTGACCCAAAACCCCTTGTGGAGCGCATCGATCGTGAGGCCCGTTTCGACGCCCCACCCGGCGGCGAGCGGCTGCACGGCATCCCACGTTTCGCGCGTAATGCAACGCGTGCCGCTGAGCGGCTGCACGGTCTCAAAGCCCGTGGCCTTGCGGATGCCGTTGCGGGCGGTCTTGACGACGAGGCCCATGCCGGCGGCACCCTCTTGTGCGGGGAGAATCGCGATCGCCATGTCCACGCCGCCCTCCAGCACCGCGTCCACGAGCGGCTGCGCGCCGCTCGCAGAATCCTGCATGTCCGCATCGATGAAAAGCAGGGCGCGCGCCGGGTCTTCGATGGGCGGGTTCGCACTGCTCTCGTTCCTGTGCTCGGCGCGCTCGGTTTCCTCACGCATGTGCACGACGCGCGCGCCGGTCGCCATCGCCGCGGCCTTACCGCGATTGCTGCGGTGACGCACCACGACCGCTCCGGCACCCTTCGCCAGGGCCGCCGTGGCATCAGAGGAGCCGTCGTCGACAACGACGACGAGGTCGACGCCGCGAATGGTGAACGAGGCGGCAACGGTCTTTTCGATGCGCTCGGCCTCGTCCTTCGCGGGGATCACCACCGCGACCCGCGTGGGTCGCCCTCCCCCGAGCGTCGCGGCGTCGACGCTGCTCATCGCAGGGTCACCTCGCGCGCGACGATTCCGCCGCGTGCACGTCGCTCAAGAGCCGTGAGCGGTTCCTCGCTCGAAAGTGCCTCCTCGAAGCGCTTGACGAACTCGGGAACCTCGTTCTCCACGCCCTCAACACCGAAGCCCTTCGGGAGGTCCCACACGGGGATCGTGAGGCCATCCGCGCGGAACGACCCGACGTAGCGGGTGCCCTCGCCGATGCCCGACTGGCGCTTCGCGTGGAGGCGAGCAACCGCATCGATCACGCGGTCTTCGCTTTCGTCGAGAACCCAGCGCAGATGCTCCTTGGGGCCCGCATCGACCCAGTACGCATGCGGCAAGCCGCCCACGGCCGCCGTCGGCATGATCGCCTCGTTTGCCTGCTCGAGACCCTGCTCGATCTGCTCCGTGCGCTCCGCACCGGAACCGAGCCAGTACTCGAACGAATCGTGCACGTCGACCGTGTACCCCTCCTCGATGACGAGAATGTCCTGGAGTCGCGGCGAATCCTCCACAACCTTCACGGTCGTCACGGCGGTGCCGGGCTCCGAATCGAGCGCTTGCTTGAGAGCCGCGCCAAGACCGCGCGACGTGTCGTTGCCGGGAACGCTCGCCTGCATGCCAAGCATGACGGTGCCGTTATCGCGCTTGATCGCGGCCCAGTTCATGGGGAGGATCGTGGCGATCACCGCATCGCCACCACCGAACTCGGGGGCGATCTTCGCATCGAGAGTCGCCGACGGAATGAGCTGACGCATCGCAACGAGATCGTGCTCGGCGATGAGGCCTTCAAACGGGCGACGTACGAGAGTAGTGCTAGAAGTCATGGCCCAAGTCTAGCGAGGCGGAGGGGGAACCTCCCGAACGGCGACGATCAACACGCGAGGGATCCGCGCATACCCACGTTTCGTGTGGATAGTGACCGTTTCTTCGTCGGTCTCGACAACGTACCCGAGCGCATCCGCGACCTTCTCACGCCCCTCGTGCGTGCGCGGGTCGAGCGCGTAGCGGGCGGTCACGCGGGTCCCCGGGGTGAGGATCGGCGCCCAGCCCGTGCGCGGCCTCTCCGACGGTTGCTCGGCGCTCATCGTTCAGGAGTTGGTTCCGTTGCGGCCGGGCGAGCGTCGGACTCGTCCCCGACCTCCGTGCCCGTGACCTTTCCGATCACCGTCATGAGGTGGTAGATCACGAGCGCCGCGAGGGTACCGAGCGCGATGCCGTTGAACGTCATGCCCGCGCTCGCGGGGCCCAGGGTCCACGTGACATTCGCGATGCCCACGACGAGGGCGACGCCCGCGGTCATCTGGTTGCGAGGCCGCGAGAAGTCCACCTTCGAATCGACCCACATGCGCACGCCGACGATGCCGATGAGGCCGTAGAGCACGAACGTCACGCCGCCGAGAACGCCCGGCGGGATCGAGAAGATCAGCTGGCCGATCTTGGGCGACATTGACAGGGCGATCGCGGCGATGCCCGCAACCCAATACGCGGCGGTCGAGTACACGCGAGTCGCGCTCATAACCCCGATGTTCTCGCCGTACGTGGTCGTGGGCGAGCCGCCGAAGGTCGCCGAGAGCGCGGTCGCGATGCCGTCGGAAAAGAGGGTGCGGCCCACCATGTGTTCGAGGTTCTTCCCCGTCATCGCGCTGAGTGAGGTCACGTGCCCCACGTTTTCGGCGATGAGCACGAGGATCACGGGGAGGAACATCGGCAGAACCGAAAGGTCGAAGTGGGGGTGGTGGAATTCGGGAAGACCGATCCACGGCGCTTCGTGGAATGGCGTGAGATCAACTTCGCCTCGCGCAAGGGCGAAAAAGTAGCCCACGAGCACGCCGAGGAGGACCGAGATTCGCCCGAGGATGCCCTTGAAGAGCGCCGTGCTGAGGACGACCGCGAAGAGAGTCACGGTCGCGGTGAGCGCCGATTGCTGGAAGTTTTCGTAGGCCGTGGGGGCGAGGTTGAAGCCGATGAGTGCCACGATCGCGCCCATGACTACGGGTGGCATGAGCGCAGCAATCCAGGACGTGCCGACGAACTGCACGATAACGCCCACGAGGGCAAGGGCGAGACCGGTGAGGAGCACCGCCCCGAGCGCGGTGCCCATATCGTGCGCTTGGGTGGCGGCAACGATAGGGGCGATGAAAGCGAACGAACTGCCGAGGTAGCTCGGGACCTTATTGCCCGTGATCAGGAGGAAGAGGAGCGTGCCAAGGCCTGAGAAAAGAAGCGTTGTGGACGGCGGAAAACCCGTGAGGAGCGGGACGAGGAAGGTCGCACCGAACATCGCGATGACATGCTGCGCGCCAATCCCAATCGTGACCGGCCATGCGAGCCGCTCGGAAGGAAGAACCACTTTACCTGGCTCAACAGTGAGCCCGTTTCCATGAATTTTCCACAGTGGCATGGCGGCCTTTCGTAGGGAGAGGGATGGGTGGGGTTACGACTCCTTGGAGGGGTCGAGATCAGGGGCCGCGGGGGCGTTTTCCTCGAGTGCGAGGCTCGCGGGGAAGGCATGTGTCCGACGCCGGGCTTCGGACACATCGGGGAGGAAGGCCGTTGCACCGGCCGCGCCGCTAATGCGGGCGCGGAACTCGGCGAAGGTGCGCTCAAGGTCGGGAGCGCCGTGTTCGTCACGCACTGGCGCGGGGACCGTGATCATGAGCGCCGCGGCAATGCCTGCCACGAGGCCGAGCCCACCGTTCGTGAGGCCCGCAGCGGCACCCGTGATCACCGAGAACACGATGACTCCAAGGAAGCCGAGCAGCGTGAGGGCCGCGCCGATCGACACGGCGTTTCCGCGCGCCTTGACGGCACTCTTTCGCACAAGGGCTTTGCGACCGAAGTGCGATAGGAGCGCGAGGAGAGTCACGAGGACGAGCTGAAGGATCACAAGACTCGACCCGCCGCGCGCGTCGTAACCGAGGAGCACCGCGACGAAGTAGACCGCCACGGCAGCGAAGGCCACGATGTGCATCGTGCGCGAAAACTCGAACGTGCGCGCCGCGTACATGAGCCAGTCAACGCGCTTGAAGTTGAGCGTGCTCGAGCGCACGTAGGGGCGCGAGATGAGAAGCCCGAAAGCGGCGAAAGCAAAGGGAAGCCACACGTAAGAGGTGGAGAAACTTCCCGGCGCAGCAAACTCGAGACGCAGGGAGTTGTCGGCAGCCGCCCCCGCAACCATCGCCGCTGCTGCTCCCACGAGGAAAACGTAATGCGAAGGGCGCTCGTTGAGCTTAGGGTTCGCAATGAAGAGACCCAGCGCAAGAGAGCCAAGCGCATAGGACAAGGTCACGAGCGCGAACGCCGGGTCTCCATTGATCGCCTTGCCCACCATCATCACGAGCGAAAGTGCAAAACTTGCAAGGAGCAGCACGCGCATCACAAGGATCCACCGTCCCGCACGCACCTGCGCCGCGGCACTAGGAACATATCCTTCGAACCCGCGACGCTCAGATCCCATCACCGCGCCCATGAGAAGGAGAGCCACTGCGACACCCACTCCCACGCGAGGTCCGTTCGGAAGGGGAATGAGGAGGTCGGGGATCGATGCAATGAGGTCGTAGCCGAGCGCGCCCACCGCCGCCGCAAACGCGGGCAGCATGCCAATCCGCCGCACGACCCCGAGATAAGCGAACTGCTCGGGCCTCTTGGGCTTCGCATCCTCCATGTAGGCGGGAACCCACCGCAAGAGGTAAACGGCGAAGATCGTCGCAATACCGATTCCCGCCGCGACAGCAGGAATCCACGAGGGAAGAGCATCGGGGGCGTGCGTGTAGGTTGTTGCGAAGCTCGAGCCGAAGGCAAGCACAACGATGATGTCACGCAGCGCATCCCATCCACTAAGGTCGCTGAACTGCGGAGGAAGGTGCACGGCGCGCTCTCGCGGCGCCGTCGCGGGTGTGGCGCCCGAACGCGCATAATCGTTCGCTACGGGTACTGGGGATGCCGCAATCTCGGCGGTCTCAGTTGCCGGCTCTCGCGGCGCAAGGCCCGGCGCGAAAAAGTTCTCGGCCTCACCCTCGAGGTTCGCGCGCTGCATTCTGAGGCGCGCGAAGTCGTCGCTATCGGGAAGTTTTTCCGTGGGAAGAGTGCCCGGTTCGGGAACAAAGATCCAGTCCTCGGCGGGATCGGCTCCCGCCTGGACGCGATCGTCGCGATTCTCCGGTACCTGATCCTTCGCCATGGGCTCCCTCGTTAGTATCGCGCGGCATGCCGATGCGGGGGAAGCGCCTAAGAGGCAGGCTCGGCAAGCACGCGCGCGTATCGCGAACATTGTAGAGGCGGGAACACCATTAGGCGCGTCCGTTTCGCCGAGCGTGTCGCGAATCTCGCCACCGTTTATTTAAAAGCTTGAGTATCGCTTTGAGAATCGCACGAGCGGCGAGCGCGCAGGCCCCTGGTGTGCCTCGCGCACACGGCACACGAAAAGGGTGTGAGTCGCTGCTTCGTGTGAAGCTTCGACCTCGAGACTAAAGGTCGCAAGCGATCCCTCAATATGAGCGTTACCGTCCGCGTCGCGCGTGTGGGCGACCCCTTCGAGCATCCCCTGAAGTGGAAGCCCCGGCTCACCAAAACGCTCCGCAAGAACCTGCTGTTCGGCGCCGAGCACACTCAACGCGCACGTACCCGACTCCTCGAGTGCCTCCGCCACACGCGAAAGAGAATAGAGGCTGAGCACCATCGTGGGCGGGTCGTAGGACACGTCCAAGAACGAATCGATCGGTGTCACAAGATCCCAGCCACCCATACGCACGCTCACGAGCGCGATCGCCGACGCAATGTCCTCACTCAGTCGTCGATAGTTCTCAACATCCACGGCTGCTCCTTTAGCACTCGGTCGCGATTCCAGGCAGGCAAGCGTCGGACCCGCCCCGAATGCGAGCGTAACGGTTTGACGCTTACCGCGCCCTCTCCATACTCCCGAGCGGCCACCTAGTGCATTCGTTTGACCGACCCACACTTCGCCGCGTTCGCCACCGCCGACATCGACACCCCCGGCGGAAGCATCAACAACCTGCACCCCGACGTCCTCGCGATCCTCACCAAAATGCGCCAGCTACACGCCGCACCAGGCTGGATCGGAATCAACCCCACAAACGGCAAAGCCCAACTGATCTGGGCCATCGACCCCGCCTACAGCGACGGCGACCCCACCAAACCCAACCGCCCCATGAAACTGCTCAAACGCGTCCAACACGGCCTCAACGAGCTGCTCAACGGCGACAAAGCCTTCGCACACGGATTCATGCGCAACCCCCTCTACAGCGGCCCCAACCCCAACGCCTACCGCTGGAACTGCTACCCGTTCAAGATCCACAAGCTGAAAGACCTCGAAGCGATGCTCGAACAACTCGGCGCACTCACCACAGCCCCCGACAAACCCCCACACCCGCAAAAACCGGTACAGACCTCATCCTTCAAGCCAAAGCCAACCGTGAACGCGCTCAGCGCATGCGCGCCCTCTCCGACGAGCTCGACGGCCTCAGCGTCGAAGAACTCGAACGCCACGACCCGTCCTACATCCAAGGCGCCCGCGTCCTCTACGACGCAGCAGGCACCCCACAACGCGACGAAACAGCGTTCCGCCACGCCCTCAAAACCGCACACCGCGCACACAAACGTGGCCAACGCCTCAAAGACAACCTTATCATCGACGCCTACGAACACGCCTACCGCATCGCCCACGCCCAAGACACCCTAGGCCGCCCCGACGAAATGCCCCCCATGCGCGACCGCCTCACCATGGCCCGCCGAGTCCGCGCCTACGCCACCACCAACAAGACCACCAAAGAGGCCGGAACAGGCCTCAGCTCCACCCACCACGTCACCCCCGCCGAACGCAGCGCACTACGCACCTTCGGCTCACGCGGCGGCAAAAAATCCGCACAACGCTGGACCGACCCCACCCAAACCGAGTACCACACCAACGCCCGCAAACCCCTCGAAGCCGCCAACAAACGTAGAAAAGTGCAGGGAAACGAGACGCGCGGTCGCATCCTCCTCGCCGTCTCCAGTAGCTATAGCGATACCGGACGTATACCAACCCGCCGCGAAATCGCGGAAGAAGTGGGCTGCACTCCCCGCATCGTTACGACGCATTTAGCGGCGCTCCGAGAAGCTGGCTTGCTGCCTGAGTAGGGGTGGAAATGCCGTAAGCATAGAACGGTTCCCCCTCCCCCCGGGAGGGCACATGGCTTTCACTCTTTCTTCCCCGCCCACTACCGCCTGCCGAGTCCGCGCCTACGCCACCACCAACAAGACCACCAAAGAGGCCGGAACAGGCCTCAGCCCCCAGGGAGGGGCAGGACTTCTAGCCCCCAGCATGCCAACCCCGGCTCGCTCTGCCCTGTGCTCCAGGCTGGCTTGGGAGCGCCCCGGGTGCCCCCTCCCTGCGTGTTCTGGGGTGGCTCCATAAGCGCGGCCAGCGCCTCAAAGACACCCCCGTCATCGATGCACACGAGCACGCCTACCGCATCGCCAATGCGTAGCGCACACGGTCGTCAGGCATAGAATGGAGTTTTCTGGTAGGAAAAGTTTGAGCTGGCGCTATCGCGTTTCAGAGGGGGGCCGGTGAAGAAAAAGCTGTGGTCAACGATTCTGGCTTGCGGATCCATCACTCTTCTCCTTCAAGGTTGCGGTCGCGACCTAAGCGCGGAGCTGGGGCTGGATGCCGATGATTCGCCGCAAGTACTGTCGGAAGCCTGGGGGATTGACGTCCCCGCCTCTATGACTACTGAAGAGTTTTACAGCAGCGATGTAGGGTTCACGGGCGACGGAGATTATCTACGCGTAATGAAGCTGCCCAAGGCAGACCAAGTTGGGATGTGGGCTCCAGCTAACTTCCAAGAATCGCCAGATGAATGGGTTGGTACGACCGTCATCACCAACTCGAACGCCCCATTTAATCTAGAAGATTTAAATGATATGAAGTGCCTTCCCGTCACCAAGAGGGAAGATGGATCTCATCTGATGCTCTGCTACAGCAGAGCATCAGATGATTACTATTCCTTCGAATCGATATTTTAAATCGATCCATCTTTAAACGCTAATCACCACTGGGTATGGCCTGATCACCCCACGCTTCTGCGCGAGCGCCATCACTGCCACAACCTTATTAGTAACGCCTTTATATTTGGTTTTCGGGTCGAAGTCATAGACATCGTGGATTGTGAAGTTATAGTCCGTGGGGGACTTCTTTTTGTACTCAAACCTTTTGATGGAGTAGTAGAGGTCTACCCCGTACTTTCCGCCACTGTTAAGGGCGAAAATGCTAGAGCCGCTGACTGCCTTCGAATTCCTTAGGCGGGCGACTACTGGGCTGGATTTTGCTCGCGAGCCGTGACGCGGACGGTATGCGGATGAATCCTTCTTTTTCGCCCTAAGCAGCAGTTCGGCTGACAGCTTGTATCCCCCTGCGGCGAACGCTGCAATTACAGAATTCACAGCGGAGCCAAGAATGTCTTCCTGTGTGACTTTGTAGGGTTGCACATTCCTAGACGTCTGCTCCGGAGCGGGGGGCCTGATCTTCTGTAGTTCCGCTTCAACCGAGGTTCCCTTTTCGGTGAGATCTTGGTCAATCTCCTCGATAGCCTGATGGATGAGCTTCAGCTCCTCATCTGTCAGCGAATCGTCGGCTAGGGCCGGCTGCAAAAACACCAAAGGCAAACTTGTCCCTAATAGACCAATGGCGGTGCGCCTAGTACTGTTTTAGACACGATGTTTTCTCTCCTTTGAGTAGTTACCAACGCTCCCGAAGTGGCCTCCGGGATGACTCACAGCGAGTCGCACAAGTGCCCCCAAAAATCGCTTCCGCTGAAGAGTTAGGATGTGAGAGCACTGAAAAAGTCCCTTGCGAGACGTCAAATGTCCCCTCGGTCGGTAGTGGCAGCGTGAAAGTCGCGTGCACTCCTCGTTCTCGTCGGCTTCAGTGCTTCCGTGGCGGCATCTGATTGTGGTAACGCTGTCGTCATCCGACATATAGCACATTCGATAGATGTCTAAAAGTGCGATTGTCCCGGGATCCGGGAAATCTCCGGGCAGTTCGCGTGCGGTCTGGTTGGGTACACGCCAGCGGCACATGTCGGCCTCGCGCTCTTCTCGGTATCTCAGTGGGTACTCTCGAACTCAACGAGACGAAGTCCAGCAGGGTTTAGAGATAGGGGGACGCGACGATGGTGACCTACACCGGGCAGCGCGTGGGGTACATGCGCGTGAGCTCTGTAGACCAGAACCTTGACCGGCAAAGCCTCGCGATAGGCGGCTGCGACAAGGTCTTCTCCGATAAAGCTTCCGGCAAGGGCGTAGACGGTCGTCAGGGGCTTCGGGAGGCCTTGAACTACCTCCGGGAGGGAGACCTGTTCGTTGTGGCCTCTATGGACCGTCTAGCGCGCTCCTTGCGTGATCTGGAGTCCATCGTCACGCGACTAACTAATGATGGCGTCACCCTCCACTTCGTGAAAGAGGACCTCGTCTTTCGCCCGAACTCCGAGGACCCCTACGCGCGCTTCCAGCTTCACTTGATCGGTGCCGTGGCAGAGCTCGAGCGCTCACTGATTCGCGAACGTCAGCGCGAAGGGATCGAAGCGGCAAAAGCTCGAGGCGTTTACACCGGTCGAGCGCGCGTCCTCACCGACGAGCAAGCCCGCGAGGCCAAGGCCCTCGTTAAACAAGGCATGACCAAGAAGGCCCTCGCCCAGAAGTACGGGATCGGCCGCTCAACCCTCTATCGATACCTCGCGCAAACCGAAGAGACGGAACACCCCTCAGATACGCACCCCACGTAGTTACCGATAGGAGGCGAACGAGCACGCCACTAACCCCTACCATCCCCCTGTTGGCTACCACTCACACGCCCCTTCACGAACCTTACCTTGAAGTGCCCCGGGGGGCGCTCCTAGGCGTTTGCCTTGATTTCTATCATTTCCTGTGGCGAGTGCTGCTTCCAAAATTCGGTTTCAACCTCGGACAGGGTTCGGTATCTCACGCTTTGGTGGGGTCGTGCTTCTTTACACCACAACACCCACTCAAAGGTCTCTATTTCTACATCGACGATGTCGTTCCACCTGCGAATATGGATGAGCCCGTTTTATAAGAACCGTTGACGCTTTTAACTAGAGCATTGTCATAGGAATCGCCGACAGTTCCGGAGGAAGCGCAATCCCATGCTGGGAAATCCGCTCGTTGTAGACAACGCTGACAGGCTGGGAGCCGTGATCAGAATGGGGCACCAAACCTGTTGTTTTTTCGGCGCACACATAGGTAGCATCCGCCACCCACAGCTTGTTCGGGCCTTGGGCTTTGAACTCACGCCTCACCAACTCCGGGCACAAAACCGGCACGTTAGGCCAGCGAGTGGTGATAGGCAAGCGTCCTTTACCTTTGTTAGATACGGCCGCCAAGCGCATCAGCCTGGCGGTTTGTCCACGACCGAAATCGATTCCGTCACAGCGAGGAACAAGCCACATCTTCCGCACACCGCCAACACCGTAATTAACTCTATTTACTGTATCCATGCGTTCAGCCAGCACAGTGTCACGAAGACGGCGAGCACTGAGTCCTCGGCCTTTAGATTAGCGATCACCACGCGAGGTTATGAACCCACCATCCCGGCTTTTCGTCAACGTCTTGCAGACGAACTCGACAGAGAAATGATTCCGGTGCTCATCGATAAACCGAATCATTTCTGACAGGGGGTCGAGTTCCGACGTGAAAAAGCTGCAGCAGCTTTCAGTAGTTCATTGGTGTCACGTAGTCCGTGATTTTCACGGCGTGACCTCGCGTTTTCGGCGACCAGATCTTCAGGCATTGGTTCTGAGATCTCTCCTGCGCGTCGGGTCCGCTGAGTCCATTGACGAGCCATGCGCCAGGAAACCCCCACCTTTGGGGCTATTGCCTGACAGGCGGCCCACATCGACATGTTCTCCGTCAAGATACGGTCCTCTACAAGACGGACCACACGGGCCTTCGCACTCTAATCAACATTTCTTGGCCTACTCTAAATTCCCCATCTACTCAAACGGAACAAAAACTGGGACACTTCACTTCGAAGCCCCGCACAGCGCCACACAACCGTTTAGGGGAATACACCACACCCCAACTCTCACCAAACGCCGCGCGCGCCCATTAACCTGGAGGGCATGACCGGACCCGCACATACTCCCAGCCGGCGCACCTTCCTCACGGCGGGCGCCTCCCTCGGCGCACTTGCCCTCGCGACCACTGCCACGGGCTGCCAAAACTCACCGAACCCAGGCGACCCCGACTACCCCTCTATCGCCGAACAGTTCAATCTGCCGGTCCCCAAGGGGCACCTCGACGTCACAATCGGCACCCCGCTCGAGAGCGACGGCCTTAGCCCGTTCACGACCCGCTCACTTCAGAACACCGCCGCCCTCTGGCACGTGTACGAGGGCCTCTCGATTATGGACCCCACACGCTGGAGGACCGAGCCGGGGCTCTCGCAAAACCTCTTCGACCCCGCCCAGGTCACCTTTGATGTTTTTCTTCGCGACGGCGCGATCTTCCACGACGGAACCCCCGTGACCCCGGTCGACGTTGTCTACTCCTTCGAAACCGCGCTCGACGAAAACAACAACTACCCCCACCGCGAGCTCCTCGACTTCTTCGACCGCGCCATACCAATCGCCGACAACGTCGTGCAGCTCCGCCTCAACTACCCCACTCCCGAACTCAACGAGCGGCTCTCCCTCGTGAAAATCATCCCCGAGGGAACCGATCCAGCCACTCTTCTCGAGAAACCCAACGGGACGGGTCCGTGGAAGATCACGGAGCACGACGCCGAAGCCGGGACCATCACCTTCGAGGCTTTCGACCAGTACTCCGGTGTGTGCCCCGCGCTTTACGAAACCATGACCTGGCACGTCGCTCACGACGAATCCGCGATCGTCAAGGCCCTCACGGACGGCAGCACCCACGTAGCGCTCCCCGTTCCCGCAGGGAAATACCGCGAGCTCGAGAAAAGCCGGCGCGTCAAGGACGGCACCCTCCACCTCGCCGCCCAGAAGGGCAAAGCCGGCATCTACGCAATGTTTAACCACGCCGAGGGACACCCCTTCGCCGCGATCGAGGCGCGACGCGGCTTCATGAAGGCCTTCGACTACAAAGGCTGCGCGAAACGGGTCTTTGCAGGCCACGTCGACCCCGTCAAGAGCCCCGTCTATCCGGGCACCCCCGGCTTCAAATCCGCCTCTAACGTGTACACGCATGCACCTGACGAGGCTCGCGACCTCTTTACTCGCGCAGAGGTCAGCAAGATTCGCCTGCTCGCCAGCAACGAGACCTGGACCCAGGGACTCGCCGAATCACTCAAGGACGACCTCGCCGCACTCGGGCTCGAGCCTGAGCTCGAGGTCCTTCCCTGGTGGGATGTCGTGACGCGCATGGAAGAGGATTCCGACGGCTGGGACGCCGCCCTCGTGTTCCTCGACCCCGCATTTGTCGGCTTCAATCCCGACACGCTCCTACGCTCCCTCTACGCCTCACCCTTCTGGGTCGACTCCCGCCTGCGCCTCAGGGAAAGCGAACTCGTCGCGGAGATTCGCGACGTGCTCGACCGCAGCACGAGATCCGAATTCGTTGGCAATGAGCTTCAGCGTGCTTTAGAAAAGTTGATGAACCACATCTCCACGGAAATCCCCATGTACCCGCTCGCGTGGATGCACACGCTCAGCGCGATCAACACCTCCAAGGTCGCCGACCTCTCCGATACCCGAGCCCTGGGTTTCGTCGCCTCGACCGCGACGCCGCCCGAGGAAATGGACAAGAAGCGCTAAGGAGCGGCAAACGTCGGCCCCCTCCCGAGGGCCCACGCGCCACCGGCGTGACGAAACCGTCGCTTTCGAGGCCCCTCCAGCATGACCGAGCCCCGCATGACACCGTAGGCTTGGATTATGACTGCACCGGAACTTGCCCTTACGACCCGTTTTCAGGATGCCTTTGCCGAGGCTTTCGGCGAGGAGTACCGCACCGCCGATCCGATTATTAGGCCGGGGAAGTTCTCGGACTTCCAGTGCAACGCGGCGATGGGCCTCGCGAAGAAGCTCGGTGCGAAGCCGCGCGACCTCGCCCAGCAGATCCTCGAGAAAGTGCAGCTCGACGACATCGCCGAGAAGCCCGAGATCGCTGGCCCCGGCTTCCTCAACATCACGCTCAAGACCGAATGGGTCGCCGCACAAGCCGGTGACCTGCACGGCGATGACCGCCTCGGTGTGGAGAGCCCCGAGAAGCCCGAGACGATCGTCATCGATTACTCAGCGCCGAACGTCGCGAAGGAAATGCACGTGGGGCACCTCCGCACGACTGTCGTGGGCGATGCTCTCGCACGCGTGCTCGAGTTCGAGGGCCACAAGGTTGTGCGCCAGAACCACATTGGCGATTGGGGCACGCCGTTTGGCATGCTTATCGAGCACCTGCTCGAGGTTGGCGAGGATTCGGAGGAGGCGAAGCTCCTCGAGACCGACCCGAACGCGTTCTACCAGGCAGCGCGTGCGAAATTCGATGCCGATGTTGAGCAGACCGATTTCGCGAAGCGTGCGCGTGCGCGCGTCGCAACCCTGCAGTCGGGCGACGAAGCAACGCTTGCGATGTGGACGAAGCTCGTGGGCCTCTCGAAGCAGTACTTCCACCGCATCTACGACATGCTCGACGTGACCCTCACCGATGAGGATCTCGCGGGCGAGTCGACCTACAACGACGCGCTTGCGGGGGTCTGCGAGGATCTCGAGAAGGCGGGCATCGCGCGCGTTTCCGATGGCGCGCTGTGCGTGTTCCCGGCCGGATTCACGGGCCGCGACGATCAGCCCCTCCCGCTCATTATCCGTAAGTCCGACGGTGGCTACGGCTACGCGACGACCGATTTTGCGGCCATTCGCCACCGCGTGAACGACCTCGGTGCCGATCGCATCGCCTATGTCGTGGGCGCCTCGCAGGAGCTTCACTTCCAGATGGTGTTCACGACGGCGCGCGAGGCCGGCTGGCTTCCCGAGAGCGTTGATGCGGAGCACGTGAAGATCGGTTCCGTTCTTGGCGAGGACGGCAAGATTCTGCGCACGCGCTCTGGCTCGTCGCTGCGCCTCATGGCGCTTCTCGAGGAGGGCATTGTGAAGGCCCGCTCCGTGATCGACGAGCTGCGCCCTGATCTTCCCGAGGAGGAGCGCGCGACCATCGCCCGCCAGATCGGCATTGGCAGCATCAAGTACGCGGATCTCTCCACCGCGCACGACTCGGATTACGTGTTCGATCTGGATCGCATGCTCGCGCTTCAGGGCAACACGGCGCCGTACCTCCAGTACGCGGTCGCGCGTATCCGTTCGATTCAGCGCAAGGCTGCGGAGAAGGGCATTGCCGCGGAGCAGGTTACGGCGGCAGCGCCGCGCGTCGTGGACGATCCGGAGCGCGCGCTCGCGCTTCAGCTTCTCCAGTTCGCTCCCACGGTTGCCGAAGTGGGATCGCAGTACGTTCCGCACAAGCTCGCGGCGTACCTGTTCGACCTCGCGCAGGCGTTCATGGGCTTCTACGAGAAGTCCCCGATCCTCAAGGACGCGAGCGAGGATGTGCGCCTTGGCCGCCTCGCTCTCGCGAAGCTCACGGAACGCACGCTCGTGGCGGGCCTCGATCTGCTCGGCGTCCAGGCTCCAGCGCAGATGTGAGTCGGCGCGGCCCGCGCGGCCGCGGCGTTATTTCCCGAGGCTCTTGTCGAGGAACGTCTTTTGTTCCTCGAGGAGGCGGGCCATGTCGTCGCCGCGGCGGAGCCTCGGGTTGACGCTGATTTTCCCGGGGATCTCGCGATAGGTGAGGCCGATCCCCTCGCGGTCAAACTGGTGCGTGACGACCCGCGAATCGGTGAGGAACAGATCCTTCGTGCCGACGCTCAGGTGTACGGGCGGAAGGCCTTTGAGGTCGCCGTTGAGCGGCGAAAGCGCGGGGTCGTCGAGCGGAGTGCGGCCCGCGTATTTCTTCGCGGCGAGCTGCATGATGCGGCGCTCATGCACGGGGTCGTGCTGGTTGGTTTCGCTCAGTTCGAGGTTGGTGAATTCGAGGTCGAGAAGCGGGTTCATGAGCACAATGCCCGCTGGTTTCGCTTCGACGTTTGCGAGGCCACCGTCGTGCTCCACGTTCGCAAGCGCGGCGAGCGAAAGTGCGAGGCCCGCGCCGCTTTGGTGACCGGCAATCGTCCATGTGCCTTCCGAGATGAGGCCCTGTTCGGAAAGCCCCTTGATGACTTCGTAGGTGTCCTCGAGAGCGGTGGGGTGCATGTAGTCGGGGCCGTAGCGGTAGTCGATGAGCAGCCCCGCGCATTCGCGGGCGTCAACCTGCCGGCTGAGCCATTCCCAATCGCCTACGAACGGGCCCGACATGTAGCTTCCGCCGTGGAGGTACACAACAATGCCTCGATCGGCCTTGTGCTTGTCGAGCCACACGGTGCGCGTGCGGTTGAGGAATTCGACGTCGATCGCGTGGCGTTTTTGCACGGGGGCCGGCGGCTTCGCGATCCGCACCTTGCCGAATCCAATCTCGTACACGAAGTTGGGCAGCGGTGTGCGCGTGAGAGTGCGCCCGGCGATGGCGGCATAGTGCTTGATGCGACCCATGGTGGGATCCCTCCTGGCTCGGTTCGCGAAACGCCTTAAGACTAGTGGGCCGACCTTACGAGATACTGGCCTCATGACTTCTCACGTTGATGTTCTCGTTGTTGCCGCGATGGCCGAAGAGGCCGCCGCCGTTTCCGCTCTCGGCACCGATTTTAGCCCTGTCGCGCACCCGTTTGCCGGCGCCGGTCACGGTGAAGGCGCGGGCCCTTCGGGCGAGGTAAGCGCCTCGGTGGGCACGCTCCCGTATGCAGTGACCGGCGAGGAAACCTCGGGGTCCGACGCTTCCTCAGCCTCGATCGCGCTCGTGACGACCGGGGTTGGCGCGGCTGCCGCGAGCGCCGTTCTCGCGTGGGCCATCGGCGAATTTTCACCTCGTCTCATCGTGAACGCGGGCAGTTGTGGCGGCCTCGCCGACGACATCACCGTGGGCACGGTCGCGATCGGCACCTCCTACTCGTATTCGATTGCCGAAGCGACGGCCTTCGGTTATGAAACGGGGCAGGTTCCGGGCGCTCCCGCGCGCTTCGGTGGTGAGGAATGCGAGCAGCGCGCCGCCCGCGCTCTCGAGGCGGTTGAGGCGGAGGGGCTTTCAGCGCGCTCGGGTCTCATGCTTTCCGGAGATGCCTTCGTGACGGCGGACATCGCCGAAGGCGTGCACGCAAAGTTCCCGGGTGCGATCACGGCAGACATGGAGTCGTGCGCCTTCGCCCACGTTGCGCATCTGTTCCAGGTGCCGTTCCTCGCGCTGAGGGCCGTGAGCGACCTTTGCTCGCCGCGCGCAAACGAAGAGTTTCACATTGGCCTCGAGGTAGCAGCGGAAGCGTCGGCCCGCGCCCTGCGCTGCGCTCTCCCGGCACTGCGCTAGGGCATGACTGGGGCATGAGCCGCCCTCACCACCCCGCCTGCCGCTCTCCCCTTCGGCCCTGCTGCCCTACTGCCCCATCCCCCTTCCCTTCCTTCTTCGCACCCCATCATGAAAGTGGTGAAATACCGCCACCACACGTGCAAAGCCGAGGCTCTGAAGCCGTTTTTCACCACCTCCGTGAAACGAGGTCGCCGCGAAAGGGCCAAATGCAGGAATCCACGGACCGGCCCCGCATCAAGGCGGGACTATTGGGATAGACCGGCCCCGCATCACGGCCTGGCTAGTGGAGCGGGCAGCCCCACATAAGGGCATCGCAACAGAAGCTGGACAGCCCGCCCCTTTTTGAGGGAGGAAAAAAGTGCATACTCCCGAAACCGACCACTCTGACACCGTTACCTCCACCCTGAGGGTGGTGGGGCGTGGTGAGGCCGTTCACCGAACCGCGCGCGCGAAACCACACTTCATGTACGGTGGGGAAGCAAAGACAGCCCTCGCGGCTGTTTTTTATTGCCTTTTACCCGCATCAAAGGAGGTCGGCCTTGACGAGCGCAACGGCCACGAAACCCACGCGCACCGAAACACCGCCCGGCAAGAACGAGCAACGGCACTACGGCATGGCGAAAGGGGTCTTCTACCCCTCAGCCGCGATCATCATCGTGGCGGTCCTGTTCTCCGTGCTCCTTCCCGAGCAGTTCAGCCAGGTCGTAAGCACGATCAACACCACGATCGTGGAGAGCGTCGGCTGGTACTACATTCTCGCGGCAACATTCTTCGTTGCCGCGGCTGCCGTGCTCGCGTTTTCGCGCCTCGGCTCGATTAAGCTCGGCAAGGATGACGAGGAGCCGCAGTATGGTCTCATGTCGTGGTTCGCGATGCTTTTCGCGGCCGGCATGGGCATCGGCCTCGTGTTTTGGGGGGCCGCGGAACCGCTCACGTTCTTCGCCTCGAATCCCCCGCCGAACATCGCGGAGCTTCCCGATGCGGCACGCGCGCCGAAAGCCATGGCACAGGTCTTCCTCCATTGGGGCCTGCACGCGTGGGGCATCTACGTGATCGTGGGTCTCGCCGTCGCCTACGCGACACACCGTCGCGGCCGTCCGCTTTCCGTTCGCTGGGCACTCGAGCCCATTCTTGGCCGCCGCACCGACACGTGGATCGGCAACGTCATCGATACGATCGCCGTTGTGGGCACCCTCTTCGGCGTCGCCACGTCACTCGGTTTCGGCGTGAATCAGATTTCCGCAGGCCTCGTGCACCTCGGGCTGCTGCCGGATAATCCGTGGCTGCGGTTCGTGATGGTCATCGTGATTACCGGCCTCGCGACCCTCTCGGTGGCTTCGGGTCTCGAAAAGGGCATCAAGTTCCTGTCGAACACGAACCTCATCCTCGCGAGTGTGCTGCTCGTGGTCATGCTCATCCTCGGGCCCACCCTGTTCCTGCTGCGCGATTTTGTTTCGGGCATCGGCAACTACCTCCAGAACTTCATTTCGTTGAGCTTCCAGACCCTCCCGTTCTACGGCGATGATGGCGCCTCGTGGCTCAACGGCTGGACGACGTTCTACTGGGGCTGGTGGATCTCGTGGTCGCCGTTCGTAGGCGTGTTCATTGCGCGCATTTCGCGTGGCCGTACTGTGCGAGAGTTCATCTTGGGCGTGATGCTCGTGCCGACTCTCGTCACGATCCTGTGGTTCACCGTCATGGGTGGCACGGCCATTTACAAGAGCGTGTTTGAGGGCGCGAACTTCCTCAACGCCGAAGGTGCAATCGACAAGGATCTCGCCCTATTCCAGGTGTTCGAGACGATGCCCGCGAGCGGCCTCCTTTCGGGCCTCGCGATCATCCTCGTGACGATCTTCTTCGTGACCTCGGCGGACTCGGGCGCCTTCGTGGTGGACATGATCGCGCACCGTGGCAATCCTGAGCCCCCGCGCGGCACCCGCATTTTCTGGGCCGTGACGAGTGGCGCGATCCCCGCGGCGCTCATCGGTATCGCCGCCTATACCGGCTCGGGTGACGCTTCGGGTATGAGTGGCCTCCAGGCGCTCGCCCTCATCGCGGCCCTTCCGTGGTCGATCGTCATGATCGCGATGGTCGTCTCCATGTTCAAGGCGCTGCGCCACGAGGTGCGCATGATCGAGCGTCTCGAGCTGCAGATTCGCCGCCGCGAGCTCGTCGAGCACGTGACCGACCACGTGACCGAAAACGTCTCGGACCAGGTCGCCGACAAGGTCTACGAGCGCGTGGCTACGGAAACGGGCCAGATCGACCTCGGTGCGATCAGTGCTCCCAAGGCAGCACCGGTCAAGGGCACGCACACGCACCGTTCCCTCGACTAGGTCGCGCATAAGCGCAAGGACTGATCCGTCACACGAAGGGTGTGGCGCTGGGCTCACCGCAGCCTCGCGCCACACCCTTTTCCTATGCTCTTGGGCCCTTTGGCCCTTTTTTCTCGTTCCTAGGTAGTTAGGTTTGAATCATGACTACCTCAAGTGCGGCCTATTCAAAGCGCCAATTCAATGTGCAACTACCGATCGAGCTCATCACGCAAATCAAGCACGCGTCGATCGATGAGTCGATGACCCTTTCGGAGTTTGTCGAACGGCTTCTTCGCTCCGCGCTCGAGGAGCGCACCGAGCTCGCTGACGAAGGCGCTGCCGCAGCCTAACGCTTGCGGTCCCGACGGTTGCCTAGGAAACGTCGGACCCCTCCCCTTCCCCCGTTTCCACCGCGCGTTCGGGGTTGCGCGACCATTCAGAGTATGAGCCTGCGTAGAGGTAGACGTGGGCGAATCCGGCCTCATCCATCGCGAGTGTGTTGACCGCGGCGCTCACGCCCGAGCCGCAATAGTTGAACGTGATGCGTTCCGTTGTCGCGCCCGCGCGTTCGAAAGCGGCCCGGATGTCCTCGCGCGAACGGAAGGTCCCGTCGGCCTTGAGAAGCGACGTAAACGGCACGTTCTTCGCGGTCGGGATATGCCCGGGTCGCGGGTCGAAATCCTCGGAATCGCCGCGGTAGCGGGCGTGCGGCCGCGCGTCGATCAGGAGGGCGCCCTTGGTGGGGATCGCATGCTGGACTTCATCCTCGCTCACGAGCCGCACGTAGGGCTGCCACGGGAAGTCGCTCGGCTCGCGCCGCACCTCACCACTGTCGAGCGCGTCCTCTCCCGCACAGCGCACGTATGCCTCAAGGCCGCCGTCGAGAACGGCAGCATTCACGCCCACGAAACGCAGCATGAGCGCGAGCCGTGCGGCACCCATCGGGTCACCCGCGCCGTAGCAGATCACCGTGTCTTCGAAATTGATGCCGAGCGCGCTGAGTTTCTCGGAGAGGTCATCGTCGTCGGGGAAAGGGTGGCGGCCGCACTCCGGCGCGCCCTCGCCCGTGAGGTCTTCCTCGAGGTCCACGAAGATCGCGCCGGGAATATGCGCCTCGAGATAGTTCTCGCGCAGGGAGCCTTTCGCGACGCTCCAGCGCACATCGGCGATGACGAGATCACCCGTGCCGGGCTCGAGGCTCCCGATGTTCTCGCTCCCGGCTTCGGGCGCGCGGCCTCCCGTGCGCTCGAGGAGCGCCGCGGCACTGATGAATGGCGGCAGGTCCTGCCAGTCACACTCGCTCATGCCTCAAGCGTAGTGCGGGCGAGTGCGCGCGCTCTCAGAGCCGCGTCGATCACGTGGGCCACTCCGGCATCGGTGTTGGCGGGGGCGAGGGCGTCGGCGTGTGCGTGGAGGTCCGGGTGGCCGTTTCGCACGGCAAGGCCGACGCCTGCCGCGCCCAGCATCGGGAGGTCATTCGGCATGTCGCCCACGGCCCACACCTGCGCGGGCGTGATTTCGCGAACGTGACACGCGTGGGCAATCGCGGTCGCTTTCGAGATACCGAGCGGACTCAGCTCAGCGAGGCCATCGGACGTGGACACGTGTAGCTCGGCGAGGCCCTCGATTCGCTCGCGCACCTCGCGGTAAAAATCTTCCGTGCCGAGTGCATTCGACACCGCGAGGATCTTGCCCGCGCCGCACGAAATCTCGCGCAACGGAGTAAAGGTAGCGTCGGACTCCCGATCCCGCTCCCCCGCTGCCGGCGCCGAGGGGAACGCTCGCTCTCGCACAAACCCTCCTGAGGTTTCCGCCGAGAAGGCAATCCCCGAGACGGGGGCGAGCGCGCGGGCAACCTCGTGGACGTCGCGCATCGAGAATCCACGATCCTCGAGCATCGCTCCGGTCGCCGCGTCGAGAACGTAGGCGCCGTTCGCGGCATAGATCGCGCCTGCGCTGAGCCCGCGAAACCGTGTGAGCCAACGCGGAGGGCGCGCGGTGACGAGGCAAAAGTCGAGGCCACCTTCGTGTGCTCGCACGAGTGCCTCGAGGTTCTTCGAGGGGATCGCGCCGTCGTCGTCCACGAACGTGCCGTCAATATCGGTGGCGATGAGGGCGGGCGCGGGCGGTGAGAGAGGGAGCATTGCCTCATCGTAGTGCCCGTACACTCGAGTCATGCCCCGAGTTCTCCATACCGCCCAAGCGCTTGTCGATGTCATGCTCGAGGTTCCCTCGCTTCCGCGCACGGGTACTAACGTCAATGCCCTCGGTGTGCCCAAGTCCTATGCGGGTGGCGCCGTGACCATCTCGCTCGCAGCAGCACGCGTGGGCGCCGAGGCCGTACACGGGGGTGCCCACGGTGAAGGCCCAAATGGCGATCTCATTCGCGAGGTGCTGCGCGAGAACAAGATCGGGCTCTCGAGCCCCGCTGTTGAGGGCAAGGACACGGGTAGTTGCTACGTTTTCGTGGAGCCCTCAGCGGAGCGCACGTTCGTGACGTGCTACGGCGCCGAACGCGACATCACCGCCGAGTCACTCGCGCTGCTCAAACCAGAAGCCGGAGACCTCGTGTGCGTGAGCGGCTACAGCCTTTTCGAGCCCACGCGTGATCCGCTCCTCGCCTTCCTCGACTCGCTCGACTCGGGTGTGCACCTCGTTCTTGACCCAGGCGCGCCGTTCGCAGCATTCCCGCGTGCGCTGCGCACACGGTTCCTCGCGCGCACCGACGTGTGGACATCAAACGCCGACGAAGCGCGCGAGATCACCGGGATCGACGATGTGAAGGGAACCCTGCCCGCCCTCGGTCGGCTTCTCGGGCGCGGCGCGGTCGTGATCGTGAGGGATGGGTCCGACGGTTGCTATCTCTTCGAGCGCGGCCACCTCGATTACGTGCCCGGCTACCCACAAAAGGCGATCGATACAAACGGCGCTGGCGATACGCACACGGGGATCCTCCTCGGTGAAAGGGCACTGGGAACCCCATGGCTCGAGGCTGCATGCCGCGCCAATGCCGGTGCGGCACTCAAGGTGACCCGCAAGGGCCCCATCACCGCTCCCACGCGCGAGGAAATCGATGATTTTCTTGATTCGAACCCCGCGACGTCCCTTGAAGTGAGGTGAGGGGCGCACGGTATCCTGGTAGTGCGCGTCACATTTTTCTCGTTACCCGAATTAAGGATCTTTCGTGAACTTTGCCCAGCCTGAGGCCACCACCCCCGCGAGGCTATTCGACTTCACGGTCGCGGGCGCGAACGGCGAGCCGCGGGACCTCTCCGAGTTCACGGGCAAAGTCACTCTCGTGGTGAACACCGCGAGCGAATGTGGCTTCACCCCCCAGTACGAAGGCCTCCAGGAACTCCAGGAACGCTTCGAGGATCGTGGTTTTAGCGTTCTTGCGTTCCCGTGCAACCAGTTCGGCAACCAGGAGCCCGGCTCGATTGAAGAGATCGTCGACTTCTGCGAAACGCGCTACCGCACAAGCTTTCCCGTGTTCGCCAAGGTCGATGTGAACGGCAAGTTGGCCGATCCTCTTTTTATCTGGCTCGAAGAGCAGCGCGGAGGCATGCTCGGTGGCCGCATCACGTGGAACTTCACGAAGTTCCTCGTGGGCCGCGACGGACATGTCATCCGCCGCTTCGCGCCCCCGATTCCCCCGTCGCGCATCGCGACGTCTATCACGAAGGCCCTCGCGGCCTAACCCCCTCCCAAAAAAGAAAGGACCATCCTTGGAAGCTCTCGTCGGTCTTCTCACCGGTGGTGGCGTTTTGATCGTCATCATCATCGTTGTGCTCGCCCTGCTCTTCGGCGGGCTCCGTTCGTCGATTCTCTTCACCGTGAAAACGCAGGAAAACGTCATCGTTGAGCGCTTCGGCAAGTTCTTACGCGTCGCAAAGCCCGGCCTCAACAGGAAGATCCCCTTCATGGACACGCTTACGAAGCCGATCTCGCTGCGTATCCGCCAGCTCGAGGTCAACATCGAATCGAAAACGAAAGACAACGTGTTCGTGACCGTCCCGGTTGCCGTGCAGTACGTGATCCGCGAAGAGTCAGTTCAGGACGCCTACTACCGCCTTTCAAACCCCGAGGCGCAGATCCGCAGCTATGTGTTCGACACGGTGCGCTCTGCACTTTCGGGCCTCGATCTCGATGCGGCCTTCGAATCGAAGGACGACATTGCCCGCAGCGTCGAGGCGACCCTCTCGACCCGCATGCAGGAGTTCGGCTTCCACATCGTCAACACGCTTGTTCAGGACATCTCTCCCGATCAGCGCGTTCGCGACTCGATGAACTCGATTAACGCCGCGCAGCGCGACCGCGTTGCCGCACAGTCGCTCGCTGAGGCCGACAAGATCAAGCGTGTCACGCAGGCCGAGGCCGAAGCCGAGTCGAAGCGCCTCCAGGGTGAGGGTGTCGCGGCGCAGCGTCGCGCGATCGCGATGGGCATCGCCGAGCAGTACGAAATGCTCAAGCAGGTCGGAATCGAGAGTACGGCAGAAGAGCTGCTGCTCATGACCCAGTACTTCGACACGATGCAGGATGTGGCCCGCAATGGCCGTTCGAACGTGCTGTTCCTCCCGTCGAATCCGTCATCGGTGGGGGCCATGGGCGACGAGATCCGCTCGGCGCTCCTTCAGGCGCAGGCCGCGAACGACACGATCAACGGGGATTCAACCCCCGTGAACCCCGCCGAGCCCGTTGATGGCGAAGGCAATTCGCGCGAGCACCTTGAACGCCTCCGTTCGGAGGCCAAGGAACGTGCCCGCCGCGCAAAGGAGGAGGCGCGCCGCAACGCCGAGGGTGCTGCGCAGAGCGCCCGCGAGCGCTTCGGTAACGAAGAGCCGAATCTCTAATCTCTTCGCCACTCACCTAAAGGCGGGTCCGGATGACTCCGGACCCGCCTTTTCCACGCGCGTGGGCCGCGCCTTAGCGTTTCGGCAGAAGCTCCGTGTCGAGGGCATCCTTCTCGCCGCTTTCGAGCGCCAGGCTCATGGCCTTCGCCGAGTCCGCGATCGAGGCGGGGCGCGACGCTCCGGGGATGGGGAGCACGTGATCGCCGAGCGACATCTCCCATGCAAGAACGACCTGCTGGGGGCTCACCTTGCGGTTGCGGGAAATCTCGGCGATCGCGGGGAACCGCTCACCGACCTTGGCGGCACCGCCACCCGTGCCGCCAAGGGGCGACCAGGGCACGAACGTGATGCCGTGTTCACCGCAGAACTGCAGTTCGTCCCAGCTCGTGTGGTTAAAGCGCGGCGAAAATTCGTTCTGCACGGCCCCGAGGTTGCCCTCGCCGAGAACCGCGAGCGCGATCTCGATTTCTTCGACGCTCGCGTTCGAGATACCGATGTTCTTCACATGCCCATCGTCTTTGAGTTCCGCGAGGGTCTCGATGGCCTCGGAGTACAGGCGCGTGCGATCGGGGCGGTGCAGGTAGTACAGGTCGATCTTTTCGACCCCGAGATTCTTCTTTGAGCGCACGACGGCCGTGCGGAAGTGCCCCACGGAGCTATCGCGACCCCATTTTTCGCCTTCGGCGCGCGTGATGCCGCCCTTCGTGGCCACGGCGATGTTCGCGCGGTCGAAGTCAGGGTGCGCGGCGCCGTAGGCTTCAAGGGCGTCGGCAACCTGGCGTTCGTTGTGCCCCACCTTGTTCCACGCGGGCGCGTAGATGTCGGCGGTGTCGATGAAGGTGATGCCCGAATCGAGCGCGGTGGCAACGGTCTCGCGGGCGTTCTGGGTATCTTCCGCTTTCTCCTCGAACGAAAGCGGCATTGCTCCGAGGCCGAGCGGGGTCACCTGGAGGCGCCCGATCGTGCGCAACCGGTAGGCGTTGGACGGGTTCACTGCACTGTTTAATGTCGTCATAAACTCAGCCTAGACCTGCCTGTGGGGGACGTTGGTGGAACTCGTGGGGCGCGAGCTGCCCCAGCACATGCACAATGATGGCGGGGTCGCGCCATCACTTTTCGCATACACGATCTCGTGGGAAAAGGGTCCTGACCGGGACTGATATGGTGGTAACGGCGGTGTGCGCTTCACCACACGGCCTCAAGGATGACCCACCGGTGAAAGGCACACGCATGAGTAAAACTGCCGATCTCGCAGTCGCCGATAGCTGGGACGCCGGAGCCTTAGGCTGCGGCGAACTCGTCATGCAGCTGCGCTCGCGAATGCTCGCCCTCGAACCGGGAGAAGTTCTTGAACTGATCGCCACCGATGATGGTGCGGTTATCGATATCCCCGCCTGGTGCAGCCTCACCGGGCACGCCCTCGCCGCGGCTGAGCCGCCGCGATTCCTCATCCAACGAAAGGATTCCTGACATGTCCAAGATCTGTGTAAGCATCACCCACGCAAAAGACAATGTTGACAAGGCCACCGTGGCTTTCGTGATCGCTAACGCCTCGATCGCCTCCGACCAAGAAACCGTGGTGTTCCTTTCCTCCGAGGGTGCACGGCTCGCTGAAGAGGGCTATGCCGACGATATGCACGAAGAGGGCTTCGCTTCGCTGAAGGAGCTCATCACCAACTACGCCGAAGCAGGCGGCACCATTTGGGTATGCTCCCCCTGCTACAAGAAGCGCGGCCTCGATGAAGAAAAGCTCATCAAGGGCGCCACGATTGTGGGCGGCGCCAAGCTCGTGGAGTACATGTCGCAGGGCGCAAGCTGCGTGAGCTACTGATTAGTTCTTCCTCGATACCGCCATGACACACAATCACGAGTTCACCCCGGTCACCTTCAAAGACGGTCTGCAAGGCCACACCAGTTTCGACGGTGGAGATCTGGATTGCGGAAACGGGCTCCTGCTCTTGATCCGCAAACACCTTGACCCTCTCAATCCCGGTAAGTTCCTTGAGATCGCCTCCGTGGATTCCACGGTCGCGGTTGATTTGCCGTCGTGGTGCAGCATGACTGGAAACGACTTGGTCGATACCGTCACCACGACCGTGCATTTCCAGGGTCGTGAACTCAAGCAATGGCGGTTTTTGGTGTGCAAAGGCGCCTACGAGGGCGCGTCACGTGCACCCGTCGAGGAACCCGCACTCAATGGTGCCGCGCCCGCAGCGGGCAAAGGAAAGAAGCCTCGTAAACGTCCCCAGATGGCGATTACGCAGGAAGTGGTCACGCCCTATATTCCCGACCGCCTTCCCAAGCCTGCTGCGGCGCGAACCCTCGAACCGCTCGCCGTGCACACCATGGGCAGTTGGCCCCGGCCCGCATGGCTCATTCGCGCGCTCCATGAACACCTCGAAGGCCGCCTCCCCGAAGCAGAGTTCAATGGCACTGCCGATGACGCCGTGCAGCTCGTCATGGCGGCCCAGGAGCGCGCCGATGTCGACGTGGTCACCGACGGTGAGATGCGCCGTGACAACTACTCGAGCTTCGTGGGCGGACTGCTGCAAAACTGCCAGCTCATCCCCATCACCGACCTGCTGCCGTACGTTGATGATCCGGTGCAATTCGAACGGGAATTGCGCGCTCTCGACGTTCCTGCTGGGGAAGTGCGTCACCCTGCGGTGTTTGGTCCGCTCGGGCGCGATAAGCCCATCGCCGTGCACGAGGCGCAGTACCTGAAGACCATCACCGATCGTGCCATCAAGGTGGATCTCCCGGGCCCGTACCTGCTCACACGCACCATGTGGATGGAATGCGTATCCGATCGCGCCTACCCCGATCGGGAGACCCTCGCGACCGACATCGTACGAATCCTTCGTGAGGAAATCGCGGAGTTGCTTGCCGCCGGTGTTGCCCTCGTGGAGCTCGATGAGCCGGTGCTGAGTGAAGTGGTGTACGGACACGAGGGCGGCGGCGGGCGCACCTTCATGTGCGGGGCACTCGGTGAGCGTAAAGCCGTGCAACCCGAGCTGGAATTCGCCACGGATCTGATTACGCAGGTCGCCGAAGGATTCCCCGCCGAGCGTCTCGGTATTCACGTGTGCCGCGGAAATTGGACGCCCGACGAATCCAAGGCTCTTTCGGGCGACTACGCGCCGCTACTCCCGCTGCTATCGTCAGTGCCGATCACCAACGTGATCCTCGAGACCTGCACCCCGCGTGCCGGTGACTGGGAGCATCTGGCCGGTCTGCGTGAGGACCAGCGCCTCGGAATCGGCATCTTCAATCAGAAGGCACCACACGAGGAAACCTTCGATGCTGTTCTCGAGCGCGGTCGCACCGCGGTGAACATGTTCGGGAAGGATCGACTTTTGCTCAACACTGACTGCGGCTTCGCGACCTTCGCCGATAACCCCATTCTTGCCGGCAAAGAGGCAGAGGCGACGATGGCGATGCTCGCGAAAGTTCGCGACGCTTTGCGCTAGTGCATGATGATGACGAACGAGACCGGCCGACTCCACGAGAAGTTCTCACCCTGATCGTAGAGTCGGCCGACCTATGCCGCTAACGCCCATGCACCTCGGCGAGGCGCGCCAGGGCCTCTTCGAGGACCCGCGTGGGCGTGCCGAGATTGAGGCGCTCGAAACCGGGCGCGCCAAAATTTCGTCCGTGCTCGAAGAAGACGTGCGCCTCCTCATCGTGCAAGCGCGTCAGCTCATGTTCTTCGATCCCGAGTGGGCGGAAGTCGATCCACTGGAGGTAGGTTCCTTCGAGCGGCGAGATCGCCACTTCCGGGAAGTGCTCGGCAAAGAAGTCCCTGCTCACGTGATCATTGCGGACGATGAGTGCGAGGAGCTCGTCGAGCCAGCCGCGTGCTTCCCCATAGGCGAGCTCAACGGCCGGGTATCCGAGGCAGTTCACGAAGTGGAAGCCCCATGCCTCGAGTTCACGCTCGTACGCGGCGCGAAGCTCCGCGTTTTCGGTGATCGCCCAGCTCGTTTGCATGCCTGCGAGATTGAAGCTCTTCGACGCCGAAGAGAGCGTGATGGTGCGGGAAGTCGCATCCTCGCTGATTGCTGCAAACGGAATGTGTTCGAAACCCTCGTGCACGATGTCGGCGTGGATTTCGTCGGCAATAACCGTCACGTCGTTTGCGCGTGCGATGTGCGCGATCTCCTCGAGCTCGGTGTAGGTCCACACGCGGCCCGTGGGGTTGTGCGGCGAACACAGCATGAGCACCGAGACGTCGTCCCCTTCGAGCGCGTCGGCGAGCGCAGCGAAATCCAGGCGATAGCGCCCACCTTCGCCGTCGAGAGGAACCCGCACCACGCGGCGGCCCGTCTTTTCGATGGAATCGATCATCGGCGGGTAGGCGGGCGTCAAGAGTGCAACCCCGTCGCCTTGCTTGCTCGCGGCGCGCACGGCGGTGAACATCCCCGTGACGACCCCCGGCATGAGCGAAATCCAGCTCGTATCAATCGCCCAGCGATGGCGCACCGCTTGCCACATTTGGATCGCTGAAAAGAAGGCAGGCGTCGGACCCGTATACCCCAAAACAGCACCCTCAAGATGCTTCTGAAGACCGCGCGTGATCTCCGGGGCGGGCGGGAAATCGAGATCCGCGGTCGAGAACGGCGCAACCCCTTTGGGCACGTCCCCTCCCCGCTCACGCATGAGCTCCCACTTCGCGGAGCCCGTGTCGGTGCGGTCCACAAGAGTGTCGAAATCGTATTCGGGCGTGGGATTCAAGGCTCTTACCTCTCATGTAGTCGTCGTTGAACCGGTAGCGCCCTCCATCGTACGGCGCTCACTATCGGCTCGTGGTCTTACCATTGTTCCCATGCGTGAAGCCCCTCTGATCTCGTTCGTTGTGCCGTGCTACAACTCAGCGGAGTACATGCGAAGGGGGATCGACTCAATCCTCCTCGACGGCAACGAGGTGCGCGAGCGTATCGAGATCATTCTCGTGAACGACGGTTCGACGGACGACACGGAGCAGATCGCCCGCGAGTACGAAGAACGGCACCGGGAGATCGTGCGCGTCGTGAGCCAGGAAAACGGCGGGCACGGCGCGGCGGTCATGGCAGGTGTGAGCGCAGCAGTGGGCACCTACCTCAAGGTTCTCGATTCTGACGATCGCCTCGACGCCCACGCCCTCACGGCGCTGCTCGACACCGTCGCATCTTTCCCCCCGGATAACCGCCCCGACGTCGTGCTCACCGACTACGTGTACGACAACCACGCGCTCAAGAAGAACCGCCGTATCGGCTACCGACGCACCGTTCCCGCGCGCCGAACGGTCACGTGGGATCAGGTCTCCCGGCCCCGCATGGGCAGTTACTTCCTCATGCACGCGATCCTCTACAAGCGCAGCGTGCTCCTCGAATCGGGCCTCGAGCTACCCCGCCACACGTTTTACGTCGACAACCTCTACGCATCGATCCCGCTTCGGCACACGCACACGCTCTACTATCTGCCTGTGCCGCTCTACTACTACTTCATTGGTCGCGAGGATCAGAGCGTCAACGAGAAGATCATGATTTCTCGGCTTGACCAGCAGCTTCGCGTCAATAGGATCATGATTGATGAGTTGCGCGTGGAGAACATCGCCTCGCGTTCGCTCCGCCGCTACCTGCTTCACTACCTCACGATCATCACGAGCGTGTCACTCACGTTCGCCGTGCTTGCGAAAACTCCCGAGGCAAAAGCTCAGGGCCGCGAGCTTCTCGCCTACCTCAAGGCGCACAACTATCCCGCGTATCGGGCTTATCGACGCACCCCCATGAGCATCGGGCTCAGCGCACGCGGGCCGGGTGCGCACCGGTTTATTCGCACCACCTACGGGGTAATCCGCAAGCGGTTTGGGTTCAATTAGGTCCGACGCTTGCCGAGCTGCCGTCGGAACTTTATCCACGCGCCGAACCAGGCGAGCGGGTTGGGGCCCGCTCCCACTTCCGTTGAGCTTGACCAGGCTGCTACTTCCGCTGTGCGCGACCAGGCCTCTGCGCCGAGCGCTTTCCTTTAGAAGAAGTTCACGAGGAGCACGAAGGCGAGGGTACCCGCGGCGACACTCACGAGGGTTCGGCGCCCAAAGAGAAGATGCACAGCGATCGTGACGGCCGAGGCAATGAGCAAATGAATGACGCTGCCGGGTTCCTCAGCGAGGGTGCTTTTGAAGGTCGCGAGCGCGAGAATGACGAGGATGCCCGCGGGCATCCACACGGCCATGACGCGCACGAACTGGGATTTGCGCAGCGGTTCGAGGATCGCGAACGGGAGCGCGCGCAGCGTAAAGGTGACGGCGAAGGCAATGAGGAGAACCGAGGCAAGGTACCAGAAGGGGATGTCAAGCTGCATCGTCGCCCTCCATTTCCGCCGGTAGCGGCCTCGTAAGGCGCACGGCGATCGTGTACCGCGCGGCGAGCGTTGCAACGAAGCCGATCATCGCGGCAAAGATCGGCTGCCCGGGCATGAGGAGCAGGGCGAGACCGAAGGCCGCGGCGCCGAGAACTAGCGACGGAAGTTCTTGCTTCGTGCGGCACGCATCGAGAGTCAGGGTGATGAAAAGCGCGCACAGGGCGAAGCTCAAACCGCGGATCTGGAAGGGAATGAAACTCGAGAGGAGCACGCCCATGAGGCCGCCTCCCACCCAGCAGATCTGGAGTACGGCGCCCGCGGAGATGACGCGTGGCTGCGTCCACCCCTTCGGGTGCGCGACCGTCACCGCGAAGATCTCGTCGGTAAGCGAGTACATCGCGTAGAACTTCAAAAACGGGTTCTTCACGACCTTGAGCGGGAAGTTGAACGCGTAAAACACGTGGCGGAAGTTCACGAAGAACGATGCCGCAGCGATCGTCACGAGCGGCGTGAGCGATGTGATGAGTGTGATGAGCAAAAGCTCGAGCGAGCCCGCGTACGCGAAGAATGAGAGGGCGGGTGCCATCCACCACGGAAGTCCGGACTGCACAACAAGAAGGCCAAAAGCGATGCCAATCGGGATCATGCCGAGGCCCGCGGGGAGAATCAAGAGCGCCCCCTGCGTGATTTCATGGCGCACCGAATAGGGATGCTCATGTGCGCTAGGCTGCGCCGCAACGCTCATGCGTGCTTCCCTCTCACTCACATCCGTTCCACATCCCGCGGCGAGCGGGCGCCTTTAATCTTCGCACGGACGTCGGGCGAAATTTAGCCACACAACCCCCTGACCTGTGTATACATTGCAGTGAGGGTGAAGTCGTTGAACCTTTACGAGGATAAAGGGTCGCATACGGTGAGGCCCAAATCCTGGGCAACAGCGAGCATTTGACTGTCGTGGCTCACTACGGTGACCGCACTGCCCAACTGGAGGGCAGTCGCAAGATGAATGGCATCAAGCGAACGAACGTTCTGCGGTAACGCCTCAGCGATCGAGAGCACTGCGTCAGTAATCGGCGCGACGTCGACATAACGGAGAAGCAATTCTCGCTCCTGTACCGGCCGTCCCTGACGCCGCAGCACCCGGGTTAACTGGTGTAGGTGACGCCCATAAGCCTCACAATCTCTAAACTCGTGAACGGAAGTGTCTCACGGGCGAAAGTTTAGCGTTTTGAGACACATTGAGGGGGTCGCGGCGCCCCAGTCGCAAAAAGTACGCTTTGCAACACACCGCAGGGGTCGCGACGCAAGCCTCGGCGAAACTCGCAGACTCAAACACTCCCCGAAATTGAATATGTCAATCCGGTGACTACGAACGAGCAGCAATCGCCACCGGCACTTATCCGTGCCAGGCGAGCGATCTATTTCTTTGGCTTTGCGCTCTGTGATCGTTTGGGGATCAAAGTGAGTGTTGGTGTGGCCGTGGTGGAACCCGAGGGGCCGATCTGCCCTGTATGGCGTTGCATGACAGCCTCTCGCATGTAGGGCATAGCGAACTCAACGCTCCCGTATCCGTAGGGGCGAATGATCCCTTGGCGGATTAACCTGTCTCGATAGACTGACTGGTTGTTGCTGTCGACAGCCATGCGTTCCGCAATATCGGAGACGTTCGATGGCCCCTGGTCTTCGGTCATGGCGACAAGGTAGTCAAACTTGCGACCACTCATTGATCGCAGGGTTGGACCATGGATGTTGCGAATCATGTCTGCGACCGCTTGGGTTTTGCTCGTGTTCACGTGCTCGAGGGTGAGCGTATTGCCATGTTTGGATTTTTCCCATGCGTACGAGCCGATGAGCTGTATGAGGTACGGATACCCCTGAGAGATTTCGCCCGCTGCGCGAGAAGCATCCTCGGTCATTTCTTTGCCGCCATCTTCTGCAGTCGCACGCAGAACTTCGACGGCCCCTTCAACACCGAGTGATTGCACCTCTACTCGATGTGAACGCCGCAAGAATGTAGTGCCGTCGCTATCAAGCAGATTGTCAATGCCTTCGGGCGGTCCCGCTGCTGCAAAGGCGATACGTGATCCTTTCCCTTTGTGCCATTGGATGCGCTGTGCGAGTTCGTAGAGTTGCTGTGGCTGCGCGGACTGCACTTCATCGACAGCGATCATAAGTCCGCCGCCTTGCTTTGTGGCAAGATCTGCGAGGCGCCCCAAGAGCACACCCCAGGTGTCAGGAATATCGGCGTACCGTTCGGCGACTTCTCGTGCGGTATTAGTCCCGAAACCCATAAACGAGGTACCGCCAGAAGTAACGCGAGACTCGCTAGCGTCAGGGTCGAGGCGACGAAGGTGAAATGCTGCACTCGTGCGGATCTCGCCTTCACAAGACTTGCTGCTTGTAAATAGTGGGATGACGGGCCAGCGTCGTTCAGCTTCGGCGACATGGACCATTCGCTTGAGAAGGACCGTCTTGCCCATGCCACGCGCCCCCGAGATAAGGACGTTCAAGTGTTCACTCGAGCGCCCATCAAGACCGCGCTCAAAGTCAGCGACAGGGTTACCATGCACGGCCATGATGCGGGGCACTTCCCCAAACCCCGGCGTATACGGATTGCTCTGGTTGGGCGAGTCAACTTCCATACCCGCGCCCTACCTCAGAGTTAGGGCTTGTTAGACACTGTTAACCAACATTCTCTGTTAGAGACTGTTAGTGGTTTCAGGCTGTGCACCATGTCACAAACAGTGGCTTCATAGGACCGAACTCATCTTCGCGGCACGCACCTTTCGAGGCGTCCGGCTCTGAAGAAGGGAAAATGGACGTGGGTGTACTAGAGACTTTGCGTGCCAGGCGCGACAAGAAGGATCTCGACGCCTTTCCCGGAAGAATTAACGAGCGATTGTCGAAGCTCGAGCAGCCGGGCGTGAGTAACGATGCAGAAGAGCAGCTACTGCTGGAATTTCGTAGGCTCGAGCACAGTGATGCTCAAGGGAGCATTGTCGCTCCGATTGGAATTGCCGCTTTCTCCGTCACTCTTGCGGTCATAGGCCTGATTTCGCGCGAAAAACTTGATTTGACTCCGGTGTGGTCGCTCGCACTGCTTGTCGCGTCCGCAGTCTTCGTGGCTTGTGTCTGCCTACTAATCTGGGCCGTCGAAGCGTGCGCCAGGGGGCTCCACATCTCTCAGACTGTGCGAGAAATTCTCGAGGCTAGAGGCATATTAGGCTCAAGCAGAACGCGGACCCACGTTGAGAAGTCAACGTAAAAGCCCCAACGAGGCCCTCGGAGAACCCAACTATACGCCAGGAAAGAGGAGGGGGAATGACGACATTTTCATTTGTGGTCACGGTTCCGGTAGCATTGGGGCGCAAGTTGACCGTCGCAGCGTTCACGCTGCATCGCACCGTGGACGAGGTGGTGGCTGAGGCTCTTCGCTCCTACCTCGACGAGCTTTTGATCGAATCAGGCGATGCCGAAGCCAACTCTTCTGCGCGAAAGAGGCTGCACCCGCGCACCTAGTGCGCAGACCAAGCAGCACTTCCGTAGTTGCCGAGCTAGAAACTAAGGACTCAAATATGAAAATGACACCCCCGGCGAGGGAGGGGTTGAGTGCGTCGCCACTTATGAAAGTGTTGGCGCTATTCACTCTCGCATTCCTCACCTTATCAATTCTTCAACTACCGGCCGCTAAAGCCGCTGATGGTCGAGATCTCTCCGCAGACCTCATCAAGACTGCCGAGATCACCCGTAACAAGGGTGAGCGAGGCGAACCACTTAAGGCTGGTGAGGACGTCTCGTTTAAGTTCACATGGAATTCGTCAACTGTTGAGGGCACAGATAAGGCCCCCAAAGCAGGCGATTACATCAAGATTGATGCTCCGCAGTGGCTCCGCTTCACTGGGGCAAAAGTCGCCATGAAAGACCCCAATGGCGAAGTTGTCGCAAACTGCGTCGAGAACCCGACAGACCCCACCTCGGTGACGTGCACTTTCACTGATTACGTTGAAGCAAACCCCGCTAACCTTAAAGGTGAATATTCAACCGCCATGTCTGCGCAGGCGGCTCGTGAGGTTACCGACAAGACCTTCAAGGTCGGCCCGGTTGACCTCAACCTCACGAACATCGTTGACCAGGACGCTTCCGGGGAGATCGTTGGCCCCAAAAAGTCCTGCCACCCCCTGGCAGACGAAGCCTGGAAGGATGGCGGCTGGAATGGCCCTAACGACACCAGTGATGGTCAGGCAGAACTGTACTGGGCGATCCACACCCCCGGCACCGGTGGCGACATCACTATCACCGACACGCTTTCGAAGCCACAAAAGAAGAAAGTGGTAGTCGTTTATGAACGTGAAGGCTCCACCGAAGATGAAGACCACTGCAACTGGTTCGTGCGCGGCAAGTCCCCGGGCGGCGCTTCTACCCCCATCAACGACAAAGTTGACATCTCATGGTCCACGACCGATGACGGTGAAGAAAAGGCTACGGTCACTATTCCTAACTCGGAAAAGGGTAAGCACTACCGTGTCGTGATCTGGTCGTTCGTTCCCGCCGATGCGTTTAAGTACAACTCGATCGTGCGCAACGAAGCCTTCGTTAACGATCAAAGCGTCGAGGCCAAAACCAGGGCAACGAAAGTCACGAACGCCTCAGCATCCGGTAACCCGGATCGTGGCGGCGTGTGGGTCTACAAGGCCCTTAGTGGCGATGCAAAGTCGCTCGTTCCCTCCACCGATTCCTACAAGGTGAAGGCGACGTGGACGCAGGACGGAACTGAGCACACGGAGGAGCTCACGGTAAAGCCGGGAGAGACCCCAGCGAAACTTGAGAACCTTCCTAAAGATACTGAAGTCACGTTGAGTGAGCTCCAGCCTGCTGACACATCGTCGTACTCGTGGGGAGATCCCGTGTTTGCCGACGGTAAGTATGGCACTGCCACGTCAGATCAGGTTGCGGTTTCTGCGGATAAGCAAAGCGCTGTCGTGACAATTAAGGGTGGGGAAAACTGGCCCATTCAAGTCACCAACACCGCCACCAAGCCGAAGGTCGGCAAGTTCTCGGTTACGAAGAACGTGGATGACCCTGATGCTGTCGCCGCAGACAAAACTTTCACGTTCAACTACACGTGTACTCTCGAGGGCCAACCAGACGTCACTGGCACGCTCGATGTGAAGGCCGGTGAAACCGCGACCTCTGAAGATATGCTCGAGGGCTATGAGTGTGTCGTGAAGGAAGACACCGATGCTGCGGAGGTCGATGGGGCAACGCTGACGACTGAAGGCGGTGATCCTGTCACCATCGTGGCGGATAAGACTGTCGATACCATCGTTACAAACACCTACTCTCGAGATCTCACCACGTTCACCGTGACGAAGAAGCTCGAGGGCTCGACCCAGAACCTCCCTGAGGATCTCACCTTCGATGGCACGTACACGGTGACGACTCCCGATGGGCAGGAGATCGATGGCACTTTCTCGTTGCATGCAGGTGAAACTTTCACTAGCGAGGCTTACCCGACTGGGTCGACCGTGAAGCTGAATGAGACGAAGCCGACTGCGCCCGCGAACATCGCGTGGGATGAGCCTGACTTCTCGGTTAATGATTTCGTTCTCGAGAAGGACACAGTCACCGATGTGACTTTGACCAATACTGCTCACTCGCAGATGGGCGAGTTCTCGGTCGTGAAGGAGCTCCAGGGGACCGAGGCTGCCAAGGCCCTCGTCCCCGACGATGCATCGTTTACGTTCGATTACACCTACCCTGCTGGTCCGGGCTTCGATGCGGGCAGTGGCACGCTTACGGTGAAGGCCGATGGTGAAGCGGTCACGAGTGACCCGGTTCCGGTTGGTGCTGAGGTCACGCTCACCGAGCAGGCCCCTGAGGCTGTTGAGGGACTCGCGTGGGGCACTCCGAAGTTCACTCCTGAGACCTTCACTGTTGAGAAGGATCAGGTTGTGAACGTGGAGGTCGCCAACCCGGTCACGGAAACGCTAGGAAAATTCTCGATCGTCAAGAATGTTTCTGGCGATGGTTCCCACCTCATCCCTGAGGGAACAAAGTTCTCAGTGGCATACACCTGGCAGACCCCAGATGGCGAGAAGGGCGATGGTGTCGTGGATGTTGTTGCCGGCGGCGATCCTGTTGTCGTCGACTCGATTCCTGGCGGTGCAACTGTGACTCTCGCTGAGAACGAAGCTCCCGAGATCGAGGGCGTTCAGTGGCTTGATCCTCAGTTCTCCGACAATGGTTTTAGTGTCATTGCAGGCGAGACTGTGGCGATCGATCTCGATAACCCGACTCAGCTGAAGCAGGGCGCTTTCGCGATGCATAAGCGTGTCGACGGAAGTGGCGCTTCAAAGGTTCCTTCTGATGCAGAGTTCACCGTCCACTACTCCTACCCCGCCGGGGAGGGATTTGAGGCTGGTGAGGGAACTATCGCTCTCAAGGCCGACGGTACGCCAGTTCAGTCGCCGGCTCTGCCCTATGGTGCAGTTGTGTCCTTTGATGAGGCCACGCCTGTGGAAATTGATGGTGCACGGTGGAAGGGTGGCTCATTTAGTGCCGATACCGTCACTGTTGGGGACGGGACGGTAGCCGAGGTTGTTCTTACGAACACCTACGACGATGTTCCTCCTCCGTCGACGCCTGAGCAGCCCACGCCGGGCACTCCTGAGCAGCCGACACCGGAGGCTCCCGCCAATTCGCAGCCGCGCCGCTCCGTGCCTCTTCCTCGTACGGGTGCTGAAATTGCCGCGGCAGCTTCCCTTGGAGCGCTGCTCCTTGGTTCGGGTGCGGCGGTCTCTGTTGCTTCTCGTCGTCGTAGCAACCGGAAGTAACCGAGCTGTCAAAGGACTCTTCTAAGTCCAACACTCAAGGGGCCCGTCAAATTTTTGGCGGGCCCCTTGCCTATCCCCCGCCACCCCTACGATGCTGTTGTGCAGGAGCGGGCGCTTGGATAGCGGGAAATTTTCTTTTGTTGGAGATCCGCAGCTCGTACACGGTTTCGCATGCGGGAGACGTTGTGTGTCTCGAGGGGTAGTAGAGGCATTGAGCGCTGCTACTCCCCAAGTTTTACCGGGATCGAGTGATTTCACGATGGAGTGAGTGCGCATCGTGAGCTTTTGCGGATTGTATGTGGCGCCTAGATGATCGATGCAGGCAAGAAGTGCGTTGCCGGTGGTGTCGAGGAAGATCTCTCTCGCCATCTGGTCGAATACGCCAGGCCGCGTCTAGGGCGGTTGCAGAGCCGTGGTGGGTCTATCTACTGGTCATCAAGGTCTGCGCGATATTTGACGGCGGTAGCGGCCTGGTCTTTGTAGTACTTGGTGATGATGTCTGCGTTTTTCTTGAGCATGGCCTCTACAGCTTCGACGACCAGGTCGCGCTGTGTTTCACCCATCGCGCGTGCGGCACCTGCCAAGCGGTCGCGGAAATTCTGGTCAACCGCGAAGGTCAACTGTACGCGTTTTTCTGGCTTGTCTTTGCGGAATGTTTCGCCAAGGGTGACGACTTCTTGGTCGTTATCGCGGTTGCGGGGTGTGAAGCGGTTACTCGCGGCCGCACTGTTCTTTTTCACCATTGCATTGCCTCCTTGAGTTCGGTCAGCACTTCGTCATAGTTATGCATCTCGGGACCTGGGACTGTGCCGACGGCACGACCAATGTCGGCTCTGAACGGAATAAAGGTCTCGAAGTAGCTCACGCCTTGAGCGTCTAAAGCACTAAACGCCCCACGTTGATCGATGGTGTTAGATGTTGGCGATTGCGTGATGAGGACGATGGCCTCACCGTACCGGCACGCCACGCGCTCTGTTGCCCACATGCGCTGCATGTCCGCTGTGGTTGTACGGGTCGGGATGATGGTGACGTCCGCGAGGCCTAGCGCTGCGTCAGTGAACCCTTTTCCCTCCCCGGTTCCGTATCAATGACCGCCCAGTCGTAGCGGCTGATTCTGCGCTTGAGGTTGGACTGGTTGGCGCTATCAACGTCGAAAGGTAGGGGCGTGCCATCTGGTGCTGTTGCAAAGTTGGGGCAGTAGGAAGAGCGACGTGAAATATTCACAGCCATGGGTATCTTCTCCGGTCGGCATTTCCCCCGTGACATCATTCTGTGGGCAGTGCGGTGGTACTGCCGCTACGGGGTGAGCTACCGCGATCTGGAGGAAATGATGACCGAGCGGGGCGTGCCGGTCGATCACACCACGATCTACCGCTGGGTCCAGAAATACGCCCCTGAGCTGGACAAGCAAACACGGTGGTACCGACAGGTAGCTGACTGGCAGGCCAGTTCCTGGCGGGTGGATGAGACCTATATCCGGGTCGGCGGCAGGTGGTGCTACCTCTATCGGGCGATCACCGCCGGTGGCCAGACCCTGGACTTTTACCTCTCTCCAAAGCGGAACGTGGCCGCAGCGAAGCGTTTCCTGGCCAAGGCCCTCAGATCCAATGCGTCAGCCGGGTATCCCAGAGTGATCAACACCGATAAAGCACCCTCCCTAGCCAGGGCAATCGCCGAGTTGAAATCAGAGGGAATCTGCCCGCCAACAGTGGAACACCGGCAGGTGAAATACCTCAACAACATCCTGGAAGGCGACCATGGTCGGCTGAAGCGGATCCTCGGGCCGAAAGACGCGTTTAAGAACCGGACATCTGCATATCGGACGTTGAAAGGGATGGAGGCGATGCACTCATTGCGGAAAGGGCAAGGCGCGGTGTTTGCCTACGGGCAACCGAACCCGGACGCGGTGATCGTCAACCGGGTCTTCGAGACGGCCTAACAACGCCCACACGCAGCGGCCATCAGGGAATGAGAAACTGAGTCTTCGCTGCTCTCCGCCCAACTTTGCAACGGCACCCATACGAGCCAGGTGCGCGTCATGCGGGCAGCCCATTCAACAACGGCTGCACCAGTCGACGCTGCGTCGGTCGCGGCCTGTGTTTGTTTTGTACTCCATAGTCCATCAACTGCTAGCATCGCGGACATGGGTAGACCACGAACGTTTGACGAGGCGACAGTGCTGGATGCCGCGGCCGCGCAGTTCAGGGTGCGTGGATTCGCGGACACGTCGACTGAGCAGTTGTGCGCGGCGGCCGGGGTGCGGCGGAGCAGCCTGTACAACGCCTTCGACTCCAAGGATGAGCTGTTCGTTCGAGCACTGGAGCGCTATGTCGAGGTCACTGGTGAGAGTCAGGAGGCGGTGCTCGCCGATGCCGAACTGGATGGCTTCGCACGCGTGAGCGGTGTTCTGAATCTCATGATCGCCGAGGAGTACGAGGCGTCCACTGAAGGGCACGCGGCCGGGTGCATGGTCGTGACGACACGCATGACGCCGGACCGCGGCAGTCAGGACCCGCGCGTCGCCCGCATCCTCGACCGTGCACTGGGACGCCAGCTCGCTATGCTGGAGCACGCCGTCAGGGCCGGCAGGTTCGACGGCAGCCTCCGGCCGGACCTGGACGCTCGGGACACCGCACTGCTGGTCGTCACCCTGATCTCAGGGATTCGCGTCATGGCACAGGCCGGCTCCGCACCCGAGGAACTGCGGCGGATCGTCGCACTCGGCCTCAGTGCCCTGACACCTTGATACGCCACTACTGAGAAATCCGTGAGCTGTCGGGCTCACCTGCACCTTTATTTTGTACTAGAGAATCCACATTGGAGACCGAGCAATGAAGAAATACCTGTACGTACTGATGCTCACGATCATGGTGGTGGTCATGAGCGAGTTCCAGACCGCGGGGATGATGCCGCAGATCGCCGTAGACCTGGGCGTCTCGACCGGCCAGGTCGGGACGGTGGTCACTTTGTACGCGCTCGGCATGGCGCTCGGAGGCCCGCTGCTGGTGTACCTCCTGCGGCATCGCCCACCCAAAGCCTCGCTGTTGATCGTCATCGGAACCTATGCCGCGCTGGAGGTCCTGGTCCCGCTGATCCACGAGTTCTGGTGGCTGGCACTGCTTCGCGTCCTGACCGGATGCCTCTCCGGCGCCGCCTATGGCATCGCCGTGTCCTACAGCGCCCGACTGGCCCCGAGTCCGGAGAAGATCGGCGAAGCAGTGTCCATCGTGCTCGGCGGCATCATGATCGGAACCGTCATCGGCCTGCCGCTGTCGCACTTCCTCGCGGCCCGCTGGGGCTGGCAGTCCAGCTTCTACAGCCTAGGCATCGCGGCCTTCGCCGTGTTCCTCATCAGCCTGCTCACCCTGCCCGCCCGTGAAGCCGCCACCCAGGAAGCCGCCGCACAGGACCTGCGCAAGCTGCGCTCGCCGAAACTCTGGTCCAGATACCTGGTCAGCCTGCTGACCATCGGCGCAGCCTTTGCCGGCTTCTCCTACTTCACCCCGCTGCTGGAACAGAACGCCGGCTTCGCGACGAATACGACGACCCTGATCCTGCTCGCCTACGGGATCGTGTCCTTCATCGGCAACCTCATCGTCGGCAAGTTCGCCGACCAGCACGCCATCGGCATCCTGCGCATCGGACACACACTGCTATTCATCTCACTCGCGCTCCTTGGAGCCTTCAGCAACGCACAGCCGCTCGTGCTGGCCATGGTGCTCATCGTAGGCGTCGCCGGAGTGCCGATGAACCCCGCCATGGTCGCCCGCGTCGCCGAAATCGGAGGAACCGGGAACATGGTCAGCACGGTGCACACCTCCGTCATTACCATGGGCGTCGCCCTGGGATCAGCAATCGGCGCGCTCGCCATCGGCCGAGCCGGTGACGATCCCTCCGCAGCCATGTGGATCGGAGCAGCCTTCGCCGTTCTCGCCACACTCACCCTCGCAACACAAGCACGAGGCAGAAGACAACCTCTTCGACCGCCCCATGCAACTGAAACAGTAGATTGTGTCTGATCTGCTGATCTGATCAGATCACATCTCCAATCGGCAGGCCCGTCGATCTCCTGGACCATCAAACAGACGTAGCTACTTTCGCATCCCAACGGCGTTCTCGTCTCCATGTAGCGCTGTGTCGCTTATGACACTTGGTCGAGCGGGTCGGACTACTTGAGCCCGACGGGTGCGGCGTCCTCGTCCGCCGAACTCAGGACGGATGCCAGGAGTCCGGGGAAGCGTTCTTCGAGGTCGTCGGCGCGCAGATGGACGTAGCAGCGGGTGCCCTCGTCGCGGGTGCGGGTGATGCCCGCGCTGCGCAGCGTTTTCATGTGGTGGCTCAGCGTCGACTTCGACACGGGGGCATCCAGTTCGCCCCACTGCCGCTCTTGCCCGTCGGAGAGCAGGCGGACGATGCCGAGGCGTAGCGGATCGGACAGCGCGGAGAGCACTCGCGTGAGCGAGAGGTCCGCGGTGGCCGGGTGCTTGGTGTCCGCATGGTCGGTCGGGGGCATGCCTCGATCCTACCTTGTTCGCCGCCTATCGAACGACCTGCTAACGTGTTCGATGTTCGTGAAACATAGAACATCACCGTGCTTCGACTCGACCGGAGGTGCCCATGCCCCGCAGTTCCCTGTGGCTTACCGCCCTGTTCATCGCCACGCTCTCGCTCGGCACCGACGAGTTCGTGATCGCCGGCGTGCTCAACACCGTCGCCGCCGACCTCGACGTCACCCCCGGCGCGGCCGGCCAGCTCGTGACCGGCTTTGCCTTCGCGTTCGCCCTGGGCGCTCCGGTGCTCGCGGTCTGGTTGGATCGCTACCCGCGCCGGCTCGTCCTGTTCGGCGGGCTGAGCGTGTTCGTGCTGGCGAACCTCGGCTGCGCGATCGCACCCGACCTGACCACGCTCTTCATCCTGCGGATCGTCGCGGGCTTATCGGCTGCAGCGGTCTCGACCACCGCGTTCGCCGCCGCGGCCGAGGGCAATCAGGGCACCTACCTGTCCGTGGTCACCGCAGGGCTCACGGTCGCCCTGTTCACCGGCGTGCCGGTGGGTACCTGGCTCGCCGGCGCGTGGGGCTGTCGCGCTACGTTCGTGCTCATCGCGATCGTCGCCGCCCTGGCCGCGATCATCGCGCTGACGACGATGCCCCGCCTGCCCGGAGCGAAGCCCGGCACTCTCGGCGAGCGTCTTGCGCCGCTGCGCAACCCCGGCGTGCTGCGCATGGTCGCCGCGGTGCTGTTGCAAAGTTGGGGCAGTAGGAAGAGCGACGTGAAATATTCACAGCCATGGGTATCTTCTCCAGTCGTCATTTCCCCCGTGACATCATTCTGTGGGCAGTGCGGTGGTACTGCCGCTACGGGGTGAGCTACCGCGATCTGGAGGAAATGATGACCGAGCGGGGCGTGCCGGTCGATCACACCACGATCTACCGCTGGGTCCAGAAATACGCCCCTGAGCTGGACAAGCAAACACGGTGGTACCGACAGGTAGCTGACTGGCAGGCCAGTTCCTGGCGGGTGGATGAGACCTATATCCGGGTCGGCGGCAGGTGGTGCTCCCTCTATCGGGCGATCACCGCCGGTGGCCAGACCCTGGACTTTTACCTCTCTCCAAAGCGGAACGTGGCCGCAGCGAAGCGTTTCCTGGCCAAGGCCCTCAGATCCAATGCGTCAGCCGGGTATCCCAGAGTGATCAACACCGATAAAGCACCCTCCCTAGCCAGGGCAATCGCCGAGTTGAAATCAGAGGGAATCTGCCCGCCAACAGTGGAACACCGGCAGGTGAAATACCTCAACAACATCCTGGAAGGCGACCATGGTCGGCTGAAGCGGATCCTCGGGCCGAAAGACGCGTTTAAGAACCGGACATCTGCATATCGGACGTTGAAAGGGATGGAGGCGATGCACTCATTGCGGAAAGGGCAAGGCGCGGTGTTTGCCTACGGGCAACCGAACCCGGACGCGGTGATCGTCAACCGGGTCTTCGAGACGGCCTAACAACGCCCACACGCAGCGGCCATCAGGGAATGAGAAACTGAGTCTTCGCTGCTCTCCGCCCAACTTTGCAACATCACCCCCCGTTCGTGTGCAGCGGGCCAAGCTGCGCCCAGGGGCGGTGATCCTTGGTCACGACATAGGTTTGCCCTGCAGCCGCATCATCGAGCACGCGGGTGGGGTTCTGCCGGAGTTCGGCCACTGAAACAGCCTTCATGGCTCGAGTGTAGATGCAATATCTAGTCGAATCTCGAGCATTTTCGCACGTGGGACGCGACGGCGCCCGGTGACTTCCTCGAATGTAAGGCTCCGGAGGTATGCAGGTTCTTGCACTCAGTGTGCGGCGAGGAACTCCTCGAGTGAATCAAGCATCGCCGAACGCTCCGACTCCTCGGCCCACGAAATCTCGATCGAGTTTCGCGCGAGCTGTGCAACCTGTTCCTTCGTGAGATTTTCCTTTTCGGCGAGCGTAAGGAAGTTATCCGCGATGTAGCCACCGAAGTACGCCGGGTCGTCGGAGTTAATCGAAACCTTCACCCCGCGCCCAAGCAGCTCGACAATCTCCTTACCCTTCATCTCTTCCGTCACGAAGGAGTTCGACATGGGGCAGCTCGTCAGGCCGATCCCCTTCTCCACCACAAGCTTCGCGAGCTCGGGATCCTCGATGATGTTCGTGCCGTGGTCGAGGCGTTCGGCACCAAGCTTCGTGAGCGCGGTACGGATGTTGTCGATCGAACCGACCTGGTCGATATCGCAGTGCATTGTCACGCGAAGGCCATTCTCACGGGCTTCCTCGACGGCGCGGTAATAGCCGCGGATCACGGCCTCGAGCTCGACCCCGCGCGAGGTGTGTGCCTGCGGGTCAAAGAAGCACTCGGCGCGCACAACGCCATTCTCTTTCGCCCGCGCAAAGTAGGCCGAGCCGAGCGCGTAGAAATCGTCCTCATCCTGAAGGACGTTCATTGCCGGGTAGCACACGGCGAGGAATGACGTGAGCGAATCAAACTGATACGAGGCCTCAACCTCGTCAACGGTCTCTTGACCGATATCGATCTCATTCTTCTTCGCGAGTTTAAGCTTGAGATCAGGCTCAAGCGTGCCTTCGAGGTGAAGGTGAAGCTCAGCTTTGGGGATGCCGTACGCAAAATCTCGCGAAATAGCCACGATTACCCCTCAACATCGTTCGAGAAAAATACTTCTACGGGAACACCCTTTTCTATTGGTGCACCACATGATGCGAGCAAGCGTCGGACCCGTTCCCCTAAAGTGACTGCTCACGCACCGTGCCGAGCGTGCGCGGGCGGATGCTCGGATCCGACTGCAACCACTCGCCGACTTCGCGCGGTCGAACGTCGACCGTGTGGAGGTCGTTGATCTCGATCCACTTGACGCCCACCTGATGATTATCGTGGCCCTCCCCCACGCGAGGCTCGCTACCCGGTTCGAGGTCGCACCAGAACAGAAGGTTCTGCTGGTGGAACACCTGGCCAGCGTCGCGGTGGCGGCCGACCTTCGCACTGATGAGATCGAAGGTGCACGCGAGATCGTACACGCGCACGGCCGCGCCGATCTCCTCCTCGCACTCGCGCTTCAGCGCCTCCACCTGGCTCTCCCCGTGCTCTTGCCCACCGCCGGGCAGCACGAACACGCGGTTGCCGTTGATGTCAATGTTTTCGTTGAACAGCACGCTCGTTCCGCGCACGATGAGCGCCTTGACGCCCACGCGCACATTCGAATAACCGGGATCAAGTTCCATATCTCCATCGTAGGGGTCCGACATTCGCCCGCCACCCGAGCGACTTATTTTTGCGGAGCATTTCTGCGCGAGACAATGAAGGCATGAGTGCGGAGGGAACAACGGTGGAGGAACGGCGCATCGAGGTCGCGGCACCTCGTGCCCCGTGGTGGGCGATCGCGATCATCATGGTCGGTGGCGTGCTCGCCGCGGTGCAATCGCGCATCAACGCCGACCTCGCGGCGCACCTCGAAAGCCCGTACGTCGCGGCTTTCGTGAGCTTCGGCATCGGCTGTCTCGGGCTCATGGCCATAGTACTTGCACGGCCCGGCGAGCGCCGCGCGGCACGCGAATACGCGAGCGACCTCGTAAACGGTCGCTTCGAGTGGCGCTATGCGATCGGCGGCCTCGGCGGCGCGTTCCTCGTGTTCACCCAGGCGCTCACGGTCGGGGTGCTCGGGGTAGCACTATTCATCGTGAGCGTCGTGGCTGGCCAAACTCTCGCGGGAGCCGCGCTCGATCGCGTGGGCTTCGGGCCCGGCGAGCCGCGGAGACTCAGTCCGTCGCGTTTGATCGGCGCGAGCCTCATGGTCGTGAGCGTCGCGTTGGCGCTCGCCTCGGGACTCACCAACGCGGTGCCGTGGCTGAGCCTCGTGCTGCCCTTCATTGCCGGCGTGGGCGTGGGTCTGCAAACGGGCGCAAACGGCATCGTCACGGCGCACACGGGAAGCTTCCTCGTCTCGGCGCTCGGAAACTTCACGATGGGATCGCTCGCCCTCGGCATCGCGGCGGCCATCAGCGTAGCCGTCACTCCGCTCGGCGGCTCGTTCCCCACGAACCCTATTCTCTATCTCGGCGGGCTCATTGGCCTCACCTACATCGCGGCCTCGGCGGCGCTCGTGCGCTACACGGGCGTGCTCGTGCTGAGCGGCGCGGCAATCGCGGGCCAGATCATCGGGTCGGTTCTCCTCGATGCGCTCGATCCGGGCGTGCACCTCTCGCCGCTCACGATCGTGGGGGCGGTGCTCACCTTGCTCGCGGCGATCGTGATTGCGGGCTATATCCCCCTGCCCGCTGGTTCACGGCGGAGAAAATAGGGTGCGCAGTCCCCAAAGTCATGGCACGGCGTTTTTCTACACCTTGAGGAGAGTGTGCTTAAGGGCCGCCTCCAGCGCAGGATACTGCGGCTCGAAGCCACTGCTGAGGAGCTTCTCGGCACTCGCCCACTGATCCGCCTCGACAAGCGCCTCGGCACCCTCGCGACCAAGCACGAGCCTCGGCCCGAAACTCGGCACTGGCAGGAACGCAGGGCGATGAAGAACCCTTCCGAGGGTCGCGGCGAATTCCGCGGCAGTCGCGGCGTGAGGCGCGACAGCATTCACAGGGCCTTCGAGGCTCGACTCGCAAAGCGCGTGCACGTAGGTCCGCACCATGTCGTCGAGACCCACCCAGCTCATGCGCGATTCCTTCGCCGTAAGGCGACCGCCAAGGCCAAGCATAAAGAGGGGCAGCTGAGCAGCGAGCGCGCCACCCAACTCACTCAGGACCGATGCCCGTGCGAAGGGCGACGGTGCGCACATTAGCCTCGCGCGCCTCTTCGAGGCAGGCCTCCCAGGCCTTGCAGACTTGCGCGAGAACATCGCCCCCAGGCGCGGAATCTTCGCCAAGAATCTCCCCGGGCCGCTTCGCGCCGTAATACCCCACGGCACTCGCTTGCACGACCACACTCGGACCTTCTCCGGCGCGCGACAACTCTGCGACAGTGCGTGCGAGCAGCTGCGACGACGTCACGCGTGACGCAAGGATCTCGTGCTTCGCCTTCGCGGTCATGCGCGTGCCGATGCTTCGACCCGCAAGATTAACGACCGCCTCGACGCCCGCGAGCGCCTCCGGCTCAAGCTCCCCGGCATGTGGATCCCACGGAATTGACGGGCCACCCGAGGATGACGACGGTCGCGCAAGCCGCACAACGTCGTGACCGGCAGCCTCGAGAAGCGCCGCGACTTGGGTACCAATAAGGCCCGAGGCTCCCGCGATCGCAATCCGTTTTCCCGAGGCATGCGAGGGGTGATCAATAAGGGCGAGGTCTCCGTGAAGTTGTTCCTCGCGAAACCGCAAGAGCGCGTCGATGCGCGGCTTGAGCGTCTTTTCGGCGCGCGCACCGCCCGCGGGCAGTTCATATTCAATGCTCTCGCGAAGCTCAACGCCTCCCCTCACGGGCAAGACTTCGACCTCGTGCCTATAAATCCGGAAGGGACCGGTTACCTGAGCATCGACATAGGCGAGGCAAGCGTCGGACTGCTTGCGCTCCCGCCGCTCCACGACCATGGCGGGCTGCGCCTTCCCGAGCGAACCGGGGCCGAGGTGCGCCGTTGCGCGTGTGGGATCCTCACCGATCACGGGCTCAAAACTCACGTGACCGGGCGGCACAAGGCGTGTACGTGCGCCATGGGTGCCGAGATAGCGCGCAAGCGTTTCTGGCGCGTGTGCAAACGTGGACGTGCGCGTGAGCCTCACGCGATCAGGCCCGATCTGCGACGAGGCGCGCGCTCAGGCCATCGGGCGCAAACTCGACGTGCGAGGAAAGATCATCGACCGACTCGAGGACCGTGAACGTCGAACGCTGCGATTCCGTGACCGCGCGCCACACATCTTCACCCGGATCGCTCGCCTCGGGGCTAAGCGCGGCAATCGCGCGCGTGACGGTGTCCACGTATTCATCGAGGCTCGTAGCAAGCAAGTGCATATCGAGCTCCTCGTCGATCCACCACACACCGCCGGGAACTCCCTCGCCATTGAGAGTCAGAATCACAGCGTCGTCCACGGTCTCGAAAAGGGGGTAGTACGACGTCGGCTCGCCCAGCAACGTGAACGGGCCCAAGTCAGTGCGATCCTCGGCAAGGAGCGTGAGTTCGAACTCGCCCACTCGCGCACCCGCCATTTCATCGGCGAGGTCCTTGAGCGCGGGAGGGACATCGGCTCCAGACTCTTCCGGGTCGATCGACTCGGCAAGGCCATTCGAAGCGGCAACCGCAACGGCGAGGCGTTCGAGAGCCGCCCGCATTTTCGAGGTGCCAACGTCGGTAGTAGGGGTGGGCCAATCGAGTTTTGCGGGCTGATTCACGTGCATCCTCCTCGGGGCGCCGGACCATGTGTAAAGGTTTCGTGACGAACCGTCGCAATCCTACCGTGACCTCAACCACGATTCCCAGGCTCCACAACGACGAAATGGGGTTTGTACAGCGAAAATACCGGCTTCGCGGCGAGCCCTCGCAGGAACTCCCCCGTGCTCACAGCATTTTGAAAGGCCAGGCACAGCACCCGGGAAGAAACAGGCGGTTATATGTAACCACGCGTTAGCGGCGTACCGATCCTTTGAGGAGAGGATCCGTACTCGAAGCCCTAGCGCGGGGGAAAGGGATACGGCGCCGGCTCGTGGGGACGAGCCGGCGCCCTCGTTTTAACGCGACAAGGGGTGAACGACCGCACGCCGGAAATCTGTACCCAACTTTTGCGGCGGAATGGCCGCGAATACCACCACAAACGTTGGGGTTAGTTTTCTAGGCCAGAAGGGTCTCGGGCGCGCTCGTGGGGTCCGGGTTCCGCCCGCGGGGTCCGGGGCCGCCCTTGGAGTTCGGGGGCCGTCCGGGGGCCCAGGGCCCACCCGGACCGGACTTCCCGCCGTCAGGATTCCGACGGCTCCTCGCGAATATCGATCCCAAACACCCTCTTGACCTGCGCCGTCACGAGTTGCGGGTGGCGCCTGTCGCTCGGGGTTGACGCCCACGGCGTGAACAACCCCGGGAAGTCGGGGTGGGTGATCTTGCCGTGAGTCGAGCCGGATGTTTTCACGATGAAGCCGTGTTCCTCAAGGCGGCGTTTAAGGGCGGCGCGGTCACCGGGATGGCGCGTTCCCTTCTTCTTGCGGTTACTCGGTCCCGTCAGGTCCACGGGGTCGAACGATTCGACCTCTTCGGGCTTCACCGAAAGGGCGTAGCCCGTGGGGAAAGCACCGATCACGTGATTGTCGGATCGCCGCACCTGCACGGTCCACGCGCCTCGCTGAAAGTGGTCGCTTGCGCCGTTGTCACTCGTCCACGAGTCTTCGGGATCGGCCACGGTGAGCACGATGATGTCGTGGGTGATGCGCGCAAGGCTCGCGCCTGAAACGGTGCGCACTTCCTCCTCGCGAACGGTGAGAGGTCGCGTAAACGGTCGCGGATCGGTGGGGTTGAGGGTCACGACGGCGCCTTCGGGCGGGGCACCGAAGTCTCGATCGATAGCGAGCGCTTCCACGGCAGCGGTTTCCGTACGCGCTCCGCTCGCTGCATCCGCGTCCGCACGGTGTTTCTCGCGGCGCTTCTCGGCCTCATCAAGCAGGTCCGCGAGATCCTCCCCCGCGGCTCGGCGCCGTGCAAGCTCGGGAATTGCACCGTAATCCACCGCGCGCACCTCTCGCTTTGCGCGCGTGCGTCCCGCGAGCGCGGCGGGGCTCGGAGCGCCGGGAGGCGTCGTTTCTCGCGGTGAATCTGCCATATCCCCACCGTACCGTGAAGAAACGTCCACTTCCTGCCGAGGTGTTGCGGTTAATCTGGTGATCGATTCACTTCACTAACGGAGGACTTTCGTGCACGTTTCACCGTCACTGCGCGCCCTGGCCGCATGCAGCTGCCTTGCCCTTGCTCTCGCTGGCTGCGGGTCGTCCACCGAACCCGCCGCCTCACCTTCCGCGTCGAGTGCAGCCCCCGCGAGTGATGGCGGGCCGAAAGTCGTCATCAATGAGTCCGAGGGGGACGCCAGTGCCCCGCCGGTCCCCGACATCACGGCGGGCGGCCTCGACCACTCCGAGCTTGCCGATTCATGCAGCGACGAGGGCATGGTGAAGATCCCGCTCCACGGTGCCCCCGATCCGGCGCTCGAAGGCTTCAACGGCTCGTTCACGTACAACGGTTGGAAGGAAAACGGCGGCGCCTCGGAAGCGACGTTCACGATTAATCAGGGTGGCGGCAAGCAGCAGTTCGGCCCCCTCCAGGTTGGGGATCAATTCAAACTCGGTGGCGCTCTGTACTCCGTCACGAGCATTTGCAAGGACAACGCCGAGCTCGACGTCATCGGTTAGCTCATGACCACGCGACCACACCCGCGGATCGATCCCGAAAGGGGGGTCTGCACGTATTTCGCTGCCGGGCAATGTTTTTCATGCACGCTCATGCGCACTCCTCACGGCACCCAGGTAGACGAGGCGAATACCCAGCTCAAGGCGCTTCTTGCTCGTGCGGCGACGCCCGCTACCGTGTGGGAGGAACCTCTTAAAAGCGCGCCGTGGGGTTTTCGCACGAAGGCGAAGATGATGGTCCGGGGCACGGCGGCCGCGCCCACGTTCTCGTTTCCGGGTACACACGAGGGTGTTGACCTCGCCGATTGCCCGCTCTACCCCGCTCTCGTGACCGACGTTCTCGAGAGCGCCCGCGCGCTCATTCACCGCGCGCAAGTGCCGCCCTACAACCTCGAAAAGCGCAAGGGCGAAATCAAGTACGTGCTCGTGACGGCAAGTTCGACCGAGGCGATGGTGCGCCTCGTGCTGCGCAGCACCTCCGCACTCGAGAGAATCCGCGAACACCTCGGGCTCCTCGATCCGCGCGTGAGCGTCGTGAGCGCAAATATCCACCCCGAGCACGAAGCCCTCCTCGAAGGCGCAGAAGAGATTCATCTCGCGGGCGCCGAGCGGCTGCGCCTTCCTCTCGGCGCGATCAACGTCGACGTCCTCCCTCGTTCGTTCACGCAAACGAACACCGCCGTCGCAAGCGAACTCTATGCCGAGGTCGCGCGCTGGGTTCTCGATACCGGTGCGAACTCAGCGTGGGACCTCTACTGCGGGGTGGGCGGCTTTGCCCTCAGCATCGCCCACGAAGCGCGGACTCGCGGCGCGAGAATGGACATCACGGGCATCGAAATCACGAGCGAGGCGATCGAAAGCGCGCGAGGTTCGGCGAAGCGGCATGGTTTTCCAGCAAGCGTCGGACCTTCCCCCGATCCCGAAACCTCCGTGCGTGCGCGCTTCGATACTGCCGACGCGACCGCCTGGGCCGCGGCGCAGCCAGCCCACGCGCGCCCGGAGGCGATCGTGGTCAACCCACCGAGGCGCGGCATTGGTGAAACGCTCGCGCGCTTCCTCAACGATTCGGGCCCTGCAACGCTCGCCTACTCGAGCTGCAACCCGGTGACTCTTGCCGCGGACCTCACGCGCATGCCGAACTATCGCGTGGCACGCGCAAGGCTCATCGACATGTTCCCGCACACCGCGCACAACGAAGCGCTCGTGCTCCTTGTGCGCGATGCACCGCGGAAAAGTTAGCCCTCGTTCTCGAAGGCCGCCTCGACGTCGTCATCGACCCAGTCGAAGGTGCGTTCAACGGCCTTGCGCCACAGGCGCATGCTGCGCTCGCGCACCTTCTCGCTCATCGACGGAGTCCAGCGCACTTCCTCTTCCCAGTATTTCTCGAGGTCGTCGGTCGAATCCCAAAAGCCCACGGCAAGGCCCGCAGCGTACGCGGCACCGAGCGCGGTCGTCTCGATGATCTTCGGGCGGATCACGTCAACACCGAGAATGTCGGCCTGGAACTGCATGAGGGTCTCATTCACGGTCATGCCGCCGTCAACGCGCAGCTCCTTGAGCGGCACCTTCGAATCCTCGTTCATGGCCTCGATGAGCTCGGCGCTCTGGTAGGCGGTCGCCTCGAGCACGGCGCGTGCGATGTGATTCCTGTTCACGTAACGGGTGAGGCCCACGATTGCGCCTCGCGCATCGTCCTTCCAGTATGGCGCGAAAAGGCCCGAGAACGCGGGAACAACGAAGCAGCCACCCGAATCCTCGACCTTAGTGGCGAGTTCTTCGACCTCTTTCGCGCTTGAGATCAGGCCGATGCTGTCGCGGATCCACTGCACGAGCGAGCCGGTCACGGCAACCGACCCCTCGAGAGCATAAACAGGGTCGGCGTCCCCAAGTTTGTAAAGAACGGTCGTGAGCAGGCCGTTATCCGACGAGAGAGCTTCGCTTCCCGTGTTCATGAGAAGGAAGTTACCGGTGCCGTACGTATTTTTCGCGGTGCCCTTCTCAAAGCACGCCTGACCGAACGTTGCCGCCTGCTGGTCGCCGAGGATGCCGGCAATCGGCACGTTCGTGAGGAGGCCGCGCTTACGGCCCTTGCCGTACACCTCGGAAGAAGAGCGGATCTCGGGGAGCATCGACATGGGGATCCCCATCTCGCGCGCAATATCCTCATCCCATTCGAGCGTGTGCACATTCATGAGGAGGGTTCGAGAGGCGTTCGTGACGTCCGTGACGTGCACACCGCCCTTCGTTCCGCCGGTCATGTGCCACAAAAGCCACGTGTCGGTCGTGCCGAACAGCAAATCGCCCGCCTCGGCTTTTTCCCTCGCACCCTCAACGTTGTCGAGGATCCACTTGACCTTAGGACCCGCGAAATACGTCGTGAGCGGCAGGCCCGTGACATCTTTGAAGCGGTTGACGCCCGCCTCACCCGCGAGCTCGTGCACGATATGCGCGGTTCGGGTGTCTTGCCACACGATTGCGTTATACACGGGCTTGCCGGTGTTCTTATCCCACACAACGGCAGTCTCGCGCTGGTTGGTAATGCCGACGGCTGCCAGGTCATCCCTGTTGACCTCGGCTCTATTGAGTGCAAGCGCAATGACCTCACGGGTGTTTCCCCAAATCTCCATGGGGTCGTGCTCGACCCAACCGGAACGCGGAAAGATCTGCTTGTGCTCGAGCTGGGCCTGGGAAACAGCGTGACCATCGTGGTCGAACACCATCGCGCGCGAGCTTGTTGTGCCCTGGTCGATCGCGAGGATGTACTTCTGGTCTGAGGTATCTGGCATCAGAAGTCCTTTCGGGCCGCGGGCACCACTGCCCGCGGCGAGTCGTGTGCGCGGTCAGGCGCGCGGTTATCAGCGCGCGGGAATCTCGCGCACGTTCTCGAGTAGTGCGGCGGCCTCGGCATCGCTCGTGGTGCGCTCTGCCTCGAGGCGTGCGGCGATGAACGTCGAGTAGGCCTCGATCTCGGCCTCGCGCCGCGCCTCGTCCCAGCCGAGTTCGTCCGCGAGGATCCCCGCGACCTCGCGAGCAGCGCTCACGCCACGATCTCGCGTCTCGTAGTCGAGGCGCGTGCGGCGCATGAGGGCATCGGCGAGGTGGAGCACACCCTCGCTGCGCGCGGCGTACACGATTTCGGCACGGAGGTAGCGAGGCGCGTCCTTGAGCGGTGTCGCGAGCTCGGGGTCCTCGTCCATGAGGGCAAACAGGTCCTCGAGTAACGAGCCGTAGCGGAAGAGGAGGCGCTCGAGGCGTCCCTCGTCAATTCCGTAGTTTTCTGCAAGCGCGGCGGCCCGCACGCGCATCTCCTCGTAGCCGGCACCGCCGATGACGGGGATGTCGCGGGTCTTCGTCTTGGGCGCCTCGGGAGTGCGGCGTAGGGCGAAGTCGACGACGTCTTCGGCCATAACGCGGTAGGTCGTGTACTTGCCGCCGGCGATCGCGCTCAGGCCCGGTTCGACCTCCATCACCGTGTGTTCGCGCGACACCTTGGTCGAGGCGCCGTCGGACTTCTTCACGGGCTGAAGGAGGGGGCGCAAGCCGGCATAGACGCCGATGACGTCCTCGCGCGTGAGCGGGCGGCGAAGCACGTCGTTGGCTTTTTCGAGCACGTAGTCGATGTCGCTGCTCGTCGCGGTGGGCGCCGAGACGTCTTCTTTCCAAGGGGTGTCGGTCGTGCCGATGAGCCAGTATTCGTCCCACGGGATGATGAAGAGCACCGATTTTTCGGTTTGCGTAATGATGCCCGTGTTGTCTTTCGCTTCGATCGCGTCGCGTGGCACCGTGATGTGGATGCCTTTCGAGGCCAGCACCTGCAGGCCCGAATCGGCACCGGCGCGATCCTGTTCTTCACCGGTCCACACGCCGCCGGCAAGAATGACCTCGCGCGCGTGCACCTCGTATTCGTTGCCGGTCTCGAGGTCCGTGATCGCGGCGCCCACCACGCGGCCACCATCCTTGAGGTAGCGCGTGACCTTTGTGTAGTTCGCGGCGGCGGCGCCGAGGTTCACGGATGAGCGCACGAGCATCGCGACGAACCGCGCATCGTCCATGCGCGAGTCGTAGAACTCAATCGCACCCGAGTTTTTCTCCGGGTCGAGGCCCGCGAAATCCTTCGCGAGGCCCTTGGAAAAGACATGCTTGTGGATCGGGACCTCGCGGTGGCCGATCTGCATCGCGTCGTAGAGGGCGATGCCCGAGCCGATGAACCCGCGTTCGAAAACGTTCTTCATGGGGAACATGAAGCTGATGGGCTTCACGAGGTGCGGGGCGGTCTTTGAGATGAGCAGATCGCGCTCGCGAAGGGCTTCGGCGACGAGCGTGAAGTCGAGCATCTGGAGATAGCGGAGGCCGCCGTGCATGAGCTTCGACGAGCGCGAGCTCGTGCCACTCGCCCAGTCGTTCATCTCGACGATGCCCACACTCAAGCCTCGGGTCGCGGCATCGAACGCGGCACCGGCGCCATTGACGCCACCACCGACGATGAGCACATCGAGCGGATTTTCGGCGCTCGTCGCGGCAAGTTTCTCAAGGTGCGCGGCGCGAGTTTTCGGATTGAGTGCGGAACGGGCGGTGGAGGTCATAAACACTTCCTTCGTCGGTGTGTTCGGTTCGCCGTTGAACCACATTTGGCAAGCTCCGGTGAGGCTAACACCGCTAGATCACCGTTCACGGTGAGTGACCGCGCGCCCCGGCTCTACACTGATCTCACGCGCACCGGCACGCATAGGAGCACCCATGACCGCGACCTTCCGCATTCTCGTTCTCGGCCTTGGCGGCACGATCGCCATGAGTCAAAATCAACCGGGCGGGCACGCCTCCCCCGCGGCGCAACCGAACGCGGAAATGTTCCCGATCCCCGGCATCGAGCTGGAGTTTCGGGAAATCGCGAATGTGGGGTCGCCCTCGGTCACGTTCGCGCACGTGCGGGAGGTTCTGCGGGTGGCACGGGAGGGGTCCGACGCCGGCTTTCGCGGCATCGTGCTCACTCACGGAACCGATACTCTCGAGGAGACGGCATTCTTACTCAACCGCTACTGGGACCTTGACACGCCCCTCGTGCTCACGGGCGCGATGCGCCCGTCGAATGCTCCGGGAGCAGACGGCCCAGCGAACCTTCACGATGCGATCATCACCGCCGCGAGCGAGCAAGCGCGCGGCCTGGGCGTTCTCGCGGTGTTCGATTCGCTCGTCCACGCCGCCGATCGGGTCACGAAGGTGAGCTCTCGAAGCATCGACGCGTTCGATTCGGAACCTTCAGGTCCCCTCGCGCTCGTGACCGAGTCCGGGCTTCGCGCGATGTATGCGCTGGAAGCGTCGGATCGCAGCATGCCCACCGTGCCAACGGAACTTCCTGCGGTGCCCCTCATTGGGACGGGCCTTTTCGATCGCGGCGAGGTGCTCGAAGTACTCGTGCATCAGTCTGAGCCACCGGCGGGGATCGTGATCAACGGCGTGGGCATGGGGCACGTGCCCGAGGCCGTCATGCCGCTCGTGCGCGAGGCCCGCGAGCGCGGCATCCAGATCGTTGTCGCGACCCGCATCCCCGAGGGCGGAACCTCGACCTACCACTACTCGTATCCGGGAGCGGAGGTGGACCTCATCAACTCAGGCGCGTGCATGGCCGGCATGTTGAGCGCACACAAGGCGCGTCTGCTGCTCCAGGTTTTGCTCGCCGCCGGCGCGAGCCGCGAGGAAATCAGCACTGCCTTCGCGAGCTTCGCCTACTGATGCTCTGTGGCAACCCCACCGGCCCCACTTTTCATAAATTTCATAAATTTCAAAGCAATTCATAAAACTCATAGATCTTCATAGGCGCTGCGGCCTACTCTTGAGGTATGACCCGTGCACGCAACCCCTTCCGCGCAACCCTCGGCGCCACTCCCCCGCTTCTTGTCGGTCGCAACGAAGCGGTGCAGAACTTTGCCTTCGCGCTCGATGACGGTCCCGGGGCTCACGAACGCATCTCACTCATTGTGGGCCCAAGGGGAATCGGGAAGACCGTGCTTCTCAACGCATTCGAGGACACAGCGGGGGAGCACGGGTGGTTCGTCATAAGTGAGACGGCGACACAAGGCTTTGTGGAGCGCATCCGCAGCGAGATCATTCGCCGTTTGGCACGTCAGCGCTCGCAACTCAAGGGCCTAGGGCTCTCCATCTTCGGCGTTGGCGGCTCCGTCACCTGGGACTCATCCTCGATCTCGGAAACGTCGTATTCCTTGCGCAATGCCCTCGATGACTACCTCGCGTACAAGGCCGATCTTGATCGCTCTGCGGGACAGCCCGCGAGCGGCGTGCTCATTACCCTCGACGAAATGCACCACCAACGCAACGATGAACTGATCGAGTTCAGTGCGACCGTTCAGCACCTTGTGCGCGAGGGGAAAAACATCGCTGTCGCGATGGCCGGGATCCCCTCGGCGATCAAACCGTTGCTGTCCAGCCGAACGAGCGAGAGTGAAGGACCGAACCCCATCACGTTCTTGCGCCGTGCCGAAAGAATTGAACTCGACCGGGTATCGGACGATGACGTGCGCCTCGCGCTCGAGAGTCCGCTAGCCGAAGCGGAGATCACCTGGGCGCACGAGGCACTCGAGACCGCGGTCAACTCGTGCCAGGGCTACCCCTTTATGATCCAGCTCGTCGGGCAGTGGGCGTTTCGCGAAGCTCAGGGTAGGAGTATCACGCGAGAAGCTGCCGAACGAGGGGCAGACAAGGCCCGACGAAAACTCGGCCAACTCGTTCACGAACCGGCGTTGGCGGACCTTTCCGATGTTGATCGCTCGTTTCTTATTTTTATGGCTCGAGACGACGGCCCTACGGAGATCGCCGACCTCAAGGCGCGATTCGGCCGCTCAGACTCCTACGTCAGCAACTACCGCAGGCGTCTTATCGATGCCGAAATGATCGTCGAAGCTGGGCGTGGCCGCGTTGATTTTGCTCTGCCGTACCTGCGCGAATATTTGCGCGAGCACGCCGCCAGCCTCGTGGACTAGGTGTACTAAGTGTACTGACCGGAGACGTTGATCGACGGTCAGGAGCTTGACCTTGACGCAGCGTCAATGTTTAGCGTCGTGGGCATGACAGTGACGATGATTGACAGTGCCGCTGGGATGCGGGAGATGGTGAGCAGTTCTCCGGAGCAATGGAAGGACGCAGCTCGCAGACTGTGGGAGCCGATGGCGGGAATGTACTTCTTCATTCCCGGTGGACCTGATCTGGCTGCGGTTCACAGCCAGAACTTCGGTTTCGGACCCTCCGTAGCGGCAGACAAGATCCTCGGCGCGGTCGACGCTTTGGAACGCGCCGATGTTTGGGGCCGTGTCGAGCGAGCGCTCGAAACGGGGCTGCGGGAGCTGAACGCTGCCGATCCGACTGTGACGATGCCTGACCTGACGGTGTTGCTCGTGCTCGGGGATCCCACCAACAAGCACTTCATGGATGAGATCCGCGGCCTGTCGGCCTTCAGTGGGATCAGCGGGTACATCGCCATCACGATCTGGCCCACCGACGAGGTTCTGGCGCGGTTGGAGGGCATCGCCCTGCACGAGCTCCACCACAATGTGCGGTACTCGCCCGGAGGCGTGGTGTGGAACCCGCAGACGGTCACGGTTGGCGAGCACGTAGTGGCTGAGGGTCTCGCGGACCTGTTCGCCGCCGACCTCGTGGGCGAGCAGGGATTCACGCACTTCGTCAGCGACCAGACCCGTACCAGTGACGAGGTGCTGCGCCGCGTCACCGAAGGCCTGGACGTGACTGGCATGCAGGATTTCGCGGCTTGGGTGTTGGGCGATCCGAGCGCTTGCCTGTTCGGCGCAACACCGGTCGGGCTGCCCACCGGGGCCGGTTACGCTGCCGGGGCACGCTTCGTATCCGCCTATCGGGAGGTCACCGGACAGTCACCCGCCAGGGCCGTGGCCACGCCCGCCTCCGAGATCCTGGCCGTGGCACTGCCACAGTTGGGTCTGACAATGCCAGCCCGCTGACGAGAGAGGCCGAGATGATGGAGTGGACCGTCCAAGAACTCGCTGACCGCGCCGGCATCAGCGCCAGGACATTGCGTTACTATCACCAGATCGGCCTGCTCGTCCCGGACCGGATCGGCGCGAACGGCTATCGCTACTACGGACCTGTCGCCGTGGCACGCCTGCAACGCATCCTGCTCCTGCGTGAAGCCGGCCTGGCCCTGGGTGCGATCGGCGAAGCGCTGGCAAGCGACGCGAACCCAGACGAGGAGATCACCGCCCTCGAGGCGCACCTGGTACACCTCGAGCACGAGCGGGAAGCGCTGGAACGTCGTATCGCGTCCGTCGAGCACACCGTGACGATGCGACGCGAGGGACGCCAACCGCGGATGGACATGGTACTCGAAGGCTTCAACGACCGCTATGAGGCCGAGGTGACCCAACGATGGGGACGCGTGGTCTTCGAGCAGTCCAACCGGTGGTGGCATAGCAAGAACCTCACCCAGCAACGTCAGTTCCAGGCCGACGCCGAACAGCTCCTGGCGCGGTGGGGCGAACTCCACCAGTCGGGTGTCTCCCCATTGAGCGACCAGGCCCAACAGCACGCAGCCGCCCATGCCGCCTGGTTCGCCCAGATCCCCGGGACGCCCGGGCATGCCGGCGACCTGGACAAGACCCGCGCCATGCTCACTGGCATGGCCAACCTCTACGCCACCAACCCAGACTTCCATCCCGCTTTCGGTGGTGCAGAAGCCGCCGGCTTCGCCGCCCAAGCGCTGCGCCACTACGCCCAGAGCCACTGAAAAGCACCCTTCGGGATGGTCGCTGCGACCGAAGGGAATGCCGCCATGACTCATGCCAATGCAGCACTCACTCCACGTCACCGCCTCAAGGTTGCGCGGCTCGTCGTTGACGAGGGCCGGTCTGTCAGCGAGGTCGCCGCACGATTCCAGGGCTCGTGGCCGACGGTGAAGCGCTGGGCCGACCGCTATCGCGCCGGGCAATCCATGCAGGACCGCTCCTCACGGCCACATCAGTCGCCGAACAAGACCAGCCAGGCGATGGCGAAGCGCTGCATCCAGCTGCGCCTCCGACTGTGGGCAGGGCCTATGCAGTTGGCCTGTCGGCTGGGGATCGCGCCCTCGACGGTTCACCGGATCCTGGTCGATGCCGGCCTGAACCGGCTCTCGCACGTTGATCGCGCCACCGGGGAGTCAGTGCGCCGTTACGAGCATGACCATCCCAGGGCGATGCTGCATGTCGATGCGAAGCAGCTAGGCAACATTCCCGACGGCGGGGGCTCGCGCTACGTCGGCCGACAACAGGGCGAGAAGAACCGCGCCGCCACTCCGGACAAGCAGAAGAACAAGTACCGGGACCCGTTGATGGGCAGGACCTACGTCCATACCGTCATTGACGACCATTCCCGTGTCGCCTACGCCGAGATCCACGACGACGAAACCGCCATCACCGCCACCGCGGTCCTGGTGAGGGCTGTCGAGTGGGTCAACGCCCGCGGTGTGAGCGTCGAGCGAGTCCTGTCCGACAATGGCGGCGCCACCGGTCCCACCTGTGGCGAGACACCTGCACCGAACTCAGGATCACGCACAAGCGCACCCGTCTGTATCGTCCGCAGACCAACGGGAAGATCGAACGCTTCCACCGCACCTTGGCCGACGGCTGGGCCTATGCCCGCTGCTACACCTCAGAGGCCGAACGCCGGGGCGAGCTCGACGGCTGGCTGCACTACTACAACCATCACCGGCCACACACCGCCTGCGGCAACCAGCCGCCGTTCTCGCGATAGGCCAACGTCCCCGGTCAGTACAACTAGGCCTGCGCGCGGCGGACGATGAGCACGTGCGCGAACCAGAAGACGGCACCGCCGGCCGAAAGAGCGAGCCCGCCGATACCGAGCTTCACCAGGTCGGCGCCGAGCATCGGCACCATCGCACCGGAAGCGATCGCGGCGACGATGAGGTTCACGAACGTCGCGAAGCTCGTCGCGGCGCCGCGCTCCTCGGGGAACATGTCGAGAACCTCGAGCTGCACGGGCGCCATCATGAGCGCCGCACCCATGCCGAGAAGGCCCGGGCCGATCATGACCAGAAGGTGCCACACACCAAACTGAGAGGTGAGTTCGGGGGTGAGCATCGGAATGATGACCGAGAGGACGCCTCCGAGAACCACGGTGATGAACGCGATCGTGATGAGGCGCGAACGGCTCATGACGAATGCGAGGCGCCCCACGAGGTAATTGCCGAGGATCATGCCCGCAATGATCGGGATAAACAGCACCCAGTAGTCCTGTTCGCCAAGGTGCATCACGTCGGGAACGATTATCGGCGCCGCCGAAATGAAGATGAAGTCGGCCTGGCTTGCGAGGCCAAGCGCGAGCGAGAGACGCCAGATGACCGGCGAGCGCAGCACGCGCCCGAGCGACGTGAGGATGCCCTTCGCGTTGAACGGCTGGCGCTTCTCGGGAAGGAGCGTCTCGGGGATGACAATGAGCATGAACACGAGGGTGACGAGCGCGTAAAGGAGCATCGCCCCGAAAATCCAACGCCACGGTCCGAGCAGGAGGATCCAGCCGCCGAAGATCGGCGCCGCCGCGGGCGCGAGGGCAAAGATCATCATGACCTGGCTCATGAGCTTTTGCGCTTTGCCGCCTCCGTAGAGGTCGCGGATCACGACGCGAGAGACGATCGTCGCTCCGCCCGCACTGAGCCCCTGGAGCACGCGGAAGGCGAACAGCATTGGGAGATTGACGGCGAGCGCCGCACCGAGCGAGCCGATCGAGAAAACGATGAGCGAAATGCTCATGACGCGCTTGCGCCCGATGGCATCGGAGAGCGGGCCGTGGAACATGCTCATGCACGCGAAGGAGATGAGATACAGGCTCGTCACCTGCTGCATCGCGGCCGCGTCGGTGTGGAAGTCGCCCCTCATCGCCGGGAAGCCCGGGAAGATCATGTCGATCGAGAACGGGCCGAGCATCGCGAGCAAGGCCATCGCAAACGTGAAACCGAAGGTGACCTTTTCGGTGCGCCCCAGGTGGAGGCGGAGCGCGGCCGTCTCGGTCGCGACTTCCTCGACCTGCTCGATCGGGCCGGTCACGTGCGAGACGTTGTCGGTGGGGTTGGCGAAAGCGACCTGCGGAATTTCTTCCGTCAGCGGCCGCGGTTCCTCGGTCGCGAGGCTTTCGGCGGCGCGCTCATCGGCAAGCCGCGCAAGTTCGAGTGCGCTGGTATCGGTTTTCCTCTGAGAATCGTCTGTCACTTGGTCAAGTTTATGGAACTCTCGCGGCCTTCCAACCCCTCTCGCACAACATCACTCATGACTTCAGTGACATCTGCAGCAGCGGCATCGATGCCTACGGACCGCGCCGGTCGCTTGCTACGCTCAAGCCACACGTGTGCGGGCAGGAAGCGGAAGAAGGAGGCCAGCCATGCGGCGTCGCACTCTTCTCGGCGGCGGCCTTCTCGCCGCGCTCGGCGCCTCGGCACTGTATGTGGAGCGCAGCAGCATTGCGAGCCTCTTCCCGCACGAGGCGCACGAGGACCTCTACTCCCTCGGCGTCGCATACTCCGCCGCTTCGGATTCACTCGCGCGTGAGGTGGAGGCGCACGGCCCGGCGACCGTTCTGCGCGCGGGAAACATCCCGGGCGTGGAGCGCACGTTCGTTCAGCCTGATTCACCCGAACTCATTCCTGGCACGCGCACTCTCAGCACCGCTCACGGCGCCAATACGCTCAACGCCATCACGCACACCTTCCTCGAGCGCGCTTCTCGACCGGCCCCCACGCCCACGCTCACCGATCTCGACCGTTCCGCGCTCCTCGACGTTTTCACTCTCACGTGGGCGCTCCCCTCCCCCGTCGCGGCCCTCAGCCCGAACTGGCGCTACACGTGGCCGCGCGACACGGCCCACGTGATCGTGGCCCTCGCCGAACGTGGCTTCGGCGACTGGGCACTAGGGCTCCTCGAGCACCTCGCACGAATCCAGCGCCCGGACGGCACGTTCGAGGCGCGCTACCGCCCCGGCACCAAACACGCCCCGGATGATCGCACCCCGCAACTCGATGGGGTCGGGTGGTTCCTGTGGGCAGCGGCAACGCTCGCCAGACTTGGGGTTTTAGGTTCCGACGCCACCCCCGCTACCTCGCTCCCCACTCTTCGAACGGCGCTCGCTCGCGCGGCGCGCGCCGCCCTCGACGCCACGCATACTGGAAGCGGCCTTCCTAAGCCGAGCCCCGACTATTGGGAAGTGCCCGAGCGGCGCCTCACGCTCGCGACGGCGGCCATGACGCTCAGCGCGCTCGAGAGCGCGGCGCACCTTTCGGAGCTGGGCGTACTTGAGGGCGAAGCGGGTGTCGGAACCGAAACGCTCGAGAGACGTGCCCGGGAAACCGAACGCGCTCTCATGGAAACTTTCGGCCCCGGTGGCTTCCAGCGGTACGCACGCGGCGGCGGCTTCGACGCGGGGCTGCTCATGCTCCTGCCGCCGTACCAAACAGATGAGTTTGCCGAGCGCAACCCGACGATTGCCGGCCACATCGACGAGGCTTTCGAGGCGATGCAGCGCCCCGCCGGAGGTGTCGCTCCGGGCGCGCGCTGGAAACGCGACGGCATCAGTTGGACCCCGCAAACGGCGATGTTCGCCCAGGCCTATGCGCGCCTCGGCGAGCGCGAGCGCGCTCTCGAGCTCCTCGAATGGCTCGCCGCCCACCGCACGAGCGCCGGGGCAATCAGCGAGAAAATCCTGGCCGACGGTAGCCCCGCCGCCGTCGCACCCCTTTCGTGGCCAGCGGCGCTCGCGCTCAGCACGCTCGAAGCGCTCGAGCATTGATGCTTCCCTTAGTCCCCACAACCGACCAGAGGGCGGGGCTAGAGTGGTAGATCGGGATCGAGGACGATCCGCATCGAGTTTCGAGGAGAGGTCATGAACGAGAAGGCTAGTGCGCCCGATCTTCGCGCGGAACGCGTGAATTACACGAAGGGCCAACTCACCAAAACGCTCGCGGGCAACGACCCGCACGCGCTGTTTGACGAATGGATGAGAGACGCGATCGAGCGTCGCGACCGCGAGGGCGATGTGCTCGAACCCAACGCCATGGTGGTGTCCACGATTAACCCGGAGACCGATTGGCCGGATTCGCGCGTGCTGCTACTCAAGGAACACAAGAACAAGAAGTTTGTATTCTTCGGCAACTACGAGTCTCAAAAAGGGCACGACCTTGACGTGAACCGCAAGGCCGCCCTGAACTTCACGTGGCTGCCGCTTCAGCGCCAGGTGCGCATTCAGGGCAAGGTGCGCCGCATCAGCCCCGAGGAATCCGACGCCTACTTCGCGGTTCGCCCGCGTGGTTCGCAGATCGGCGCCTGGGCAAGCTCGCAGTCGGACATCATCGACTCACGCGAAGACATCCAGCTCGCGAACGAGCGCGCCGAAAAACGCTTCGAAGGCAAAGACGTTCCCCGCCCGCCGCACTGGGGCGGCTGGGCGCTCACCCCGCACGTCATCGAGTTCTGGCAGGGTGGCGCTTCGCGCCTGCACGACCGCATCCGCTTCACGGCCTTGGATTCGGAAGAAGGCCGCTGGCAGGTCGACCGCCTCGCTCCGTAAACGCTCACGCGAGGTGACTGAGAGGGCCGGGGTGACGCTGAGCGTCATCCCGGCCCTCTCGCGTTAGGCGACCTCGTTGAGTTCGAGCGAGGTGCGCTTTCCGCCCACCTTGACGCGGAACACGGGCGCTCCCTCCTGCGGAACCCCGCGCGGAGTAAGGCTCGAATTGAACGACGAGGCAAGGCCGTCAAAATCAGTGTGGACGTGTACGCCGGGCAGAACCCCGACGGTGCACGCGGCCTTGAGGCCCTCGACCTGAACATCACCGCGGTGGACGCGGGCGATATCGACAGTGATCGAGGCACCCTTCGCGTCGAGCGCGCCCGAGAATTCGCCGATCTTCACCTTGGCCGCGGCACCATTCACCTCCACCGGGGAGGAGACAGCATCGAGCTCGGCCTTGACCTTGAACCCCTGGATCGAAAGAGGCGCGGTCACGGAGGAAGCCTTCACGGTGCTCGAGACCGCATCAAAGTTTGCCTCGCGTGGGACCTCCTCAAGCTCGATCGTGCTCGCGACGCTCTCGCATTCGAGGGCTGTCGTGGTGGGAAGTGAAAGCCTCACCGTGAGGCGCGGGCGCTTGCGGTGGAGAATGTCGAGCACTTTTCGGTCAGGGCTCTTGATTGCGAGGCGCCCGAAGCGATACTTCACGCTCGTTCCCGCGGCTTCTTCGCCCTCGAGGTCGATCGTGATCTGGTTCGTAGTGTTTGTCGTGATCGCGACGTCGGCATAGTTCAACTTGAGCTCGGCACGCACATCGCCGGTGGCGTCGTAACGATAGGTTGTGGTGCTCATGGCGGGACCCTTCCTTAGATCCATCCCTTGACGGGGTTCGTGCCTTTCGGCGGATTATCGGGGGTGAACCCCCAGTTCTTCGTGAATGGCGAAGTGCGGGGTTCGACAACGGCATCGCGAATCACCTGGACGAGCCAGGCATTGAGACTCTGGCCCGAGGCTTCCGCACGCTTCTCCGCGCGGGCCTTGAGCCCCTCGGGCAGGCGAAGAGATACCCGCGAAATATCGCCTTCATCGAGTCCCTGATCTGTCTCGGCGGCTGATTCAGGCTCGGGAGTGGCGTCAGGATGCTTTGGAGTGACGTCAAATTTGACACCTTCGGGAGCGAGGCGCGCGCTCACGCGCTCGAACGTGAGCGACTCGCTGATCTCGGCGGTCGCCGTCGTGACCGTATCGAGAAGGACAAGCTTGAGTAGGGGGCGGGCAAGGGGGCCCACTCGCTTCATAGCGGAGCCGAGATCGTCGCCACCGACGTTAGCGACATGCTCGAGCTGCTCAATAAGAGCGTCGGTTTGCTGTGACATCTCCATAACTCAACAGTAGCACCACTGTGACGTCACAACAAGCTTTATTGACGTCATTTTCTAAGCGAAGGGGTTCCAGAACCTTCCGCCGTTGACGATCGCGAGCGCAATCGGCACCGCGAGCACCGCAAAGGAGAGGGTCATGATGAGCCCGTCGCGCCACGTCAGGGGCTTCTTGCCGTACCACGTGCGCCGCTTGCCGCGCCCAAAACCGCGCAGCTCCATCGCGCTCGCGACTTCCTCGATGCGGTCGAAGGCGCCGAGAAGAAGAGGGATGATCACGCCCACGATGTTCCGCGCGCGCGTCACGATCCCCGCTTTCGACGAGGTTTCGAGGCCGCGCGCCTGATGCGCCTTCGAGATCGTCACGAAATCACGCTGAATATCGGGGATGTACCGAAGAGCGATCGAGACGGAGTAGGCGATCTTGTAGGGGATGCCGATGCGGCTCAGCGACTGCGCAAACTCTGGCGGGCGCGTCGTCGCAATGAACAAAAGCACGGGTGGAAGCACCGCGAAGTACTTGAGGGTCACAACGAGCTGGTAGAAAAGCTGTTCACTCGTGATGTCCCAGTGCCACGGGCCGTTCACGAGCACGGTGCGCGTGCCATACAGCTCGGTTCCGTAACCGGGCGCGAACAGGAAAATGAAGAGGTTGTTGAGCAGCATGAGACCCGCGATGATCACGAGCACCACGGCGAGGTCGCGCAGCTTCACGCGGCTGAGAACCCACAGCACGATGTTGAGCGCGAGCATCGCCGCAAGATAGCGCGCATCGAATCCCACGAGCGCACCCACGACGCTCGCGACGGCGAGCATGAGCTTCGAGAGCCCCGAGACTCGGTGCAGGAACCCCGGCCGATCCACGTACCCGAGAACGGACTTAGCGGGCATCGCCCACCTCCCGCCTCTCGCGATCAACCGCGATCACGGCCTCGACAAACTCGCTGCGGCCAAACTCTTGGGTGCTGCCGTCATCAGTGGAAACGGGAAGTCCGACGGCTGCCGCGAGCGCATCGAGGCTCGTGCGCACGAGGTTCGCGCGCGTCGTCACGTCATCGTCGACGAGGATTCGCGCGGGCGAAGAATCCGCGATGATCTCCCCTTCGCTCAGGACGACGGCGCGCGGCACATACTCGAGGGCAAGGTGCATGTCGTGCGTGATGAGGAGGATCGTCGTGCCCGCACGGTTGAGGCCGCGAATGAACTCCATGAACTCCGTGTAGTGGCGGAAGTCCTGGCCCGCGGTCGGCTCATCGAGAATGAGGATTTCGGGCTCGAGCGCGAGCGCCGCCGCGATCGTCACGCGCTTCTTTTGGCCGTGACTGAGGGCGCTCACGGGCCAGGTTTTGAACGGGGCGAGCCCGCACGTCTCGAGGGCAGATTCCACGCGCCGGCGCGCCTCTTCCTCGTCGAGGCCGTGGGCGCGTGGGCCAAGCGCGACCTCGTCGAAGATGAGCGGCTTCGAGATCATGTGGCCCGGTTCTTGAAGCACGAAGCCCACGCGCGTGCCGATCTCGGCGATGCTCAAGTTCAGAACGTCGTCGCCGAGCACCTCGACGGTGCCCGAGTGTGGCTTCGCAAAACCCGTGATCGCGGATCCGAGGGTCGATTTCCCCGCGCCGTTGTTGCCGAGGATCGCGAGCATCTCCCCGCGCCGCACCTCGAGGTCGATTCCCCGCAGCGCGTGCACGCCCTCGTGCTCTTGATCGTGGCCGTGAAGCACATGGAGATTCCGCACGCTGATGGCCGAGGTGGCGTCGGACCCCTCCCCCGGTACGTCCTGAGCCGAAACCGAACCGAACCTCGCGGACCACTGCTCACGCCCCCACTCACGCACCCGTGCGCATTCGCTCTCGCTCAGGCGAAGAGTCTCGAGCCGGGCGGGTTGCGCCGAGGCCGGCGGTTCGATGCCCGCGTAGTTGAGAGCCGAAAGGTGCAGCGGGCGGCGAATGCCGTGCTCGGTGAGGAGACCGGAGGTCACGAGCTCATCGGGAGTTGTATCGGCAACGAGGCGGCCGCCGGCCATCATGAGGATGCGGTCGACGTTCCGGTGGAGAACCTCTTCGAGCCGATGCTCGATGATCACGATGCTCGCGCCGCTTTCGCGATTAAGGTCGTCGGCAAGCTCGATCATCGCGCGGCCCGTCGCCGGGTCAAGGTTCGCAAGAGGCTCGTCAAACAGGAGAATGGGGACGTCGTCCACGAGAACACCCGCGACTGCGACGCGCTGCTTTTGCCCTCCGCTCAGTTCTTGCGGCGAATGCTCAAGGAGGCCTGAAAGACCCACGCGCTCCGCAACGCGCTCGACGATGCCCGGCATGTCGCCGGAGGCAACCTCCTGGTTCTCGAGCGAAAAAGCGATGTCCTCCGCGACCGTGAGGGCCACGAACTGCGCGTTCGAATCCTGAAGAACCGTGCCGGCCTCACCGGCGGTGCGCACGAGTGGCGCGCGCACCGGATCCACGCCCGCGACCCGCACGCTCCCACTCACGCTTGCCTCGAAGCGATGCGGCACGAGACCGTTCATCACGTGCAGCAGGGTCGACTTTCCCGAGCCACTCGGTCCCACGATCGCGACCTTCTCACCCCAGCCGATCGTGAAGCTCACGTTCTCCACCGAGGAAAGTTTTTGGGTGCGATAGTGCACGCTCACGTCATCGAAAACGATGGCGTGAGCGGTGCGGTTCGCCTCGGGCGAATGAGAGGGAGAAGCCATGCGGAAAGCTTAGGCGCCCACCTCGAGCGAGCCCGAACGGGTGCGGGTCTTCGCGTACAGCGCAAGGATGATGGAGCCAAAAACGCAGGTAAGAACAGAGTTCGTGACGAATGCGACGAGGCCCTGAACAATGACCTTGTCGAACGGTTCACCCATGAGCGTGACGTCGAGAATCCACGCGAGAACCCCCCCACGCCACGAGATGCCCCACAACCACGGCGACGTTGAAACGCACGAGGTCCTTGCCGGGGAACTCGCCCTCGTTCACGCGGTTGCGGAGCATGAAGAAGCCCACGATGAGGCCGAAGACTGCCGTCGGAATCTCCCACGAAAGCCAAATGCCGTAGCCGGTGGCGTCCGCGAGGATGTGCCCTACGAATCCGGCAATCGCAGCCACGTACGGGCCGTACAGTACAGCGAGAACCGCGAGGAGGGCGTACTGGAACGTAATCGCCTGATTCGGGACCGGAATGGGGATCGCAACGAAGCGGCTCAGCACAAAGAACAGCGCCGCACCGATGCCGATCGCGACGACCTGCGTCACGGCCGAGACCCTGCGGGTCACGGGGAGAGTGGCTTCGGTGGCGGGGGTATCGGGAGTAGACATAAGGGATCCTTAATTTTCGACCTTCTCAAACGCGACGTGCCAGCTGTTGCCGCGCCCGAGGTGGAAAGCATTCGCGTACGAGCCGCGATTGATCGCGACAGCCACGCGATCAAGAGAATTGACGTAAATGAGGGACTCGCCGACCTCGACATGCGCGAAGCTCGGCGCGTACACGAGGCTCGTCGCGTGCACGGTCTGCCCGTTGTGAGTGATCGTGAGGCGCGCGTAGTCGCCGTGGTGGATCCCCGCTTCCTCGAAGAGCGTGCGCGGGATCGACGTCCACAGCGAACCGTAGCGGTTGTCGTGCGCGTCGATCGTGCCCGTGAGCGCGTGCCCCTCGCGCTTCGGTTCAACGATCGGCAGCGCCACAACCTCGCTCACGTCGAGACTCGGACCGACCTGCTCATACATGATCGTTCCGCTCGCGAGGCGCGCACCCGTGAACGCGTAAATGTCACGCCCATGAAAGGTGTACGAGTGCGCCGAGCCCTCGCGGCGGTTGAATTTTTCGTCGATTTCGCGAAGCTCCTCGATCCCGAAAAGCTCGTCAATATGGGTCAGCGTTCCGTTGTTCGGGGTCGCGACATAGTGCCCAGTCGACGTGCGGGCGACGACACTCAGGCGATCGGAGCCGACCCCCGGATCGACGACCGACACAAAAACGGTGCCCTCAGGCCAATAGGAGATGACCTGGGCAAGGCGGTAGGAGCCCTCCCAAATGTCATACGGGGGAATGTTGTGGGTGACATCGTGGATGCGCAGCTCGGAGCTCACGCCCGTGGCGACGCCGTACATCGCGCTCACGGCGCCGTCGACGTATCCGAAATCCGATTGGAGAACGAGTGGCTTCACTGCGGGGCCTCCCATGTGACACAAAAGTTCATGACCTTCGTAAGCGTACCGATACCGGGAACGGGCGCGAATGCACGTGGCGAAATATGAACACCGAGGCGAGACGTCAGTGACATGTGTCATTCACACTCGTGACAAAGCGCCGATAAGCCCCTGACGTTTTCCACTACTACCCGAGTCCGGCGTGCCGAAGAGTAGAAGCATGACCACAGCACACGACTCCATCACCGTCTCGAACCTGACCCGCACCTACGCGGGCAAGAAGAACAAGAAAGCTTTCACCGCGGTGGACGGCATCTCCTTCCGCGTACGCGAAGGCGAGGTTTACGGCCTCCTCGGCACGAACGGCGCGGGCAAAACGTCAACTCTCGAGATCCTCGAAGGCCTCGCACCCGCCACGAGTGGGAGCGTATCGGTCCTCGGCATGGACCCCACGAAGGACCGCGCGAACGTTCGCCCCCACACGGGGACCATGCTCCAATCCGGGGGCCTCCCCACCCAACTGACCGTCGCTGAAACGATTCGCATGTGGGCAGGAACGTGCTCGCGGCCTATGCCACCGGAGCAGGCCCTCGACGCCGTCGACCTCACGCACCGCGCGAAGGTCAAGGTCGGTTCGCTCTCCGGCGGTGAACAGCGCCGCCTCGACCTCGCGTGCGCTCTCGTGGGACAGCCCTCGATTCTCTTCCTCGACGAGCCGACGACGGGCCTCGATCCCGAATCTCGTCGCCGCGTGTGGAAACTCCTCGAGAACCTCAAAGCGCAAGGGGTCACGATGATCCTCACGACTCACTACCTCGAAGAAGCCGAGCGCCTGTGCGACCGGATCGGGATCATGCGCCGCGGAAACATCATTCTCGAGGGCAGTCTGCGCGACATCGTCGCCACGGAGGCCTCGGTGATCAGCTTCAAGGTCGGGGAGGGGGCCGACGCCACCGGTGCCTCCGCCGCCCCTCAAGTTCCCGCCCTTGCCGGCGCTCAGATCACTCGATCCGGCTCCACCTACGAAGTGCGAACCGATCACCTTCAGGAGCACTCACTCGCCCTCTTGCAGTGGGCGCAGGGCGAGCGCCTCGCCCTGCGCGACTTCTCCGCGACCCCCGCGTCCCTCGAGACCGTCTTTATGCGCGTGGCCGGCGAACAGAACTAACGATCGCAAAGTGACCGCAAGCTTCCACCGAAAGGACACCCCATGATCACGGCAACAGCCACAGCAGATTCCACACCCCGCTCGAGCCGACTCTCCCGCACGATTGCCCTCGCGCGCGCCGAACTCACGCAGTTTTTGCGCAATCCCACTCTCCTGGTTACGGCGCTTCTCTTCCCCCTTGGCCTCACGGTCGCCATGTTCGTGTCCACTCCCGCGGGCGGCGGCAAGGCCTTCGCCGCCTCGCTCGCGCTCGAAACGTCCGTTCTTACGACAATGCTTCTCGTCGTGTACTACTCGGTTCTCTCGATGTCGACGACTAGGCGTGATGAGAAGGTCCTCAAGCGCCTGCGCACCGGAGAGGCAAAGGACTCGGACATTCTCGTGGCGATTGCCGCCCCAAGCTCCCTCCTCGCCATCGTTTTGATGGTACTCACCCCGATCCTCCTCATCGTTCTCGGCGCTCCCGCTCCAGTCACCGTCATTCCTTTCATCGTCGCTGTCCTCGAGGGGTTAGCCGTGAGTGCGGCACTCGGATTCCTCACGAGTGCCTTCACGACGAACGCCGAAGCCGCCCAGATCACTTCGCTGCCCGTCTTGATCCTCGCGATTGTCTCCCAAAGCACCTTTCGCGCGCTCATGCCCGAAGAGGTCGCGCGCATCATCGACCGCACGCCTTTCGCCCTCATGGGGGACCTCGCACACCTGACATGGTCGGGAACGACGGTCACCGGTGGGTTTAAGCCGCTCGAATCCGGCGCGGCGCTCGCGACAGCAACCGCCCCCATGCTCGTGCTCGCCCTGTGGGCCGTAGCGCTCCTGATGCTCGTGCCGAGGGTCATGAAGTGGGAATCCAACCGGTAAACCACCGGCTACAACCCGTGGGACACTGGTGGGACCTCTCTAGGCACCGCCAGTTGCCCCTTTTTTCGCCGACGAACAGAGGACACCGCATGAGCACCGCCCCGAGCGTCCACGCCGCAGAACCGGCGCGCGCCCGCAGCATGGAGAAATATGCGCTCTACACGAAGTGGTCCGTCACGCTTGCGGCACCCCTCACGTGGCTCATGTTCTCTATTCCGAGTATCACGGCGACAACCTCGACGCACGCGGGTATCGCTCCCCTCCTGTGGGCAGTCGCCTCGGCCGCGCTCACGCTCTTCGTCAGCATCATTCTTTTCCGCGAACCCGCACTCGAACTGTTTCCTGAAAGACGGGGACGTGCGCGTGGGGCGAAGGTCAGTTTCATGTTGGTGCTCGTGGGCTGGATCGTGTGCATCCTCATGGCTGTGCTCGCACCCGTTTCGATCGGGGCGTGGGCTCACCTTTACGCGATTATGTGCACCGCGCTCTTCGCACTCGCCCACGCACCGTGGATGCGACACAAGTGGATCGCCGTCACCGTCGCTGCCCTCCTCACGTGCGCAACGCAGCTCACGGTCGACGCCAGCACCGCCCTCACATCGCTCTGCATTCCCTTCATCTTCCTCACCGCCACTCTCTCCGGCTTCTGGGGCCTCAACGTTCTGCGCGACGCTGATCGCGCCCGTCAACTCGACGCCGAACTCAAAGTCAGCGCGGAACGACTCCGCTTCGCCCAGGAGCTTCACGACACCATGGGCCAGCGACTGGCGGCGATCAGCCTCAAAACACAGGTGGCGATCGCCCTCGTCGAACGTAGCGAGAGGAACGCTATGCAGGAACTTTACGAGCTCCAGGACCTCGTGAAGGCCAGCACCGCCGACATGCGCGCCGTCGCCCACGGATACCGACGCATCAATCTCGCCACTGAAATCACCGAAGCTCGCGCGCTCCTTGACTCCTCACACATCAACATCCACGTCGACGGCGACTCACTTGACATTCCCGACGCCCGCCGGGAGGACGCCGCCTGGTTCGTCCGCGAAGCCACCACCAACATCCTCCGTCACTCCCACGCCACGACCGCATCTCTCACTCTTGCCGAGGACAGCGTGACCATGACGAACGACGGCGCGCTCGAAAGCCCCGGCCCGCTCTCAGGCCTCGAGTCGCTCCGACGCCGCGTGGCGGTAGCGGGCGGAAGCATCACCGTCGAGCATGACGCCCCGCACTTCACCGTGCGGCTATGCTTCGGCGAGGGGCCGGCAAGCGTCGGACCCGCCCCCACCCACACACCCGAGGAGAGCGCATGATCCGCATCGCCATCGCCGACGATGAAACCCTCGTTGCCTCTTCCCTCGCAACCCTGCTTGGACTCGAAGAGGATTTCGAGATCGCAACCGTGTGCGGCTCGGGCGAGGAGATGCTCGAATGGTGGGCGCGTGAGCCAAACGGCGCCGACGTTCTCGTGTGCGACCTGCAGCTTGACGGAATTGACGGGATCGAAACTGCGCATCGCGTGCGCGAGAAACACCCCGGCGTGCAGGTGCTCATCGTCACGAGCCACGCACGCCCCGCAGCCCTCAAGCGTGCGCTCGAGCGCGGGATCGCAGGATTCCTCCCGAAAACGTCGGACGCGAAGGAATTCGCCGCGGCCATCCGCACCGTCCACGCAGGGCGGCGCTACCTCGACCCCGAAACAGCGGCCCTCGCGATCAACGAGAGCGACAGTCCCCTCACGGACCGAGAGCGGGAACTACTTGCACTAGCGGGGCGGGGCCTCTCCATCGACGACATCGCCTCCGAGGCACACCTCGCGGCCGGAACCTGCCGAAACTACCTCTCGAACGCGATGGCAAAAGTTGGTGCGGCCAACCGTTTCGAAGCCTTCACCGTGGCACGCGACCGCGGCTGGCTCTCGTCATGACCGCACGGACCGTACGGATCGAGAAAAACACGGTCACGAGGCCGGCGGGCCCCTGGACCCCCACGGTGCACGCACTCCTTGAGCACGTTACCGGGCAGGGAGTGCCGGTTCCACGGCCTCTTGGGTCCGACGGTTGCCGGGAAAAACACTGAGTCTAGTTCCGGGCATTGGCGGGGATGAGAGGTGGGGCGATGCTCACCTTTCCGTCGAAGCGTGCGCCTCGGCGGGGGCACTGCTACGGCGCTATCACGATGCGAGTGCGAGATTCGTGCCGTCTGCGGGAGCCACGTGGATCACCGAATGCTACGTGAAAGACAGCGCGGGTGAGGATGGTCCTGCGAGCACTAGCGATGCCGCTGCGAGCCCTGGCTCTCACGAGGTGATCCTTCACGGCGACCCAAAACCCGGGAACATGGCGTGGAAGGGGAATGAGGCCGTGGGATTGTTTGACTTCAACGATGCCCGCCCCGGCCTGCGGATCGATGACGTCGCCTACGCGCTCAAGTGGATCATTCCGTTCAATGGAGAGATAGCGACACTTCGACATCTCGATTCCAACGACGAGGCCGCGATGCGTGAACGAGCGACGGCGTTCCTTCGCGGCTACGGCTGGCAGGGCCCTTTTGATGTTGCAGACCTCGCCGTCGGCGCGCACGAACGCTCGATCGACGAGATCGAGTGGGGCGCCGCGGGCGGTCTCGAGCCTCAGCGCACGTGGGTCGCTTCGGGCGAGGTCGCTGCATGGCGTGCGGAACTCCCCGAAATCAGTGCAATCGCGCGCCGTATTTTCCCCGCTTCTCTCAGGGTGGAGAAAAAAGACTAGGCAACCCCTAAACGAAGGCACAACGTCGTTTTTCTCCACCCTCAAGTTGGTTCAGCGGCGGATGGGCCGAGCTGGTTCAGGCGAAGCAAGTGCGTTATTTCAGGTTCGCGCCGGATGACGCATTCGTGCGGCGATCCACGAACTCCTGGTAGGCGTCGGCAACCTCATCCACGTCACCGTCGGCCACGAGCACGCCCTTCTCAATCCACAGAGCGCGCGTGCACATGGCGCGTACGGACGCGAGAGAGTGCGACACGAAGAAGACGGTGCCCGCGGATTCGCGGATCTCTTCAATCCTCGCCATGCTCTTCTTGCGGAACGACGCGTCGCCCGTCGCAAGTGCCTCGTCGATCATGAGGATCTCCGGGCTGCGAATCGTCGAAATCGCAAACCTCAAGCGTGAGGCCATGCCCGAGGAGTACGAGGTCATCGGCAGGTAGAGGAAGTCGCCAAGCTCGGCGAATTCCGCAACGTGCTCAACGCTCTCGCGCACCTCTTTCGACGAGAGGCCGAGGGCAAGGCCACCGATCATGATGTTGCGCTCACCGGTAAGGCGCGGAAGCATCGCGGCATTGACACCAAGAAGCTCCGGCTCCGCCGACGTGTACACCCGGCCTTCGGTCGGCGGCAGGAGACCGGCGATCGCGCGCAAAAGCGTGGATTTACCCGAACCGTTCGTGCCCAGGATCGCTACGGATTCACCGTGGTGGGCCACGAACGACACGCCCTTGACGGCGGGCACGTGAGTGATCGGGCCCGTGCTGGGGCGCCCGAGGCTAATTGCCTTATCCCACAGGCTCTTGCGCTGCTTCGCCGTGCCGCCACGACGACCGCCGAACACGCGATAGGTGATGTAGAGGTCGTCGGCGATCACCGACGGCGGCCCAAGGGGCTTGCGCTCGACCTTCTTCGGAAGAGTGCTCGGGTCAATTTCGAAGTCAATATCCTCAGTCACGTCCGTACGTCTCCTCGACTCGCCAGAAGAACACAAAGCCGATCGCGAAGGCGACCAAGGCCCACGCAATAGCCTCGAACCAGAGCATCGGTGTCATGGGGATCAGGGCCTCGTTGCCGAAGACGGCGCGGAAAAGGTCGAGGTACACCGTGAGCGGCTGATGCAAAAGGATCGGTTTAATCCACATGCTGTCGGGAACCATGGCGCTCAGGAGGAACATACCGCCGGAAGCGTAGCGCCCGAGGGTAAGGAAGAACGGCAGGGCGTTCGCAATATCGGGGGCGCGCGCGCCGAGACGGGCGAAGAACATGGTCACGCCAGCGGAGAACGTCGCCAAAAGTACAGCTGCAAACGGAAGCAACAACCACGACCATGTGGGGACCACCAACCCCATGCCTGGGAGCAGACCGGTGACCATGGTCACGATCATCATGGCGACGAGGATAGGCGCGAACAGCACGACTTCGGTCATGACGGAGGCCAGGGGAACGATCGCTCGCGGGAAGCGGTGCGATCGGATCAACTGCATGTTCGTGGGGATTGAATTGATGCCCGACATCACCGAGGTCTGGAAAAGCGTGTAACTAAACGTTCCGATGGTGATGAAGGCGGCACGGTTATCGATTCCCGGCGCGCTTCCATGAAAAAGAAAACCGAAAATGACCACGTAGATGCCCGCGTCCAAGATGGGGCGCAGAATCGCCCAGGCCTGCCCGAGGTACGACCCCTGGTTACGGGAGTAGGCGCGGGAGGCGGAGAGATGCCAAATGAAGGAACGGCGCTGCCACACCTGAGCGATGTAGCGGCCGAGAGGGGGCCGAACGCCCATCTCCCTTAGACCCGATTCACTCGCGAGCTTTGCGGCTTCCGCAGAACTCAAACGTGGAGATAGCTCCACTTGGGGCTTGGTCTCAGCCAAAATCATGCTCCTAAGGGCCTGATGTTGCGTCTCATTTTTGTCTCGCGCTGTTCGCTATGATCTATCGGTGTGAACCACCGTGACCCGTCGACGCCGCTCGTGAGTGTCATCATGCCGGTTTTCAACGGCACTGTGACCCTACACCAGTCGATGATAAGCGTTCTAAACCAATCGATACGGGATCTCGAGCTCATCGTTGTCGACGACGGCTCAAGTGATGACTCCGTGGAGATCGTTGAGCGTCTCGCGCAAACCGACGATCGCGTGCACCTCGCGCGCAGAGCAAGAAGCGGGGGACCCGCAGCAGCGCGCAATACAGGGATCGCAAGCGCGAAAGGTCGCTACCTGGCCTTTTGCGATGCCGACGACATGTGGCTCGCACATAAACTCGAGCGCCAGCTCGCATGCGCCGAACGCACGGGAGCCCCACTGGTGTACAGTTCCTACCACCGAATCGCACCAGACTTCCACGAGAGCGCGGCAGACTTCACGCCGGAGGGGCGCCTGGTGTCCGTACCTCCGAAAATCACATACAGGGACCTCCTCGCGGGCAACAAGATCGGCAACCTCACCGCCGTAGTCAATCTTTCGGTCACCGGCCCAGTGACGATGGCCGATCGCTCAGGGGCAGAAGATTGGGCCCTATGGCTCGAGATCACTCGGAAGTTTGGGGCTGCGCGTGGGATTGAGGAGCCTCTCGCGCTTTACCGCGCCGAGCAGAAGGGCTCGCACTCCGATGATCGGCTCCGGGCCATCCGCGCGGTGTGGCGTGTTCTGCGCGAACAAGAAGACGTGCCACGATGGAGGGCCGCCTGGTACTTGATGCGAAGTGCTGTTGCCGCGCTGAGGAAGTCCAGGATTTAGAAAACCGCATGGTGAGGTAGCGAAACATGATTCTGATTTGTACGAACGAGTTGGCGGGGCCAACGGGTTACCACAAATCGGTGGTGCAGCTCGCGAACGGCCTGCATCAAACGGGCTACCCCGTTGCGGTGATGGCCTTTCTGGGCGGCGGCAATGTGTGGGAGCGAATGCTGCCAACGTGGCCCTTGGATGAGTCCATTCCTGCTTTCACCGTGCGAGCACTGCCGGCTGACGGCGGCTCCCTCCTTCACCGCGGCGTCTACCCCGAGTACTCGGGAAATTTGGGCGCCCTGCGCTTTTCCTTCACCGCCAACCAGGTGGCGGTCCTACGCCAGCTCAACGACGTGCTCGACGAGAGCGACACGATTGTGTTCACGAACCCCGCCCAGGTTCTCGCCTTCCAGTACGCGCTGGGCGATGCGAAGCGTCGCCCACACACGATTCTCCAGATTCACGGTGACTATGCCCACCACAAGGAACTGTGGGAACCGCTGAAGTCGGTACGCGGCAGCATTGATCGCTTGCAAACCGTGGCCGATGGTCTGCGCGCGCAATTTCTCGACCTTTTTGGCGAATCCAACGTCGTGTTCATTCCGAACTTCCCGGGCGAGGGAAAAACGACCGTCCCGCGCGTGTCGCACGAGGGCGTGAATATCGTTCTCCCGGCATCGCTTCAGCACCGCAAGAACCAATTGGATGCCGTGCGCGCCCTCGCGAAGATCGACGACGCTACCGTGCGTCTCAGTCTTTGGGGTTCGGCACATCCGCTCAACCCCTACGTGAGTGCGGTGCGCGAGGAAGTCGCGCAGCTCGGCCTCAACGAGCGCGTCAATATTTGCGGGTACGGATCTGAACAAGACGTGTACTCGGAAGCAGACATCGTGCTCATGACGTCGCTATCCGAGGGCTTCCCCTACCCGCTGCTCGAGTCGATGAGCCATTCGCTGCCCGTGGTCGCTTACGACTTTGACTTCGGCGCCCGTGAGGCCATCGAGGATGGTCGTACAGGTTTCTTGATTCCCATGCTCGACGTCGATCTCCTCGCGGAGCGGCTCGGCGAACTGAGTGCCGATGCCTCCATGCGCGAGCGTTTCGGTGCCGCGGGCCGCGAGCGCTACGACGCGCACTTCTCGCAAGAAGCAGTGGGCAAACGCTACGAGGAATTCCTCGGCCCCCACGGCAAGTCGATTGACCTCACCGAAGCCTTCGCCGTGAGCGGCGAGGAACCCATCTCCACAGAGCAGATCAGCCACCGGGTGAAATGGCGGGGACTTTCGCGCTACCACCGGATCACCGTCACGGGCGATGCCCCACTGCACGATGTGCAGATCGATAACTCCGAACGCGTGACGACACCAACGGTCAAGCAGCAGCGCACGTCCAGGCGAGGAAAGTCCGGGAAAGCTGCTCGCGAGACCCTGATTCAATTCCCCGCCTTCGGTAAGGAAGTGATTTCCTACGCCCCGACACCCGGTTCGAAGGAACGTCACTACCTCGGGCACACCACGACTCGTCACGAGCTCAAAATTTTCGGGCACCTGCGCCGCGATGCCGACTACACCCCCGTGGACGTGCTGCACGCCGCTCAGGGCGGAGCCCAGCACGTGTCGTGGTCGACTACGCCAAAGGCTTTCGCAAGCTTTGTCGACAAGGGCGCCGAGGCCGTCTCGTGGAAAGTTCGCCAAGTCGCCACGGAACTCAAGAAACACCTGCAAGCGTCGGGCACAAAAGACCAACCCACCCAGCCGATCACGCCCCCTAAGCCTGTAACCGGCCCAAGTGAGCCCGGCAAGACCGCGAATGCGAGCGCTCCCGCGGCGAATTCCACGGCAAGCGACTCGCCTCGGCCTGCGCAGGCCGACGGTGGCCTCAGCCAAGGGCTTCGCGAATTCGGCAAGTCTCTCGGCCTCTCCAACAAGATTTTCACGAGCGCGACGAACATCGCGAAGTCCTATGCGGGATCGGGCATGAAGTTGCTGCGCAGTGCCGTTGCCGTCAAGGAGCCCATCGCCCCTCATCGCGAGATCGGAACGCATCCCTGGTTCCCGGTGACCGGCGGCACCGATAACTTCGGCACCCCGGTGAACACCGCCGGCGCCGTTGAGGTCAAGGCCGGCACGCTCACCCACGCACCTTCGGTGCTCATCCGCGGCGAATACGACTCGGTACGGCTGTGCGACGGGCTCTCGACGCGCAGTTTCTCCTCCCCCTTCACCTACGGCGAATTCTTTGACCGCCTGTGCGAGGCCGAGCGTAACTACGGCCTTTTCGACATCACCACCCGAAGCGGGGAATACCTGTGGGAACTTGGACGCTCCGCCCTCGTGATTCAGCTCGCGGAGGCACTCGGGCTATGGGGCGCCGCCGATGCGATCGGCACCCCGGTGAAGACCGAGTACGACGGACCGAAGCGCCTCACCACGGCCCCGCACGCGAAGACCGTGGTGTTCGACTACGTGCGCCGCGGGCAAAGCGGGTACCGCACCGCACCGTTCGTCAACGACAACACCCTTTTCGTGGTGCAAGCCGACGCCAACGGCTACCCCGGCGTTGAGGATTCTTCCCTCGTGTACCCCTTCGCGGAGTTCACTGAGTGGAGCCGCCACTTGCGTCAGCGCTGGTCGCATCTGCGCGTGCCGGAAGTCGATGCACGCCCCTTCGAGGAGGCCCTCAGCAAGGCATTCGACATGCGTGTGGACCTCGGCGATCACTTGCGAAATCGCCTCGCGAAGTTCCAGCTCGAACGGGACTTCTTCACCCCTGTGTTTGAACGAGTGCAGCCCGAAGAGGTCATGATTGCCTCGAGCCACTGGCGGGCGGGCATCGTGCACGCGGCGGAGCGCTCCGGTGCACTCGTAGGCGATATCCAGTACGCGCTCACGAGCCGCTACGCGCCGAGCTTTTGGTTTGGAGATACCCCGCACTACGGAGCTACCCGCCTCCACGCATGGTCAAAGATGTGGGCCGAACGCACCAATGTGTACAAGGAGAGCGTGATCGTCCCTCGCGAACAGAGCGACTTTGAGGCCGCGAAGGCGGCCGCCGGCGATGCCGAGCCCCGCTGGGACGTGTGCGTGGTTTCGCAGCCGCGAGTTCTCCGACGGATCCTCGCCTTCGTAAAGCAGATCGTGGAGCAGCGGCCCGAGCTCTCAATCGTCATCGCCCCTCATCCGGCACAGCGCGCCATCATCGGAAAAGAAATCGCCGCCGCAGGACTCGAGGGCAAGGTTGATATCGCCACCGAGAACACCCTCACTACCGTGAGCAAGTCCCACATGAGTGTGGGCACGTTCTCCACCTCGCTGTGGGAATCGGCGGCGCTCGGCAAACCCACCTTCGTGATCGAAGTTCCCGGTTACGAAGAGACGCTCCAGGACGTGGAATCGGGCCTGTTCCGCCTCGCCCAGTCCCCCGCCGATCTGGTGCCCTTCACGGTTCCCGAATCGCGGCATCAGATCTTCGCGTAGCGCCCATGGACATCCAAAATCACTACTACGGGCACAGTGCCGCTCTCGCGCGCTATGTCGGCGAGCCAACGGTGAGGCACATCAACGGTTTAGTCCAGCACGGTTGGACCGTGGCTTCGCCCACGCTCGTACATTTTTCCGACTTCGCGACACTCCCCCGCACGGCCCGCCGCCTCGTGTGGAGCCATCATTCCCGCGCGTGGGATCCGGGGAGCGACGAGTTCCCCACCACGGCGATCGGCTCGCCGTGGCTGTACCTGAGCGCCCTCACACAGGGCGTTCCGGTCAAGCCGCTCGGAAAATCGGTCGCGTTCCCCGTGCACTCCACGCACCTCGTGAAAATCGAAGACGCAAACGCCGGTTTTGCGGAGGAGCTCGCCCGCCGAGAAGGCCCCGCCGTGGTGTGCGTGCACCCTGAAGACCTGGCCGATCCCGCAACCGTGGGCTTGTGGCGCGAGCACGGCCATGACGTGGTAAGCGCTGGCGATAGGCGCGACCCGAACTTTCTCGGCCGCATTCTCTACCTCGCTCGCGCGGCAAACCGCGTAGTTTCAAATCAGCTTTCCACCGCTGTCATTTACGCCGCAGCCGAAGGCGCTGCCACCGAGATCTACGGCCCTCCCGTGGCTGTCGGCTCCCTTGGTACGAGCGTTTCCACACGCACGCAAGAGGTGTGGCCCGAGTTCTTCGATGCCTCAGCGGCCGGGCAACGCAAAAGCATCGCGCTCGCAGAATTGGGCATCGACAACATGCGTGAGGCCGCCGAGCTTCGCGAATTGCTCGGGTGGGAAAAACGGCGGGTAAGGCCCTGGTTCGACTATTGGGGCGGAGCGCCACTTCGAAAGGCGGGTGCAGTACTCGGGATCGTCAAGCGACCCGACGGCGCCCAAGATGCTGGATCCGGAGTCTCACCCCTGGCATTTCTCAAGCATCCTCTCAGTCACCTACCCGGCCCTCTCCCGCGATTCGATCAAACCGATCTCTTGCCAGCCCCCATCACCGATGAGCGCTCGGCGTCACTCCGCAACACATAGAAATCGATATTCCAAGCGGCGGTATGATCGAGGGCATGTCGCATCATCAGCACACACCTAAGACGCTTGAGCTCAAAAACCACACAATTGGCGAAGGGCACCGCCCGTTTGTTGCCGCGGAGATGTCGGGCAACCACAACGGTGATCTCGGCCGCGCACTCGCGATCGTGGATGCGATCGCTGAAAGCGGCGCCCCCGCGGTCAAACTTCAGACCTACACGGCGGACACGATCACGATCGACGCCGACGGCCCCGCCTTCCAAATCAGCGCCGACCACGACCTGTGGGGCGGGCGCAATCTCTACAGCCTGTACCAAGAAGCGCACACCCCCTGGGAATGGCACGAGCCGATCTTTGAGCGGGCCCGCGAGCACGGCCTGGTTCCGTTCTCGAGTCCGTTCGATGCCACCGCCGTGGATCTTCTTGAAGACCTCGACGTTGAGCTCTACAAGATCGCCTCCCTTGAAATTGGTGATATTCCGCTCCTGCGCACCGTGGCGCGCACGGGTAAGCCGATCATTCTTTCCTCGGGTGCCGCGAATGCCGCCGACATCGACCTCGCCGTGGCCACGATTCGCGCCGAGGGCAACGACAACATCGCCGTTCTTGGCTGCACGTCCTCCTACCCGGCAACCGCGGACGCCTCGAACCTACGCACCATCGAGGTGCTGCGCGACACCTGGAACGTCGTGAGTGGTCTTTCCGACCACACCAAGGGCATCGGCGTGAGCGTCGCTGCCGTAGCCTTCGGTGCCTCAATCTTGGAAAAGCACGTCACCCTGCGTCGCGCCGACGGCGGCGTCGACTCCGACTTCTCCCTCGAACCCGAGGAGCTCAAGGCGCTTGTCGACGAGTCCTACGCAGCGTGGCTCGCGATCGGTGACGTGCACATTGGCCCCGTGGCGAGCGAGGCGGAGAGCCAGCGCCTTCGCCGCTCCCTGTACGTGGTCGAGGATGTTCGCGCAGGCGACGTCGTCACCGAGAAGAACGTGCGCTCGATTCGCCCTGCTGGCGGCCTCGAACCCCGCTACTTCGATACGGTTATGGGCCGCACCTTCCGTACCGACGCCGCTAAGGGAACTGCGCTCAGCTGGGATCTGATTTAACGAACGCCGCGAACCCCGGTTCATTTCGATCGGGGCACGGCCGATAGCCGGCCCGATCGAAAAGGCGCATAGAAGGGGCGTTCTCGGCGCGCACAAACGCCATCACGCTCGAGCCCGGGTGGCGTCGGAAAAAGAGCGCTTCCGCTTCCGAAAGAACCTTTCGGGCGAACCCGCGCCCCCGCGTTTCCGGTGCGAGGTTGATCGACACTTCCCAGGCGGAACCGTCGGCATCGAAACGCACCATGCCCACGGGCCGCCCCTTCACTTGCGCAATGAAGAGCTCGCGGTCGTGTCGCTCGAGCGTGCGTTCAAGCCAAGGTGCGTGAGCATCCAAACCAATAGCCTCGGTTGTGCGCGAGACCGCTCGCGTCGCCGGGTCGTTTCGCCAGCGCAGCAACTGGAGGCAATCCCCCATCGATGCATCACGCACGGTAAGCGTCTTACTTGCCGCGGCGTCGCCTACCGACGTCGACTTTTCGGCAAAGACCTCATCGAACACCTCGGTCCAGGCTTCCACGATGCGCTCCGCACCGCGACCGTCGACCTTCGCCATGGCCTCGCGCGTGCTGACCATGCCTGCGGCTAATGCTTCAACGAAAGAACCGAGTTGGGTCGTGGCTAGGGCGGGATCGGCGCGAATATCTTCGATCGCGCCAAGGCCGCTCGCAATTCCCGCGTTGAGAGCCGCGGCATATCCCGCCTTTTGGTTGTCCACGACCGCGACGAGCAGCGTGGGAACGCCGATGCACGCGAGCTCCCATGCACTTGTGCCGGCGGCGCTGATCACGAAATCCATCGTGGAGGCGATTTCAAGAAAAGCCGGCGTCGGCTCGAGCACGTGCACATCGCGCCCGGCTGCCTCAAAGACTGCCTCCCAATGGCGCTTGGGGGCGATCACCGTAAGTTCGAGCTGCTGTGGGAGGGAAGCACACAGGCCCGCCATCGTGGCGGCGGCAGCCGTAGCGTCGGTCCCTCCCATGACGATCAGGGCACGCGGGGTCGGTGAAGGGGTCAATGTTCGTTCGCGTTCGTGCCGGGCGGCGAGCACGCGCGCGCGCATCGGCGCATAGGCGATCCCTCGCAGCGCGCGCCCCCACGGCGCGCGCCCGCGCTCAGTGAACTCCGCGCCGATCGTCGAATCGACGACGAGATCGGCATCGCGCCGCCCGTAGCTGCCGTCCTCCATCGAGGAAAGAAGCGCTCCGGCGGCCCGCACCTGCTCCAAGGCCTCGTTTCCTACCGTGTAGTCATCTACGTGCACGATCGAGGCGCCGTGCTCTGCCGCGAGTGCGCCGAGGTCACGCGATGCGGGCACTACCGTCAGTTGCGCCTCCTCGACCAGCTGCCGCGCAAGAGGTGACTGGATGTCACCCGCGATGCACACCGAATGTCCCGCTCTCACCGCGGCATCAGCTACCGACACCACCCTTACGAGATGCCCGATGCCACCTTCCTCGGTGGCATCACATCGGAACAGAACATGCATCAGCCATCCGCCAGCTTCTTTTGTCGAATCTTGGCGTTGATCTGAGTGATGTCAGGCCGCGATCGCAGCACATTGACGACGTCCTGCCACGCCGGGGGCTGATCGCCGAGCTCAGAAACGACGGCATCAAGGAGCTGGCCGTCCTCGGCAGTGTCCAAGGTGACCCGCAAATCATTCGCTGCTGGCTGCACCACAAGCCCCATCGTGCGGAACGAGCTTTTGCTGTCATACAGGTACGACGTGACATGAATGCGGTGAAAGCTCTCCGCCTCCTCATTCGCGACCTGCAAGGCGCTGCGCGAAGCGAGCTCGACATCGAGGCCACGCGGAAGGGTACGGATGAGCGTGGTTGCCACGTAATCAAGACTTGGATCAACTCGCCACATACTGGCAATTGCAGAAATAAGCGAGGGGTCACAAAGCGGACAGTCAGCGGTCAAACGTACAACCGCGTCAGCATCGGTCGCCTCGAGGGCCAACATGAACCGGGAAAGCACATCCTCCTCGCTTCCCCGGACAACCTTGACGCCGAGCCGCTTCCCGAGAGTCTCGACGTCATCATCCTTGTCAGAAGTCGAGGTGGCGATCACCACATCGTCGATCCCCTGTGCCGCGCGAGCAGCCCGCACCATCCACTCCAAAACAGGACGTCCAGCCAGGGGACGAAGTACCTTTCGGGGCAAACGCGACGAGCCCGTTCGGGCCTGAATGACAGCTACAATTCGCTTTGAACTCACTGCGCCATAATGGCACATGCAGTTGGCGCCGTGCCATAATGGCATCCGCGATCACGTCAGTTCCAGCGGCTGCGACCGCACATAGGGAACTCGCGTATAGACATCGATTAACGAAAGAGAACCTCAATGTCGATCCTCAGCGGTTCATCCATCCTCATCACCGGTGGAACCGGTTCCTTCGGTAAAGCATTCCTCAAAGAGGTGCTCGAGAATCACGACCCTCGACGCGTCGTGATTTTCTCCCGCGATGAACTCAAGCAGTACGAGGTTCGCAACCAGTTCAATAACGACCCTCGCCTGCGCTGGTTTATTGGCGACATTCGCGACGAAAAGCGCCTTCGCCGCGCCCTGCACGGGGTCGATTACGTGGTGCACGCCGCCGCGCTCAAGCAGGTCGATACGGCCGAGTACAACCCCTTCGAGTTCGTGAAGACCAACATTCTGGGAAGCCAGAACGTGATCGAAGCGTCGATCGACGCGGGCGTGAAGAAGGTCGTGGCGCTCTCCACGGACAAGGCCTCGAGCCCCATCAACCTCTACGGCGCCACCAAGCTCACGGCCGACAAGCTCTTCATTTGCGGCAACCACTACGCAGCCGCCTACCCCACCCGCTTCTCCGTTGTTCGCTACGGCAACGTCATGGGATCGCGCGGCTCGGTGATTCCGTTCTTCCGCAAGCTCGGCGAAGAGGGCAAGCCCCTTCCGATCACGGATCTGCGCTGCACGCGCTTCTTCATCACCCTGCCCCAGGCCGTGAAGATGGTGACCGAATCCTTCGAATTCATGCAGGGCGGCGAACTCCTCGTTCCCCGCATCCCGTCGATGAAGGTCGTCGATCTCGCCCATGCCGTTGTTCCGGGCGCGGAACTCGTGGACGTTGGCCTGCGCCCCGGCGAGAAGCTCCACGAGGAAATGATCAGCCCCGAGGAGGGCCGCCGAGCCGTCAAGATCGCCGACGGTAAGTACTACATCATCCAGCCGGATCTCGCGACCTGGGGCTACGAGACCCCGGCCGATGCCGAGCCGGTCGAGGCTGGCTTCGCGTTCCGTTCCAACTCCAACGATGAGTGGTACACCCGCGAGGAGATCGCCGACATCATTGCGGAAGGACTCTGAGATGCTTCCCTACGGTCGCCAATCAATCAACGATGATGATGTCGCAGCGGTCACCCGCGCCCTCGGAAGCGATTGGCTTACCACTGGTCCCGAGGTCGACCGTTTCGAAGAGTCGATCGCGCAGCGCACCCACGCCGCGCACGCCATCAGTGCTACTTCCGGAACGGCTGCCCTTCATCTTGCCTACGCTGCAGCTGGCGTAGGTCCTGGCGACGAAGTGGTGACTACACCCCTGACCTTCGTGGCGACCGCAGCTACGGCCGCCGTTTTTGGGGCAAAGATCGTTTTCGCTGATGTCGACCCGAAAACGGGCAACCTTGATCCGGCGTCTGCGGAAGCTGCCGTCACGCCACACACCAAGGTGATCGCCGGCGTCGATTACGCCGGCGTTCCCGTTGAGGCCGATGCCCTCCGGGCCCTTGCCGAAAAGAACGATGCGCTCTTTTTGGAAGACGCCGCCCACTCGATCGGCTCCCGCCGCAACGGCAAGCCCGTGGGCTCGCTCGCACACATGACCAGTTTCTCGTTCTTCCCCACCAAGAACCTCACCACCGCAGAAGGTGGCGCCCTGGTGACCGACAACGAAGAACTCGCCACCCGCGCTCGACGCTTCAAGAACCACGGTCTTGTGCGCGACAAGGAGCTTCAGCGCTACCCCGATGAGGGCCCCTGGCACCAGGAAGTGCACTCCTTCGGCATCAACTACCGCCTTCCCGACGTGCTGTGCGCCCTTGGCAGCTCGCAGCTGCAGAGGCTTGACTCGTTCGTGGCCCGCCGCGCCGAGATCAAGCGAATCTACGACGAAGCGCTCGCGAACCTCGACGGCGTTGACATTCCCTTCGCCCCCGAAGGCGCCGAGCCCGCCTGGCACCTGTATCCGCTTCGCGTTCCCGCCGAGCGACGCAGGGCGATCTTCGAGTCGCTGCGCGAACAGGGCATCGGCGTGCAGGTGAACTACATCCCTGCCTACTGGCACCCGGTTTTCGAAGACCTTGGCTACAAGCGGGGCATGTGCCCGGTTGCCGAAGACTTCTACCGCAGGGAGATTTCCCTGCCGATGTTCCCCGGCCTCACCGACGCTGATGTGGAGCGTGTGATCGAGGCTGTGCGAAAGGCCGTCGCGACCGCCTAACGCCAGGCCGCCGCTGCTCCACGCGAGCAGCGGCACCTACCCCGGTTCTTCAGATCAACCGCAATCGATCTCCACGAGCCGGGAATGCTCGGTTTCGAAGACCGTTGGACCCGGAGCGGGAAGTACGACGGTGCCGAGAGGATTGAACGACGGGTCGTACTGGTAGAGATCCCGTTCCTGGTAGACGTACCCGATACCCGCTTCCTCGAGCAAAGCGCAGGCGTCGGGATCCGCGTGCGCGCGCGGCACCGCATCGATCACGGCACGGTCCTTTTTCGAAAGCGCCACCCCTGCCACCGGGAAATACACATTGGCACCCTCCAGGGCGTACATGTGGGCGGCACCCGAGTAGGGGCTCGCGAGAATAGAACGGTCGGCGCTCATCCCGGGCAAGGCCGCGGCAAAGTCTTCGCGCTCCCCCACCTGCAAGAACCTCCCGCGGCCCGGGTAGTCGGGTTGGAGGTTCTTTGCCGCGTCGGCATGGCGGAAGGGAATCGAACTGAGCGCTGCCACGACGGCAAGCACGAGCGCCGTCCCTTGCACGAGCGTGAAACGCCCGCGGGTTCGCGCGCCCAGTGCCTTGCGCAACCACGCAGCGATCACCTCGATTCCAGGAATCATGAGGGCGATCGAGAGCATCGCGAGTGGGATCGAAAGTCGGTCTTGACCGCGGAAATACAGGGCCGAAAGATTCAGCGGCGAATCAACGGCAGCATCGAGGTACAGGACCGCCACGGCGATCCAGCACGCGGCGAGCCAACGTTCGCCGCGTACAAGGCTCACAACAAGCCCCGGCAGCCACAGGAGCGCCATGACGACCCCGAGCGGCATGGGCCACACCGTAAGGAGACCGAGGAACACCTCTCCGAGTGCCGTACTCATCGGCACCTGCAAACCACCGGAAAAGCCGGTCGCACGCGCACCGATCGGCGTGAAGGCCACCGCGAAGACGGGGGCAAGCGCAAGCACCGGAATCGCCCACAGCACCCTCCGTTGCTTTGGCGCGCGCAGAATCCGTACGGCGCTCAGCACACCGAGAAGCAGAAGCAGTGTGACCGCGGTGTTCGGGTGCAAAAGTGCGAGGCCCACGAGTGCGAGGAAGGCGACGCCACCCATGCACGCGAGCGGCTTCACCCACGCCGCAGCTTTACGCCAACCGGAAGGAGCGTGCAAAAAACTCGAGGCTCGCGCACTGAGGATTCCACGTGGGGCTTGTGGCTGGACAGCATCTTCGAGGGTGAGCCACAGGGCGTAGGCAGCAGCGAGCAGCCCCGGGAGGATCGCGAAACCAATGAGGTTGGGGATCGGTGAAAGGTGGATCCACAGGTCCACGGGGCTCGCTGGAACGAGCGCTGCGCCGACGGCTGCCGTCGGGCCCGCCCACCGCACGCGCGGAAAAACCACCGCCGCAAGGAGGGCATTGCCAACGATCCACGGAACAACCGCAAGTGCGAGTACCGAGCCGTTCAGCACGAGAGGAATATTGTCGATCGGGACGAGCGAGGCAAGGTCATGGAAGCCAGCCGGATAGGAAGCCGCTGAAAGGTCGGTGCGCGTAAGCGCATTCATGCTGAGGCTCGAGCCATCGCCACGGTCGCGAATGAACGCGAGGGCATTGAGGTGGTAGAGCGCGTCGTAGCGTTCGAGAATCACCGCGGGGGTGCGCGCGACAACAAAAAGTGGCACAAGGCAGACCGCGAGCGCGGCAAGCAGCGCGGCAGCCCACGCCACAGCCTGCCGTGTCGACGGGAGCGCGAGAAGGGAGGCCTGCAAGCGTGTGTGCGGTAGCGTGATCCCGAGGGCTCGCGCCGCACCGCACGCCGCGATCAGGGCCGCGCAGGCCAAACCATACGGCACGAGGTTCCATCGCAACCCCACGAAGCTCGCGCCGATCGCTGCAAGGCCCGCAATCGCCATACTGATGGCGGGGGCGAACGCCGTCGCGAGGAGGGGGGAGCCGCGCAAAATCCGGATGCAGATGTAGCCGGGCAGGTACGCGAGCACCAGGGTGGAGGCGATGGCGGCGATAAACAACAGCGGTTCGATCACAAGAGGTGCGGCTCCCGGGTTCACTGTGGGCATGGACGCGCGACTCGGTTTCCTCGGTTGCACGCGAAGCGTCGAAGCGCACCCGCGGGCGTCACGGAGCTGGCGATCGTACGGGATTCACCAGTCGAATCACGCGCTTAGACTACCCCGTCCGCTCCAATATCCAGGTGGAGAAAAGAGCCCGGGCGGGCCCCGAAACGGGGTCACAACGTCGTTTTTCACCACCCTCAATTAAGAGAACTGAGGGGCGATGAGAAAAGTGGAGGGGCCCCGCGCCGCAGCGCGAGACCCCTCCTGTCAAGCCGTCAGGCTCAACGACTCATGCTCAGGCGTCAGCCTGACCGTCGCCTTCGGCCTCCGTTGCGGGCTTCTGGCTCTTCGCGGCCTTTGCCGCCATCGCGCCACCCGCGGCGAGGAGCGCGGCAGCACCAGCGGCAACTGGGGCAGCCTCGAAGCCGGTGCGCGGGAGCGGGCTGCGGCCCTGACCGTCTTCGGGGACCACCTTCACGGGCTTGTTCGGCTTACCGGGGGCAGGGGCTGCCCCGCCGCTCGGCTCCTGCGAGGGATCCTCGGGCGCGACGGTGGGATCCTGCGTGGGCTCCTCCGGTGCCGCGGTCGGCTCCTGCGTGGGATCCTCGGGCGTGGGATCCTCGGGCGTCGGCTCCGGAGTCGGTGCCGGCGTGGGTTCTTCCGTGGGGTCCTCCGGTGCCGGGGTGGGGCCCTCTTCTTCCCAGATCGGCAGTACCTGGACGACCGTCGGGCGCGGCCCGGTCCCGTTGTACTCCGGGAAGAACGAGTGCTGATCGCAGAAGCTGCCATCCTCACCCGGGTGCTGGACCGACACGAACGCCGAGTAGTCCTCGTCGCGAACGATCGGGCCACAGGTCTCTGCCTCGCGCGGAACCGAGAGGAACTGCTCAACGTTGCCGCGCTTGTCACCCTCGAGGGTCACGCGGAACAAGCCGTCGTTGTAGCCGATACCGTCAGGCGCACCGTCGGTCGAGATCCAGAGGTTGCCCACGGAGTCGAAAGCGAGATTATCGGGGCAGGAGATCGGCGAAACCGACTTCGGGTCAACCCCGCCGTAATAGGTCGTGTCGCCGCCATTCGGGTCGCCCGCCACGAGGAGGAGGTTCCACGCGAACGTGGTGCTCGTCTGGTCACCCTGCTCGTCGAGTTCGAGAATCTGCCCATCACGGTTTTTGAGGCGCGGGTTTGCCTCGTCAACCCCGGTTTCGGCCGTGCGCTTCGAGTTGTTCGTGAGGGCCGCGTACACCTTGCGGGAGTGGAGCGACGGCTCAACATCCTCGGGGCGGTCCATTTTTGTGGGGTTCACGGTATCGGCGGCGGTGCGCGTGTTCACGGCAACTTCGGCGGCGGTCATGCCCGCGACCTGTGACTCGCCATTGAGGATGAGCGGGAGCCACTCACCGGTGCCGTCGAACTTGCCATCCGCGGGGGTCTTGCCGCTGCCGTCGATTTCCTCAGCGGGCGAGTTGCCCGTGAAGCGTGCAACGTAGAGATCGCCCTCGGTAAGAAGCGTCATGTTGTGGGCGCGGTCGCCCTCGATGTACTTCTCCTTGGAAACGAACTTGTACATGTACTCGAAGCGCTCGTCGTCGCCCGAGTAGACAACCGCGCGGCCGTCCTCGGCGATGATCACGTTCGCGCCCTCGTGCTTGAAGCGGCCGATCGCGGAGTGCTTCTTCGGGGTCGAGGTGGGATCCCACGGATCAACCTCGGTGATGTAGCCGAAGCGGTTGACCTCGTTCTCATACCCGGAGAGCGTCGCGTTGAAACGATCCTCGACCAGGTCGAATTTGTAGACCGTCTCCTCCGAATTGATACCGAGGCGAGCGTTGGCCTCGATTTTCTCGTCGGCGCGGAAGTAGCCGTGGAAGTTCTCCTCGCCCGAGAGGAGCGTGCCCCACGGGGTGAGGCCGCCGGAGCAGTTCGCGAAGGTGCCGAGAATCGTGCGGCCCTCGGGGTCATCCGTGGTCTGCACGTATTCCGAACCGGCAGCGGGGCCGGTGAGTTCGTATTCGGTGGTGGGGAGGAAGCGGCGGTTGAGCTCGCCGCCCTTCACGTAGGTGTACGGCGACTTGCGGTCCTTGCGCTCGAGCTCCACGACCGTGAGGCCCTGGGCGGCCATCGCAATGCGGGCGCGCTCTTGCTCCGGCATATCTTCCGGGAACATGATGCCCTCATTCGTGTACTCGTGGTTCACGAACATGACGGCGCGCAGGCCGTCCGAGCCGGGGATCTCCTGGATCTCCGTGTAGTCGTTGTTGTAGCCGAACTGCTTCTCCTGAGCCTCGGCGCTCTGGTTGTTCCAGTCGAAGTCAGGCGAGTCGTTGAAGAGCGGGTCGCCCCACTTGATGATGGGCTCCCAGCGGTAGCCCTCGGGCACGTTGAATTCGTCGACATCCTTGTTGACGGGGGCGAGGGGCGTGAAGCGGAGCTTCGAGCCGCCCGGCGCTTCGGAGGCCGAGCCGATCGTGGGATTCGGGGCGGCGGGATCCGCTGCGAAGGCGGTCTGGCCCCCACCCTGCGTACCACCGGCGGCGATCACGAGGGCGCTCGCGGCGGCACCGCCGAGAAGCGAGCGGCGGCTGATCGCGGCGGAGACGATGTCGCCGAGGTAGGAGTTGTTGCTCGTGTTGCACACGGCCTTCGAACACTGGTTGTCGCATTTGAGCGCGCAGGTCACGGCGGAGCGCTTGCCGCGCACGTGATCCTTCATGAGGAGGGGGAGGTGGAGAACCATGGGAGTAGTCCCTTCAAAGCGGTTGGTGGCCTGACGGAGTCAGGGTGCTCGATGGAAGAGACGAACGTCCGCTTTGAAAGTGACGTCCACGTGAACTTTTTTCCAAAAAATATCCAAGGAATCCGTGTGCCTCCCGCGGCGGGGTGGAGAAAAAGGGGCCAGGCAACCCCGAAAACCGGGGCGCAACACCGCTTTTCTACCCCTTGCGTGGGTGGCGGTGGCGGAAGAGCCCTTCGAATAGCCTCGGCCTCGTGCGGGGCGTCGCGTCTCGCACCTCGGCGAGTTCTGGTACGCGCTCCGCGAGCGCCTTCTCGATCCGCAGATGCAGCGTGACCTCGGAAAGCTCGCATCCCTTGCACGCGCCCGCGAACTGAACGCTCACCTCTCCCCCGGCATCGCCCCACGCGACATCCTCGAGGCGCACTTCACCGCCGTGCGAAGCAATGTAGGGGGCGAGATCGCCGTCGATCACGTCAGTCGCGGCGAGGCGCAGCGCCTCGACCCGCTGAGTCTCGCTCACCTCTGCATCGACCCATGCCGCTTGGGCAAGCAGCAGCGTGAGCCCCTCGCGCACCGCGTCGGCCTCGTACCGCCACGAATCCCCCTCGCGCAGCCACACCCAGAGTGAATGAGATTCAGCCAGGATTCGCTCAGCGCTCTCGACCTCGGCCAGTACGGGTTGCCACCCAAGCGGCAACGACGCGCCCTGCACGCTCCAGCGCAGCACCCGCTCCGCCCCTCGCACACTTGGCGCAACGGGAGAGGCGTGGCCAAGGCTTGGCACAGAACGCTCGGCTTCGGCGGGCACAGCGCCTAGTCCGACGCTTGCCAAGGAACCGTCGGGACCCGCGCTCACAAAAGCGCCCCCACCGTGAGTTTCGCGAGGAAGGCCCCACCCCACGCGAGCGCGAACATGTAGCAGAAGGCGAGGGCGGGCCACGTCCACGACCCAGATTCTCGGCGCAGAGCCGCGATCGTGCTCGTGCACTGCAGCGCGAACACGAAGAACACGAGGAGGGCTACGATGGTGCTCGGCGTGAAGAGGAGTTGCCCTTCATACGGACCAGGCCCCCACGTGAGAGAAGAGAGAGCATCGCCGGGGTTATCGGGGTCCGAGGCGCTCGCGATCTGGCCGAGGGTGGAGACGAAGACCTCACGTGCACCGAGCGAGGCAACAACGCCGACGCTCACGCGCCAATCGAAACCGAGCGGCTCGAACACTGGCTGCACGGCCTTCCCGATGCCGGCGGCATAGGAATGCTCGAGCTGATAGGTCGAGACCGCCGCCGAATCCGAGCGGTCGATGCCTGCGGAGGCGAGCCCCGCTTCGCCCACGGCGGGAAGGTTGAGGAGCGCCCACAATACGAGCGTGAGCACGAGGATGATGCGCCCCACCTTCGTGAGGAAGCCCTTGACGGGGATCCACGTATTCGTGACGAGCTCGCGCAGCGTGGGAATGCGATAGGTGGGCATCTCCATATAGAAGGGTAGGCTCGCGCTCCCTCGACCGAAGATCTTCGAGAAGACCCATGCGGAGGTCATCGCCGAGCACGCACCGAGCACATAGAGCGCGAAGAGCGTCGCCCCCTGCGCACCGACCACCCCACCGAGGCGTGCGTGGGAGGGAATGAGCATCGCAATGAGCATCGTGTACACGGGCAGGCGCGCCGAGCACGTCATGAGCGGGATTGTGAGCATCGTCGTGAGCCGATCCTTCGCCGAGGGAAGCGAACGCGTCGCCATAATCCCGGGAATCGCGCATGCGAGGCTCGAAAGCATCGCCACGAACGCTCGCCCCTCGAGACCCGCGCCCGCCATGACACGGTCCATGAGGAATGCCGCCCTCGACATGTAGCCCGAAGCCTCAAGGATCGAGAGGGCAAAGAAGAGGAGGAAAATCTGCGGCACGAATGTGAGCACGCCGCCCACGCCGCCGATGAGACCATCGGCCACGAGACCCGCGAGCCACTCGATGCCAATGCGGTCACGAGCGATATCGCCGAGGAGCGCGAAGCCTTCCTCGATCCACCCCTGGATCGGCGCAGCGACCGTGAAAATGAGCTGGAAGAGGGCGAACATCGCCGCGAAAAACACGAGGCTCCCCCACAGGGGGTGCAGCAGCACCGCGTCGATGCGGCGAGTACGCGTGTGCGTGCCGGGTGAACGGTAGTGCGCGGCTTTCAGCACCGAATCAATCCACGCAGCTGAGCCCTTCGGGTCGGTGGGCGCGGGAACGGCAGGGCTCGGCCATTCTTTTTCCGACGCCAGCTGGGCCTTCAGTGCGTCAAGCTCGTGGCGATTTCCGGCCGTCACGACGAGAACGCGGTGGCCGAGCGCCTTGGAGAGCGCCGCAACATCCACGCTGCCACCCCGCCTCAGGAACTCGTCTGCGTGCGTGAGAGCGACAAGGATGGGGAGTGCCGTGCGTTGAAGCTGCGCGATGAGTCCGAGCGAGCGCCGCATGCTCGTGGCGTCGAGCACGGCGATGAGCGCATCCGCGCGGTTCTCGCTGCTGAGCGAGTCGAGAACGACCTTTTCATCTGGGCTGATCGGGTCGAGGGAATAGGTGCCGGGGAGGTCTTCGACCTCGGCGTCGATCTCGGCTCCGGAGGCGTCGGAAATGCTGACGCTTCCCACGAACCTGCTGACCGTGACTCCCGGGTAATTCGCAACCTTCGCCCGCATGCCCGTAAGAGCGTTGAACACGGTGGACTTACCGGCGTTCGGATTGCCCACGAGGGCGAATCGGCGCGCGTGGGTCTCGCGCGGCGCTGCCGGCGCCGCATCGTGGCAGGTCATGCCGCCTTCTTCTCAAGGGCCTCCGGGACGTCTTCTTCCCCGACGTGCACGAGAATGCGCGCGGCATCGCGCTTGCGCAGCACGATCTCGCAGTCCGCGACACGGAACACGAGCGGGTCGCGCATGGGCGCCTTGCGCACGAGCTCAACCTCGAGGCCGGGGTGGAAGCCCAGGTCGAAGAGGCGGCGGCACAGAACCGAGTTCGTGTCGCGATAGGCGGCGATCACTGCGATCGATCCCTTCGGCAACTCATTGAGCGCAATGGTCGAGGCGAAGGGGCAGTCGAGAGTACACACGAGCGCGCGGGAGGTGAGCTCCTCGGCGAGCGCGTCCATCTCGGGGTAGGCAACTGACATATTTGCAAGGTTAGCATTGCCTAATCTAAGTGGGGAGGGACGTAGCGCACACCTCCGTCGGCCCTGAGACCTCCTGTTGGCCCCAGCAGTTCTGAATACTCAGTGAACTCGCTGCAACATTTCACCTCCTGCCTTGCCGTAAATTCCCCACCATTGGTCTTCTTAAAGCGGCTTTAGAAAACCGCTCACCTTTGCCGCTATCTGCGACCCCTTACCCCAAAAGGAGACCACCATGGCCACATCCCCGATTGCTCGCCGCTCCCTCCTCGCCGCTGGCGGGGCCGCCTTCGCCGCCGCCGCCGCAGGATGTGGCGGCGGAAACAAGGCCGCAATCAAGGACGCCACGAACGAAATTGGCGAGGACCCAAAGACGATCGAAGGCACGATCACCTACGCCTACTGGGACATCAACCAAGAGGCAATGCTCAAAGACGTCATGAAGGCCTTCAATGAGAAGTACCCGAACGTCAAGGTGCAGCTCAACATGGTCCCGTTCAAGGACTACTTCACGAAGCTTCGCGCCCAGGCCTCCTCGAAGGCTCTCCCCGACGTGTTCTGGATGAACGGCCCGAACTTCCGCTCCTACGCCGAGAACGGTCAGCTCGCCTCCCTCCAGGCTCTCGTGGACGACGGTCTCATCGACCCCAAAAAGTACCCGAGCGCCCTCGTGGAGATGTACACGGTCGACGGCGACCTGTTCGCCACGTGCAAGGACGTCGACTGCGTGGGCATCTGGTACAACAAGAAGCTCTTCGACCAGGCCGGCGTCGCCTACCCCGACGAGACCTGGACGCTCGACACCTACAAGGAGAAGGCACTCGAGCTCACCGATAAGCTTCCCGACGGTGTGTGGGGCTGCGCCGAGGTGTTCTCTCGAACCGCGTCCTACTACCACTCGATCGCCATCAATGGCGGCTGGGTCATCTCTGACGACAAAACGACGTCCGGCTACGACGACCCGAAGACCATCGAGGGCGTGAAGTTCTGGCGCGATCTCATCGAGATTGGCGCATGCCCCAGCCGCGAGTTCCTCGCCGAAAACTCGTGCTACGGCATGTTTGAAGGCGGTCAGGTTGCCATGCAGTGGTCGGGCAACTGGCGAGTGGGCGCGCTCATCGGCTCCTCCGTGAAGGACGACTGCGCCGTCGCGTACCTTCCCGGCGGCGACGACCGCAAGACAGCCGTGCACGGCCTCGGCCACGTAATCTCTGCGAACACCGAGAATCTCGCTGCCTCCCAGGCCCTCGTGACCTTCCTCGCGGGTGAAGAAGCAGCAAAGATCAGCGCGGAATCCGGCATCGCGCTCCCCGCTCTCGAAGGCACCCAGGACCCCTACGTCGATGCCCAACCCGGCTACGACCTCGACGTTTTTGTCGACCAGGCGGAAAACTACGCCGTGCCCTTCCCCGTCTCCAAGACGTGCCCCGAATGGGAAGAGCTCGAGGGTGAACACCTCTCGAAAGTCTTCGACGGGGAAATCTCCGCGGAAGAGGGCTGCAAGGCACTCGCGAAAGCCATGAACGAGGTGCTCAAGAAGGAAAATAGCTAAACCTTCGAGCACGGGCGCACACGCACTGGCCCGCCTCCCCGGTTGGGGAGGTGGGCCAGTGCATCTAAGGAGGTAGGTGCCGCGCGCGGCATGCGACCGTCGGAACCTTAAAGCCCAAACCGGGCTTAGGCGCGCACCTACCCCTTCACCGAACCCTCCGTAAGGCCGCCGCGCCAGAAACGCTGAAGCACGAGGATGAGGATCGCGAGCGGGATCACCGACAGGAGCGCGCCACCGGTCGTGAGCTGGAAGAACTCCGGCAAACGATCCGTCTGCGCACGCCAGTTGTCGAGGCCGAGTGTAATCGGGTAGAGCCTCTCATCCGCGAGCATCACGAGGGGCAGGAAGTAGTTGTTCCAGATCGCCACGAACTGGAACAGCAGAATCGTCACAACCGCGGGCGTGAGTTGCGGAAGTGCAAGCCGGTGGAAAAGACCGATCTCGCTTACGCCATCGATACGCCCGGCCTCGAGCATCGAATCCGGAACGGCAGCGCTTGCGTAAATCGACGCGAGGAACAGGCCGAACGGACTCACGAGCGAGGGGATGAGCACCGACCAGTAGGTGTTCGTGAGGCCCACGCTCGAGAAGAGGAAGAACAGCGGCAGCGCGGTCGCTGTACCCGGAACGAGGACGCCGCCCAGCACGAACGCATACACGGCCTTGCGGCCCGGGAAGCGATACTTCGCGAGTGCATACCCCGCTGCTACAGCGAAGTACGTCGCGAGAATCGAACCAATGCCCGAATAGAGTAGTGAATTGAGCGCCCAGCGAGAGAAGATCCCACCGTTTGCCGTGAACACTGCCTTGAGATTGTCGAAGAGCAGGAAATCTTTGCCGAACCAGAAACCACTCGTGCCAAACAAATCCTCGGTCGACTTCGTCGCGTTCACGATGACCCAGTAAACCGGGACGAGGAAGTAGATCGCGACAATCGCGAGGAGCGCGGTCACAATGATCGTTGTCGCCGGGCTGCGGCCCGCCGAGCGTGCACCGGAACGCTGATCCCGTTCGAGGCGAGCCGCGCGCTTCTTCCGCTCGCGTGCGCTCAGTTCGGTCGGGTGAATAGTGCTCATCGCTTCCTCTCCGCCCACGAGGACACCCCGAGAGCAATGGCCGAAAGAACAAAGGCCGAGACCGCGATGATCACGGCCTGCGCCGCTGCCATCCCCACCTCGTTGTACTGGAACGCGTATGCGTACGCGCTCATGTTGGGCGTGTACTCATTCGTGATGCCCGAGCTCATCGTCATGAGCAGGCGCGGCTCGGCAAACAACTGGAGCGTTCCGATGATCGAGAAGATGATCGTGAGCATAAGCGCCGGCCTGATGAGTGGCAGTTGGATTGAGGTCACGATCTTGAGCGGGCCCGCGCCATCGATGCGCGCCGCCTCGTACAGCTCACCGGGAATTGCCTTGAGCTGGGCGATGATGATGAGCATGTTGTAGCCCGTGTACGTCCACGTCACGATATTCGCGATCGACCACAGCACCATGTCGGGGCTGAGGAAGTCCACGTTGAGCCCCACAATCTGGAGCACATCAACAATGGGGCTCAGGCCCGGGATATACAGGAACGACCACAGGATCGTCGCGATCACGCCCGGGATGCCGTAGGGCAAGAAGTAGGCGCTCCTAAAGAACGCCGGCCACTTCGCCGCGGCGCTCTCGAGGAGGAGCGCGAGCGCCGTCGCGGCGACGATCATGACCGTCACCTGGACGATGCCAAAGAGGATCATGCGGCCGATCGACGCGACAAAATTTTGATTGGCGAGGGCAGCGATGTAGTTATCGAAGCCCGCGAACGAGCTTTCGATCCCGCCTTCGCCAAGGAGGCCACGGCGCTCGACGGTGGTGAAGCTGTAGCCCACGGCCATGATGATTGGCACGATCATCGTGCCAATGAACAGCACTAAGAACGGTGCCATGAGTGCCCAGGGTGCCCATTTCGCTTTCATCGCGCCTCCTCAGCGTTGAGGCCCATGCCTTGCATGATCTCGGTGATGTCTTTCTGCGTGACCTCGAGAAGATCTACGAGGGGCTGCTCGCCATTGATCGCCTTGGTCATGCCGGTTCCCACGACGTCCATGAAGCGTTGCATGAGCGGCGCCCACGTCCATTCGAGGTTCTGCCCCTTAGCCATGGGGGTGATGACGTCCTGGTTGTAGTTTTGGCCCGAGAAGAACTCGGAGGGCTGAGTGCGAGCTTCACCGATGTACTCCGCCGACGGTGACCAGCCAATACCGCAGTTCTCAATCATCGCGTCGATCCCCTCGGGAGTCGTACACATCCACGTGCAAAACTCGAGGGCCTCGGCCGGGTGCTTACTCGTCGAGAGAATCGCCGCGGACGAGCCACCGTGGGCGCCCGAGGCAAAACCATCGTCCCACGCGGGCATGGGCGCCACGGCCCACTTGCCTTTCGCGTTCGGCACGGCTTCGATGAGGGCGTCGCTCCAGGATCCGGAGATCGTGCTGAGCACCTTGTCATCGCCGGTGGCGGCCATCCACGGTGTCGAGAAAGCGCCGTAACCGGTTCCCACGAGTTTGTCGGCGAGGATGCCGTCCCAGAACTCGGCGATCTTGAGCGATTTCTCGTCGGTCATATTGATGATCCAGCCGTCTCCCTCGGGCTTGAACCACGTGGCCCCGGCTTGCATGGCCCACATCACGAAGTAGGAACCGTCGCTCGGGTCAAGCGTGAAGATCGTTTTTCCTGCGTCCTTGACGGTTCCCGCGACCTCGCGGAATTCCTCCCACGTGGAGGGCGGGGTGAGTCCGAGTTCACCTTCGAGAACTTCGCGGTTGTAGAAGTTTGCGACGGGGCCCGTGTCCTGCGGGACAGCCCAGACTGACTCGCCCACTTGAGCTTGCGCGTAAGCGCCCGGATCGAACTTGTCCTTTTCGATGCCGTAGCGCGAGAGGTCGACGAGGGCGCCCGCGAGCGCGAACTCGGGTACGGAGCGAAGTTCGACTTGGGCGATGTCGGGGCCACCGCCCGCGGCGACTGCGGAGAGAATCTTCGCGTAGCCGCCGGCTCCGCCACCCGGGATCCACGAGGCTTCCACGTGGATGCGATCTTGGCTCTTGTTGAACACATCGGCGACCTTTTGAAGGTCCTTGACCCACGCCCAGTAGGTGAGTTTCACGCGATCCTTCGAGGGCGGGATCGTGGCTTCGGCATTGACAGAGCCGGGGTTGGGTGGGGCGCAGCTAGCGAGCACACCCGCGAGGGCAGCGCCACCTCCCGCGAGCGCGGTGCGCCGGGTCATGGGCTTCATGGGACCTCCTCGTCCATGCGCATCGGTGCGACCCTTCTTTGCGGCCAGCACTATCGATGCGGTCTGCATCACAGTGATGTCATCATACAACTGACCTCCGGGGGCGCGGGTAACTGACTCACTCTCCGACCAGTCAGGGTGAAGGAAAGTGCACGGGCATCACCGATTCCGGGACCTCTCACACCGTTACCTCCACCCTGGGGGAGAGTGCGAGTGGCGTACTGAAAGAATGGAGCCATGGCTGAACTGGTGGACATCGCGCCCGGGATCCTCGTGCACACCTCGCGAAGGGACGCGCTCAATAGCGTCGTGCTTGCCTCGATTAGCGAAGCGATGCTCATTGATCCCGGCTGGGAGGCAGATGAGCTCGACGACATCGCGGCACAGCTCGCCGAGCGCGGCCTCGCCGTCATCGCGGGCTTCGCCACCCACGCCCACCACGACCACGTGCTGTGGCATCCCTCTTTTGGGGACGGGCCTCGTCTTGCCTCCGAGGCGACGGCGCGCCTCGGCGAAGCGGAACGCGAAGACCTCCTCGCCCGCGCCACCGCCGATGACCCCGCGCTCGCTTCGAGACCCGAGCTTCTCGGATCTCTTGGGCGCCTCTCCCCCACCCCGCAGGCCCCGGCCGATCCGCACCGCACGTGGCTTCCGAAGGGCGCTGCGCCGGACGGCTTCACCCCTCAACTCCTCACCCACGACGCGCACGTCCCGGGCCACACGGCGCTATGGCTGCCCGAACAACGCCTCCTCATCGCGGGTGACATGCTTTCGAGCACCGAGCTTCCCTTGCCCGACCTCGAGCACTCCGACCGCCGCGCGCGCACGCTCCAGACGCGAAGGCTCGACCCTTTCACGACCTATCTCGACGCCCTCGCCCTCCTCGAGCCTTATGCGCGCGAGGCGCGCCTCGTGATCCCCGGTCACGGCCCACTCGGCACCAATGTCCTTGAACGCCTCGAGCGAGACCGGGCGTACCTCACGGCGATTATCAGGGGCGGCGATCCACACGATGACCGCCGCGCGAGGCCGGAAATGGAGGCCTGGCACGCGAGGCTTAAAGCGGCAGCGGATTTGCAGAAATAGGGAAACCCCCGGCCCGCCGTGAGCGGCGAAACCGGGAGTCAATCCCTTTACCCATATCCCCGCGCGACGCGATCCCGTCCCCACGGGATCCGTGCGCGATGAATTAAGAAAAATACGCCTTCCTTAGAAAAGCCGGGACAAACGCTCACGATTGACTGCAATCCCTGCGTTTCTCCTCAAAAGGCTCATAAACCACCAGGTCAGAGCGTCACGAGCGGGGCCGTGCGCAACCCACTTCACACAAAACTCTTTCTCCGGGGCCCGTGCGTGGGCACACATGCGCGCTGACGGGCGCACACGCGCACTCTTCAACCGCCGGCACGGTGGGCAGTGCGGGGGCGCACAGTCCGACGCCACTTCGCCCACAAAGCTGCTATCTTCATCATTATGTGCCTCGGCTCACGCAAATAACGTGACCTCGGAAACCCCAAGCTGCAATGGACCAAAGTCCCGCATACTCTTGAAGAGTCACAGACTCAACGCTGGCTGTTCCGGCGTTTACGCCGCCAGCCGGGTGAACATCCGCGAAAGGGATGAAACTCCATGGCGAAAAAGACTCTCGCCCAGCACATCGTCACTCAACTCGTCGCGATGGGCGTCGAGCGCATCTACGGCGTCGTTGGTGACTCCCTCAACCCGATTGTGGACGCCGTGCGCACCACCAAGGGCATCGAGTGGATCCACGTGCGTAACGAAGAGGCCGCCGCTTTCGCCGCCGGCGCCGAAGCCCGCGTGACCGGCAAGCTCGGCGTATGCGCCGGCTCGTGCGGCCCGGGCAACACCCACCTCGTGCAGGGCCTCTACGATGCCCACCGCGATTCCGTTCCGGTTCTCGCGATCGCCTCGCACATCCCTAGCGCCAAGATCGGCACGGGCTTCTTCCAGGAGACCCACCCCGAGCTTCTTTTCAACGAGTGCTCGGCCTTCTGCGAAATGGTCAATTCGGGCAACCACGGCGCGCAGATGCTGCACAACGCCGCGCAGACCGCCCTCGCCAAGAAGGACGTTTCGGTCCTCGTGATCCCCGGTGATATCGCAAGCCAGGATGTTGAGGTCGAGGCGACCCGCACGCTCACCACCACGTTCGGTGCGGTGCAGCCGCAGGCCTCGGTCGTCGAGGATCTCGCACACCTCGCGAACTCGGCTAAGAAGATCACGCTCTTCGCGGGCGCGGGCATCGAGGGCGCTCGCGCTGAGGTGCTCGAGCTTGCCGACACCCTCAAGGCGCCGATCGGCCATGCCTTCGGCGGCAAGGAGTTCATCCAGTACAACAACCCGTTCGACGTGGGCATGAGCGGCCTGCTCGGCTACGGCGCTGCCTACGAGGCTACCCACGAATGCGATCTGCTCATCCTGCTCGGCACGGACTTCCCGTACTCGGAGTTCCTTCCGCGCGAGGGTCACCCGAAGGTCGTGCAGATCGATGCGGACGGCTCGCGTCTCGGCCGCCGTGTGCCGCTCGATCTCGGCATCCACGGCGATGTGGCCCTCACGATCCGCGCGCTCCTTCCGCAGCTCAAGCAGAAGAAGAACCGTTCGTTCCTCAACTCGATGCTGCGCAAGCAGGAGAAGGAACTCACGCACGTCGTGAACTCGTACACGAAGCGGGCTTCGCGCCTCAAGCCGATCCACCCGGAGTACGTCGCGAGCCTCCTCGATGAGTTCGCCGACGAGGATGCCGTGTTCACGGTCGATACGGGCATGTGCAACGTGTGGGCCGCGCGCTACATCGAGCCGAACGGCAAGCGACGCATCTTCGGTTCGTTCCGCCACGGCACGATGGCGAACGCCCTCCCCCAGGCCATTGGCGCCTCGGCCGCACAGCCGAACCGCCAGGTCATCTCGATGAGCGGCGACGGTGGTCTCGGCATGCTCATGGGCGAACTGCTCACGGTGCGCCTCCACCAGCTCAACACGAAGATCGTCGTGTTCAACAACTCGAGCCTCGGCATGGTGAAGCTTGAGATGCTCGTGCAGGGTCTCCCCGACTTCGAGACCGACCACGACTCGGTGAACTTCTCGAAGATCGCCGAGGGCGCGGGCATCCCCTCGATCCGCATCGAGAACCCGAAGACTCTGCGTAAGGACCTTAAGAAGGCTCTCGCGGCGCCCGGCCCGATGCTCATCGACATCGTGACCGATCCCGATGCCCTCGCGATGCCTCCGAAGATTACGCTCGAGCAGATGAGCGGCTTCGCGGCAGCGGGCGGCAAGATCGTGCTCGAAGGCGGCGTTGGCAAGATGGTCAACCTCGCGAAGTCGAATGTGCGCAACATTCCGCGCCCGGGGGCGTTCTTCTAAGAGCGTTCGAGAGCCCGCTTCGGCGGGTCCCTCGCCCAGGCGAAAGGCGGTCTTCGTTAGGAGATCGCCTTTTGCAATTGGTCGGCTGCGATGCGCACGGATTCGAGCATCTCGAGATCGCGCGCAGAGTCGCTTCCCTGCCACGTGACGGCGACGGCGGCGACGGGCCACTTGGCGCCATCGAATACGGGGAGCGCAACGGAGCGGTGCCCATCGAGCACCTCGCCGTTTTCTACGGCGTAGCCACGCGTGCGCGTATCGCGGGCATCGGCGAGAGCACGGGCAACGGGGAAGGCAGGTCCAACGTCGGCACCGAGGTGCGGTTCGAGCACCGTTTCACCCGTGAAAACGGCCGCGAGCTGGTTGGCGGGCAGGGCACTCAAAATGGCGCGGCCCGAGGCGGTGAGGTGCGCGGGTACACGCACACCCACGTCGGTGGGGTACGAGGCGGGCTTGTTGAGGCGCGCCTCGACGACGTAGAGAACGTGGCGGCCCTGGAGCACCGCGACGTGGGAGATCTCGCCAACCCGATCGGTGAGGCGTTCGGTCACGCGCTTGCCGAGGCGCGCGAGCGGAGCCTGGCGCGTGTAGCCAAAGCTCAGCTCGTAGGCGGAGGGGCCGAGGCCGTAAGCGTGGAGGTCGGGATAGTGCAGCACGAAACCCTGGTCGAGGAGCTCGGCAAGGATGTCGTACGTGCTCGAGCGGGGGATGTCGAGTTCACTCGCGATGCGCGAGGCAGCGATGGGCCTCGAGCGCTGCGCGAGATAGGTGAGGATCCTCAACGTTGAGGCGGCTGCGGGTACTTTCGACGGCATGGGGGACACATTAGCTGCACCTCCTGACTCGAACCTATTTGGATACAGTTCGCGTGCCCATAATGGAGGGCGTGAACACGTTGAGCAGCATCGAGAACAGTCCGTGGCAGGGTCGAGTTGACGGTGAGGGTACGGCGCACGCGCGCTGGCATCAGCGCATTTCGCTCGTGAGTGAGGAGCGTCCGCCCGAGGGGCCGCACGTGGCACTCGCGGGCTTTGCTTCGCACGAGGGAGTGCGCCGCAATCACGGTCGCGTGGGGGCGGCGGAAGCACCCGCGGCTTTGCGTTCGGCGCTTGCGGGCATGGCGCTTCACGGTCCGCTCGGCACGGGCGAGGTGGCCCTCGCGGACTGGGGCGATGTGACGACCGTTGGCGAGGCACTCGAGGAAGCGCAAGCGGACATGGGGCACCTGACAGCCCGCGCACTCAGCACGGAGGGCAATCGCCTCACGCTCGTGCTCGGCGGCGGTCACGAAACCGCGTGGGCGAGTTACCTGGGGCTTCGCGAGCACCTGGGATCGCACGGGAGCGAAGCAACCGGCTCGGCTGGCAGCACAGGCACAGCGGGCACGACCTCCGACGCTTGCGAGCCTCCCACGTGGGGAGTTCTCAATCTGGACGCCCATTTTGACCTTCGCAGCGCTCCTACGCCCACGAGCGGAACCCCGTTCTTGCAAATGGCCGAGGCGGAAAAGGCCGAGGGACGCGCCCTCAACTACGCGGTACTCGGAATCGCGGAGCCGGGCAACACACGCACGCTTTTCGATACGGCCGATGCTCTCGGCGTGCAGTACCGCACGGATCTCGAGTGTCTCGAGATGGGGACCGCAGGTGTCACGCGTTTCGTGGAGGAATTCGCCGCGAGCGTGGATGTTCTCTACCTGACGATCGACCTTGATGTTCTTCCCGCCCACACGGCGCCGGGGGTCTCGGCGCCCGCGGCGCTCGGCGTGGATCTCCCCATCATTGTGGCGGCGGTGCGGGCCGCGGCAGCGTCGGAAAAGCTTGCCCTCATGGACGTTGTCGAGTTGAACCCGCGCTTCGACGTCGATGGCCGCACGGCAAAGTCCGCGGCGCGTCTCGTGAGCGAGGCTGCGCATATGCTCGCTCGCTAACTAGGATATCTTTCATCCCTATCCTCTCGCGAATGGAGCCTTCCATGAGCACCCAAGTCACCCCCGAACACACCGCTTCGAGCCCCGGCCTCGTCGAGCACCAGGGCATCGAGATCGTCGCAGAGTCCGAACGCACGGCGAAGCCAAGCGACCTGTTTTGGCCGTGGTTCGCCGCGAACATCTCGGTGTTTGGTATGAGCTACGGAAGCTACATCCTCGACTTCGGGGTGAGCTTCTGGCAGGCAACGCTCGTGACCCTCATCGGCATCCCGGTCTCCTTCCTTCTGTGCGGCCTGATCGCGATCGCCGGCAAGCGCGGGAGCGCCCCCACGATGGTGCTCTCGCGCGCCGCTTTCGGCGTGCACGGCCAGAAGGTTCCGGGCATCGTCTCGTGGCTCACCTCGATTGGTTGGGAAACGTTCCTTTCCATCATGGCGGTCCTCGCCACGGCTACGGTGTTCGCGCGCCTTGGCCTTCCAAGCGGCACTCCGGTACTCATCGCGGCGACGATCGCGGTCGCAGCCCTCATCGTCGTCGCGAGCGTACTCGGCTACCACACGATCATGAAGCTGCAGTCGGTTCTCACGTGGATCACGGGCGCCATCACGATCCTGTACGTGCTCCTCACGTTCTCCCACATCGATGTCGACGCGATTCTCGCGGTCCCGAACGGCACGCCGCAGCAGGTCATTGGCGCGCTCGTGATGGTCATGACCGGCTTTGGCCTCGGCTGGATTAACATTGCCGCCGACTGGTCGCGGTACCAAAAGCGCGAAACCTCTGACGGCGCGATTATCTGGTGGAACACGTTCGGCGGTGCGATCGCCCCGGTGCTCCTCGTGTTCTTTGGCGTGCTCCTCGTGGCCTCGGATCCCTCACTGAGCGATGGCATCGTGAATGATCCGATCGGCACGCTCGCCTCGATCCTCCCGATCTGGGTGCTCATCCCGTTCTGGCTTACGGCGGTTCTTGCACTCGTGTCGGGGGCCGTGCTCGGCATCTACTCCTCGGGCCTCACGCTGCTCAGCCTGGGCATTGATATCCCGCGCCCCGCCGCGGCCGCGATCGACGGCGTGATCCTCACGGCGGGCACGATTTACGTGGTGTTCTTCGCGCACGACTTCCTTGGTCCCTTCCAGAGCTTCCTCATCACCCTTGGCGTTCCGCTCGCGGCCTGGGCGGGCATTCTTATCGCCGATATCCTCACGCGCCGCGCCGACTACGACGAGCAGGCGTTGTTCGATGCACAAGGCCGCTACGGCTCGGTCGATTGGATCTCGATCCTCGCGCTCATCGTGTGCTCCGTGCTCGGCTGGGGGCTTGTGGTCAACGGCTTCGCGGAAGCGGCGGCATGGAACAACTGGCAGGGCTACCTCCTTGGCCCGCTCGGCGGGCGCGATGGCAAGTGGGCGGACGCGAACCTCGGCGTTCTTCTCGCACTCGTCCTCGGCTTCGTTCTCACGTTCGTGCTGCGCCGTGGCACGATCCGCCGCCAGGAGTGGGCATGAGTACGGCGCCGACGCCTTCCGGCGTCACAGCGGCTTCGCATTCTCGCGGCGTTCCCGGCGACGATTCCTCGGAGGCGTGGCTCCTCGTCATTGATCCGCAGGTAATTTTTGCCGAGCAGTCGTCGGACTGGGCCTCCCCCATGTGGGAGGCGGCCTGGGCGAATATCGCGCGCCTTGCGGAGGCGTTCGAGGGGCGGGTGATTCTCACGCGCTGGATTCCGACGGCTGACCGCTCGACCTCGTGGGGCGAGTATTTCGAGGCGTGGCCGTTTGCGGATGTGCCCGCGAGCGATCCACTGTACGACCTCACCCCCGAGGCGGCCGCGCTCGACGCCCCTCACGTGATTGATGAGCCGACGTTCGGCAAGTGGGGCGCGCAGCTGAGGGCTATCACGGGCGAGAGCCCGCGTCTCGTCGTGGCGGGAGTGTCGACCGATTGCTGCGTGATCTCGACCGTTTTGCCCGCGGCCGATGCGGGTGCGTGGATCACCCTCGTAGGTGATGCGTGCGCGGGCTCTGACCAGGGAAATCACGAGCGGGCGCTCTCAATCATGGGGCTTTTTGCGCCGCAGGTGCGTATCGCCACAACGAACGAGGTGCTGTCCCTGGGTTGACGGGAGGAGGCTCCCTATGTTGTTAATGATAGCGACTCTCATTAACAACCGTTGCTCGCGGTTTTCGGCGGGCGACATAGAAAGGTGCTCCCTTGGTCCAGACAGCCACGGCGCCGGCGCGCACTCGCGCCGCGTTGCGCGCGCTCCTCGCGGCGTTCGCTTCGCTCGCCGTTATTCTCATTCCTCTCGGCTCGGCGCACGCCGCCGAGCGCCTCGTGATCGATTCCGGCCACGTCGATGCCTTCAACGTCACCGCTGAGGGCGACGCGCTCAAGCTCGACCTCAAGGAAGACGTCACGGGTTCGCACAAGACTCACGCTGCCGAAGACGTCGAGCTTCACGTGAAGTCGGCGGCTCTCAAGGATCTGCCGGAGAATGTTCCCGGTGCCCCGAAGGCCTACTGGCTGCCGATGACCCAAGACCAGAACCTCCTCTGGCCCGGCTGGGATACCTTGGGGGTCAAGGGCACGGGCTTTGATGAGTCGATTAAGCTCAAGTTCGACAAGGTCGAGGGTCCCGGGAATATCCACCTCATGGGCGCTGACAGCTTCGGTGCTATCACGCCTCTGCTCGAAAACGGCAGCATGGACCTCAAGTCCGGTGCCGTTCGCGACCAGTCGTTCGCTGCTCACACGCACGCACACTGGGTCTTCACGAAGCCCGGCGTGTACACGCTGACTCTCCACGCCGAGGGTACGAAGGGCGGCAAGAAGGTCTCCTCGAACAAGGCGACCTACACCTTCACCGTGGGCGATGAGTTCCGCGGCAAGGCCGACACCAAGGCTGAAAAGCCGGCACCGGCTCCTGCCCCCGCACCGGCTCCCGCCCCCGCACCGGAGGACTCGACGACACCGGAGAAGCCGTCGGACACCGCACCCACCGCGGAAGCGCCTGCACCGGAGGACTCCACCAACCCTGCCGCGCCCGCGAACCCCGCACCCGCGGATAAGCCGAAGCGTGACGCTTCCACACCGAAGGCCAAGGCGCCGGCAAAGCCCGCCGCACCCGCGCCGAAGGCGAAGCCTAAAGCTAAGCCTGCGGTACCGGCCCCGGCTCCTGAGCCCAAGACCAAGCCCGCTGCTCCCGCGGCACAGGCGGCGCCGGAAGCCCCCGCCAAGGAGGAGCCGAAGGCGCCCGTGTGCACCGCGACCGAAGTTGTGCGCGACGCCACGAAGGACGAAATCAAGGCCGCGACGAGCACCTCCAAGGCCAAGGTTGGCGGCTCGTACACGATTCCCGCGAACACGCACGTGCACCCCAACTGGGTGTTCTCCAAGCCCGGCACCTACAAGCTGAAGATCCGCCAGAGCGCGAAGGGCAAGGACGGCAAGACCTTCTCCGACACCTCGACCCTCACGTTCAACGTGGGTAGCAGCTCCGGCGCAACGAGCGGCCACTTCGACTTCGGTTCACGCTTCGAGAACGGCAAGCTCATCTCGTCGATCAAGGACGACCGCAAGTCACCCGCGCAGTGGGTTGACCCCTCCTCCATCTCGTTCGGCCTCGGCAACGCCGCGAAGGCCAAGGCACCCGCTGGCATCGAGTACATCGCCCCCGCTGGCTCGGACGTGTGGATGATCGGCTCGACTCAGGATCCGGGCGTTCCGTGGGTCGGCGCCAACACGATGCACCCCTCGATCATTCAGAACACGACCGGCGAAATCACGCAGACCCTCGTGTCCGCGAGCGGACCGGGCAACGTGGGCGTGTTCACCTCGGGCAACCTCGGCCAGATCGTTGGCCAGAAGTGGTACTCCTCGACCGCCGGCTCGGGCTCGAGCGTGAGCGCTGCAAAGGACCGCAAGAGCGCGAAGATCGGCCAGATCTTCAAGGACGGCAAGGGCTACAAGATCGTCGACCTCAAGGGCAAGACCGAGGACGGCGCCGACTGTGAGCTCACCGCCGACCAGATCGTGGAGGCGGGCGGCTCCGCCGACTACGCCAAGTCCGTAACGGGCGACGCTCCCGCGGGTTCCGCTTCGGGTCTTCCGCGCACGGGCGCTGAGGTGACCGGCCTCGCCGGCACCGCCGCGGCGCTCATCATCGTGGGCGCTGGCACGGCAGTGGCGAGGCGCCGCTTCCAGTGACCTCCACCCCTCAACTGCGGCGGCGCTCCGTGCTCCTGGGCGCCGCCGCCTGCTCTCTCGGTGCGATCATTCTGCCTGGCCGCACCGCACGCTCGAGCGAGGATCCCCGCCCGCGCATCGTGGCGACGACCGGCATTCTCGCCGATCTCGCAAAGAACGTCGCGGGTCCCGATGCACTCGTCACGTCCCTCATCCCCGAGGGCGGCGACCCGCACTCGTTCGAGCCGCTCCCCCGCAACGTACGCGACATCGCGTACGCCGATCTCGCGCTGTCGAACTACCTCATGCTCGAAGAACAGGCGCTGATCCGCACGATCGACGCCAACCTTCCCGCTGGCTCGACGCATCTCGCACTCGCCGAGGAAGCCTCGACGCGGGGCGCCACGATCATCCCGCTCGTCGAGAACCGCTCTCTTGACACGGTGTGGCTTGGCCTTCGCGTCGCGGGGCGCGAACGCGGCGCCGGGCGCCTTACGCAGGTGCGTCTCGCCCTTGCCGAGAGCGACGGGCCCGGCGACCTGCACGGGTACGTGACCGGAACGTTCGGGGAGCCTCAGCGCGTCTTTGATTCGTCCGACGGCGTCTCGGCCCGCACCGATGCCATCGACCTTCCCATGGATGCCCACACGCACATGAGCTGGGCCTTTACCAAGGCAGGCGTGTATCGCGCGCGCTTCAGGGGAACGTGGAGCGGTGGTGCGCTTGGCGCCGAGTCCTCCGCCGAGGGCGACGTCTGGATCTGCGTCGGCATTTCCCCCGAGGAAGCGGCGAAAAAAGGCGCCCATGCCTCCCTCGCGAAGCGGCGGGTGATTTCCACGGGCCACGCCGACATCACGGTCGACGTTCCCTCTGGCGCGCTCGTGATGCGCATCGACGACCCCGAAGCCGGCGGCGGTACGCGCGACATCGCGCTCGACGACACGGTGATCCACGTGCCTCCGAAGGCGCTGCTTCCCGTTCCCGCCGATCCCGCGTTCCGATTCATCGCCCGCGGCGGAACAGACGTCTACCAGCTGCCGCAGGCCGTCCTCGGCAAGCACGTGCACGGTGAGATCGACCCGCACCTTTGGCAGGACGTCACGAACGCCCAGGCCTACGTCGAGGTCATCCGCGACCACCTGTGCGGCCTCGACCCGGACCACGCGGGCGGATACCGCTCGCGGGCGGCCACATACCTGCGCGAACTCGACGACGTCGACTCCTACGTCCAGCGTTCGATCGATTCAATCCCGCAGGCCGGCCGCGAACTCGTGACGACCCACGACGCCTACGGCTACCTCGCGAACCGCTACGGGCTTCGGATCGCCGCCGTCGTCTCCCCCTCACCAGGGCAAGAGCCCTCCATCGCGGACCGCCGCCGCCTCGCCGCGACTCTGCGCGACCTCGCCCCGAAAGCGGTCTTCCTTGAAGCCACAGCGGGACCGGTATCGACGAGCCTCGTTGATGCCGCCCGCATGGAAAAGATTCCCGTCCAGCCCATTTGGGGCGACTCCTTCACGCGCGAGGTCAACACCTACGCCGCGATGATGAGGGCCAACGCCGACTCCCTCGCGAGGGGTCTCGGCGGAAAACCCCTGGGCGATGGCGACCGGCAAGCGTCGGAATAAAACCCTCCTACCAACGAAAGATGAGCTCATGACTTCCCGTTCTTCTCGCGCCCTCACGCGGCGCCACTTTGCGGCCCTCGGCGCCGGCGCACTCGGCGCCCTGGCCTGTGCCCCCGCTGCCNAGGCCAAGGTTGGCGGCTCGTACACGATTCCCGCGAACACGCACGTGCACCCCAACTGGGTGTTCTCCAAGCCCGGCACCTACAAGCTGAAGATCCGCCAGAGCGCGAAGGGCAAGGACGGCAAGACCTTCTCCGACACCTCGACCCTCACGTTCAACGTGGGTAGCAGCTCCGGCGCAACGAGCGGCCACTTCGACTTCGGTTCACGCTTCGAGAACGGCAAGCTCATCTCGTCGATCAAGGACGACCGCAAGTCACCCGCGCAGTGGGTTGACCCCTCCTCCATCTCGTTCGGCCTCGGCAACGCCGCGAAGGCCAAGGCACCCGCTGGCATCGAGTACATCGCCCCCGCTGGCTCGGACGTGTGGATGATCGGCTCGACTCAGGATCCGGGCGTTCCGTGGGTCGGCGCCAACACGATGCACCCCTCGATCATTCAGAACACGACCGGCGAAATCACGCAGACCCTCGTGTCCGCGAGCGGACCGGGCAACGTGGGCGTGTTCACCTCGGGCAACCTCGGCCAGATCGTTGGCCAGAAGTGGTACTCCTCGACCGCCGGCTCGGGCTCGAGCGTGAGCGCTGCAAAGGACCGCAAGAGCGCGAAGATCGGCCAGATCTTCAAGGACGGCAAGGGCTACAAGATCGTCGACCTCAAGGGCAAGACCGAGGACGGCGCCGACTGTGAGCTCACCGCCGACCAGATCGTGGAGGCGGGCGGCTCCGCCGACTACGCCAAGTCCGTAACGGGCGACGCTCCCGCGGGTTCCGCTTCGGGTCTTCCGCGCACGGGCGCTGAGGTGACCGGCCTCGCCGGCACCGCCGCGGCGCNCATCACGTCGATCTCGGCCCGCGCCTCATCGACGGTGAGTGGATCTTCGCCGCGCGTGACGACACGGGGGAAACCCCCACGTGGCGCATGGTCGAGGACATCGTTTTCCAGGTGCATGACCAGGGCATTCTTCCAGTTCCGGAGGATGAAGCGTACTCGTTCATCAAGGCCGAATCTGGCTCCGAGGTATACGTCGTGCCCCAGACCGAAGTGTCGGGCGTCGTGTGGCTCGGGTGGAATACGCAGGATCCCGCTGTCGTCAAAGCATGCCCGCGCGGCGTCACGCTGCGCTTCACGCACGTGTCCGGTCCCGGCCACTTCAGCCTGTTCCTCCAGCCGGGCAACTTCGCGCCGCCGCAGCAGCTCGCCGATGGCGACACGCTCGAGCAGACCCCCGCCGACGTGTTCGTGGACATCAACACGCACACGCACGCGAACTGGGTGTTCACGAAGCCCGGCGTGTATCTCGTCGCCGTGGAGGCGATGGCCGAGGGCGAGGATGGCACGAAGTACTCCGCTGGCGGCACCCTGCGTTTCGCGGTCGGCGATGCGACCGCGCCGGATGAAGCGATGCAGGCGACGCCCGCATGGGGCAACGACGGTGCACCGGCCGCGGGAAGTGCGAGCGATGGCGGGTCCGACGCCTCCACGGCTCCCGGCGCCGCGAAGGATGGCGCGAAGGCTGAGCCCTCGAAGGACGCTGCCGATGACGGCGCGAGCGAAAAGACGAGCTCGAACTCGCTTCCGTGGATCGTGGGTGGCGGCGCTGCCGTGGTGGCTGCCGCGGGCGGCGGAGCCTACGCGCTCAACAAGAAGAAGAATGAGCGCGCGCGAGCCGAAGCCGAAAGCGAAGCCGCAGGCGCCGGCTCCTCGGCCGCGAACCACCCGGGCGAAGGTGGCCGGAAGTGACCTCCGCTCTCAGCGCACGCCCGCGTGACGCGGCTGGCGCGACCGCGGCGGGCCACACCGATGGCGCGCTTCCGCTGTTGTGCTCGCAGCTTCGCGTCAATCTCGGTGGGCGCACGGTCCTCGACGACATTAACCTCGATATCGAGGCGGGGAGCGTCACGGTGCTGCTCGGGCCGAATGGCGCCGGTAAAACCACCCTCGTGAAGAGCCTTCTCGGGGTGCTCCCCCTCGCTTCGGGATCCGTCGAGGCGCGCGGGGAACGCGCGTACGTTCCGCAGCGCAGCGAAATGGAGTGGGATTTCCCCGCGACCGCGCACGACGTGGTCATGCTCGGGCTTATTCGCAAGCTCAGCCGCTGGCGCTCCCCCGGCAAGGAGCACTACAAGGCCGTCGCGCACGCCCTGTCAAAAGTCCGCATGGACGCGATGAAGGATCGCCCGATCGGTGAGATGTCGGGCGGTCAGCGCCAACGCGTCATGATCGCTCGCGCCCTTGTGCTCGAGCCCGCCGTTCTTTTGCTCGACGAGCCGTTCACAGGGCTCGACATGCCCTCGCAGGAACTCCTGAGCGACCTGTTCGTGTCACTCGCTCGGGAAGGCTGCGCCGTGGTCATGTCGACGCACGACCTCACGCATGCGCTGCACGTCGCCGATCGCGTGGTGCTGCTCAATCGCCGAGTGATCGCGGATGCCCCGCCAAGCGAACTGCGCGACCCCGAGCCGTGGCGGGAGACCTTCCGTGTTTCCGAGCACTCACCTCTTCTTACGCACGTCGCCTCCGCGGTCGACGCCGAATCGAAAGACCATTGATGCTGACTCCTCTCGACTTCCTCACCGACCTCACGAACCCGCAGCTGACGTTCCTGCCGAAAGCTCTCGTCGTGTCGATGCTCGCGGCGCTCGTGTGCGCCGTTGTGGGCACGCACGTGGTGCTGCGCGGCATGACGTTCATCGGCGACGCTGTCGCGCACGCGGTGTTCCCCGGGATTGCGGTGGCATTCGTGCTCCAGGGCTCGTTCCTCGTGGGCGGAATCGTCGCGGGCGTCATCACGGCTATCCTCATCGCCGTTTTCGGTAACCATCACCGGTTGCGAAGCGACGCCGTGATCGGCGTATTTTTCGTTGCGGCGTTTGCACTCGGCATCGTGGTCATGAGCCGCGCCCCCGGCTACGGCGGTTCACTTTCGAGCTTCTTGTTCGGGGCCATCACGGGCATCGAGGATTCGGCGCTCGTCACCTCCGCGGTGTTCACGGCGATCGTCCTCGCCCTCCTCGTCATCCTTCACCGCGACCTCGTTGTCGTCGGCATGGACCGCGGCTACGCTGCGGCGCTCGGCCTGCCCGTGATGCTCCTCGATATCGCCCTCTCGGTGCTCGTGACTCTCGCGGTTGTCATGAGCATCCACACGATCGGCAACATCCTCGTCCTCGCCCTTCTCGTGACCCCTGCCGCTTCGGCGCGCATGCTCACCGACCGGATCGTGCCGATGATGGCGTGCGCGGCGGCGATCGGCATGGGCAGCGCCCTGCTCGGCGTGTACTTCTCGTGGGCGCTCGATCTTCCTACGGGCGGCACGATCGTGCTCGTTGCGACGGCGATCTTCGTGCTCTCGTGGGCGCTGAGCCCCCGTCACGGGGTGCTGCGCAACAAGCGCCGGGGCGAGCTCGATAGCGGCGCGGAGGGAACGGAGCTCGAGGCGGCGGTCTAAGGTTTACCGTTAGCCGACCCCGCTCGCCGGGGCATCACCCCGGCGAGGAGGTCCGGCTTCCTAGGCGGCGTAGCCGCGGATCACACGCGGCTCCTTCGTGAGGGGGTGGTCGCTCGCACCGCTCGCAAACTGGGTGAAGTAGCGGCGCAGGTCAGTACCTGCACGGTCAATCTCCTCCCACGTGGCCCCTTCGAATGGCAGCGCGCTTCGCCACGAGTCCTCGCGAGAAAACAGCAGCGCGATGTCCGTGACGTGCGGGGAGCCGAATGGGTTGCCGGGCACGCTCCACGGAACCACGGCGCGGTGGGCAACACCGCCGGCCGCGCCCCACTCGTGGGCGAGTGCAGCGATGTCTTTCGTAAACACCGCCCTGCTCGCCGAATCCACGAACGTCCAGTACGCCCGCTCCCCCACGCGCGGAAGCCCCCGCAAAAAACGCGCGAAGGGCATCGAATGCGCGAAAAAACTCGCCTCGGTTCCTACGGAGCTAATGAGAAGTGGGATCTTCGCGGCGATCGCGTGCCACGCGGCGAGCGCGTCCTCCTCCGGCGGAAGTGGGTCGTGGCCGTACTGCACGCCGAACGGCATCGACCCCGCGTAGCCGAAGGGCGCCGCTGCCTTTTCAATCGCTTTTTGCGCCGCGAGCAGGTCGTCAAGGGACGACTCGCGCCTCACGCGCTTCTCAAGAATCCTCGCGCTGAGCGCGTTCATGCGGCTGCGTCCCTCGCGGATCCCGAGCGGCGGGCTGAGCGCGATTGCGCGGTCGAACAGCAATTCCTCGTCGCGGCCGCTAAGGATCGCGTGCCCCATGGCGGCAGCGTGGTGCAGGATGGCGTCGGCCCCCGCCGACTCCCCGAGTGCCGTCACTCGCGCAGCATCCCCGCCAAACGACGAAATGTTGCGGCGCACCCACCGAAATGCCTCAGCCTGGTCGAGGAGGCCGAGGTTCGCGGGGCCGAGCGAGGAGCCGAGGAAACCGAGAACGCCGAGGCGATAGGTGACGGTCACGACGATGACTCGACGCTCCGCCACCCACCGCGCGGGATCGTTGAACGACGAATCGCCGGACCCGGCGACATACGACCCGCCGTGGATCCACACGATCACGGGAAGTTTCTCACCCTCGCGGATATCACCGGGAATGGTGATCGAGAGGTTTTGGCAGTCCTCGCTCACGCCAAGATCCCGCAGTTCGGGGCCGAAGAGCGGCGGCTCCTCCATGGCGTTTTGCGGCGACGAGGGGCTCCACTCGCGTGCCTCGAGCTCCCCCAGATCCCGCACGGGAACCGGCTTGTCGAAACGTTCGGCGCGGGCGTACGGAATGCCCGTCGCGCGAATCACCTCGCCGTCGCGCCACCCGGTGAGGCGCCCGGCCGGCGCGTCAACCACAATGCTCTGCTTTCGTGAAAAACGCTCGGAAGTCACGACACCATCGTACGGGCGACCCTTCGGTGCCTTCGAGACTAGCCTGGGGAGCTCAGCCGGTGATCCCGAACTTCTCGAGCAGCTTCTTTGCCTCAGCGCCACCCGCGTTCTGCAGGGCGAGCAGCTCGGCGTAGATACCGCCGGAAGCGGCAAGCTCGGCGGGCGTGCCGATCTCGTCAATGCGACCATCGCGCAGCGTGATGATCCGGTCCACGCCCGCGATCGTCGAGAGGCGGTGCGCGATGATGATCGACGTGCGGTTCTCCATGAGCGCGTCGAGGCCCGCTTGGACCTGCCGCTCGGCTTTCGTATCGAGCGCGGAGGTCGCCTCGTCGAGCACGAGGATCGGAGCGTCCTTGAGCATCGCGCGCGCAACCGCGATGCGCTGGCGCTGCCCGCCCGAGAGTTTGAGGCCGCGCTCGCCAATCAGGGTGTCGTAGCCGTCGTTGAACCGCTCGATGAACTGGCTCGCGTTCGCGCGGCGAGCCGCTTCGCGCACCTCTTCATCGGTCGCGTTGGGGCGGCCGTAGGCGATGTTTTCGCGGATCGTGCCGCTAAACAGCGCCGCGTCCTGGAACACGACGCCCACGCGTGAGCGCACCACATCGATCGGCAGATCGTTCACGTTGTGGCCGCGAAGACGCACCTCTCCGGTGCGCGTGCGGTACAGGCCGAGGATCAGGTTCACGATCGTGGATTTGCCGCCGCCGGACTCGCCGACGAGCGCGACCTTCTCCCCCGAGTCCACGTGGAAGCTCATGTCGTGCAGGACGTCGTGGTTCTCCTCGTAGGCGAAGTTCACGTGGTCGAAAACGATGCGCGGGGCACCTTCCACGGCCTCGGGGAACGAGCGGCCGTCGGCAAGCGTCGGCCACACCTCCACATTTGTATCCATGACCGTGAAGTAATCCTTCGAACCGGCGACCGCGCGCTGCGATGTGTCCACAACCCAGCTCATGTTCTCGATCGGGTTGCGCACGAGGTTCATGAGCTGGATGAGGATGACCATGTCACCCACCGAGAAGTCGCCCTGAACGGTGCGAATGAAGATGATGAGGTAGATGACCGCGAACGCGAGGTTGAGCGCCGCGAGGCGGTACACGTCCATCTTGTGCCAGTGAACCGATTGCGCTTTCGTGATCGCGTCGGTGCTGTGGAAGCGCTTCGTGAAGGAGGCAAGTTCGCTCTTTTCCCGCACGAAGCTCTTGACCACGCGGATCTGTCCCACGACCTCGGCGAAGCGGCCCGAAGCGATGTCGATCTGCTCGTTCTTGTCGCCCTCGAGCTTTTGCCACTTGACGCTCGTGAGGGAAGTCAGCCACAGGTACAGCGGGAACATGATGAACAGGATGAGCGCGAGCGGCCACCAGTACCACGCGCTGATCGCGAGCACAGCGATCGCGGTGATGATCATCGAGATGAAGGCGTTCGAGGCAATCTTCGCGAACGTGCCGATTTCCGCGATCGAGCGGTTGAGGCGCGAGACGATCGTGCCCGTGAGTTCTTCGTCGTACCAGCGCTGAGGGAGGTTGAGCAGCTTGTCGTAGTAGCGCACCGAGAGCATCGTGCGCAGGCGGTTGCCCATGACGTCGCCGAAGTACCCGCCGACGTTCTGGAGGAGCGCACTCGCCATGAACGCGATGAAAATCCACACGGCGGCAGTGATGATGTCGTGCATCGCCTCGTCGCGCGTGAGCGCCCCCGCCACGGCCGCGGTCGCGGTGTCGGTCGCCGAACCGATGAGGAACGGGATCACGAGGGTCATCGCGGTCGTGATGAGCGCAGTCACAACGATCACGAGGTAGAGCGGCCACAGTTCGCTTGTGAAACGGAAAATTCTCGAAAGTGCCTTCACCCTTCTAGGGTAGGCGAGTTCCGACGGTTGCCAGGCTCACGCCGTTTCTCCAATGTGAGGAACTGCTCCCGCTTTCAACAATCACGACAAGGGCGCCGACCCCGCGATAATCGCGAAGTCGGCGCCCCTTGTTTCCTCAGCTGAGGAACGTTCTTCCTACTTCATGCTCTCTTTGCGCGTGCGCGCCACGAGCACGCTCCCGAGGCCGAGGAGCACAAGGCTCGCGAGTGCCCCGCCGAGCTCAACGCCAGTGCGCGGGAGCGACGAGTGCCGTCCGGCCGTCGGAGAGGTCACTCGCGCCGGTGCCCCGTTCGCGGGGAGCGATGCGGGGCCGGCATTGCCGGTGCCCGACCGGGAGCCTTCGCTCGCTGGCGCATCGCCCTCACCTGCGGGGTCTTCGGCGGGAGCACCGCCATCTGTGGGCTGCGCTTCGTCGGGTCCCGCGGCGCCGACACTAGCGTCACCCTCGTCAGGGGCGGGCTCGGCCGGGAGGGCACCGGTATCCGACGGTTCCTCGCCGGTATCCGGCGTTGCCGGGGCGCTCTTGCCCTTGACCTCGATGGTCGTCCACGTGCTGCGGCCGTTGACCGTGACGGTCAGCACGGCCTTGCCGGGACGAATTGCGGTGATTTCCCCCGTCATGGGGTTCACGCGGATCACGGCACTCGAAACGGCCCTCTCTGCAACCTGCGAGCCGTCGTCGATCTGAACACCGGCGCCGGAGTACTGCGCGGTTGCGGGCCAGCCAACGGGAACTTCGCGCTTATCCTGCGTGAACGCTGCGGTGAACGTGCCCGTCTCGCCCTCGGGAAGCGTTGCCGGGGCTTCGAGCGTGAGCGAGTCGACCCAAGGCTTCGTTTCGGCCGCGAGCCAGTTGACGCGGTCCGCGGTCGTCGGGTTCGAACCGACCTTGCCGGCGCCGGGGTTGATGCCGAGCATGGTCCAGCCGGTGAAGCCGCCCGTCTCCGGCGTGCCCGCGGGGTTCTTCCCGGAGTTGCCATTGACGAGGTAGGTGACGCCCTCGACAGCCGCGCCATGGAACACGCCAACGTGGGCGTTCACCACCGCAGCAGATTTTCCGGAGCGCTCACGGAATTCACCGAGCACGCGCTCGAGTTCGCGAGCCTCGCGCTGGTCGGCGAGCTGGCTCGACTTCGAGGGAAGCGGATCGCTCGGCGGATGGTGGAAGAACACGACAATGCCCGTGAGGGTATCCGACTGCTCCACGTCCTTGAGAGCCTTCTCGAGCGCCGCAATCTGGTCGATGCCACCCGAGCGGAGCGAGCCTCCCGCGGTGTTGAGCGTGAAGATCTTCGTGCGGCCGAGGTCGTGGTCGTGGCGAGTCGCGCCGAAGGCATTCTCGAAGTTCTCGATTTTTCCGCCCATGATCTCGTGGTTGCCGGGCACGTAGATGTACGGAATCGACGGATCCCATTCCTCGTCGAGGATCTTCTTCGCAAGCTCGTAGTCCTCGGGGGTTGCCTCATCAACGAAGTCACCGTTGATGATGAGCAGATCGGGCTTTTCCGTCTTGATCTCGCGGAGCGTGCGGCGGGCGCCCTTGACGCCATTCGACTCGGGGGCGCGTGCCACGAATTGCGAGTCGCTCATGACCGCCACGCGCTGTGGGCGGCCCTTCACCGAGCCCATCGTGAGGAGTGCGGGATCATGAATGGCCTTGTCGGCCTGGCCTTCAGCCGCGGTCGTGGTCGTCGCCGTCAGGCTCGCGATCGTCAGGTCGCCCTTGTACGCGGCAGCGGGGCGAGTCTCCATGAGTCGCACCGAGTTCACCGTGAGCGGCTGCGCGAGGCCCTCGGGCACGGTGAAAACGACCTTCGACCATCCGTCGAACGTGATGTTCTCGCCGTTGATGTTCGTTTTCGTGCCCTTGGCATCAACGACCTCGATGCGCGGCCACACGCCGTTCGCATCGCCCTTGATATCCGCGGTGAACGAGAGCGCGTTGCCCTCGAGCTTCACGGGTTCATTCGCGATCAGGTAGTACCCGCGGGTCGCGGTCGACTGCGTGAAATCGAACTGCATGCGGACCGCGGGATCCTCGCCGTTTTCGCCCGTTGCGGACTCAAGCGAGCCAGCGGCGCGCGCATTGCCATCCTTGAAAGCCCCGAGATCGGAGAAGTCGAAGACCTGCTCTTCCTTCGTTCCGTAGCTCACGGGGACCGTCGTCTCGACATCTCCCACGCTGAACGTCACGGTGCCGGCTTCGGCATCGCCGGTTCCGGCGATCGTCCACGTGCCGAGTCCGTCATCGGTCACGGTGAAGCCCTTGCTCGCCTCGACCTTGACGTCCTGGGTTTCGATGCGAGCGCGGCGACCGTCGGAATCGATACCCGTGAGGGTAATGTTGCGGGTCGAATCGGGATCCGGGAGGCTCAGGGTGCGGGCGCTCGGGCGGATCGCAAGGAGGTCGCCGAGGACGCGCATCTTGACCGAATCCATGTGCACGCCGGTCTCGTAGGTGATGGTCGCCTCGCCCGGCTCAACACCTTCAACAATCGCCGTGCCCTGGTCGATCTTCTCGACGGTCGCCGCACCTTCAGCGGTGTACTCACCGTCAACGGCAAGCGGGGCGAGGTTCTTGCCCAGGCCTTCGCCTTCAAGCGTGCGGTGGAGGCCCGGGAACACAGCATTCTCGTTCTCGAGCACAACCGAGAGCTGAGCATCCGAGATCTCATCCTTCGGGGCGCTCGAGTAGAACACGAGCGCGTCGCTCACCGAGCGCACGTTGCCGTCGGAGGGGGTGTTCCACACCGCGGGGCCGTCGTCGCCAGCAGCGCGCGCGATCATCGCGGAGGAGCCGCCGCCATCGAGGTTCACGGCGTTGTAGGCGCCGAGGTCTTTGAAGAGCTGGCCGAGTTCGGGGAGGGTCATGCCGTGCGAGTTGGCGCTGCGGCCATCGAGCACGATCGCGAAGACCTTCGAGCCGTCCTTGCTCACGCCGATGGCGGTTCGCGGGTGGCTCGTTTTCACGAGGGCGTCATCACTCATGGGGATGACCTCACCGTTCGTGAGGATCTGGTCGCTGCCCTGCACGCCCATGTCGACGTTCTGGTCGGGGCCGATCGCAATGTCGACCTTATCGCCGACCTTGAGGGCAGCAACCTTATCGGCGCCGGTCTCGCGGCCGAGGAGGAGCTGGGCGCCCTCGGGGATCTCCTGCTCCCCCACGCCCTTGTCGACGATACCGCTCACCTTGACGACCTCGCCGTTCTGAACGAGGGCGTAGGCGGCGTGAGCGCTCACCTTGTCGGGTCCGCCGATCGGGCGATCGAGAGTATACGAACCCCAACGGGAGTTATATACGCCGACCTTGCCCTCAGGAAGGCTCGGATCGTTAAGGGTTGCAAGGTCAATCGCGGAGCCGTCGGCAAGCGTGGCTGTGCCCGAGGTCGTGAGGGCCTGCACCACGGCCTTGCCGCCCGCGATCGTGAAGGCAGGGCGGTGGCTATCCGAACCCACGACCGATTCGCCGTTCGAGACCGAGCTGTACACGGGCGCATCGCTGAAGTTGATGTCGAAGAACGCCGAGTTGATCGCGGCAACCGCCTGATCGCCGCGCTCGCCCGAGGTCATAAGCTCGCCAAGCGGGGCGCGGCTTGCGACCGCACCGTTGTCCACGACATCCATCGACAGGGTCTGCTCGGTGAGATCCGCGGTCAGTACGCTTCCCTCGTTCCAGCCGGCACCTTCGAGGCGCGAGAAGGTCGTGAGGTCAAGGCCGGGAGCGACGCGGCGCGTGTGCGAGTCGGCGAAGACGCCGCCCTTCGCCACATCGTCTTCGCTCGGTGCGGCCTCAGCCGCTACGGGAGCGAGGGGTGAGGAGAAATCGGCGGGGAGGGCAAAGCTACCGGGAACGGCAAGCGCGAGAGTCGTGGCAAGGGCGAGGGCACGGAGGCCACCACGCGAGCGACGATCCCGCGACGAGGCGGTCGAAGCCGCCTCGCCCGCAGCGGGGATTCGGGTCATGATCTCTATCCTGAGCTTGGGAAATGCTTTCCTCGCCAGGGTAGAAATCGAGTTCGAACGGGGTGTTTCCCGCGAGTGAACTTCAGGAAGCGGCAGCCTCGTTGCCAGGGTTAACAGACAGTGCCCCGCGTGAGCGCGAGCGCAGCACGAGCGCTGCGGCAACGAGCGTCACGATCATCGCGGCAAAGCTCACGGGTGCCATGCCCGTCGCGGCGAACACCACGTAGCCTGTGAGCGCCGATCCCGCCGCGACGAGCGCGTAGGGAAGCTGCGTGTTCACGTGAGTGCTCACGGTACAGCCCGCGCCCGTGCTTGAGAGGATCGTCGTGTCGGAAATCGGCGAGCAGTGGTCGCCGAACACGCTACCCGCGATCACGGCGCCGAACGCTGCGATGAGCAGTTCGTGCCCGCCGGCCGAGGCATTCATAATTTGGCCCGCGAGCGGGATGAGGATACCGAACGCGCCCCACGAGGAGCCGGTCGCAAACGCCATGAGGCCCGCGATCGCGAAGAGGATCGGGACCAGCCAGAGCGCCGGGAGGCTAATGCTCTCCACTACGGAAGCGAGGAAGCTGCCGGTGCCGAGGTCGCCAATGACCGCGCCGAGCATCCACGCGAGAAGAAGAATCCAGATCGCGGGGAGCATCGACTTTGCGCCCTGGAAGGCGCCGCTGAAGCGCACGGTCGAGGAGAAGATCGGGTTTGAAAGCGTGTAGCGGTACAGGTAGTAGAACGCGACGAGAAGGCCGATCACGCCGCCAATGTTGAGCGCGAGCGCGACGTTGGCGTTTGCCATACTCGCGAACAAATCCCACGCACCGGCCTCGAGGCCGCCCGTGACGTACATGCCCACGACAACGCCGAGAATGAGCAAGATGAAGGGCACGAGAAGCGCACGCTTCGCGCCGGGCTCGTGGCGCGGGAGCTTGTCCGTAGCCCCACCAGGGGCTTTTTTACCTTCGGGGTGCACGCTTCCTCCCGCGGCGGCACGTTGTTCCTCTTTGCGCATGGGCCCGAAGTTGATCTGCCACGCGATCACGAGCCACAGGAATATGAGAGCCGCGATCGCGTAGAAGTTCATGAGGGCAGAACGCACGAACACCTCGACCTCGCTCATCTGGAGTGCCGAGGCGGCGAGAACGGGGGTCATGATGCCGATGAGCGAGGCGCCCCAGCTCGAGAAGGGAATCAGCACGACCACGGGGGCGGCGCCCGAATCGATGAGGTAGGCGAGCTTCGCGCGTGAAACGCGCTGACGGTCGGAGATGGGCCGCGCGATCTGCCCCACCGAGAGGGCGTTGAAGTAGTCGTCAATGAAGAACGAGAGGCTCAAAAGCCCCGTAAGAATCTGCGAGCCTCGGCGAGTCTTGACGCGTTTCTCGACCCAATCGGAGAACGCCGAAGTGCCGCCCGCCATGAGTACGAGCGAGGTTATAACTCCCAATTCGAGAAGGAACGCGATGATGAGGATCGTGTACCAGTTGGGTGCACCGCTCTCCCAAACGAGACCGAGGGCGGCCTTGCCGACCTCTGTGAGTGAGCCGAGTGGCGAGAAGTCCGCGATGAGAATCGCGCCCGAGACGACACCCGCGAAGAGGGATATGAGCACGCGTTTCGTGACGATCACGAGGAGAATCGCGAGTAGCGGTGGAACGAGCGTGAGGATCGGGTAGGTCTCGACCACAATGACCTCCTAGGCGTGTCTCAGACGCAAGAACATCCACCACAGTAGGCGCGCTTGCTTCGCGTGGAAAGTGCGAGAGTCCCCGAAGCTATCGATACGTGGTGAACGATACGTGTAGTTAAGTTGTCGCAAGTGTCAACGCCCCCATACCTGCGAGAAGGGCGGCAAAGATCGCCGTGAGGGTCGAGGGGCGCGCGTGCGACGAAAGGGGTCCTCCGATAGCGCCACCGAGCACGGTGCCAGCCGCGAAAATGAGCACCGACGGCCAATCGATGTGGGTGGGGGTGCCAATGCGCGCGAAAAGCGCCGCCGACGACGTCATGATCATGACGAGCAGGCTCGTTCCCGACGCCGCGCGCATGGGAAGCCCGAGCGCAATCACGAGCATCGGTACGGCGAGGAAGCCACCGCCCACCCCAAAAAAGCCGGTGAGCAGGCCGGTCGCGCTCGCCGCGAGAATGAGAGCCAGGCGGGAGGGTTGGGGTTCTGGTTCCGACGCTTGCCCGGCAAGCGTCGGACCTCCTTCTCGCGCACGTTCCTCGACGCGCATCAGGCGCGCGCGGCGCGCCATGACGACTGCAACGACGAGCAGAAGCACGCCGAAGCTGAGCATGAGAGCACGTTCAGGCACGAGGAGCGAGAGCCGCGAGGCGAGGGCTGCCCCCACGATCGCGATCGCACCGAAGACCGAGCCCGCTTTCCAGCGAACGTTGCCGTGCTTTGCGGGATGGCGGATCGCCACGATTGCGGTGAGCCCCACAACGACGAGCGAGGCACCCGTCGCGTCGTGGGGTGCCATGCCGAGAATAGAGACGAGCACGGGAACGGAGAGGATGCCCCCACCCGCGCCGAGGGCACCGACCACAAGGCCGATGCCCACGCCGATGGCTGCCGCGGAAAGGACGAGGTTCATCGCCTCACCGTGCAGTACACACTGTGCATGTTTAGATCACGCCGAAGTCGAGCATCGCGTCCGCGACCTTCTGGAAGCCCGCGATGTTCGCCCCCACGACGTAGTCGCCGGGGCGGCCGTATTCCTCAGCCGTTGCCGCGCACGTGTCGTGGATGTTCACCATGATGTCGGTGAGGCGCTTCTCGGTGTCCTCGAAGGTCCACGAGTCGCGCGCGGCGTTCTGCTGCATCTCGAGGGCCGAGGTCGCGACGCCACCGGCGTTCGCCGCCTTGCCCGGGCCGAGCGCGATGTTGGCCTCCTGGAAGAGGTCCACGGCCTCGGGAGTCGAGGGCATGTTTGCACCCTCGGCGACGGCGATGAGACCGTTCTTGAGGAGGGTTTTCGCGCTTGCGGCATCGAGTTCGTTCTGAGTTGCAGACGGAAGGGCGATCTCGCCGGGAACATCCCACACGTTGCCACCTTCGACGAACTTCGCCTTGCCTCCGCGGCGTTCCGCGTATTCGTTGATGCGGCCGCGCTCCACTTCCTTGATCTGCTTGAGCAGGTCGAGGTCGATGCCGTCCTCGTCAACGACGTAGCCGCTCGAGTCGGAAGCGGTGATCGCGACGCCGCCGAGCTGCTGGACTTTTTCGATCGAGTAGAGCGCAACGTTGCCCGAGCCGGAGACGAGCACGCGGCGGCCCTCGAAGTCGAGTCCCTTCGCCTTGAGCATTTCGTTCGCGAAGATCGCGGAGCCGTAGCCCGTGGCCTCGGTGCGCACGAGCGAGCCGCCCCACGTGAGGCCCTTGCCGGTGAGGGTGCCCGCGTCGAAGCGGTTAGCGAGGCGCTTGTACTGGCCGAAGAGGTAGCCGATTTCGCGACCGCCCACACCGATGTCGCCTGCGGGCACGTCGGTGTCAGGGCCGATGTGGCGGAAGAGCTCAGTCATGAATGACTGGCAAAAACGCATGATTTCGCCTTCGGACTTGCCGTGCGGGTCGAAGTCGGAGCCGCCCTTGCCGCCGCCGATCGGGAGGCCGGTGAGGGAGTTCTTGAAGATCTGCTCGAAGCCGAGAAACTTCACGATGCCGAGGTTCACGCTGCGGTGGAAGCGAAGGCCACCCTTGTAGGGGCCAAGCGCCGAGTTGAACTCGATGCGGAAACCGCGGTTGACGCGCACCTTGCCCTCGTCGTCGACCCACGGGACGCGGAAGATGATCTGGCGTTCCGGTTCGGCGATGCGCTCGAGGATCGCGGCCTCGGCGTATTCCGGGTGGCGGGAATGGAGGAGCTCAAGGGATTCGAAAACCTCCTTGACCGCCTGGTGGAATTCGCTTTCGCCGCGGTTGCGGCGAAGAACGGCGTCAAGGGTTGCTTCGTGTGAAGTGGTCATCGATCATCCTTCGTGATGGTGGCGTGCAGTCGTGTTCTTACACCTCGGCTGGTACTGATCGGTAAGGCGCACTTGCGAATCTACACGCAATGGCCACCTTTCGGGAAACGGCGATCTCAGTATGAGAAACGCTGGGCTCTACTGGCCCGCGAGCTGCTCGATTGCCCAGCGCGGATCGTCGGTCGAAATCGACTCGGGGCGAAGGGCAACGGCCTTCTTCAGCTGTTCTTCCGTATTCACCGTCCACACGTTGATCTTGTAGCCGCGCCCGCGTGCGTCCTCGGCGGCCTCGGGTGTGAGTCCATCAACGCTGCAGCTGAGCCATGTGCAGCCGAGCTCCTCAAGCGTGTCCCAGGTCGATTCCTCAACCTTGTTCACGAGGAGACCAAGCCCCACGTGCGGCGCGATCTCGTGTACGGCCGCGAGAGCCTCCGGCACGAATGAAATGACCGTATCGCGCTCACCGTGTCCCGGACGCTCGTCGTGAATGAGCTGCGCCGAGGCCTTCGCTGCCGCGGCAACCTTCACCTCGACGTACAGTTCAAGATCTTCCATCGCGAGGAGCTCGGTGAGAAGTGGAATCCCGTGACCGCCCCGCAGGGACACCTTCGCGAGTTCAGCATTCGTGAGATCCTTGAGGGCGCCCTTCGCGGGAAGCGAGGCCGGATCGGCCATGCGGTCAATCGTCTCGTCGTGCATGATGATCGGCGTGCCATCGGCGCTCAGATGCACGTCGCATTCGACGACGCTCGCGCCATCGATCTTCGCGCGCCGGAAACCCGCGAGGGTGTTTTCGGTCGTCACAAGTGCCGCGCCGCGATGCCCTACGATCACGGGGCGGTACCCCTCGACCCCCGCAACCTCGATGCCCTCAGCACGCGACGGTTCCGCATTCGCCGCGGGCGCCTCCTCCACAACGGCGGGAGCACCCGTGCCAGCGCCCTGCTCGGGGAGGAAGTGATCGATGCTCGCGAGCACCGTGCGAAGGCCGTGATCGGCATCTTCGGTCATGCTGCGCACCTCGTTGCCGGTGCTGAGCGTGCTCATCACGGTCGGGTCGATGCACTCAACGATGCTCTGCTCATAAGTCTCCCCCGCGCGCACGACAACATTGCACGGGAGAAGGGCCCCCATGGACTTATCCGCGTTGAGGGCGCGGCGCGCAAGTGCGGGGATGCACGCGCCAAGAATCACGTAGGGGCCGAGTTCCGCGCCGGCTTCGGCACCGATCTTGTTGGAGAGCGTGCCCTGCATGTTGAGTTCGTACACCACCCCGAAACCTTCTTCGGCGAGGGCGTGACGGGTCGCCTCGAGGGCAACGTCGAAGGGCGCCGAGACCTGCACTCGGTGCGTGTACTTCACGGGGGACTCCTTTTCCTGGGATATGCGTACTTTTCGCGCGTGATCGAGTCAGGCTAGGCCTGAAATCCCACGGGCGATTGACGTCCCGGTGGCCTCGAGGTGAACGAGTCGGGTTACATGACGGGGCGAAGCGGGACGAGCAGCTTTTCGGTGATCTTTTCGATCCCTGCGCGCGCCTTCCACTTTTCGGGGTCCACCTCGTAGCAGTCCTTGAAATCGGCCTCGAACACTTTCTCGAGTGCTTCGGCGAAGGCCGGATCGGCCACTTCGAGGTTGGTTTCGTAGTTCAGCGCGAGGGAGAGCCGGTCGAGATTCGCGGTTCCGACGGTTGCCCACATTCCGTCGATCGTCGCGATCTTCGAGTGGTTCATCGCGGGCGTGTAGAGGAAGATGCGCACGCCGGAATCGAGAAGATCCTGATAGAAACCTCTCGCGACCCAGTCGACGACAACGTGATTCGACTGCTCGGGGAGCATGAGGCGCACGTCGACTCCGCGTGCGGCGGCGGCGCGCAGTGGCTCGAGGAGCTTGCCGTCGGGAACGAAATACGGGGTCGAGAGCCAAATGTTCTTCTGGGCGCGCTCGATCGCTGCGAGGTACATGCGGCGGATCGGGTACACGGCCTGCAGCGGAAGGTTGGGGTGAACCTCGACGCGCGTGTTCCACGCGTTCGGGGCGACCCAATCGATGCGCTCATCGGCACGGCGGTCCTCGTTCCACACGTTGACGAAGGCCTGGCGCAGCTCCCACACGGCGGGCCCGACTTCGCGCACGTGGGTGTCGCGCCACTCGCTTTCGTAGGCGTCACCAATGTTGAAACCGCCCACGTATCCAATCTCGTCGTCCACCACGAGGACCTTCGAATGAATGAGGCCGGTCGAGCGGATCGGTGCACGCCAAAACGATTTCGATATGGGGTGCATGCGATGCACATTGATGCGTTCGTCGAGCTGCGCGAAGAATTCACGGGGGACAACAAGGTTCGCGAACACGTCCCAAATGAGAAAGACGTCGACCCCTCGCGCGGCGGCGTTGTTCACGGCATCCATGAAGCGCTGGCCCACGCGGTCGCCCTTCCAGATGAAGGTCGCGAGCATGACCGTGTGCTTTGCGTTGTCGATCGAGTCGATCATCGACTCGAAGAGATCCTCACCGCTCGTGAAGATCGTGATGTCGCTCTTCTCGACGGTCGAGTCGAACGTTCCCGGTTTGGGAGCTCGGCGCTTTTTGCGACCGCGCTTCGTGTAGGCGTCCATCGCGAGGAGCGTTCCCACAGCGACTGCTTGAGAGGCGGCAATACCCGCAGTTGTCGCAAGTGCGACCCGCTTCGCGACGCGTTTTGCACGACCGATGGCGTTTTGCTGTGCAGTGTTCTCACTCATGGTTCAATTCTCGCAAGTCTTGCTGAAGTTTGCGTCCCCGTCCACGTGCTTTGCCACGGCAGCAGCCACCACAAGGTCTTGCCAGCTCATCCCCACCGTGGTGACGACCGTGGGTGATTCCGGCTTCATGACATCCTCTGTTTCAGCCTCCCTCCCGCCAAGGAGCGCTTTCATGCTCACGAGGTCGTCTTTGGCAAGAGAGCCGTCGGCAATCGCCCGCACCGCATCCCCGTTTTCGCGCAGAGCAACGGCTTCGTCCTCGACGACCACGCGGGCACGGCCCATCGTCACGGCGGGGAACTCCCGCGTATCAGNCAAGGGTCAGTATTTTGATGCCGGCATCGTCACCGACCCTCGAGGGCATCGTGAGGAATTCGCCGGTCCCGACACTCGTGAAGGTGCGTTCAGGGTCGCCTGCCGGATCGAAGCCCGAGGCGAGAGCTGCCGTCAGGGCGTCGGCGGCAGCGCGGTACCCGAGGGCGAAAACGTGCTCTGCGGTGTAGTTTTTCATGTTCTCACTGTGTCATGCGTGACTTAGCACGGGCCGAATCGAGAGGTTGAGACGTAACCTCGACACGTGCCCACGTTATTGATAATTCACGGAACTACGCGTCCATCGCGCTCGGGGATCCTCGTGTCACGCGCACTCGAAAGCCTTGCGAAGGAGACCACGACCTTCGACGTCGAGTTCGCGGATCTCAAGGACATTAACCTGCCCTTCCTCGACGAGCTCGACCACCCTCGATCCGGGAACTACGAGCGCCCGCACACGCGTGCGTGGGCGGCCACCGTCGCGCGTGCTGACGCGATCGTCTGGGCAACACCCCAGTACAACTGCTCGTTCTCGGCGCCACTCAAGAACGCGATCGACTACCTCGCGGCGGAATGGGAAAGCAAGCCGCTCGGCATCATCGCGTGGGGCTACTCCAACGGCGGGCTCGATGCGGCACGCGCGCTCACCCCCGTCGCCGCATCGCTCCGGATGGACCTCGTGGAGCCACTGCTCGGCTACACGAGCTACGGCGCCGACCTGAAAGACGGAAGCCTCACCGTGAGCGAGGAATGGAAGCGCAACGCGACAACGCTCCTCAGAGGGCTCGAAGAATGCGCGGTGTAGGATGCTCCGCATGCCTACTTCACCTCTTCGCCTCGCCGGCGACTTCGTCGTCCTCGAACCGCTCTCACTCGACCATCTCGAGGGACTCAAGGACGCGGTGAACGACGGCGAACTATGGAAACTCTGGTACGCGAACATCGCGAAGCCCGCGGAAATGCGCCAGGACATCGAGAGGCGTCTCGACCTGCGCGAAGCAGGCTCGATGCTCCCCTATGCCGTGATCCGTAAAGTCGACGAGGATTCCGGCTACATTGCCGGGATGACGAACGTCATCAACATTGACCGGGCGAACCGGGTCGCCGAGATCGGCGCAACCTGGTACGCGCAGAGTGTTCAGGGCACCGCGGTGAATCCGGAAGCGAAGTTCCTTCTCTTGCGCCACCTCTTTGAGGTCGAAAAGTTTCAGCGCATCGAGCTGCGCACCCACACCTTCAACAGGCACTCACGCGCGGCGATCGAAAAACTCGGCGCCACCTTTGAAGGGGTCATGCGGCGCCACCGAGTTCTCAAAAACGGCACCACACGCGACACGGCGCTGTACTCGATCCTCGACCACGAGTGGCCCTCCGTGCGCGCGCACCTCGAGTACCGGCTCGAAGGCGCCTCCCGCTAAGGAATTTCGGCCCGACGGTTGCCCGCCCTACCTCCACGCTTTTCTTGCCGAGGCGCTCACGAGGTCCACGAGGATCGAGAGCACGAGGAGCGCGATGACGACCGTGAGCATCGAGGAGTAGTCGAAGGCCGTGCGCTCGGCTTCGAGGACGCGTCCGAGGCCACCCGCACCAACGACGCCGACCACGACGCTTTCGCGGATCGTCACTTCCCACCTGTAGAGGCTGTAGGCGGCGAATCGGCCCTTGATCAGGGGAATCACACCGTACATGGCCTCCGCAAGGCGGTTCGCTCCCGCGTGACGCAGGGCGAGTGAGGGGCGGCGATCCACCGTTTCGAGGGACTCCGCGTAGAGCCTTCCGAGCACGCCCGCGTTGTAGATGCCGAGCGCGAGCACGCCGGGAAGCGGCCCGGGGAAAAGCAGGAAGAGAAGAAGGAGCGCCCACACGGGCGGCGAGGTGACGCGCACGAGCAAGAGAATCGCGCGCGCGAGGAAGCCGAGAGCCTCGCGAGCGAGCCGAAGCGGGCCCCGGGTGCCTTCGGGCGTGACGGGCGGCGGAGTCGCCATGAAAGCCATGAGACCGCCGAGGAGCGAGGCCACGGCGATCGCCGCGATCGACATCGTGACCGTGAGCGCCGAGTCCACGAGAAGCTGCGGGAGGGTCGAGGGAAGCGTGGGCGGTATCGCCTTTTCGGCAACGCGCACGGCACGCTGAGCGAGACGCGGGAGGTCGAGCTCAACGATGCTGACGCGCAAGTGAAAGCCCGACATGACGAGAAGTGCCGCGATCGCGAGAGACGAACCGAGCATGAACCGTCGCGACGGGTCACGAAGCTTCCGGCCCCACCACTCGCACGCGAGACCCACGAGGACAAGCGCGTACATGACGGTCCACATGCGCTCAAAAGCGAGGCCCTGGAACGCCGTGGAGAGCTCGAAGCCAAGCCCGCCCACGCCGAGCATGCCGAGGATCACCGCGGCGCGAAGTGCGCAATCGAGTCGGTAAAAGGCGTAGGCGACGAAGTCCTTCCACACGCGCGGGAGGGTCCCGTACGCGAAAGCTGCGATTTTCCCCGCCCCCGCGAGGCGAAGCACGTCCGTTGGCCCCGTGGGAGTCTCGTCGATGATCTCCGCGTACACCTTCGCGGTGATCGCGCCGAACGGGATGCCGATCGCGAGCACCCCCACGAGAGGATCCCTGCCGAGCACGAGCAAAAGCGCGACCGCCCACACAGTTTCGTGGACACCGCGCGGAAGCGCGAACGCGAGACGCATCGCGAGCCACCCCGTGCGGGATCGCCACCAGCCTTCGCTCATGAGTACCCCGCCGACAAAGCCGATCACGACCGCGAGCGCCGCGCCGAGCACGGAGAAGGCGAGGGTCGTGAGGGTCGCCTCGAGGATGCGCGAAACATAGGAAAGGCTCAGTTCAGGCGAAAAAGCCGCGAGCCAGAACCGGGCAAGCGTCGGAACTCCCCCCGGTGCCAAGGCGACGCCCGGCACAACGCTCGCGACGGAAACGAGAACCGCCGCGAGGGTGGCGATACCCCACCACCGTGCGCTGCGCGCTTTAGTCATGCGTCAATCCTGTAGAGGGCGCGCGTGCGCTCACGATCGACGTCGCCCGCGGGAAGATCGAACTCGAGCGTTCCCGCGCGCAGACCCACGACGCGGTCGGCGAAGTCAATCGCCATCTGCGGGTCATGGAGGCTCACGATGAGGGCGGCTCCCGTCGAATCAACGACGCGCGAGAGGATCGACATGACCTCACGCGCGCGGGCAGGATCGAGCGCGGCGATCGGCTCGTCGGCGAGGATCAGCTCGGGCCGCTGCACGAGGATGCGGGCGAGGGCAACGCGCTGCTGCTCTCCACCCGAGAGGAGTCCCGTGCGAGTCGAAGCAAGGTGAGCGATGCCGAGCTCACGCATGGCGCTCTCGGCGACCTCGCGCTCGCGGGGGAAGGCGAGTGAGGTGAGCGCGCGGATACTCCCCCAACGACCGAGGTTGCCCGCGAGAACGTTGTGGAGCGCCGAAAGTGGCTCAACGAGGTGGAGCTTCTGATGGACCGTGCCGATTCCGGCGCGCGCGGATCGCAGCTCGCGGCTCGAGAGCCCGGCGAGGTTCTTCCCCGCGATGCGAACCGTTCCTGAGCTGGGGCTCACCTCCGCCGTGCACAGGCGAAGGAGTGTGCTCTTGCCCGCGCCGCTCGGGCCAATGAGCGCAACCCTCTCGCCGGGGGCCACGGTGAGGCTCCCGGCGAGAGCGCAGCGTTCACCGAAACGTACCTCGACGTTCTCGAGGCAAGCTGCGGCGGCTTTGCTACCGGTCATGCTAGCCGAGGAGATTCAGCTTCTCGGCTGCTTCTTCGATGCGCGCGTAGTCTTCGGGCTTCGCGTCGATAATGCTGCCGGCCTTGTAGAGCTCGAGAACGGCCTTGCCATCCTCATCCTCGTGCATCGCGAAGAGAACGTCCTTGAGCTTCTTCGCGAAGCCCTCGCCGAAGTCCTTCTCGGCTTCCTCGCGAAGGATCCAGTGGTAGTCGTGGAACGTGGGTGTCTCGAGCACGGCGACGGCCTTGTCGGTGTCAATCGTGCCCTCTTCGAGGCGACTCTTCCACACTTGCGAGTTCACGGCGCCACCCTCGTATGTGCCTGCCTGGACGAGCTCGATGGTCTTATCGTGCGAGCCGGAGAAGCCAGGCTCACCCGCGAGATCGCCCTCCTCAACGCCCGCCTCGGCGAGGAACGACGACGGCATGAGGCGGCCCGAGGTCGAGGTCTCAGAACCGAACGTGAAGCGCTTACCGGCGAATGCCGAAAGGCCTGCAACCTCGCTCACGGGTTCAATACCCGAATCCTTACTCGCGATAAAGATGCTCGTGAACTTCTCGTCGATATCGCGCTGGCCGATGATCGTGACATCCGGGTTCTGCTTGCGGGCCTGCACACCCGTGAGGCCGCCATAAAACACGAGATCGAGATCGCCCGTGCCGAGTTGCGCGACCGAGGCGGAGTAGTCGGGAACGGCAACGTACTCGACATCGCGGTCAAGCTTCTTGGCGAGGTACTCGGCGAACGCTTCTTCGCGCTCAGTGAGAATGTCAGGATCCTGATCCGGGATCGCGCTCACGCGAAGGGGGCGCGACGAGTCTTTCGACGACGACCCGCACGAGGCAAGCAGGGAAAGGGCGGGAAGTGCGGCGGCGGCCTGGATGACCCGGCGTCGCGTAACCATAGGAATCTCCTCATACATAGGGGAAAGGGCGTTATGCCATCCTACGCGACAACCACCAGCGCTCGACGATCAGACCGAGGAGCACAGCGACGATACCCACGGCCGCACCGATCGTCGTCTCGACGATGCGGGGAACGAGCATTTCGTAGTTTCGCTCGGGGTTCGCGAGGTGGACCATGAGCAGCGCAAGCGGAGTCACGAACACGAGGCCGAGCGAATAGTTGCGCGTGACGAACATTTCCGCGAGGAACTGCATGACGACGATCCACACGACGGTTTGCCATGGCTCGCTCGGGAACGACATGAGGAACGCCGCGATCACGACGCCAAGAACGGTGCCCACGACGCGATGGAGCGCGCGATTGACCTGCCCCATCCGGCGAGTCTCGGAGAGCGGGGCAACCGCGGCGACCTGCGCCCAGTACGGTGAGGGGATCATGAGCGCGGTCGAGATGCTTCCCGCAATCAACGCCGCCGAGGAGAAGCGCCCCGCATCCTGCACGTAGTCTGCACGGGACACCCGCTCGGGTGCGGGGACCGCTCGGCCCTCGTTGGCCTCCCCGAGCACGTGAAAAAGCGCGCTGAACGCCACGGACACGACCACACTTCCACCGCCGATCACGAGCGGAACCCACAGGGGAAACAGCGCCGGACTCGTAGAAATGGCCGTCGCGGCAAAGACGAAAAACAGCACACCCCGCGGGCGCAAGCCAAAGCGGGGCACGAGCCCTGACGTCAGGGCGGCCACAAGCGTCCCGACGATGACGACGATCCACCCCCGAGGAAGCGTCGGAACGAAAAAAGCCCCTGCGTGGCGCACGGCGGTCGCGAAAAACTCGCATGCCACGAGAGCAGCTCCCGCGATCGCTTGCTGCCGGATGCGTTCGCGGGTGGGAACGAACCGGCCGTAGAGCGAACTGAACGTTCCAAACGAAGCAAAAAGTGAAAGATCCAGGCGGCCCAGAAGAAGGAGAATCACAAGGGGAACCGCGACCGAGAAGGAAATGCGGACCGCGGGGACGAACTCTCCCCTCGCCTCACCGAGGGTCACGAGCGTGCGGGCACTCGAGCCCACATGCGCCTTCGCCTCGGTGGGAATCGCGTGCAGAAATGTTCTGCGGTGGCGGGAGACGTGAGGTTCAGGCACGTGTTTCAGGATAAAACCATCCCGAACGCGTGCGCATCCTCGCTCGTGGAAACTCACGCTGCGAGGTGCTCGATGAGGATCTTCGCGCCGAGCACGATGAGCACCACGCCACCGCCGATTTCTGCGGACTTGCGGAAGCGGGAACCGACGCGATGACCGATCACAACCGCGAGGAAGGAAAGCGCGAACGTCACGACCGCGATGATGAGCGCGGCCTGAACGATATTGACCGCAAGCATCGCGAATGACACCCCGATCGCGGCGGCGTCAATGCTCGTGCCGATACCCAAGAGGAGGATTTTCTTGAGGTCAAAAACGAAATCCTCGCCGTCACCGCTATTCTCATCGGGCTCAAAAGCCTCCCGGATCATGTGGCCGCCAATCAACGCGAGGAGCGCGAAGGCAATCCAGTGGTCCACGGGCGCGAAAATCTGCGAAAACTGCGAAGCAAGCGCCCACCCGAGCACGGGCATGAGCCCCTGAAAGGCCCCAAACACGACGGCGATGATGACCGCGGCGCGAGAGGAAAGCTTGCGCATTTGCACGCCCTGCGTGAGTGCGGCGGCGAAGGCATCGGCGGCAAGGCCGATGCTCACGAGCAGAATGGCAAGGATGTCCACGTCTTCCAACATTTTCGCCTCGATGCGCGGTGTGTCTAGAGGAAAACGAAAGTGAGGACAACCAAACAATTTGACGGACCCTACCTCGCGGGTGATTCTTGAGGCGGGCCGAAGGGCCCTTCGCCGCACGCCCACGAGAGGCTCACCCCGCATGAACGCCACGTCGGAACCGACCAGGGTTACCGAGGACTACCTCGCCGTCATCTGGAAGGCGAGCGAATGGCCCGACGACGGGCACACGCCCGCCACGAGCGCAATCGCTTCCGCCCTCGGCGTCTCGCTTTCAACCGTGTCAGCGCAGCTCAAGCGCCTCGCGAGCGACGGCCTCATCGACTACCGCCCGTACGGAGCAATCACGCTCACGAGTGAGGGCGAACGCCTCGCGCGCGAGGTTGTGCGGCGCCACCGCATTCTTGAGACCTTCCTCGTGGAGCACCTCGGATTCGCGTGGGACGAAGTGCACGAGGAGGCCGACAGGCTCGAACACGCGACGAGCGACCGGCTCATTGCGCGCATGGACACCATGCTCGGGCATCCAGCGGTCGATCCGCACGGGGACCCGATTCCGTGCGACATTCACGAAGCGCCATCACCTGGCACTCCCCTCGCTCGCTGCGAGGAGGGCGCAGAGCTCGTTGTCTCGCGCGTCTCCGATGAGAACCCCGACATCCTGCGCTATTGCGCGAAGCGGTCGCTCGCCCCCGGCTCTCGCATAACGATCCTCGAGAAGCTGGACTCCACGGGCCTCATGAGCGTCGAGATCGAGAACCAGAGCGTCGAGCTGAGTGCCCAGATCGCCGGGGCGATCAGGGCGGTGCCGGCCACCGATTAGGACCGTTTTTCGCGTGCTTCGGCGCGCGCCACCATCCGCGCGACAAGCTTTGCCCTATTGGCTTCGGAAAGCGGGCGGCCACTGAGGTGGTTGTAGACCCAGAGCCCCGCACTCAAGACGTGATCTTCGAGGCGGTTGAGGTCCTCGTCGCTCTCCGTCTCTTTGCTCGGGTTATACAGCCAGCGCTCATCGATCTCGTCCCAGGCCCGCTCGTAATCCGGGTGGCTGAGCGACTGAATATTGAGGAGGATCTCGGCCAGCGGCTCTTCGCGCTCGAGGGCGCACACGAGAGCGCGTTCACGCTCGGCGATCGTGAGCTCCTCGGCGCTTTTACCCCCGCTCACGCGGATGAGCTCGCGCTCCCACAGGCCGGCGGCATACCGGTGAAGCTCGATGAGGAGGTCGTGGCGCGAGGGGAAGTGATAGATGAGGCCCGACTTCGACATTTCGGTGGCTTCCGCGAGCGAGTCGAATGTGAGCCCTTCCACGCCGCCGCATTCGGTGACGAGATGGTAGGCGACTTTGAGGGCGAACTCTTTCTTGCTCGTTCTGGGCATGGGGATCCTAGGGCGGGGTCAGCGGTGAGAGGATTTAGTTTTCAAAATAACAGCGTTGGCTGCCGTATGCCCCCAATGTTTCCCGAACGCGAGGTATGCCACATTTCTTACAGACGTAAGCAACGCCTCTTTACATCTGTAAATCACTGATCTAGTTTTGACCCGGTCGGAATCACTGACACCTGTAAGAAAGAGCAGAGTCGAGGCACCATGTCTGTCCTGTACGCCGCACGGCGCGCCCTCGCCCACCACGACGAGGACCTCCCGATCGATCCGCGTGCCCAAAAATCACGCGAATCGCTCATCCGCGTCATGATCGACGCCCTCGACGAGAACCCACAACCGCCGAGCGTCTCCGAACTCGTACGACGCGCCGGCGCGAGCCGCCCCACGTTCTACCAGCACTTCGGAGACATCCCCACGCTCATGCATGCGGCGGCCATGGAGCGCCTCGAAGAGGTCTTCGCGATGCTGCCCCAGCAGGCGTCGGACCCCACGAAGCCCACAAGCTCCACCGACTTCCCCGACAACTGGACCCTCTTTGCGGCCGAAAGCCTCACGGCGCTCTTCACGCACCTGAGCGAAAACCGCGCGTTCTACCTCGCGGTTCTTGACGGCCCAAGCGGGCGTGCAGCCGAAAGCGAACTCACGCGATTCCTCGCGGGGCGCATGCTCGGCTTCGCCACGCTCCGCGACGCGCTCACCCACCTCACGGGCCCACGCGCCACACGCTACGCCGAATTCCTTTCGGCGGGCCTCCTCTCGCAAGCAACCAAGGACCTTCGCGACGACCTCCCGGTCACCGCGATGGTCGAAACGACGACCACCTTCCTCGCGGCCGCGACCGGCCTCAAGGCCGCCTAAGGAGAACGCTTCATGTCACAAGCCACCAGGGAAGCCTCGCGCAAGGCTAAGGCCAACTCCGTCGCGCGCCGCCTTCGCAACTCAGGCAACAGCCTCTCCATCATTCGCGTCATGATCCTCGTGATCGGCGTTTCGCTCGTCCCGCTCGTGTACGCGGCACTGCTCACGTGGTCGAACGTCGACCCGATCAACCGGCTCCATCAGGTGCCCGCGGCAATCGTCAACCTCGATCAAGGCCACGCCGATCCGGACGTCGAGGTCGGAGACGAGCTGACCGACGAGCTTCTCGAGTCGACCTCGAACAACAACCTCGACTGGACCGAGATGTCCGAGGAAGAAGCCCAAAAGGCCCTCGATGACGGCGAGATCTACGCGATTTTGCGGATCCCCGAAAACTTCAGCACGAACGTCGCTTCCGTTGGTAACGACGACCCCGCCACGGCCGCCAAGGCCGAACTCTCGATCACAACCAACGACGCGAAGAACATGATTTCGGGCAACCTCGCCCAGAGCATCCTCACGGAAGTCACCGACTCGCTCAACGAAAAGGTGAGCGACGAATACCTGCACAACATTTACGCGGGCTTCAACGACATGCACGACTCGCTCTCGGAAGCCGAGGACGGCGCGGGCCAACTCGCTGACGGTTCTTCCGACGCGAAAGACGGCGCCGACAAGCTCGCCGACGGCACCGCAACCGCGAAAGACGGCTCGGGTCAGCTCGTGGACGGCACGGCCGCCGCGAAGGATGGCACGGCTCAGCTGGCCGACGGCACCGCAACCGCAAAGGATGGCTCCGGCAAGCTCGTCGTGGGCCTCGGTGACCTCAAGGACGGCACCGTCACGCTCGCGAACGGCGCGGGCGATCTCGCGAACGGCACCACGCAGCTCAAGGACGCGACGGGACGCGCCGCCTCCGGTGCGGGTGATCTCGCAAACGGCGTGGGTCGACTCGACTCGGCCGCCAGCCAGCTGAACGACGGCGCAACGCAAGTCAATGACGGCGCCATCCGCTTGCGCGACGGGCTCACGGACGCGCAGGGTGGCTCCGCGAAACTTGCCGAGGGCCTCAACGAACTAAACTCGAAAACCTCGATCCTCCCGGGAGCGGTCGCGGAGCTCAAGAAGGGCTCGGCGGCCCTCGCCGACGGCTCCGAGCTCATCGCCGAACGCATGGAGGACCTGAGCGACCGCGGTCCGGAGATCGTGGACGACTTGCACAAGGTCAAGGACAAGACGCGCGGTGCGCACGATGAGGCCGTTGAACTCAAAAAGCTCACGGTCGAAGATGTCGAAGGCACCGAGGACTACGCGGAATCGCTCGCGGATATTCAAGCGCACTGGGATGAAATGGATCCCGACCAGCAGAAGCTTATGATCGATGGTCTCAAGGAAGGCGCCGATCAAATCGCCGAGCGTTCCCGGAAGATCAACGCGGGCGTAAGCGACCTCGACCTCAAGATCATCGTTCCGCTCGATGTGGCCGCGCACGCTCTCGACAACAAGGTCAACGAGCTGCCCGCGCTGTTCGACCACGCGGCTGCAAAGTCGCGGGAAGTCGCAGACAAGTTCAAGCGGCTCGACGACGGCGTTGGCAAACTCGACGCGAAATCGACCGAGCTTGTGGATGGCATCAACCAGCTCGCGACCGGCGCGAACACACTCGACGACGGGCTCGGCAAGCTTTCGAATGGTGCCGGCGACCTCACGGGCGGCACGGGCCGTTTGGCAAGTGGCACGAGCCAGCTCAAGGACGGCACGGGAACCGCACTCGCGGGTGCCTCAACCCTCGCGGATGGCGCCTCGCAGCTCGATGCCGCAAGCGGCAAGCTCAACGACGGGGCCCAGCGTCTCGCGAGCGGAACGAGCGACCTCACGGACGGTGCGGGCAAGCTTCAGGACGGTGCCGTGAAGCTCGACGGCGGTATCGGCAAGCTCAACGACGGTGCCGTGAAGCTCCAGGATGGCGCCACCAAGCTCAACGACGGTGCGGTCAAACTCAACGGTGGCCTCGGCGACCTGAACGATGGCGCGCACGAACTCGGTGGTGGCCTCGGTGACCTCAAGGACGGCGCGAATGAGCTTCACGACGGCCTTTCCGCCGGCGTTGAAGAAGTCCCGAACTACAACGAGTCTCAAAAAGATCACCTCGCAAGCGTCGCCTCGCAGCAGGTGGATCTCTCGAAGCACCGCCTGCATGAGGTCGAAAGCTACGGATACGGCCTTGGCCCGTACTTCATGACGCTCTCGCTGTGGATCGGCGCGCTCGCGTTCTTCCTCGTGTTCCCGGCCCTGAGCGGCCGACGCGTGGGCAGCAATATGCCCGCGGCGATGGTCGCCCTCGCGAGTTACCTGCCGAGCGCGCTCGTGAGCGTGCTTCAGTCTGTGCTCATGGTCTCGACCGTGCACTTCCTCGTGGGAATCGACATGATGCGCCTCGGCCAGGCGTTCCTCATTTCGTTCATCGCCTCGCTCACGTTCATGGCGCTCAACCAGGCACTCGTCGCGTGCTTCGGCCCCGTGGGGCGCTTCATGTCACTCATCTTCACGGTGCTCCAGCTCGCCTCGGCGGGTGCGACCTACCCGATTGAGACGACACCGAAGTTCTTCCAGATCATCAGCCCGTACCTTCCGTTCACGTCGGTCGTGAACGCGCTCAGGGTGGCGATTGCAGGTGGCGACATCAACTTCGCGCACGTCATCTGGGTCATGGTCGCGTACACGGCGGTTGCGGCCGTGATGCTCGTGCTGGGTGTCCGCGCGAAGCGCCGGGTGGAGATTCTCAAGAAGAAGTTGGAGGACCGCGCCGAGAGCACCACGGACGCGGGTTCGCCGGCGACGGAAGCGGCGTAGGGCACCGGGGCTCGGGCGCCCGAGATGGGTGCCTGGGCAGCACCGGGCGCGAGTTATCCACAATCGGAAGTCCGACGCCTGCCAAGGCTCACCTGGTTCCGTAGGATCGAGGCATGACGCTTCCTTCCCAACCGTTTCAGGTCAACCTTCACGCGGTCGTCGAGCTTCTGAGCACGCACATCTACTCGCGCCCGAGCGTGTTCCTTCGCGAGCTCATTCAGAACGCGCGCGATGCGGTCATGACCCGCATCGAAGCGGGCACGCTCACGCCCCACGATGCCCTCATCCACATCACGCCGGTCGGCCCAGAGTCGAGTGAGCTCGTCGTCACCGATAACGGCGCGGGCATGCACCGCGCGGACATGGCCGAGCTCCTCTCGACCGTCGGCCAGTCGAGCAAACGCGACATCTTCGATTTGCCGCGCACCGATCGCCTGGGCCAGTTCGGCATCGGGCTGCTGAGTTGCTTCATGGTGAGCGACGAAATCGTCGTGGAAACGAGGCCTGCGGCGGGTGGCGAGGCGAGCCGCTGGGTGGGCCGCAGCGATGGCACGTTCACGCTTGAACCACTCGAGGGTGCCGCCGGTGAGGGCGTCGAGGTCGGCACCCGCGTGCGCTTCACGCCCCGTCCGGAGTCGCGCGACCTCACGACGTACGCGCGCGTGTGGGAACTCGCAACCTTGTACGCGGAATTCCTTTCCGTCACCGTCGAGGTGTGCGGGCCGCGAGGTACCGAACGCTTTGTGAATCGCACGCCCTTTTTCACGCGCCACCTCTCGCCTTCCGTTCTCCCCTCGGAGGGAAACGAGGCCGGGGAAGGCAGCCTCGATGACCTCCACGCGTGGGCCCTCGAGCGGGACCTCGAGCACCTCGTTGAATACGGCACGGAACTCCTCGGAGCCGAGCCCCTCGACATCATCGATATTTCCGTCCCCGAAACGGGAACGAGCGGCACCGCCTTCGTGCTGCCCGCCTCGCCCTCCCCCGGTGCGAAACAAACCTCACGCGCCTATATGGGCGGCCTCCTCGTCTCCGAGTCTCTGCCGGACCTCCTGCCCGAATGGGCGTTCTTCGTGCGGGTTGTTCTCGACTCCACGGGTCTCACGCCCACGGCCTCGCGCGAGAACTTCGTCAACGATGAGGCGTTCGCGGTCACAAAGCGCGCGATCGCCTCGAGCCTGCGCACATGGATCCTCTCGCTCGCGGAAAACGATCCTCGCGGCCTCCAGCGGTTCCTCGCCATCCACGACCTCGCGCTTCGCTCCCTCGCTGTGCACGACACGGAGCTCGCGCGCATCGTTCTTCCGCACTTCACGTTTGAAACGAACCAGGGCCGCATGCTTGTGAGCGAGATCGTCGAGGCGAATCCGCGCGTGCGCTACGCCGAAACGACCGAGGAGTTTCGCCAGCTTGCGGGCGTGGTCCCGAGCGATCAGGTCGTCGTCAACGCGGGCTACGTGTACGAAAAGGACCTCATGCGGATGCTCGGGGAGGCCCTCCCATCCGCAAGTGCTGCCCCCATCACCCTCGGCGATGTGATCGCACAATTCGGCGCCGTGCTCGGCCCCGATGCCGAGGCTGCGGAGCGCGTGCGGGCCCTCGCGGAAACCGCGCTTTTCGGGCTCGATTGTGACGTCCAAGTGCGCGCTTTTACGCCTAAGGATGTTCCCGCCCTCTACGTCGTCGACCCCGATGTGCTGCGGGGAATGGAGCTGAGGCGCCTCGAGGAATCCACGAGCGGATTTTGGGGTGAGCTCATGCGTGAGGTCACGGCCGCGCCGGAACCCGAGCAGGCGTCGGAAAACCCCGCGGCGGGCCTGCCCACTCTCGCGACGCTCGTGCTCAACTGGAACAGCTCCCTCGTGAAGATGCTCGCGGGGATTGACGCGGATGATCAGGTTGTCGCCTCGCGAACCGTGAGGCTCGTGTACGTCCAGGCGATGCTCGCGGGGCACAATCCGCTCCGGCCCGCGGATCGCGCGATCCTGGGCGAATCGCTCTCGGACATGCTCGCGCTCTCCACGAATCTCATGCGGCGGGACCTCTCGGTCGAGGACTTTCTCGACCCGGGTGAAGGCCGCCAAAGTTAGGCTGGGGTCATGCGCCAACTTCAAGAGACGATCATCAATGAGATGGGCGTGAAGCCCCACATCGAGCCCGCGGAGGAGATTGAGCGCCGCGTCTCCTTCCTCACCGAGTACATGCGCTCAACCGGAACGAAGGGCTTCGTGCTCGGTATCAGCGGGGGCGTGGATTCGACTCTCGCGGGCCGCCTCGCGCAGCTCGCGGTCGAGAAGGTGCGCGAGGAGGGCGGCGATGCCAGCTTCGTCGCGGTGCGCCTTCCTCACGGCGTCCAGCACGATGAAGCCGATGCGGCCGCAGCGATGGACTGGATCGGCGCGGACCGCGAAATGACCATCAACATCAAGGGTGCCGCGGACTCGCTGCGCGCGGAGTTCGCCTCCGCTGCGGGCCACGAGACGAGCGACTTCAATGCGGGCAATATCAAGGCGCGGCTGCGCATGGTCGCCCAGTACGCGATCGGTGGCGACGAGGGGCTCCTCGTGATCGGCACCGATCACGGCGCGGAATCCACGGTCGGCTTCTTCACGAAGTTTGGTGATGGCGGCGCCGACATCCTCCCGCTCTTCGGTCTCAACAAACGCCAGATTCGCTCGCTCCTCGAGCATCTCGGCGCGCCCGAGCCGCTGTGGCGCAAGGTTCCCACCGCCGATCTTCTCGACGGCAGCCCCGGCCGCACAGATGAAGATGAGCTCGGCGTGAGTTACGACGACATCGACGACTACCTCGAGGGTCGCGAGATTTCCGAGGCCGCAGCCGACAACATCGAGCGCCGCTACCTCGCCTCACGGCATAAGCGCACAACCCCCGTCACCATCACCGATACGTGGTGGAAGGGCGCCCCGGAGCCGCGATGAGCGAAACGGAGACCTTCGAAAGCCTCACGCGCCGCTTCGATTCCCCCGCGCCCATGCCGCACCGGGAGCGATGGGAGATCGGCAAGCGCGCCGAGCGCCTCGCGGAGGAATCGGGCGATAAACGCGCCCTGTACGAGATTCGCATGCGGCTCGTCGGCTTCGCTTTCCAAGCGGCGGAGGCCACCGAGCAGCTCACCCTGTTCCTGTGGTGCGCGCACATGCACGATTCGGATCCAGTGCGCTACCCGACGCGCCCCCTCGAGAGCCAGCCCGACGTTGACCTTCTGTGGTGGTACAAGTGGCTCACGGTTATGCTCCTCAGCTATCCGCAGTATTCCCTCGCCCAAGTGCGCTCCGCGCACGACATGATGCGCGCCGCTTATCGCCGCGAGGGCGCTGGCGAAGCGGGGATCCTGTGGGCCGAGCTCTCGCTCGCACTCGAAACGGGGAGGACCGACGAGGCCCGCGAGGTGCTCACGCGCATCAAGGCCTCCCCGAGCGATGAATACTCGAACTGCGACGCGTGTGCGCGGGCGCAGGAGGCCACGATCTTGTGGCAGATCGACGAGCCGGAGGCGGCTCTTCGCCTCGTGGACGAGATCCTCGATGAGGGCTACGAGTGTGCCGAGGAGCCGCAGTCGATCGTCTCGGAGGCGCTCCTCGCGTTCGCGCGCGCCGGGAGGCTCCCCGAGGCCGCGGCTCTCGCGGAGTTTGCGTATCCGCTCATCATGTCCTCACCCATGCATCTCAGCCATCAGATCGACCACATGATGTTCCTGCTCGCGACGGGCAATCCGCGTACCGCGGCAATGCTGTTCGTGCGGCACCTGCCGAACGTGCGCCACGAGGGTCTCCCCCCAAGCATGTACCTATCGGCGCTCAAGCAGCTGATCGTGGTGGCGAGCGAGCTGACGCGCGCCGGGTACGGCGCGATGGCGATCGAGGGCCTCAACGGCAACGAAACGACCGTCGAGGAATTCATCGAAGCGGCGCGCAACACGGCGCTTCCCCTTGCCGAAGCATTCGATAAGCGCGATGGCACGAGCGATCGTGTCGAATCACTCGAGAGCGCGGGCAGCACTCCCCTCGAGCGCTTCGAGTTCGAGCTCGGCGGCTGAGCACGCTTTCGCGCGCCGCCGCTCACGTGCCGCAGAAGCTCGTGAAGAAGTGCGCGTTCGGCGGCGGACTCTCGAGATCGTCGAGGCCCTCGCGTCGCGTGAAGGGCTCGCGAATGGCCTCGAGAAGCCGCTCGAACTTCGCCGTCTCACCACGCTCCACCTCGCGAAGCGCCTGCTCGACGTGGTGGTTGCGCGGAATGTAGATCGGGTTCGCTTCCCGCATGAGCATCTCGGACTGCTCGGGACTCGTGCCGGCGCGTGCGCGGTGCTCCTCGAGTTCCGCGCGCCAGGCGCTCCCCGCAGCGAACTCCCCGTCGAGCTCTCGACCTTCGGTGAGGGCCCTGAAGAACAGTGTGAAGTCGCCCTCCTCACGCTCGAGCGCTTCGAGGGTGCGCTCCACGAATTGCTCCACACCCGGACCCGGATCGCCGCCGATCCCGAGTTTTCGCGCGAACACGCGCGTGAACGCTGCACGGTACTCTTCGGCGAAATCGCTCAGCACGCTACTGGCCTCCTCGATCGCACGCTCCGGGTTCGGGTCGAGCAGATCGAGGAGGGACTCCGCGAACCTCGCCATGTTCCACTGTGTGATCGCGCCCTGCTGCCCGTAGGCGTACCGCCCACCCGTGTCGATCGAGCTGAAGCACGCGCCGCTCTCGTAGCGGTCGAGGAAGGCGCACGGCCCAAAGTCGATCGACTCGCCGGCAACGCTCACGTTGTCGGTGTTGAGCACGCCGTGCACGAACCCCGCACCCATCCACTGTGCGACGAGCCGCGCCTGGCGTGCGGCAACACCGCGAAGAAGGGCGAGGGCAGGAACCGAGGAAGCGTCGGACCCCTCATCCCACCCGGGATAGTGGCGCTCGAGCGCGAATCGCACGAGCTTTTCGCGCGTATCCGCTGCGATTGCCCCCTGATCGCCCGCGATCCTTGCGAACTGAAAGGTGCCCACGCGCACGTGGCTCGCCGCCGTGCGTACGAGAATCCCGGCCGGTTCGGGCTCGGGAGCGCGGCGCCTGATCCGCTCCCCCGTTTCAAGAATCGCGAACGTGCGGCTCGTGGGAATGCCGAGAGCATAAAGCGCCTCCGAGATGAGGTATTCGCGATACATCGCGCTGAGCGGCGCCTTGCCATCGGATCCGGGACGCGAGAACGGCGTGAGCCCGCTGCCCTTCAGGTGCACGTCCACTGCGCCACCATCACCGCTGGTCAGCTCGCCCATGAGGTGGGCGCGGCCGTCGCCGAGCACGGGCGAGAAGGTGCCGAACTGGTGGCCCGAATACGCCATTGCGTGCGCGCTTGTCGCGTGTACAAAGCGGCGGGTGAGCTCCTCGACCGCCTCGCGCTCCGCACCCTCGTCAATGCCGAACTCCCGCGCGAGCGGCATGTTCACCGCCCCCACGCGCACACTCGTGGGGATGTCGGGGGCGCACTCGCGCACGAGATCGGGAAACTCGCTCGCGAATCGGGTGGTCAGCGGTGGGAATTGAGAAGGCACGCCACCACGCTACAGGTTCCTTTCCGACGCTTGCCTCCCTCGCGTCGCACCCGCTTTCATGTGCGCTGCCCCACTACACTCTCGGTATGCCTCGCTTTTCTCGCGCCGACATCTACCGGCGCCAATACAAAGCGATCGTGGTCATCTTCACCGTGTGCTTCGCGCTTGTGTCGATTGGCATGCTCGTGACCACCATTGTGGCCGGGCAATCGTCGGAATCCCACGCTAACCCCGCCGCCCCCGCGCCCGTGAAAGCCCACGTGATGGAGATTCCCGCAACTCCCACCGACGCCCCCGCGCTCACGAACCTGCCGCGCGGCGTTGAGCTCGCCGAAGGGGAGAGCCTCGGCATCGATGTCTCCTCCCACCAGAAAACGATTAACTGGGGCGCTGTTGCCGATTCCGGCGTGAGTTTTGCGTACATCAAGGCGACGGAAGGCTCGGGTTACACCGACCCGAAATTCGCCGAGAACTGGAAAGGCGCCTTGACGGCCGGCGTCACTCCGGGGGCCTACCACTACTTCACGTTGTGCTCCCCCGGTGCGGATCAGGCGCGCGATTTCTTGAAGGCCGCGCCTCCGGATTCGGGTGCGCTCCCACCCGCTCTCGATCTCGAATTTGATGGCGCGTGCGAAAAGCGACCGGAAGCCGAGCACGCCAACGCCGAAGTCGAGGCGTTCATTCGCACGGTCGAGAAGGCGTGGGGCCGCAAGGTCGTGGTGTATTCGAGCAAGGAGTGGCGCCTCCACTACGACCTGCCGCATGCCGCGGGAAGGCCAGACTGGCTCTTCTCCAAGTCCGAAAGGCCTGATCAGGAGGATTGGGCGGTGTGGCAGCTGCGTTTCAACGGCAAGATTGACGGAATTTCCACGAAGGTCGACATCGATGTGATTCGACCGAAATACCTCACGGGGAAAGAGAGGCGTGATCGATGAAGAGGCTCGTGAGCATCGTTCTTTTCGAGGGCTTCGAAGTTCTCGATGTGTTTGGACCAGCTGAGCTTTTGAGCCACGCAAGCGGCATCGAGATCGAGTTCGCGGGGCCCTCCTCGGGGCTCGTTCGGAGCGCCCAGGGCGTGCGCGTCGAAAGCACGCTCTCCTACGCGGATCTCTCATGTGGTGACATCGACATTCTCCTCGTCCCCGGCGGGCCCGGCACACGCGCTCTCGTCGATGATGAATCGTTCATTTCGTGGCTCAGCGCTACCGGTGCGAAGGCTCAGCTCGTCACGTCCGTGTGCACCGGATCGGCACTCCTCGCCAAGGCCGGCTTGCTCGAGGGGTACAGGGCAACGGGCAACAAAGTCGCGTTTGAATGGACACGCACGTTCGGTACGACAGTTACCTGGCAACCCAAGGCTCGCTGGGTTGAGGACCGCGATCGCTGGACGTCCTCGGGCGTTGCCGCGGGTATGGACATGACGGCCGCGCTCATTGCCTCCCTGTGCGGCATCGAGGCGCGTGATCGGGCCCTCGCCAAGGCCGAATACAAGGCCCACTCCGACGCGACCCACGACCCCTTCGCCGCGGCGCTTCCTCTCCTTCCCTGAAAGTGGAGAAAGCAGGGTAGGCAATCCCCACATGAGTGCCGGTCACACGGTGCCTGCACCCTCGAGTGGGGCGGGCTCTCAAGGCTCGCGGGTACGGCGCCAGCGAGCGATCCATTCCTCAACATCGGCGATGGGCGCAAGGAGCGGGGCCTCGGCACTGACACCGGAGGGAGGCCTCACTTCTTGCACCGCCGCGCTGTTTTCGCGGCGTGCTCTTTCGTTGTAGTCCTCGACGTAGTCGCGCACGGCCTGCTCTGACGGGAGCTCGATCACGGTGTCCGCGAGCGCGTCGTGTTCCTTGCGCAACACCACAACGGAGGGCAATAGCGCCTCGCGATCAAACTCGCCCGAGGCGATGCGCGACTTGATCCACCAGTCGGGATCGTGCACCTCTGGAAGCTCGAGCTGCGCACCCGCGAGGGGAAGGTTGTCAAAAACTCCGGAAGCAGCGGCGCGGTCGGCGGCCGTCTGAATAAAACCCGCGCCCTCACCCACGGCACCGAGCCATGAATTCGTGTGCACGCTCGCGCCCGACTCCTCGCTCATCCCCGCTCGCCCTTCTCACGTTTTTCGTGTGCACATACGCGAAAGCCCCTCCCGAAGGAGGGGCCCGCATGGAGTGCGCAAGGGGGGACTTGAACCCCCACGCCCGCGAAGGCACACGGACCTGAACCGTGCGCGTCTACCAATTCCGCCACTTGCGCGAGTACTCCGACACCGGGCGTCAAGCACACCGAGATCGAAGCGTTCCCTAATATAGCCGCACCATCTCCCGCGCGCGAATCAAGGCGTGAGCCTGGTGGGCAACACCACGGGCGGGAGCTTAGCCCTCGTCTGGGATCTGCAGAACAACGAGCACGCCCGTGTCCTGAGAATTCAGGATGGTCGCGGCGATCACGGTCGCCTCGCTCTTGCCCCACTCCGCCTCGATCGGGCACACCTGCGAGTTGCGGCCCTCCGGAATAAACACCTCGCCCGTGCACTCAAACTTCGAAACCGGCATCTCGAAAGCTTCCATCACCCGAAGGGCTTTTTTGGAAACATGAGCGCCGTCCACGGGTGCGTCTGCGGCCCACATGCCACCCATGCCGTAGGCGAGGACCTCGGTGCCGGGTTCGGTAAATCGGGCAGTGAGCGACGAGTCAAAATCCTTGTCGAATGCCACGAGAAGGCCGGGGCCCTGAACATTGGAGAAGGTGCCGTACACGAAAGCTTCGGTTGTCTTCTCCTCACCCTTCACGGTGCAGTGCGTTTTGGGCTTGCCCGCGGTGATGTCCACGTCGCCGTCACATTCGACGGTCACGTCACCGCCATCGTCGATAAGGCTCGCGATCGAATCCGCAATCGCGTCCTTGGCAAACGGGAAATCCCCAATCTCGGGGAACTCCTCGCCCGTGAACTGGGCGATCACGGCCGGTGCCTCCGTGACCTTCGCGTCCGTCTTAGGGCTTTCGCTCGGGTCGCCGCTTGGGGACTCGCTCGGCGATTCGCTGGGGGACTCGCTCGCCTCGGGGTTTTCGCTGGGCTCCTCGCCCGCCTCCGCGCTCGTCTCAGCCGAGGGGATCTGCGTGGGACTTGCCGTCGTCGTGTCCGCGGCGGCGCTCGGGGTCTCGCTAGGCTTCGCGAGCTCACCACTCATCGCGCCGCACGAGGCGAGCGTGAGGGCTGCGGCGAGGGCGACGGATGCGCCGCGGAAGGTGGACCTCATCGACATGGACTATCTCCTTTAGACATCGGCACGGAGGAAGTGCGTGCGCAGTTATCTTCCCCCGCCACGCGCCAAAAGTAAAGACTCGGCAAAGTGTGGAGGTTGTGAAGGCACCGCGGTGCTAGTGAGTGTCGGCGCGCGCCTTCTCAGCCTCGGCGAAGCTCGCCTCGATCGCCTCGACGCTAATGCGGTGGCGAAACACGAGCACGTACGCGAGGGTCACGAGCAGAACGAACGGGATGCCCACCATCGCCGCGAGCTGCATGCGCTCAACCGCAATCACGGTCGAGAACACGAACACGAGCCCCACGATGCCCACAATCGCCGTCACTACGCCGCCGGGCATGCGGAACAGCTCGCGCCCATCGCGCGTGCGGTGGTAAACCACGTAGGTCACGAGAATCAGCACCCACACGATGACCGCCGAGAAGATCACGGTCGACATAATGAGCGGGAAGAGGCCCCCGATCCCGGTCATCGCGAGAACCACCACGAGGAGAATGCCGCACGCGTGCACGATGATGCCGGGAAGCGGGATGCCGCGCTTGGTCGTGCGCTCGAGTACTCGCGGGGCGAGCGAATCCGCGGCGAGCGAGTGAAGAAAGCGCGAGCCCGCATACACGTTCGCGTTCGCGGCCGAAAGCGCCGTGATCACCACGATCAGATTTGTGATCCCCGCCGCCGCGGGGATCCCCAGCTCGTGGAACACCATGACGAACGGCGAAAGGCGCACATCGCCAGAGGCACCCGAGGCCTCCTGCCACGGCACGAGCGCCACGATGATGCCGATCGCCACGACATAGAAGAAGCTCAAACGGATCACGGTCGACTGCGCCGCCGTGCGAATCGACCGCGCGGGATCCTTCGCCTCGGCCGCCGAGATCGAGAGCATCTCAATCCCGCCAAAGGAGAACATCACGAGCGCCATCGACACCCACACGCCCTTAAAGCCAAAGGGCATGAAGCCGCCATCGTTCGTCCAGTTGGCAACCCCCGCCGCGGGCGTTCCCGGGAGACCAAAGAACACGAGGCAGAGCCCCACGAGAATGAACACGAGGACCGCAATAACTTTGATGCTCGAGAGCCAAAATTCGATCGTGCCGAAACTCTTTACGCTCACGACGTTAATCGCCACCACGCTCGCGCCGAGAATCGCGACCCCCGCCCACTGCGGTAGGCCGGGCGCCCAAAACTGCAGGTACAGGCTGCACGCATACAGCTCCGCTGCCGTCACACCGACTGTCACGATCCAGTAGAGCCACCGCACGAGGTAGCCCCAAAACGGAGAAAGATAGCGCGCGGCGAGCGTGCCGAAGCCACCCTGGACGGGGTGACGCGAAGCCATTTCCCCCATGGCGAGGGCGATCGTCATGGCAATGGCCGAGCCTATCGCGAAGCTGATAATGACGGCGGGGCCCGCAACCGCGATCGCGTCGCCCGAGCCGAGGAAGAGGCCGGTGCCGAGCGCCGAGCCCATCGCGATCATCGCCATTTGGCGATGCGTGAGGGAGCGGGTCAGGTGGCCGCCCTCGTGAGGGTCGGTGGGTGTAGTCGAGGACTGCGAGGATGGGGAGGTCATTGCATTAATGTATTCAATTTTTTCCACACGCGTGGAATGAGCAGCTCAATGGCACGAAAAAGCGGCGGGCTCAAAGCCCGCCGCTTCCTCATGCGCTCTCTCGTGAGCGCTTACGCTATGCCGTTCAGGCGCGCGCACCCTTGGCAGCGACGACCTGAACGACGAGGTTCGCGTAAACCTCTTCGTGCAGGCGCACCGTCACGGTGTACTCGCCGAGCGACTTGATCGGCGCGGTGAACTCCACCTTGCGGCGGTCGATCTCGCGATCGAAGCCAGCCTTGACGGCCTCGGCAACCTCGGCGGCGGTCACGGCGCCGAAGAGGCGGCCGTTCTGGCCCGCGCGCTCGGCCACGACGACCGGCTTGGTCTGGAGAACGTCACGGAGGGCCTGTGCATCCTCGAGCGACGCCACGGCGCGCTTCGAGCTTGCGGCGGCCATCTGCTCGAGCTGGCGCTCGGCACCCTTGGTCCACGGCGTGGCAAGGCCGCGCGGGAGAAGGTAGTTGCGTGCGTAACCGGCCTTGACCTCGACGACATCGCCGGGGCCGCCGAGCTTGGAAACCTCATTGGTGAGGATGAGCTTGGTAGTAGCCATGTTTCTCTATCCTTCCTTGGCTCAGCGACCGGAGGTCGAGTAGGGAAGGAGGGCGAGCTCGCGGGCGTTCTTGACGGCCTTCGCGATCTTGCGCTGCTCCTGGACACTCACGCCGGTCACGCGGCGCGCACGGATCTTTCCGCGATCCGAAATGAACTTACGCAGAACTGCGGGGTCCTTGTAATCGATGTTCTCGATACCGGCGCTCTTGAGCGGGTTCTGCTTCTTCTTGGGCTTACGAAGCTCTGGCTTCGCCATCGTGGTGCTCCTTTGAGTGAGGGGAGCCCGGGCTTTCAACCCGGGATGGAATGGATATTGTCAAAGATGTGTGCCGAGTGGCGCGGCTTAGAAGGGCGGGGGCTCTTCGGCGCCGCCGTTGCTCCAGGGGTCAACATCGGCCGGGTTCTGGCCGCCCTGCGGCGCTCCCTGGTTGCCACCGCGGTTGCCGCCGTAGCCTCCCTGGTTGGAGTAGCCGCCCTGGCCGCCACCGTAGTTGCCGCCACCGCCGTTTCCACCGTTGAAGCCGCCACCGAAGTTGCCGCCGCCACCGCGCTGCGTGCGGGTCGGCTTCGCGGTCGCGTAGCGAAGCGAAGGACCGATCTCATCGACCTGGAGTTCGATCGAGGTGCGGTTGTTGCCTTCGCGGTCGGTGTAGGAGCGCTGCTGGAGGCGGCCCTGAACGACCACGCGGGTGCCCTTCGTGAGGGATTCGGCGACGTTCTCGGCCGCATCGCGCCAAATGGAGCAGCGCAGGAAGAGAGCCTCGCCGTCTTTCCATTCGCCGGACTGGCGATCGAACGTGCGGGGGGTCGACGCGACGGTGAACGACGCGACGGGAATACCCGAGTTCGTAAAGCGCAGCTCGGGATCGGCGGTCAGGTTTCCGACGACGGTGATGACGGTATCGTTCGCCATGACTCTCCTTCAGCTGATGGTGCGGTGTGGCTAGTGGAAGCGGTGTTTACTTCTCGTCGACGCGCATGAGCTTCGTGCGCAGAACAGCCTCGTTGAGGCCGAGCTGGCGGTCGAGCTCCTTGGCGGTCTCGGGCTTCGACGTGAAGTTGAGGACGACGTAGATGCCTTCCTGCTTCTTGTCGATCTCGTAGGCGAACTTGCGCTTGCCCCACACGTCGGTGTTGTCGACGGTGCCGCCCTCAGCAGGAACAACCTTGATGAGCTTCTCAAAAGTGGTGTCCACGGTACGCTCGTCGATCGACGGGTCCAGGATCACAACCATTTCGTACTTACGCATGTGTAAATCCCCACCTCCTGTGGTCTATCGCGGCCACGGTCCTTCCGTGGCAGGAGGGTCATGCATGTGCCTGCGGTTTTCCACAGACTTCCCAAGTCTAGCGGCTTCCCCGGGTTCGGGAAAGGGGGTCCGACGGTGGCCTGGGCCTCACCGCTAGCGAGGTTCTTCTGGCGTGGCCGTCGGTTGAACGGGGTGCTCGTGGCCGGGCGTCGGTTGGACCTTCGGTGGCTTCGACTTCTTGCTCGGTTCAGCGCTCGGCTCGGGCGAAGGCTCCTGCTTCGGCTTTTCGGTGGTCGCGGGCGGCTCCGGTTGCTCGGTTGGCTCGGGTGCCTGTTCAGAGGGCTCCTCGGTGGGTGCCTCGTCGCTCGGCTCTTCCGACGGCTCTTCCGACGGCTCTTGTGACGGCTCCTCGGTGACCTTGGGCTTGGAGGTTTTGCGCGGCGAGCGCTTTTCGGTTCGCGTGCTCCTCTTGCTCTTCTTCTTGCCTTTGGAGGTGACTTCGTCGGGAAAGTCGAGCTCTTCCTGCCCCTCGAGGGCGCGCGTCATGATGTCGCCAAAGATGCTCGCGGGGGCGGCACCTCCGGTCATGTTCTTCCATGGCCCGAACGATGTGAGCGGTTCTTCCGTGCGGCCGTCGGCACTTGGCTGGAACATGCCCACCGCGGTGACGAGCTGGGGGGTGTAGCCCACGAACACCGCCGAGCGGAAGGCGCTCGAGGTGCCCGTCTTGCCCGCGACGGGGCGACCATCCATTTTCCGTGCAACCACCCTGGCGGAGCCGCGCGAGCTCGTGGGCTCTTGAAGGGCCACGGTCGCGTTAATGGCCGTGGATTCCTTGAGCACCCGCTCGCCGTCATCCTTGTAGGTGTAACGGGAAGAGCCGTCAGTATTCGTGACTTTCTCGACGATGTGCGGAGTGCGTTTGATGCCACCCGAGGCAATCGTCGAGTAGGCGTTGGCGAGCTCAAGCATCGTGGGTGAAGCAGAGCCGAGAACGTTGTTGGGGCTGTCGTCGAGGCCGGGCGTTTTCTCGGAAAGCCCCATCTTGATGGCCGCATCGCGCGTCTTTTCTGCGCCCATGTCGACGTTGAGTGCCGCATAGGGCGTGTTGTAGGAGTGCCGCGTCGCAGTCAGAAGATCGACCGTGCCGCGGGAGGCGTTGTTGAAGTTCTTGACCTTCCACCCCTTGAAGGTCCTCGGCGATGAAGCATCCCACGAGGAGTGGAGGCTGTAACCGTCTTCGAGGGCCGCAACGAGCGTAAACACTTTGAACGTCGAACCCGCTTGCATTCGCGATTGGGTTGCGTCATTGCGCTGCTGTTCGAGGTAGTCGGCGCCGCCGTAGAGCGCGCGAATGGCACCCGTTTTGGGGTCGATGCTCACGGTTCCCACGTGGTTGTTCTCGGGGCGATCCTCGGGGAGCTCATTGATTACCTCCACGGTCGATTCCTGGGTGTGCTTGTCGATCGTCGAAATGATCGTGTAGCCGCCCGTGTCGATGTCGTCCGCATCGAAGCCACGCGTTTCGAGCTCCCGACGCACGGTCATCATGAGGTAGCCGTTCGTGCCGCGCAAGGAATTTTGAGGCTTGTAGTCGATCGTCTCCGGGAAGGTGAGCTTGTCGGCCTCGTCCTTCGTGAGGCTTCCCGTCTCGTTGACTTCGCGATCGATCACGCGCTTCCACAGCGCTTGGGCTTTTTCGGGATTCTTCGCGGGATCGTAGGCGCTCGGCGCAGGGATGACGGCAACGAGGAGAGCCGCCTCGGCATCATCGAGTTCACTCGCGCTCTTGCCGAAGTACGCCTGTGCGGCTTCCTCGATTCCGTAGGCGGAACGCCCGAAATAAATCGTGTTGAGGTAGCGCGAAAGAATCTCTTCCTTGTCGAGCTCCTGGTCGATCTTGACGGCCATGATCATCTCGCGCACCTTGCCGGTGTACGACGTGACCTTGCCCGTGTAGTAGTTCTCGACGTACTGCTGGGTGATGGTCGAGGCTCCCTGGCGTGAGCCGCCGGAGGCATTGTTGATGACCGCGCGCAGAATGCCCTTCGGGGAAATGCCGCGGTTTTCGTAGAACGTCGAGTCCTCGGAAGCGACCACTGCCTCTTTGACGTTGTCGGGAATGTCCTCGGCGGGCAGGATCGTGCGGTTGAGATCGCTGAACTCTCCGAGGAGAGTCTCGCCATCGGAGTAGTACACGCGCGTCGTCTGGGCGACCGCGATGTCGGTCGGATCGGGAACGTCGGTCGTCGAGTACAGCCACGCACCGAAGCCCACCCCGGCGAAGAAGAGGAGCAGGAAAGCAGCGGAGAGGAGTCGCCACGAGGGCCACCAGCGCCAAAATCCTTCTCGGCCCGCACGAGGATAGTTGAGAATATTCGTGGGCTTCGGCGAGTTCTTGCTCTTATCTTTGCTCGTGTCTTTGCTCTTGGCCCTGCTCGTGACCTCCGGCTTTGACGACGATGCCGCGGCGCGGCGACCCGGCGCTTGCGCGACGTTGTCCGGGCGCGGCTTCGTGCGGCTGCGGCTGATGCTCGACGCTGCGGGAGTCGTCGCGGGGCGTGCGGCGCGTTTCACGGTCGAGCGGGTGCGGCTCGTGCCCTTCGGCGTCTTGTCGCTCACTTCGAGTTTCCTCTCGTCGCGGAGGCGCTTTCGTGCGCCCCATTATGCGCCCACCATTCTTGAAGGCGCTTTGAGGCCTCCTCTTCGCCGAGGGGGCCCTCTTCCATGCGCAGCTCGAGAAGGTAGGCGTAAGCCTTGCCCACGGCGGGGCTCGGCTCGAGGTTCAGGATCTGCATGATCGCGCGGCCGTCGAGGTCAGGGCGGATCTTCGAGATCTCCTCCTGCTCGGCGAGTTCGGCGATGCGCTGTTCGAGATCGTCGTAGGCTTCGCGCAAACGCTGAGCCTTGCGCTTGTTCCGCGTCGTGCAATCGGCGCGCGTGAGGCGATGGAGGCGCTCCAGCTGCTCGCCCGCATCGGTGACGTAGCGGCGAACCGCGGAATCCGTCCACTCCGAGTCGGAGTATCCGTGGAAGCGAAGATGCAGCTCAATGAGGTGGGCGACAGCTTTCGTCGTCTCCTTATCAAACTTGAGCGCTTTCATGCGGGCCTTCGCCATGCGCGCACCCACGACCTCGTGGAAGCGGAAGGTCACCACCCCGCCCTCTTCGAAGCGGCGCGTGTTCGGCTTCGCGCAATCGTGCATGAGGGCGGCGAAGCGCAAAATGAAATCGGGTCCGGGAACAGGGCCGTCTGGGCCGGTTTCAAGGTCGATCGCTTGCTCGAGAACGGTGAGCGAGTGCGTGTACACGTCCTTGTGCCTGTGGTGCTCGTCGATTTCGAGCCGCATCGCGGGAAGTTCCGGCAGGATGATGTCGGCGAGGCCGAGGTCGACCATGCGCTCGAGGGCGCTTCGCGGGTGGTCGCCGAGCATGAGCTTCACGAGCTCCTCACGCACGCGTTCGGCACTCACGATCTCGAGGCGCTCCGCGAGCGCCGCAATCGCGTGCGCGGTCCCCTCCTCGATATCGAAGCCCAGGGTGGAGGCGAAGCGAACGGCGCGCATCATGCGCAGCGGATCGTCGCTGAAGGACTGTTCGGGGGTGACGGGCGTGCGAAGAAGCTCCGCAGCGAGATCTTCAAGGCCACCGAACGGGTCGATGAACTCGAGCGAGGGAAGGCGCACGGCCATCGCATTCACGGTGAAGTCGCGGCGCGAAAGGTCGCCGTCAATCGTGTCGCCGTACGCGACCTGGGGCTTGCGGGACGTTGGGTCGTACTCTTCGGTGCGGTACGTCGTGATCTCGACCTTGACGCCGTCGAGCTGCGCGCCGAGCGTGCCGAATTCGCGGCCCATGTCCCAGATCGCGCCTCGCTTGCCCACCCATGCGCGCAAAAGACGTTCGGTGTCCTCGGGGCGCGCCGACGTCGTGAAGTCGAGGTCGTCGCTGCTGCGCCCGAGGAGGGCGTCGCGCACGGGCCCGCCCACGAGGGCGAGCTCCTCACCTGCGCCCTCGAACATTTCACCGAGCTCGTGGACGGAGGCGGGAAGCGCCTGGAACATGCTGCGCGCGCGGGTGCGAACCGTGTCGATTCCGATGCGCCCTGCTCCGCGCGTGTCACCATAAGTCACGTACGTCATTCCTCACCTTGGTCTGTGATGTGCGGATCGCTCAGCGTGCACGGCCCGTGTTTGGCACGCGGCGCGAAGGCGCGCCCTCTACAGTGGTTCCATGCTTCGATCCGTGACGCGGCGCGGCTTTCGCGCCCTCCTCGTCATGGTCGCACTGTATTCGATCCTGTGTGCGGCTCTCGCGCCCGCTGGCGCTCTCGCCCAGCCGGGCTCCGCAGCGTACCAGTCTACCGGCCAGAAGCCGCGTGCGAATGTGGCACTGACCGCACCCGGGCTACCGTCGGAACCCGCCCCCACGCCCGAACCGGCACCGGAAAACGCTACTCCACTCACCCTGGACCTCCTTTCGCTCACGCCCGATGCGGTGGGGCCCGGCGACACGCTCGAGGTGCGCGTGGGCATCACGAATACCACGGATGCGCCGCTCGAGGGCGTGGCCCTGCAGCTTTCGGGGTTCACCTCGCGCGTCACGGACCGCACGCTCATCGATGAGTGGTCGGCGACCGATCCAGGCGACACCTCGAACCGCGGAACCCTGCGCGGAACCTCGACCGCGCAAAGCCTCGCCCCGGGCGCAACTGCCGAATTCACGGTGCAGGTGCCCGCGAACGCCCTCGACTACTCACAGGACGAGTCCCTGTGGGGCCCGCGCCGCGTGGCCCTTACGGCGGTCACGGATGCCACCACCGCGCCCAATACCGCGCAGCCTTCCGAGGGCGGAACTCCCACCGCAACGCTTCGCACGTTCGTCGTGTGGCAGCCGGTCGCTGACACGCCGAGTGTGTCCCTCGCCTACCTCGCCCCTCTCGCTTCGGCCGATCCCGCGCTCGTCGCGACCGATCCGGAAGCTTTCGAGAAGGACGTGCACGAGGGCGCATTCGCCGCCCAGTGGGAAATTGCCCAGCGCGACGATGTGAGCTGGTGGCTCGACCCGTCGATGCTCCTCGAACTCATGGCGCCTGAAGGCATGAGCACACTCGACGAGGCGCACGCGGAACTCGAGGCCACGAGCCCTTCGGCATCACCGAGCCCGAGTTCGACGGCGCCTACAACACCGCTGGCCTCGGATGCGGGCGGTGACGAAGGGCCGAAGAAGGAGGAGGAGGACACCCCCTCTGCCGCGGGCGCAGCGTGGGGGCCGAATGAGGCCTGGGACGAACGCCGGTCCGCACTCATGGACGCGGCTGAAACTCACGACGTGACCCTCGCGCCCTTCGCCCTCGCAAGCCCCGCGACGGCCCGCTCGACCGCCGAACTCCTCGAGAATGAGGCCGCCACCGCCGCGAAGGACGCGGGCCTCGAGAGCGCCCCCACCCTGACCCGAATCGATTCCGGCGCGGTCACCGCGAAGGCCGTGCGCGCATCGGGAACCTCGACCGCTCTCGTGCCCGCCGAATCGTTCTACTCCTCCCTCAGCCCGAGCGTCACGCCGAGCGGCTACGCGAGGCTCAAAAACGGCAACAAGCAGGAAACGCCTCTCCTCGGCTACGACACGCGACTCACGCGCCTCTCGGAGAACCTCGCTGACGAGGGCGATCCCGAACTCTCCGTCCAGCGTGCACTTGCGGATACGGCACTCATCGCGGGCGAGCCAGCGTCGGCCCCCCGCACTCTCGTGCTTGCACCTTCCCCCACCTCACCGCTTGACCCCGCACGCACCTCGCATCTGCTCGACGCCCTCGACACCGCGCCGTGGGTCACGCACGCGCCTGCCTCCTCGCTCGTGAAGGCCGCGAAAGCCGGCGAGGGCACAAAATCGATAAGCGGGAAAAGCGGGCAGTACTGGGTGGGCAGCGTGAGTAAGCTGCACGCGATCGTTGAGAAGTCCGACGCTAGCCCCGCCCGCGTCGACGCGAAGTCCGAAAAAGTCTCTGCGGATGCAAGCGAAAGGGTCGAAAAGAGCCTCACGAGCGTAGGTGATGTGCGCGCCGTTCTCGAGGATCCGAGCTACCTTTCCGGATCGATTCTCCTCGCAGCCTCGGGTGTGAGCACCCCCGTGGTCGACGACCCAAAAACGCATGAGACTCGCCTTACGAGCATCAACGCCGTGACCGAGGCGAACGCGAAACGGATCTCTCTCACGCTTGCGGGCACCTACAATCTCGTCTCGAACGAAGCGTCGATCCCGTATACCGTCCACAATGGCTTTCCCACGCCCGTGACGCTCACCCCATCGATCGCCTTCTCCAATCGCATTGCGAAATCCGGCGCCACGCTCGAGCCCGTCACGCTTCCGGCGTTCACCACGAGCGACAAAGCGATCCCCGTCGAAGCGGTGCGAAACGGACATGGTTCGTTCACGGTGACGATCGCGAACGGCGAAGACGTGATCCTCGATTCGGGCGAAAGCAAGCTGAGCGTCAACCCCGAGTGGGAAAACTGGACAACTCTCGTCGCGATGGTGCTTCTCGCCGCGCTCGTCATCACGGGCGTCATTCGCGCAGGCCGCACGAAGTCGGACGCACGTAGCCCGGCCGTCACCGCGCCCGAAAACCTCGAGCGCGTTGACGACCCCGATGCGCCCCACCACTCACGTGACAACTCTTAAGGACACCTCCTCAATCATGAACCAGACGAGCAGTTCCTCTGCGCGCGGCAAGGCCATGCGGGCGAGCGCAATCATGGCGATCGCGTCAACATCCACGCGTCTTTTGGGCTTTGTGCGCACGTTCTTGCTCGGCATGGTGCTTGGTGGGTCGGCTTCGATCGCGGCGAATGCGTACTCGGCTGCCCAGATTCTGCCGAATTCCCTGTGGATCCTCATCGGCGGCGGAACGCTCAATGCCATTCTTGTGCCGGCGGTCGTGCGCGCAGCAAAGCTCCCGGATCGAGGCGAGGATTTCTGCTCGCGGCTCTTCACGCTGTTCTTCGTCATCGCGATGGGTGTCACGACGCTGTGCACACTCGCCGTCCCGTTCCTCACGATCGTGGCGAACTCAAAGCTTGATCCGGGAACGCTCCAGGCCGCAACCGTTCTCGGCTACTTCATGATGCCGCAGATGATCTTCTCGTGTATCTACATCATGTTCGGGCAGATCCTCAACGCGCACGAAAGCTTCGGCCCGTTTACGTGGGCTCCCGCGCTCAACAACCTCATGAATATCGCGGGTTCGATCCTGTTCCTCGTGCTCTGGGGCGCGCAACCCGACGGCACGCAGTGGACGTGGGGCATGCTGATCGTTCTCGCGTTCTCCCAAGTGGGCGGCAGCGCTGCCCAGGCGCTTCTCGTGTGGGCGTGGACGCGAAAGATCGGCCTCAAGATCCGGCTCAAGTGGGGCTTTCGCGGCCTTGGCCTTCGCAAGCTCGGCACGATGGGCCTGTGGACGTTCGCGATGATGGTCGTGGGCCAGGTTGCCGTGTTTGCGCGGCGCTGGTCAACGGGCGGCGCCGTCTCGGCGGTGGAGCAAGCGCAAGCGAGCGGAGCCGGTGCGAACCGTGAGCTCTTCCCCGCTCTCGCGGCGCTCGACTGGTCGTACACGGTGTTCATGCTTCCGCAGGGCATCATCGCCGTGTCCCTCGTGACGAGTATCTTCCCTCGCATGTCGAAGCGCGTCACCGAGGGCGACCACCTCGGGGCGTACCGCACCTATTCTTCGATGAACAGAATTCTGTTCGTTCCCATGATTCTTGCGACGGCCGTGCTCGTCGTGCTCGCGGCGCCGATCATGTGGGTCGTCGTGGGCGGCACGTCACCCGTGGGCGCGGGCGCGAACGGTCTCGTGCTTATCGGCTACACGCTCGGGCTAGCCCCCTTCGCCGCGACATACCTCGTCACGCGCTACTTCTACGCCTATGAGGACACGCGCACCGCCTTTTTGATGCGCGTTCCGCCGACCGTGATCGCGCTTCTCGCGATTCCCGTGATCCTCCTGTGGGTCGACCCCCGCTACGCCGCGGCGGCAGGTGCGCTCGCAAGCTCTATCGGCATGTTGATCGGCTGGCTCGAGGGCGTGTGGCACATGCGCCGCAACCTCGCGCGCAAGGGCGTCGACATGAGTCACATCAGCGCCGCGGGAACGATCTCGACCATCGCGCGCCTCCTCGTTGCCGGGGCTCTCTCGGCGGCGGCCGGCTGGGGCCTCCTCGCACTGTTTGGCGATTTCACGTGGCGGGGGCGCCTCGTCGCGATCGTCGTGGGGGTGATTGTCGCGGCGGTGATGACCGGTGTGTTCGCGCTCGTGGCGTGGATGCTTCGCGTCTCGGAGATTCGCGATGCCGCTACCATGATCAGCTCCCGCGTCATGCGCAAACGCGGCGGCGGAAAGCCCGCGCAAAAGGCGCCTAAAGCCGTGGAGGAAACCTCGAGCGAGGCGAAAGCTCCCCGCTACGATGGTCAAACATCGGATCGAACTACTCGAGCGAACCAAAGGATGACAGTGACTGAAATCCGCAGCCTTGAGGAACTTTTTTCCTCTCTCTCACTGATCCCTGCCCTCGATGGATCGGCCCGCGAGGGCTCTGGCCGCGTGCCTTCGTCCGCAACCGAGGGGGGGTCGTGGCACCGCGGCGTCAACGGGAACGGCGAGCCGATTCTCGTGTTCGTTGTGCGCGGCGAATTTGCCGCTGATGTTCTCGATGCTGCGCGTCGTGTGTCGCTCGTGAGCGTTCCGGGTCTCGAGGCCGTTCGCGACGTGCTCGAGTCTCACGACGGCGAAACAAAAGCGACCGCGGTTGTCTACACCGACCCGGAACTGCCCACGCTCGCCGACCTCACTCGCGAGGGCGCGCTTCGCGCGGAGACGGCCCGCACGATCGCGGGTCGCGTCGCCACGAGCCTCCAGGACGCCCGCAGCAAGGGCATCCGTCACCATCATCTCGACGAGGACCGCGTGTTCGTGGACTTCGAGCACGACCAGGTCACGATCCTCGGCGCAGGTGTCGAAGACGCGGGCGACGAGGGCCTTTTGCACATCACGGATCCTTTCACGCTCAGCCCAGACGTGCGTGCGGTGGGTCGGGTTCTCTACGTGGGACTCGCGGGACGCGGGCCGGAGTTCTTTGGTTCCGACGCTTCCTTCGACCCGTCGACCACCTCTCCGCGCACGGTTCCCTCCGATCTGGGGGCGCTGACCGCCACCCTTCTCACGCCCCTCACGCCGAACGCGCCCGCCGACGGCCCCCGCCCAATGACGATCGAGGACGTGCGCGAGGAGCTCTCTCCTTGGCAGTCCCTCCCCGTCACCCTCGAGGCGTACGATCCCGAGCAGCACGCCGGTGCGCCGGTTCCTCTCGCGGAACGTGACGAATCCCAGAGCCCGGCAGACGAAGCTCCCGAATCTGGTGAGGCGCCCGAGCCGCGCGAATCCCACGAAACCCCGGAAGAAGAACCCGAGGCGCTCCTCGCGGGAGAGGCCCACACGAGCGCACAGCCCGCTGCGGAAGCCGACAAGCCGTGGTCCGAGGTCATCGATGCGCCTAAGGCGCCGACGGCGGCAAGCACATTCCCGGGGCACATCGACGCTAACGCCCACCACGCCCCCGCGTCGCCAGAAGAACCCACGGCACCTATCGCCCCTCCGCTACCTCCCGCTCCCGCACCCATCCCCGTCGCGGGTCGCGAGGAATCCCTCGCCGAATCCCCGCGCACGCCAAGCATGGACGACGACGCTCACGCGGTTCCCGGCCGCCCCGTCGTCGTCCCGCCCTCGGCCGTGCAGCACTCGGCGCACCGCGTGCGCGAGGCAACCCCCGCGCCGGGCGTCGTCATCCCCGTTCAGGGCCGCGACGCGAACGCTCTCGACCCGAACGCCTCGGCACCGCAGAACTCGCAACACTCCTCGGCGTTCCGTGACGTCATGGACATCGCACTCGGCTCAGAACCGTCGGGCAGCAGCTCCGCCTCCGGCGGATCCGTATCCCGCTCGACGACGGCACGCATCATCCTCGTCACCGCCCTTCTCGCCGTCATTCTCGGCCTCGTGTGGGCCATCACGTCGGTGACGTCGGTGGGCCGCCACAATCGAGACGTGGCAACGAGCCCGACCACGCAAGCGTCGGGAGAAAAAGCCACCCAAGAAACCGAAGCCCCCAAGGAAGAACCGAGCGAAGAGCCCACCGAGGAGCAAAAGCCCCTCGCGCCCCTCAACCAGGTGAGCGTCGTGTACCCGCCCGACCAGTCGAAGGCCGATAGGCCCGAGAAAGCGGGGCGCATGTTCGACGGCGATCCGGGCACCGTGTGGAAGACCCAGCGCTACGCGAGCGCCGAGTACGGCCGGCTCCGCGAGGGCATGGGCGTGAAACTCGATCTCGGCGACGGCGAAGTCAAGAACGTTCGCGTCACCCCCGGCTCTCAGCAAGGCGGCGCGCTCGAGCTGCGCACGATGACCGAGGACGGCCAACTCGGCGACGTCATCGCCGCGGGGGAGATTACCCCCGGCGAGGACCTCACGCTCACGCCCGAAAAGCCCGTCGATGCGCGCTCGCTCGTGCTGTGGGCCCCGAACCTCGGCGCAGTCGGCGGCGGTTTCCGACTCGAAATCGCCGAAGTGAAGGTCAATCAGGAATGACCCCCATTCGTCGTTTGTCGCGCCACGCTGAGCGTGCGCGCGGCGAAATGAGGAGCTGGACAGGCTTCCCACCGGGAGTGTTCGCCGGCTTCCTCATCGCGACAATTCTTCTCGGCATCATGCTCTCGTGGGCGCTCAACCTGAGTGTTGAAATGGACGCTCCAGCGTCGCAAAACCTCAACGATTCCGACACGGCACCCGGGACCGACAACGCCGGTCTTCCCGTACTCACCGAGTACACCATCGGAGCCGAGGTCCAAAACCTCCTCGACACGGGAAGTTTGCAGACGCCCGCGACGTTCGACGTCACGCAGTGCCTCAAGTCCCTCTCCACCAACCAGTCCGTGCTTATGCTCGAGCGGGTGTCATGGGCCGGCGACGAAAACGCGTGGCTTCTCATCCTCGACGAGCACAACCTCACTCAAGTGCGTCGCGAAGGTGGGGAAGTTTCTGCCAGGATCGTGCGTTCCACGTGCGGTAGGGATGCCGACGGTTCCTCTGCGCCCCTGTTTTCCGCACAGGTAAGCGTCGATCCGAAGAGCTGATCGTCGATCTCAGCCTCCGCCCCTACCCTTGTGCTGTTTGACTGTTGGCGAGCATTCGCTGTGAAAGGACATCATGACCTCCTCTGAGCCTCAGACCCCGATTCTCAACACCCTCGGTGGCGGTTTCGGCATTAGCCTTTCGGGTTCGCAGACCGACACTGCCGAGACCGCGGCGCCGGTCGACGCCTCCGATGCACCCGTGCGCGAGATCGTGATCGTTGGCTCCGGTCCCGCGGGTTACACCGCCGCCGTGTATGCGGCGCGCGCGGGCCTCAAGCCCGTGGTCGTTGCCGGTTCGCTCGACGCTGGCGGTGCCCTCATGACGACGACCGAGGTCGAAAACTTCCCGGGCTTTCCCGAGGGCGTCATGGGTCCGGACCTCATGGGGAACATGCAGGAGCAGGCCGAACGCTTCGGCGCCGAGATCCTCTTCGAGGACGCGACCGACGTGGAACTCAAGGGCGATGTGAAAACGATCCGCATCGAAGGTGGCGACGTGTTCCGCGCGAAGGCCGTCATTCTCGCGACCGGTTCCGCGTACCGCAAGCTCGGTGTTGACGGCGAAGAGCGCCTCTCCGGCAAGGGCGTGAGCTGGTGCGCCACCTGCGATGGTTTCTTTTTCAAAGACAAGGACATCTTCGTCGTGGGTGGCGGCGATTCCGCCGTTGAGGAGGCCACATTCCTCACGCGCTTCGGCAAGACCGTCACTCTGCTTCACCGCCGCGATGCGCTGCGTGCCTCGAAGATCATGGCGAAGCGCGCCGAGGACGACCCGAAGCTCGAGATCCGCTGGAACACCCAGGTGGTAGGCATCGAAGGCGAGAACGAGCTTGCGCATCTCGTACTCGAGAACACCGTGACCGGCGAACGTGAAACCGTTCCCGCCGACGGTCTCTTCGAGGCGATCGGGCACCTTCCCCGCTCGGACCTGTTCAAGGGGCAGATCGACATCGACGACGAAGGCTACATCATCTGCGAGGGCCGCACGACCCACACCTCCCTCGAGGGCGTATTTGCCTGCGGTGACGTTGTGGACCACCGTTATCGTCAGGCCATCACCGCCGCGGGTTCCGGCTGCTCCGCCGCGCTCGACGCTGAGAAGTACCTCGCTACTCTCGAGTGAGCGAGGAAGGTTCCGACGGCACTTCGCCCGAAGAGGCCGTCACTTTCGAAATCCATCTGTACTGGGCCTCGTGGGCGGCGCCTTCACTTCCGGCGCCGCTCACGGCGCGGGAACTTGAGAGCGTACTCCCCTCCGATGTTGCGGTGCGTGTGCACGACGTTTCCGTGAGCGACGGGACCGTGGCCTCGCCCGAGGACCCTTCACCGAGGGTGCTTCCCACCTGGCGCATTCGCGCCGTACGGAACTCGTGCACGGTCGACGAGCGGGTGCTCGAGGGTGCCCACCCCAAATTCGCCGTGCGCGAAGCCCTCGACGAGGTACGCAACGGGGAACGCCGCGACGGAGAACTGCCCGTCGCCGGCACCGTCGCCCCCTTCGCTCGCTAGACTTCTACACCCAACATTTGCGGTGGTATTCCGGCCCATTCCGCACCAAAAGTTGGGTACAGATCTCGGCAAGGTACCGCGGCGCTAGCACCGAGATCGCTCCACCCCTATGCCGCGCACTCGGTTTCCATTAATCGCATGAACACTCCGCGTCAAGACCGTTGGTGGGACTCCGGGGTTCGATCGCTGCCGCTGTCGAGTGCTGCCATGCCGACACTCGCGTGCAGCCAAATCCTCACCACTGGCCGCCTTCGGGACGAACGTCGATTGCGCAAGCCTTGGCCAACCTTCCGTTGTCGCACTCTTGCTCGACACTCATCGGCTATTTGTCTATGACCGGTGCTCTTACTTGTCGACTGAAACGAAGACCGTCTACCCATAACGGGTCTTCGCGTTACTACGGTTTCCGCAACGTTCGCCGCTTTCGCCTACCGTTAGGTAATCACTTAGTTATCCACTGAATTATCCACATGCTTTTTCACAAGGCTCCAAGCCCGTGTTTCGGATGGGAGTCGAGCAAAGGTAGAGCTTTTACCTGGTCTTTTGTTTCCTTCCTCCACGTCCGAGCGGTAATCTCCGAAAGCTCTAGGGCTCCCCATCCGCCTACGTGCAGCAGGTCTTCCACATCGTTTCGCACAATTGTGGGTTTCACGTGGACCGTGGTGGCAGCCGCCGCATTCGAAGTTCGTCTGATGTCCTCCCCGCTACCTCGCAACATTTTGGAGTTCTCAACTGCCTACAACGCTCGTAGTTTCATGTGGAACGGGATCATCTACCTGAAATGTTGTTCGAAGATCCGCCAAGATCTGCTTTCACCGTGAGGAATAGCGTTAGCACTTCAGCTTTTCCCGGCCACGGCAAACATTTGATGTTTCACATGGAACTTTTTCGGTAAGACACGAAATCCGGAACGTAGAGATGTTTCCTGGCAGGCGGTCGCTTAATGCTTGCCCCGGGTCCATACCTCACCTCGGCATAGAGCTCCTTGTACCCGCAGGTCGTACTGTAGGTGTTCCACGTGAAACTACTCGATAAAAGCCCGGTTCGCGGCCCATACGTCGGGCGAGCACAACTTCTGTTTCACGTGGAACATCGCCAGGGTTGGAGCCAACTACAACCAAACTAAAGCCAGATAGCCTTAGATCGTCTTAAAGGGCTTTGCGACACATATCCACGTGTACGCGAGTACAGAGCAGATAGCGTTTCACGTGAAACGAACCATGGACGAGTGTTCGTCAAGAACGTCATACGAAGAGATGTTTCACGTGAAATCACAATCGCTGCAATTCTGGTTGGACTGCCGAAGGCCAACGAACGGCGTTCCACGTGAAACGCCCGTGAAGAACCTATTGCGCTTCTGAGAGTCCAGCTCGGAGCTAAATACAGCACACTATTGATACGCTCCGCGAACCTAGGCGCAAGCATTCATGTTTCATGTCAAACGTTGCAATTTCTGACGTTTCGGAAGCATTCTCGTGTACGTTCCCATGGTCGACGACCACATCCACAAGGGTTTCACATGAAACGAAGTGCAATCGACTTTCCGCTTTGCCTTTCAAAAAGTAAACAGCGCCATGGCGAGAGTTTCACGTGAAACCAGTTGATCAGCCGGTTAACGCCATAGCGCCGACTGACTGCGGTAGTCTTTTCCTACTTGCATGTTTCACATGAAACATACCTACATTGAACTAATTCCCACGCTCAAGGGAGCGATTTTGCTTCAAAATTGCGCTTGCAGAGTCATCCACGCACATCTGAGCACGTAGCCGTCGCATAGCGCCGTAAGGCAAAGGCAAGGACGGCTACACGTTTCACGTGAAACCACTGTGGTCTACAACAATCACATCAGGCGGCGATATTGTGCTGTCGTCTATAGCCGATTAGCTTTTCGTTAACGCCTATCTACTGCGATATAGCAATATTGCAGGGCGCGCGATCGTTTCACGTGAAACCGTGCCAACGAGAGGCGGCGCGGCCGTACAGAAAGAAAACGCGACACGATCACGGGCAAAAGACACAACAAACCGGCACGACATACGGCCAGGCCGCAACGATACAACGGGAACGACAGCTCCACGCGGTGCTTTGGCGCATCGCGCGAATCAAGTCCCATGAAGAGCCAGGAGAAACAACCACCGCCCCGCACTAAGCGCAAGTGAGGGCAATCGCGGGGGAATTGTGGCCGGCTGCGGAGAAAAGGAAACCACCGTCTACGACAGGACTCGTCATCAGTATTCAGCGAAAAAGCGAGACCCGGGCCGGCGGTGGTATCGATTATCCGTAGTTCGTGAGTCAGAAACATTCTTCCGCAAATAGACGACATCACATACGGTCGATCAGAGGGGCGAGTTCGACCCGTGGCCGCGGCGGCGAAGCCCTCGCAGCGCCACCCTCGCAGACACTAGAAAGGCATCTCACCAGGAAAAACGTCGTAACGCCCATGCAGGCGAGTCCACTGAGAAGGCAGTCCGGAGAACCCAAGCTGAAAAGACATCCATGGCGAATCTTGCTGCCGGGAAAGCGAGAAGCCCAAGGCGCAACGACCGAAGGAAATACTCACACCTGTTTGGCGTATGAGGAAAGCACTCCCACGGCAGGCGCCGGAACGTCACGCGAAGCCACGATTGGCCACGCTTCACGTTAGGAGCGGGGAAGCTCCACGTCGTCGAGGCCGAGCTTCTCTACGATCCGCTCGAGATCGTCAAGGTTGGTGAACTCGAGAGTCACCTTGCCCTTCCGTTTGCCCACATCGATGCGCACGGGGGTCTCGAGCTTCGTCGAGAGCTGCGACGTCAACGACACCACACGCGGGTTGTACGAGCTACGTCGAGGCACCGAACGCGTAGCCGTAGACGACTCGACACCGTTCGCAATGAGACGCTCAACCGCGCGGACACTCAAGCCCTCACTCACGATGCGCTGCGCAAGTTCTTCTTGGAGCTGTACGTCGTCGAGGCCAAGCAGGGCTCGCGCGTGACCTGCCGAAAGCGCGCCAGACTGGAGGCGACGCTGCACGAGCGGGGGGAGCCGCAAAAGACGAAGCGTGTTTGAGATCTGCGGCCGTGAACGGCCGATACGATCCGCGAGTTCGTCCTGCGTGCAGTTAAAGTCCTCAAGGAGCTGGCCGTATGCCGCCGCTTCTTCGAGCGGATTCAACTGCGATCGGTGAAGGTTCTCGAGGAGGGCATCGCGAAGGAGATCATCATCGGTCGTGGAACGCACAATCGCGGGAATCGCGTCGAGCCCCGCCCGCTTCGCAGCGCGCCAACGACGCTCACCCATAACGATTTCGAACGACTCACCGTCAACAGAGTCGGTGATGGGGCGAACAACGATTGGCTGCAGAACGCCAACCTCGCGCAGTGAATACGCAAGTTCGTCGAGCTCATCGTCATCGAAAACGGTACGCGGGTTCCGCGGATTCTCACGGATCTCGGCGATCGGTACCTCAACGAACTCGGCGCCGGGCACCGGCACAAGGCCGACATCGGCGGCGGCGTGAGCAGGTGTCGAGTCAGTCGCGGGTGCAGCCGGCGTTGCGGTTTCTACAATCGGCGCAGGGGAATCGGCAGGAGTATCGGCGGCCGGCACAGGTGCAGCAGAATCAGCCGGTGCAGAGTCCGACGCTTGCGCGCCTGAGCCAGGAGCCACGGCTTCGACGGGTTTCTCGGCCGCAGCACTACGCGAGACTTCACTCTTCGATGCAGCCTTCTTTCCACCGCGGCGCTTCGAGCGGGCATCACGTGCCCACGAATCAGCGAGCTCAAGATCGGCAGCCTTGCGGCGTTCGCCCGCCCCGTCCTCTGAGGAGGAGTCGGAGCTAAAGAACATGTCCACACCGCGTGTGCCAGCGTGCTTTGAGCGTGAAGTTTCGGCGTCGCTTAGGGCGGGGGTGGCGTCGGAATCCTTCTCCGAGGGGGAAGAGGTCGCGGCCGGCTTTGAAGCAGCAGACTTGGAGGTCGAGGCCTTTGACGACGCACGCTTTGAGGAAGCGGGCTTATCAGCGGAAGACGTCGAGGAAGCAGGCTTCGATGAGGCAGCACCTTCGGCGCGAGCAGTCTTCTTCTTGCCAGCAGGCTTCGCGGCCGGATCCGCGCTCGTCGCCTCGGGGGCTTCAGTCTTCTCGCTGGGTGCGGGTTCGGAGCTGGGGATCAGCGCACCGATTCCCCTACCAAGGCCACGTTTCTTCGCCATGATCTCCTCGTTTCAGTTCTTCGGCTCGGGGCGACGGGAAATCTCGTGCGCGGCGGCGCGGTACGCGAGAGCTCCCGTGCTGTTGGGATCGTAGTTGAGGACAGTTTGCGCGTAGCTCGGCGCTTCCGAGATGCGCACCGAGCGCGGAATGACGGTGTCGAGGGTTTGCGTGGGGAAGTGCTCGCGCACGTCCTCGGCGACCTGCGCGGCGAGGCGCGTACGCGCGTCGTACATCGTCAGCAGGATCGTGGAGACCACGAGATCGGGGTTGAGGTGCTTGCGAATGAGGTCGATGTTCTTCCACAGCATCGCGATGCCCTCGAGCGCGTAATACTCGGCCTGGATCGGCATAAATACCTCGCGTGCGGCAACGAGCGCGTTGATCGTGAGCAGGCCGAGCGAGGGCGGGCAGTCAATGAGCACGTAGTCGAGGCGCGGCTGGCCTTGTTCCTCGCGCTCGGCGAAGTAATCGGCAAGCGCGTTCTTGAGGCGCGACTCACGCGCAACCATGGGCACGAGCTCAATCTCGGCGCCGGAGAGGTCGATCGTCGCGGGCGCGCACAGCAGCGATTCCGCCTCGGGAGAGGGGGTCACGATTGCCGAGAGCGGCTCGTCTTCAATGAGGACGTCGTAAAGCGAGGCGATCTCGGGATCGTGCGGGATGCCGAGAGCCGTCGAGGCGTTGCCCTGTGGGTCGGAGTCGATCACGAGGACGTTCAGCCCGCCCTTGGCGAGGGCAACCGCGATGTTGACGGCGCTCGAGGTTTTACCGACGCCGCCTTTCTGGTTCGCGACGGCCATGATGCGGGTGTTCTCGGGCGACGCAAAGGTGGCCTTCTCGAGGTGCTTGCGAAGCTCCATGTCGTTTCGCAGTTGCCGCATGAGCGGCGTCTCGTCGAGTGAGCTCTTTTTAGCCACGACGCAGCCCCTTTCGCCCCGATGTCTCACGAACGTGTGCTCGTACCACTGTAGTAGGAACCTCCACGGATGGATCTCCGAATTCCTCAACGCGAACATCGACCGCGCCGAGACGCGAAAGGGTCTTCGAGGCCTTCTCGACCTCGTCGCGTGCGCTCTTGCCTTTCATGACCACGAGCTCGCCACCGATGCGCACGAGCGGCACAGTCCACTTTGCGAGCTTGTCGAGTGCGGCAACGGCCCGCGCGGTCACGGCATCGAATTCACGCTCGCTGTGCAGCTCTTCGGCGCGAGCGCGCACGACCTCGACGTTGACGAGGCCGAGCTCCTCAACAGCACGCTCGAGGAAGTCCACGCGCCTTAGCATCGTTTCGATAAGCGTGACGTCGATGTCCTCGCGCGCGATCGCGATCACAAGCCCGGGAAGGCCCGCACCCGAGCCGACATCCGCGAGTGATTCCACGAGCCCCACGGGCCCGAGAGCACGGACCATGAGCGCGCAATTGATGACGTGCCGCTCCCAAATTCGATCCACCTCGCGCGGCCCGATGAGCCCCTCTTCCGCTCCGTGGGTACGCAGAAACTCCGCGTACCGTTCGGCGAGCGGGAGGCGCTCACCGAAGAGGTCGCGGGCGAGGGGATCGAGGTGTTCGGGGGCGGGAAGCATCAGTCTTGCGGGTAGATCACGACGTGGCGGGCTTTACCCTCTCCATCCGATTCGGAGCGAAGGCCGTGGCGCTTCGCAACGTCGTGCACAACCTTGCGCTCGAAGGGGTTCATGGGCTGAAGCGGAACGGGAACCTCGCCGTTCTTCGCTTGCTCGACGGCCTTTTCGGCGAGTTCTTCGAGCTCGCTCTTGTGGCCCGCGCGGAAGCCGCCAATGTCGAGCATGAGGCGAGAGCGCACGCCGGTTTTTGTTTGCACGGCGAGGCGCGTGAGTTCCTGGAGCGCGTCGAGAAGCTCACCCTTCGGCTCGTTGAGGGCGCTCAGCTCGGCGGCGCCGCGGATTTCCACGGAGGCACGGTCGCCGTCAACATCGATGTCGATGTCGCCGTCGAGATCGGCGATATCCATGAGTTCTTCGAGGTAGTCGGCGGCGAAATCGCCCTCTTCTTCGAGGCGCGCGAGGCGCTCCTCAGCGGAGGCCTGTGCGTTTGCCTTCTCGTTCTCGATCGTGTCGTTCTCGCTCATCGGGAATCCTTACTTCTTCTTACGCTTCTTACCGAGGGCGTTGCTCGACTTCGAGCCGCCTTTTTGGGTGCCACCGCCGTTTTCGGCCGCCTTCTTGCGGCGCTCTTCGATGGCTTTTGCGCGCTTCTCGCGGGCACGCTGGAGCATTTCCTCGTCGCTCAGCTTGCGACCGTTCTCGTACCGCTTCGGCTGGACGCGAATGTTTTCGGCTTTCGCCGCTTCCATTTCCTGGACGCGCTTCGACTTCTTCGGTGTGAAGTCGAGCGGTTCAAGGCCCTGCTTCTCGCGCTTCTTGTTGATGCGTTCGTGGCGTGCCTTTTCGGCCGCCGAGCCGGGGGTCGGGTTCTTCGTGATCATCCACCACTGCTGGCCGAAGGTCCATACGTTGGTCGTGAGCCAGTACCCGAGCACACCGATCGGCATACCGGGGCCCGAAATCACGTAGATGAACGGGAGCATGTAGAGCATCATCTTCTGCGTGGACGCCATGGGCCCTTCGAGGGCCGACGGCGGCATGTTCCGCATCGTCAGCTCTTTCTGCGTGAGGAAGGTGACGAGCACCATGAGCGCAATGATGACGCCCGCGATGATCTTCGCGGAGATATCGCCCGAGAGGAACGAATCGGAAATGGTGGTTCCGCCGAAGATGCGCGCATTGTGGGCGCTATCGGCGAGTTCTGGCGTGAGGACGCCGAAGTTTGTGTTGTTCTGTGCGGCCTCCGGGAGCTTGTAGAAAAGCACGCGGAAGAGCGCGAAGAAGATCGGCATTTGGATAAGAACCGGGAGGCAGGAACCAACGGGGTTCGCATCGTGTTCGCGGTAGACCTGCATGGTCTCGTTGGCCATGGCCTGGCGCGATTCCGGATCGGTTTTACCCTTGTACTTCTGCTGAATCGCCTTGAGCTCGGGGGCTGCCATTTGCATGCCGCGCGAGCTCTTAATCTGTTTGACGAACAGCGGGAAAATGATGATGCGGACCACGACCGTGAGCAGCACGATCGAGAGCAGCCAGGTCCAGCCCGAGTCGGGGTCCATCACGAAGGACAGCAGTTTGTGGGCCTGGACCATGATCCAGACGACGACCCACTCAATGGGGTAGAGAATGTTCAACTTCGGCCTTTTCTTCCTGCCGCTCGCATGCGCATGACGGTCATGCGATGAGCGGCGTGAGGTCGGGTGTTCGGGTCAAGCCTAGTGGGTGTGGGCGAACTCGGGGCTATCAGTGTCCCGCTCGGTGGCGGGTTTCGGGTTCGTCCACATGCCCGGGGCGGGGGTCGGGTCGATCCCGCCGTGGCTGAGGGGGTTGCAGCGCAGGATTCGCCACGCGGTGAGCAGGATCCCCTTGAGGGGGCCGTGGCGGCGAAGAGAGTCGACCGCGTACTGCGAGCACACGGGCGTGAACATGCACGCGGCGGGCAGGTACGGGGAAATGCCGCGCTGGTAGGCGCGCACGATTCCGACGGTTGCCTTCATGTCGTTGCTCCCGACTTTTTCGCGGTGCGCCTTTCGAGCTTGCGAAGGGCTGAGGCGAGAGCGGAGTCGACTTCACCGGCGAGCGTGTCGTGGTCGATCTCGTTGATCCCCGCGCGCGTGCGCACAACAACGCTGGCGTAGGCGGGGAGCGGATCGAGTCGGGTTCTCATGATTTCCCGCAGCCGTCGCTTTGTGCGGCTGCGAACGACCGAGTTGCCGACCTTTTTCGACACGACAAATCCCACGCGCGGCGCCTGTTGAATCCTTTTGACCTCGGGGGAGGAAAGGATCGCGAGGTGCACGATCACGTGGGATCGAGCCGCTGACACGCCCTTGCGGGTGGTCAGGCGGAAGTCGTCGTTGTGACGTAGGCGGTTTGGTGCCCGCACGTCACGCCGCAGCTCAGGCCGAGAGGGAGGCGCGGCCCTTCGAGCGACGCGCGTTGATGATGGCGCGGCCCGCGCGGGTGCTCATGCGTGCACGGAAGCCGTGCTTCTTGGCGCGGCGGCGGTTGTTCGGCTGGAACGTACGCTTGGTCATCTTTTCTCTCCAAATAAATCGGGGCCCTCGACTCCGGGAAGGAACCGCGATGCGGCCGGAGGGCCCGGTTACAGACGGCCCGTGGGGCCGGTGGTTTCGGATGTGCGCGCGAGTTCGAAGGTGTCGTTCTCGTGAACACAGACTGATCGAGTCTAGAATCGCGCGGCGGACCGGTCAATGGATCGGGGCTCGATTCAGCGAAGTGTGCCTAGAATCTCATGGTTATCCCCAATGATTCGACAGGGCGCGCCTTCTTCCACGTCGTTGGGCATAAATGTGGAAAACATAGTGGATAATTATGGGCGTCCGCCGCACCCCCGATCCCCACGAGGAGCCCCCGAATGGACGAGACCGCACCCGATCGCGACGCGCTGTGGGCCCAGTGCCAGCAGATTCTGCGCGTCGATGACTCGGTGTCGAATCGCCACCTCGCTTACGTGACACTCTCGAGTTTGCGCGGATTTCTCGAGGATACGGCCCTCATTGCGGTCCCGAATGCGACTGTGAAAGACCTATTTGAGATGCGGATTCCCGAGCAGCTTCGCTCGGCGCTTTCGCAAGCAATCGGGAAGCCCGTCACTTTCGCGGTCACGATCGATCCCACTCTCGGTCTTGACGACGCCCCCGATTCTCCGGCCCCCGCTCCCGCTTCCGCAGTTGATAACATTGTGGATAACTCTGTGGATTCTTCGGGAACACTTGGCATCACCCCACGTCGCGATGGAGATAACTCTGTGAACGTGGCCTCGACTGGCAATCAGCAAGCGTCGGACCCCGTGCCCTACTCCCCCTACACCCCGGCCGAGCCTACCGAAGGCGCCGAAGTACCGAGCGCCCCAGCTGACCTCCCCACATCCTCGTCGCTCGGGAATGATTCCAGGCTCAACCCGAAGTACACGTTCTCAACGTTCGTCGTAGGCGCGTCGAACCGTTTCGCGCAAGCCGCCGCCTACGCCGTGGCCGAGCAGCCAGCTCTCGCCTACAACCCGCTGTTCATCTACGGTGGTTCGGGCCTCGGGAAGACTCACCTGCTGCACGCGACCGGCCACTACGCGAAGCAGCTGCACCCGAATATCCAGGTGCGCTACGTGAACTCCGAGGAATTCACGAACGACTTCATCAACTCGGTTCAGTCGGGTCAGTTCGGTAAGGCGCAAGAGTTCCAGCGCCGCTACCGCGACATCGACATCCTCCTGATCGACGACATCCAGTTCCTGCAGCGCGCGCCCGAGACCCTCGAGGCGTTCTTCCATACGTTTAACACGCTGCACAACGCGAACAAGCAGATCGTCATCACCTCGGATCTTCCGCCGAAGCTCCTCGGCGGCCTCGAGGATCGTATGCGTTCGCGCTTCGAGATGGGGCTCATGACCGACGTTCAGCCGCCGGACCTCGAGACCCGCATTGCGATTTTGCGTAAAAAGGTTGCCGCGGAGAATAACGAGGAGGTTCCTCGCGAGGTGCTCGAGTACATCGCGGAGAACATTTCCTCGAACATCCGTGAGCTCGAGGGCGCGCTTATTCGCGTGCAAGCGCTTCACTCACTTTCAAAGCAGCCCATGGACGTGGATCTCGCGCAGAGCGTGCTGAAGGACCTGCTCACGCACGATGGAAGCGCGGAGATCACGCCGAACCTCATCATTGCGGAGACCGCGGAGTACTTCGGCTTCAGCGTAGAGGAAATCAAAGGCAAGGGCCGTACTCGCGCCCTCGTCACTGCTCGTCAGTGCGCCATGTACCTGTGCCGTGAACTCACCGAAATGCCGCTCATGGCGATCGGTGATGCGTTTGGCGGGCGTGACCACACAACCGTGATGCATGCAAAGAAGAAGGTTGAGACGCTCATGAAGGAACGTCGCTCCCTTTTCAACCAGGTCACGGAGCTCACGGCTCGCGTGAAAACGAACGCGCAGGAGCAGAGTCGGCGTTAGGGAGTCCGACTGTTGCTGGCAGCGCAACGTTCCTGGCCACGCGCACATTATCCAGAATTGTGGATAACTTTGTGGAGAATGTGCACGTACGGCTTACCTTTTGTGAGGAGGCCATGAAGGCAAGCGCCGAATCATGGCAGTTATTCCCAATTCCTCCACAGCTCTTCGTCGTTACTCGCACCGAATCTGGTTCTTGTAGTTCTCGGCCTAACCTGCATGAATAGTGGTTATCCACAGCGTCAACAGCAGTAATTAAGAGGGTTGTTTAAACTTGAGACACATGTAATGGGGAAAACTCACGTCGATTGCAGCGCTCAAGCCTCGCGGATGTGGAAGCCTTGGGGATGAGAATGACAGGCGTGTAATTTTAACCCGGGCGCGATGCCAAGAATTTGGCTAAAGTTGGAAAGTACGCGCGAGGGCGCGAGAAGCTTTTTCGTAAAGGAGCCGAGGCGTGAAATTTCATCTTGACCGGGACGTGCTGAACGATGCCGTGTCGTGGGCAACCCGCACTCTCCCGCAGCGCCCCGCAATGCCCATCCTTCAGGGCGTGAGGATCGTTGCCGAGGATGGCGAGCTCAAGTTCTCAACGTTCGACTACGAGGTGAGCGCCCACATTTCCGTGGAAGCCGAGGTCGACGAGCCCGGTGAAATTCTCGTGCAGGGCAAAATGCTCAGCGAAATCGTTCGCGCGCTTCCCCACAAGACCGTGTCCGTAAGCCACGAAGGTCCCAAGGTCGAAATCCTGTGCGGCTCGTCCCGCTTCTCGCTCGCGATTCTTCCGGTCGCCGAGTACCCGGTTCTTCCCGAGATGCCGCCGGTTGTGGGCACGATCGATTCGGGTACCTTCGCCCGTGCGATCGCGCAGGTCTCGATCGCCGCGAGCAAAGACGACGTGGTTCCGCTGCTCACGGGCGTCAAGGTCACGATCGAAGGCGAAAAGGTCATGATGGCTGCGACCGACCGCTATCGCCTTGCCGTTCGGGAATTCACGTGGAATCCCCAGAACCCCTCGAGCGAACTGAGCGCCCTTGTGCGCTCGCGCACCCTCACCGAGGTCGCTCGCTCGCTCAGCGGCGGCAACGTCGAGATCGCGCTGAACGAAGGCGAATCGGCGAACCTCATCGGTTTCGAATCCTCGGGCCGTCGCACTACCTCGACTCTGGTTGATGGCGACTACCCGCCCGTGCTTCGCCTCTTCCCCGACGTCACGCCGTACACCGTGAGCGTCGCGACCGCCCCGCTCATCGAGGCCGTCAAGCGCGTGAGCCTCGTGGCCGAGCGCAACACCCCCGTGCGCCTCACCTTCAGCGAAGGCCAGGTTGCACTCGAAGCGGGCGATGGTGACGAGGCACAGGCAAGCGAAGTTCTCGAAGCCAACGTCGAAGGCGGTGACCTCGTGGTGGGCTACAACTCGGGCTTCCTGCTCGATGGACTCGGCGCCCTCGGCACCGACTTCACGCACTTCTCGCTTCCCGACTCGGTCAAGCCCACCGTTCTGCGTGGGCAAGAGTCGCTCGAAGCAGCACCCGAGGAGCACTACCGCTACCTCCTCATGCCCATGCGCATCTGAGCGCCTGATCCTCGATGCACCTCAAGGCGCTCGAACTCACCAACTACCGCTCCTACGCGCACACCTTCCTTCGCTTCACGCCCGGGATCACCGTGTTCGTGGGCGCGAACGGCCAGGGGAAAACCAACATCGTCGAGGCCCTCTGGTACCTCGCGACCCTGTCTTCGCACCGCGTGGCACACGACGCCGCCCTTGTGCGGAGAGGGGAAAAAACCGCGATCATCCGCGCGATGTGCGAACGCGCCGGCCGCGACGTGCGCATCGACATGCAAATCGCGCCCGGCCGCACGAACGAAGTGCGCTTGCATTCACAGCCCCTTCAACGCCCCCGCGAGATCCTCGGCCAAGTTCGCGCCGTCATGTTCTCGCCCGAGGACCTCGCTCTCGTGAAGGGCGAGCCCGAGGGGCGGCGCCGCTTTCTCGACGAGATCCTTTTCGAGATCGCCCCGCGTTTCGCGAGCATCAAATCGGACTACGACAAGGTGCTTCGCCAGCGCAATCACCTGCTCAAACAGATGCGCGCCATGAACAAGGGCCGCAGCGGAAAACACGCTGCGGAGGACATCGGCGGCATGGATCCACGCGAGGCGGCCGAAACGACCCTTGCCGTGTGGGACGAACAGCTCGCGCGCCGCGGCGCCGAACTCATGCGCGCACGGCTTCACCTCGTCAACCGTCTGCGCCCCCACGTGGGCTATTCCTACCTTCGCGTCTCGAGCGACGAGGGAGCCGACCCCAACCTCGGCCTCGGGCCCGAAGGGCGCGGCGCCGTCACGAGTCCCGCAAACATTCGCTACGCGTCGAGCGTTCTCGACGGAGGGCTCGCCGCCGCGACCGACGCCGAAACAACGCGCGACGAGCCGCCCCTGCCGAGCCTGCAGCAGCTTCATGACGCCCTCCTCGCCCACATCGAGGAGCGCCGCGACGACGAAATCGACCGCGGCGTAAGCCTCGTGGGTCCGCACCGCGACGACCTCGAGATCCGCCTGAGCGACTTTCCCGCGAAGGGATACGCGAGCCACGGCGAATCATGGTCGCTCGCTCTCGCGCTGCGCCTCGGGTCCTACGACCTCCTCACGATCGAAGAGGGTGACCTCGGCGACGGCGAACCGATCCTCATCCTCGATGACGTGTTCAGCGAACTCGATGCCCACCGTCGCGAGCGCCTCGGCCGCATCATCAAGGGCGCGGCGCAAGTGCTCATTACGACCGCGAATGACGACGATATCCCGCACTCGATTGGCGACGACGTGCATGTCGTCGATGTCGTGAAGGGGTCCGCGACCGTGCGCGAGGGCGGTCCTCGAAGCGCGAGAGATGCGGGGGCCACGTGGTGAGCGACGCCGGTGGCCACCACGGTCGGCAAAGATCCCCACTCAACCCCTACGCTCTCGGCACGTGGCACCAGCGGACTGCTTCGGAAGGGGCTGCGGACAAGCAGGGGAGTGGTGTCGCCCAGTCAGGGTCTTCCGCGCGGGAGGCCGAGGAGCCCCGAGCCGAGCGGGAGCGCGAGGAGGGCGAAGCAAGCGTCGGACTGGACATGACCGATGAACTCGCGCCCGACCCCGAAGCGAAACCTCGTGATTTCTCGCGCCCCGACGAGCTGGGCCGTCGCGCCCTCAACCAAGCCCGCGCGGCCGCGAAGAAGCACGGGTACCGCCCGCGCGCGAGTCGCCTCACGCGCCCCAAGGGAGATCCTCGGGGTGATCGAGCCCAGGGCGCCGGGTATTCGGGGGCACGGCCAGATCCGCGCGACCCGCAGCGCCTCAACACCGTGCTCGAAAAGATGCTCGTGAACCTCGGATGGGACCGCGGTTTGAGCGCGGGGCGCGTGCTTGCCGAGTGGGAAGAGATTGTGGGGCCGGCGATCGCGCAGCACTCCCACATCGAGAGCTTTGAGGAGGGCGTGCTTGTGGTGAGCACCGATTCCTCGGCGTGGGCGGCGCAGCTTCGCATGCTTGGGCCGCAGATCGTGACGCGGATCCACGAGCGCGTGGGCGCGCAGGTCGTGGCCGAGATCAAGGTCGCGGGGCCGAGTACGAAGTCGTGGAAGAAGGGCAGGCGCACCGTGAGTTGGCGCGGCCCGCGCGACACCTACGGGTAGTGCAGCCGCGAGGGCGTTCGACCCCGAATTTTGCCTCCCCGGTCTCTTTCATTAGCCGAATTTGAGCTCTGCCGTTCTCTTTCATCACCCAAGTTCGAGCCTTCGCCGCGCTCGCCGATCGCGCTGCGGTGAAAGTGGTGAAAAATCGCCCCGGCGAGCACCCGTTAGGGGTACCACGAGGAGCCGGTAGAGTCTGTAGTCACTATCTGGGAAGATATCGGCATGGAGCAGCTTCTAGATGCAGCTGCGGGCTTGATCCGCGAGGCTGGAGGGCCGGTCGCCGTCATGATTGTGACTGGGGTACTTAGCTGGTTGTCGTTAGCATTGCGGCCAACTCACAAGCACCTCCGGGAACTGGAGAAGTTAGGCGCCATCAGGGCGAACCTGGGAGGCAGTTCATGTGAACTCGCCTTAGACGAAAGGATCCGCAAGGTTCTCGCCCGAATGGAAGCGGCCGAAGCGAGGGCGGCGCACCGTTCGATCCGGCTCCTTTGGGCGACTCGAAGCTTGGCCGTGTTCTTCGCGGTGTTAATTTCCCTTGTCTTTTACGCAAGCGCTGCCGGAGTCGTAAAATTGCCTGGAGTGGCCATTTATGTCTTTGCGGGCATGGGTGCCTGGATCGGGATCCTTGTTTCGTTGTGGTCAGAAGGAACCGAGGATCGCGTGAGGGAGGAGTACGGCCTTCCGCCGCGCAAACTCCTTTCTGTCCGTGCATCTGAGTTCTTGAATCGTTGGAAAAAGTAGCAGGCGCGACGTAAGGGCTATTGGCCAGCAGCTACTACGCCAGGCGCTCAGCATGTTCGACTATGGAGATTCCTTCCCCGGGGTGGAGCAGGTACTCGTCCTCTTCGCGGTCGGTGATGTGCGCCACCAGCTAGTCTCCGGCTGTGACCTGCACCTGCCTACGTGACCCTGCGGGCGCCCACGCAGCCTGCCCGTGGCGACCTGTTGCGCCATGGCGCGATCGGCGGTCCAGGCCATACCTTCCCGGCGCTGGGGGTGGTACCGCGGTACAGCGCCAGCTGCTGCGGCGGCGTGGCGGGGACGCCGTCTACCCGGTAGCCCGCGGCCTCAAAGAGGAATGCCCAGGCCTCGTAATCCAGGTGGCTTGCGGGGTATTCTGCCGGCGATCACACATGGTGAAGAACCGGGGCGATATGTTTGGCGCGCTCGCGGGCCTGTTCGATCCCTGACTTATCCCAGAATGTTGTGAATCATCTCTCGATGAGTACATAGTCGTATGCCAGGGTGGGGCCATCATTGCGCCCTTCGTCGGATTTAGCCTCCCCGGTCTCTTTCATTAGCCGAATTTGAGCTCTGCCGTTCTCTTTCATCACCCAAGTTCGAGCTCTTGCCGCGCTGGCCGACCGCGCGCCGCGGCGAAAGTGGTGAAAAACCGCCCCTTCATGGAGAAAAACGGTGGTCTGACTCGGTTATTCACCACTTTCGTGACAGGGGCCGCATGAAGGGAGGGTTGGGGCTGCAAGAAGGGAGGGGTGCTGTGGGGTAGGGGCAACTGAGATACCGAGGCTGGTGGAGTTGCCGGAGGCAAGAAAAGGGCCGGAGGGCGCGAGCGCACCCTTCCGGCCCCGGTTCACCGCTTGACGGTGTGAAGGCTCTAGGCCCCTTATTTAGGCCCGACGCTTGCGCGCAATCATCGCGCCACCAGCCGTGAGCAGCGCGAAGGCAAGCCCCGCAACGGCGAGGCTTTCCGCACCGGTGCGCGGGAGGTGGCCCGAGCCGCGACCTGCCGCAGCCTGACCGGGAGCAGCCTTACCCGGAGTCGAAGGCTCAGCCTTGCCACCGTTGCCGTCACCCGGGTCGCTGATCGGTGCCGTGTCACCGCCATCGACGTCGCCACTGTTGCCACTGTCGTTGGAGTCTTCCGACGGACCCTCAGCCGGATCGCCGCCCTGATCCGAGGGCTCCTCGGCACCATCGTCGATGGGAAGATCAACCGCGGGCGCGGCCGACGTGCCCACGGTCCAGTTCTTCACGAAGAAGTTCGCCGGATCGATCGTGCTGTTCTCGCTCGCCCAGTCGATCATGAGGTCGCGGATCGCCATCTGCTCGTCATAGACGATTTCGGCGTCCTTGACGGCGGGGTAGCCGGAACCGCCCGACTGGCGGTAGTTGTTGACCGCGAGAATAAACTCGTCATCGTCGCCGACCGGGGTACCGTCGGGCCACGTGAGGTTCTCGATGCGCTCGCCCGCGGGCTTCGAGATGTTGATGTGGTAGTTCACGCCCGAGAGCACGTCGTAGGAGTAGTCGGGGATGCCGCGCGTATCGCCTTCGTACATGGCGTTCGTGACGGTCGACCAGTCGTCGATCTTCGCGCCCTCTTCCTGCTGCTTGTAGTAGCGCGCCGAGTGCTCGAGGTACTCCTTGAGATCGGCGCCGGTCATCTTCACGCCGTAGAGCGTGTTGTCGTAGATGTACAGCGAGGCCATGTCGGCGATCGTGACGGCGCCCTTTTTGAACACGGCTTCGCGCGAGAACGGCGAGGCCTCGGCAACAATCGGGAGGCCCTCGTTTTCGGTGCCCTTCATCGCGCGCGTGAGCTCCTCGGTCTGTACGTAGTTAATGAAGTCGAGAATCGCGGTGTCTTCCCACGCCGAGTCAGCGGCAGGCATGTCCTCGGTTGCTTGCGCAACGACCTTTTCAACCCACTCCTGGGTTTTCTCGTGCCAGGGCCAACGATCTCGGCGACCTTCGGATCCGCGTCGTAATCCGCGGCCTGCATCGCTTCGGCGGTCGGCTTTTCCTGCTCGGTCCAGTCCACCACGACCTTGCCGTCCGTATCGAGGCTGAGCGGGATGTTGATGTTCGAGAGGAAGCGGCCGTGGTAGCCGGGCTGCGTGAACAGCACCTCGTGGCCGTCCTTGTTCGTGTAGTAGTTCTGCACCTGGTCGGTCTGGTGCGAGTGGCCACCGATCACGACGTCAACGCCGGTCGTGTTCTCGGCGATCGAACGGGCCGCGTTCTCCTGGAGATCCGCCGCGTTCCACGTGTACCCCTCGGGGTCGAGGCCCGTGTGGGCGAGAACAACAACGACGTCGGCGCCCTGCTCCTTAACCTCGGGAACGTACTTTTGCACGGCTTCGACCTGGTCGCCGAAGTTCAGGGACTCGACCTTCTTGCCGTCCCAGCCCGGGATGCCGGGGGTGACAACGCCGATCACGGCGATCTTCACGTCGTGGCCGTCGGCGGTCTTCTTGTTCACGAACGTGTACGGCTCGAGGTACGGATCGCCGGTGTCCTTGGAGGTGACGTTCGCGCCGAGGAGCGGGAAGTCGAGATCGCCTTTGTAGTCCTGGAGTTCGTCAAGGCCGTAGTTGAATTCGTGGTTACCCACGACGCCCGCGTCGTAGTTCAGGTAGTTGTAAAGCGAGGCGATCGGGTCCACGTCGCCCTCGACATGGTCGCGCTTGTAGACCGTCTCGAGGGAAGAACCCTGGTTGGCATCGCCGTTGTCGAGGAGAGCCACGGATTCCGCACCCTTGTCGGCGCGAACCGCGTTGATTGCGGATGCGAGGTGGTCCATGCCGCGGAGGTTCTTCGGATTGTCTGCCGTGCCAAAGGGCTCGCCGGTGAAGTAGTTGTAGTTGAGCGCGGTGCCGTGGGTATCGGTCGTCGCGAGAATCGTGATGTCGTCGATATCGGTCCGGTCGCCGTCGGCCGCGACCGCGGGCGCGCCCGCGGTCAAGAAGAGTAGGCCGGTCAGCGCAGCTGCCGTTACTTTGCGCATGGGGTCTCCTGAAGGTGATGGAGGGTTTCGGGCTCTTCGGAATTTAAGCCCGTGAGGTTACGCGAGAGTAAACGTGAGGGCACGGCTTGGGGTGGTCCGAGTGGCCTCCAGGGTCCGACGTCTGACCAGGCATTTTATTTTTTCTGTGTCATTTTTTGACCATCCGGCCACCAAATCGTCACATTGTGTCTAGGCTTCACTGAGAACTGAGTCACAGACCCTCCTCACGTCTCTTCCCCCGGCTACGGCCCCGGCGCGTTGAAGATCCCGGTGTCCTCGGTTCTATTCCCGAAGTTCCATGTCAAAGGAGAAAAGCGTGACCCCAGGCTTTACGCGAAAGGTGCTTGCCGCGTTGTCGGTGAGCGCCGTCGCCGCGGGTTTTGCCGTTCCGGCAGCGCTCGCCGCGCCCACCGATGACCACGACTCGACGCCGGCGATCTCGCAGATTCAGCGGGCGGCAATCCAGAAGCAGCGTGAGAAGCGAGGCACTCGCTCCGCATCGAATGAACGCGTACGCGTTGTCGTGATGTTGAAGGACCAACCGTCGGCCCCGAGTGAGTCCGGCGAGAAGAACCGCCTTTCCTCGCAAGCAAAGTTGCTTGAGTCGTGGAGGGCGAAGTACGACCTGGACGTGGATCGCCAGTTCGGTTACCTCGTGAACGGCTTTAGCGCCGAGATGCCCGAGAGCAAGATCCAGAATCTCGCGACCGAGAAGCAGGTTTCTTCGGTGCGCCGCGAGCGCGTGTACTACCAGAGCGAGCATTCGGCGCGTGACCTCCAGGGTGTTCCCGCGGCGTACAAGGATTTCGGTGTTGACGGCCGAGGTACGGTCATCTCGATCATCGACTCGGGTGTGTATGCGGGCCACCCGGATATGCGTCTCGACGATGGTGTTTTCGAGAACGCGAAGATCAAGAAGGTCAACTCTGAGGCCGAGGGCAAGTTCAACGAGAAGGTCCCCACCGGCTACAACTACGCGGACGACAACTTCGAGGTCATGGACCTCACCGATTCGCAGCACGGTCAGCACGTTGCCGGTATTTCCGCGGCGAACGGTTCCGAGGGCGATACCCCCGATTTCGCTTCGACCGGCCGCATTGACGGCGCCGCGCCGAACGCGCAGCTTCTCGCGATGAAGGTCTTTTCGAATGATCCGAAGAAGTCGGCCGGTGCGAATGACGGCGACATCATTGCCGCGATCGAGGATTCGGTGAAGCTCGACGCGGATGTCATCAACATGTCGCTCGGCAGCCCAAACGGTGTTCCGGATCTTTCCGACGGCGCCTACGAGGCGATGAGGCAGGCCCGCGAACAGGGCGTGATCACGCTCGTGGCGGCGGGTAACGAGGGGCAGAACTTCTCGCTTGATGGCGGCCCCAACGATGTGCTTGGGCGTCTTGACGACGGTGTGGCGGGCAGCCCCTCGACGAACGATTCGGCGTTCTCGATCGCGTCGATCAATAACTCGACCCTGAGCGTTCCGCTCGCGTACTTCGAGGCGAACGGGGAGCGCACCGATATCGGCTACCTCGAGGGCGTTGGCTCGCCCGACGGCAAGCCTCACCCGTACGAGTACGTGGGTTTCGGCCGTCTCGAGGATTACAAGGACGGTGCCGACCTCACTGGCAAGTACGCGCTTATTGCGCGCGGCGAGATCTCTTTCGCGGAGAAGTTCCAGTACGCCCTTGACCACGGCGCCGAGGGCGTCATGGTGTTCAACGGTGAAGGGCAAGAAGGCTATGCCGGCATGGCGGGCATCGAGGAGTTTGACACCTTCGGCGTTGCTCTCACGAACGAGCAGGGCCACCAGCTCATGGATGCTCTCGAGACTGATCCGAACGCGACCGTGACGTTCACGGACGAGATCAAGCAGGATCCGGCCCCCGACGGTCTCGAGCCGAGCTCGTTCACGTCGTGGGGCACGCCGAACGACTTGTCGTTCAAGCCGCAGCTCGCGGGCATCGGCGGCAACGTGTACTCGACGGTCGGCGAGGACGGCTACGAGAACATGAGCGGCACGTCGATGGCGACCCCGAACGTGGCGGGCCTGAGCGCGCTTCTCACGGAAAAGTTCACGGAGCGCTTCCCGAACATCACGGGCGCGGAGCGCGTGGAGCTCATCGAGACGTCGCTCATGAATACCGCGAAGATCATCGAAAACGAGGATGGCGTTCCGTATCTCCCGCGCCAGATCGGTGCAGGCCTCGCGGAAGTTGATCGCGCGCTCGCGACCGATGTGACCGCAACGGTTGAGGGCGAAGCGGCCGTCGCACTGCGGCAGATCAACGGCCCCACGAGCTTCACGGTGACCCTCACGAACCGCGGCGATCAGGACCGTTCGTTCTCGATCCCCGCGCAGAAGGTGCTCGGCGAGACGAATGAGGCGGGGCAGCCAACTCTCGCCAAGGTCTCGAGCGAGTCGCTTGCGGCGTCGGCCTCGAACGTGACCGTGCCCGCCGGCGGAACCGCCACGGTGCAGTTCACCTTGACCCCACACGCTTCCGGCGATCACTTCATCGAGGGCTGGGCCCAGTTCAAGGGCGAGAATGACGCGCTTGATCTTTCCGTTCCCTACCTCGGTTTCGTGGGCGACTGGAACGAGGAGAACATCATCCAGGAGCCGGGTAAGCAGTGGGTCGAGGATGGCCCCTCGGACAACACAAATCTCGTGGGTTCGCTCGGTGAGCAGACCGCCCTGTTCAACTACCCGGATGAGGCACCGCTCGCGCTTTCGCCGAACGGTGATGACATCCTCGATACCGTGACGCCGGGCATCCTCCTCATGCGTAACGCCGACGAGATTGAATACGAGATTCTCGATTCCAACGACAAGGTCATCGCGACCCTCGGCAAGGACGAGATGATTCGACGCGTGATCGGCGCGAAGGTGCCGACCGCCTTTGACGGCGATCTCACCTACATGGGACGTTCGTTCGACGGCACCCTGTGGGACACGTCGACGGGCGAGCAGAAGCCGCTTGCGGACGGCTCCTACACGTTCCGCCTCAAGGCCACGATTGCCGAGGGGTACGAGCCTCAGGTCACCGACCTTTCGTTCACGGTGGATACCGTGGCGCCCGAGGTGACAATCCTCGACAAGGAACCGGGCCGCGTGCACTTCACGGTCGTGGAGAACAATGACGGCTCCGGTCTCCTGGATGACCCGCTTGTGCTCGACCCGAATGGTGAAACAGTCGAGGTCGAAAAGCAGACCGACGGCAGCTTCGTCGCGACGTTTGATGCCGCAACGCCGTACGTCACGGTCGGCGCGGTCGATAACGGCTTCAACGAAGGCTCTCAGGTCGTGACGTTCACCAACGAGCCGCTTTTCGTGAGCGTCAACGGGTACAGCATCGCCGAAGGCGAGAGGGCGTACGTGGGTCAGGATTCCGACGGTGCCCTCGAAGTATCGGGCGTCGTTCAGGGAGACGTTTCTCGCGTGAGCGTGAACGGCAACGAGGCGAAGATCGTGGAGGGCACGTTCGAGTACGTTGATGAGGCCTATAAAGGCCCGAAGCCGTACACGCTCGAAGTCGTTGCCTACGACGCCTCCGGCAAGGAAATCGCGAAGCGCACCATCACAGTTGAGCAGGACGTGACGGCCCCGACCATCACCCTCAATGGCGGCGTGCTCAATGAGAACGACAAGCTCGTTGTTGGTGAGGACGGTTCGTACACGCTTTCCGGCACGATCGCGGACGAGCGCGAAGGTGCGGAGCTCAAGGCCTGGATCTTCAACGAGCCCGTTGAGGTCAAGGAGGATGGCACGTTCACGTTCACCGGAACGGTTGACGCAAACGTTCCCGTCGTGACCATCGTGGCGAGTAACGGTGCCACGGAAGGCACCCTCGACGTGGAAATTGAGGGCCGCGAGGTCCCCAAAGACGAGCCTGAGCAAAGCTCGTTTGCGCTTCCCACGTACGACATCGACACGTGCAACGCGGAGGAGAACTGGTGCGACATCAATTCGACCAGCGAGGGTGTGAGCGAGGACGGCACAGCCCTGCATCTCACGGGCACGATCCACGATCCCGTGAGCTCGATCGAGTTCATCCCCACGGCGCGTGCGAAGGATGGCACGATCACGCGGAACGAGCCGATTGCCGCAACGATCGAGGGCGACACGTTCAGCGTTGACCTCCCGATCGAGGTGGGCATCCTCGACTTCCAGCAGATCGTGAAGGACGACAAGGGCGAGGAGCAGTACAATGGCTCGTTCCGCCTGTGGGTGGATGTCACTCCGCCGAGCCTCGACTTTACCGAGCCCGATCTCGTGGGCGGCACCCTCTACACGAACACCGAGGACGTGACTTTCAAGGGCACGATCGGTGACGACGGTTGGGGTCACTACCTGGCGATCAACAACGAGTACCTCACGGACTTCGCGCGCTTCAACCGCACGGGCGAGGACGTGAACCGTAAGGACTTCGAGCACCTCGTCACGGTGCGCGACGGCGACAAGCTCCTTGTGTACTCGAACGACACGATGGGCAACGAGCTCGTCGCGGTGATTCCGGTGGTGGTGGATAAGACCGACCCCACGGTGGGTCTCGACACGGTCGAGAACATGGAGGTTATCCGCGACGAACGCGAGCTCGAGGCCTTTGGTGAGGACGACAACCTCGCGAATGTCTCCGTGAGCCTCAACGGCAAGGAGGTCTTCAACGAGGACACCGAACTCACGAGCACGACCGTTGGTGTTGAGAGCGTGCTCGCACCGCCGGAGACGACCGACGGTGACAACGCCGAACCGATCACCCAGCTGGATGATGCGACTGATGGTGAGGCCGCTCAGCCGGGCGAGCGGCTCGCTCCGGAACCGGTGTCGCTCATAGACGGCACTGAGACGGGCACCGCGCAGACGCGGCTCGGCACGAGCATTAAGACGGCTGACCTCCCCGCTGGCTTCCATACGGTGAGCGTGAAGGCAACCGATCTTGCCGGCAACGAGAAGACGATCACCACGACGTTCTTTGTGGACGACGATGCGGTCATCGAAGGCCCCGACGAGGTGAAGTTTGAGGTTGAGCAGGGCGCGCTTGCGGACCAGGCCAAGGCTGCGCAGTTGGTGCTCGACCATTACTCGGTGACCGATGACGGCTCCGCGTTCAAGGAAGGCGACACGGTTCTCGGCCTCGCGCCCGGCACCGTGCTCGTCCCCGGAACGCAGAAGGTCACGCTCGTCGCGACCGATGCCGATAAGCGCGTCGTCATGCGCACCGTGACGGTGACGATCACCGAGAAGGTCGACCCTCCCGCGCCGCAGGAGCCAGCCGAGCCGGCTCATCCCGGTGATGACGCTCCCGATCGGCCCGAGAATCCTGATACGGACGGCGGCACGAACCCGGGTCAGCCGCCCGTGAGGGACGACGGCACCGATGGTGGCTCGGATGGTGGCAGCCAGGGTGGCGGCTCCGAGAGCGATCGGGCCCCGGGTAAGTCCGACGGTTTCTCGCAGGGCTCGATCTCGCGTCGTCCCGGTGGTCTCCCGCGCACGGGCGCTGAGATTGCGGCAACCGCGGGAGTCGCGGCGCTCATCGTGCTCGGCGGTTTGGCGATTGTCGTGCTCGCGAGGAGGCGCGGCAAGAAGTAACGGACGGGCATGCGAAGAGGCGGGAGCCCTCGAAGCAGTAATGCCTGAGGTAGGCCCGGAAACGGGTAAAGACATGGTGGGGTGCTGAAGGCCGGCAAGCGCCGGACTTCGCACCCCACCTTTTCTCTGAATTGCATAGGGGTTGTGGGGGTTATTTTCGCCGGCCCCGCCCCGCCCTCTTTGGATTGCATAGGGGTTGTGGGGGTTATTTCGGTCGGGCCCGGTCGCGCTTGGTAGTTCAAACCCCCGTTAGCTCTATGCAATCCGAGGGCTTCGGTCGCCCAAACCCCCGTTAGCCCTCTGCAATTCAGAGTTGCGGGAGGTTCAAACCCCCATAAACCCTATGGAATCCGGGAGGGCGGGCTGTGCTGACCGACACACGGGACCGCGATCTATTCGCATGAGCCCACTTTCGCCGTTGCCGTGCGGTAAAATTTGAGGGTTGAGAGTGGTCGAGTCCCGCTCAGCGGCCCGCAAATGGCCCTGAGAGGCCACGGGCCCCCGAAATGGGCCCGGCCCCGAATGTAGGGGTGGCGATGGCTCACGGGCCCTCGATCCTCACACCCGGGTTCGACCGACCCGGCGTTGATCATCAAGGAGATTCCTTCGTGAGCGAAGCCCAGGAAAACGCACCGCATTACGACGCCTCGGACATCACCGTCCTCGAAGGCCTCGAGGCGGTTCGCAAACGCCCAGGCATGTACATCGGTTCGACCGGCGAGCGCGGCCTTCACCACCTCGTGTACGAAATCGTTGATAACTCGGTTGACGAAGCGCTCGCGGGTTACGCGAGTGAGATCACCGTGGACGTGCTCGAGGATGGCGGCGTGCGCGTGATCGACGATGGCCGCGGCATCCCCGTTGCCATGCACCCCACCGAGAAGAAGCCCGCCGTTGAGCTCGTGCTTACGGTGCTTCACGCGGGCGGTAAGTTCGGCGGCGGCGGCTACGCGGTTTCGGGTGGCCTTCACGGCGTGGGCTCCTCCGTGGTGAACGCGCTTTCGAAGCGTCTCGAGGTCGAGATTAAGCGCGACGGCTACGTGTGGCGCCAGCAGTACACGCACGGTGTGCCGAACGCCCCGCTCGAGAAGGGCGAAGCAACCGAAGAAACGGGCACGTCGCTCACGTTCTGGGCTGACGGCGACATCTTCGAGACCACCGAGTACGAGTTTGAAACGCTCCGCAAGCGTTTCCAGCAGATGGCCTTCCTGAACAAGGGCCTCAAGATCACCCTCACGGATCACCGCCAGGTGGAAGACCCCCTTGACGATGATCTCCCGGATCTCGACAACCTTGACCAAGATGTCGACGAAAATGACGGCATCAACGACGCGGCGCGCCCCACGGATGCGGGCGCCGACACGGCCGAGAAGCCCAAGACCAAGACCGTGACGTTCCTCTACGAACAGGGTCTCGAGGACTTCGTCAAGTACATCAACAAGCAAAAGCGCGCCGAGGTGATCCACCCGGAGATCATCAGCTTCGAGAGCGAAGACACAGACCACATGATCTCCGTGGAGATCGCGATGCAGTGGACCACGGCGTATTCCGAGTCGGTGCACACGTACGCGAACACCATTAACACCCACGAGGGCGGCACGCACGAAGAGGGCTTCCGCAGCGCTCTCACAGGCGTGATCAACCGCTACGCGCGCTCCAACAACCTCATGAAGGAAAAGGACGCGAACCTCACGGGCGAGGACATCCGCGAGGGCCTCACGGCGGTCGTGTCCGTGAAGCTCGGCGAGCCTCAGTTCGAGGGGCAAACGAAGACCAAGCTCGGCAACACGATCGCGCGCACGTTCGTGTCGAAGGTGATGACCGACAAGCTCGGCGATTGGGCTTCGGCTCACCCGAACGAGATGAAGACGATCGTCACGAAGGCGCAGTCGGCGGCTGCGGCTCGCGAGGCCGCGCGCAAGGCGCGTGACGCGACCCGCCGCAAGTCACCGCTTGAAACGGGCGGCATGCCTGGCAAGCTTCGTGACTGCTCGAGCCGCAACCCCGCGATCAGCGAAATCTTCATCGTCGAGGGTGACTCGGCAGGCGGCTCAGCGGTTTCGGGCCGTGACCCGAAGACCCAGGCGATTCTCCCGATCCGCGGCAAGATCCTCAACGTGGAAAAGGCGCGGCTAGATCGCGCTCTCGATAATGCCGAGGTGCGCTCGCTCATTACGGCGTTCGGCACGGGTATCGGCGAGGATTTCGATCCCACCAAGTTGCGCTACCACAAGATCATCCTCATGGCGGATGCCGACGTTGACGGCCAGCACATTTGCACGCTTCTGCTCACGCTGCTGTTCCGTTACATGCGCCCGCTCATCGAACTCGGGCACGTGTTCATCGCCATGCCGCCGCTGTATCGCCTCAAGTGGACGAACTCGCCGCACGAATACGTGTTCAGCGACGAGGAACGTGACCGCAAGCTCGAAGAAGGCCGTGCCGCCGGCAAGCGCATTCCGAAGGACAACGGCATTCAGCGTTACAAGGGTCTCGGCGAGATGGACTGGCGCGAACTGCAAACGACCACGATGGACCGCGACCTGCGCACCCTCAAGCAGGTCACGATGGCCGAAGCTGCCGACGCCGACGCGGTGTTCAGCGTGCTCATGGGCGACGACGTTGACGCGCGCCGCCGGTTCATTCAGGAAAACGCGAAGGACGTGCGCTTCCTCGATATCTAAACCGCGCGCCGAAAGGCGAAGTGCGGTTATTGAGAGAGCATTCACGCGAGGAAGACTAGGGGAGAAGACATGAGCGACGAGAACATCGAAGATCAGGGCCCGAAGAGCGCCGAGGACCTCGAACACGCGATTCCGCAGGGCCTCACCACCACCGTTGACGCGATCGACGAGGATGAGGGCGATCAGATCTTCCAGGTGGATCTGAACAAGGAGATGCAAAAGAGCTACCTCGATTACGCGATGAGCGTGATCGTGGGGCGTGCGCTCCCGGATGTGCGCGACGGCCTTAAACCCGTGCACCGCCGCATTGTGTACGGCATGTACGACGGTGGCTATCGCCCCGAGCGCTCCTTCAGCAAGTGCGCGAAGGTCGTGGGCGAGGTCATGGGTACGTACCATCCGCACGGCGATTCCGCGATTTACGATGCGCTCGTGCGCCTCGTGCAGCCGTGGAACTTGCGCTACCCGCTCGTGCTCGGCCAGGGCAACTTCGGCTCGGCCGGTGACGACGGCGCCGCGGCCTCGAGGTACACCGAGTGCAAGATGTCGCCGCTCGCCCTCGAGCTCGTGCGCGACATTAACGAAGACACCGTGGACATGGTGGGCAACTACGACAACACGGTCGATGAGCCTGTAGTGTTGCCCTCGCGCTTCCCGAATCTTCTCGTGAATGGCTCGGCGGGTATCGCCGTGGGTATGGCCACGAACATCCCGCCGCACAACCTTCGCGAGGTCGCTTCGGCGGTGCAGTGGTTGCTCACGAACCCCGAGGCCACGAAGGAAGAGCTCCTCGAGGCGTGCATTGAGCGCATCCAGGGCCCCGATTTCCCGAATGGCGCGACGATCACGGGCCGCAAGGGCATTGAGGAGGCGTATCGCACGGGCCGCGGCTCGATTACGCAGCGCGCGGTCGTCAAGACGGAGGAGATCAACGGCCGCCTCGCGCTCGTGGTGACCGAGCTTCCCTACCAGGTCAACCCCGATAACCTCGCGCGCAAGATCGCCGAGCTCGTCAAGGCCGGTCGCATCCAGGGCATCGCCGACATCACCGATGAAACTTCCGGTAAAACCGGCCAGCGCCTCGTGCTGACTCTCAAGCGTGATGCGGTCGCGAAGGTTGTGCTCAACAACCTGTATAAGCAAACGCAGCTTCAGGAGAACTTCTCCGCGAACATGCTCGCGATCGTCAACGATGTTCCCCGCACGCTTTCGATCGACTCGTTCGTGCGTGAGTGGACGAAGCACCAGATTGACGTCATCGTGCGCCGCACGCGCTTCCGCCTCCGCAAGGCCGAGGAGCAGATCCACATTTACCGCGGCTACCTCAAGGCGCTCGACGCGCTCGACGAGGTGATCGCGACTATTCGCCGCTCTCCCGACGTGGACGAGGCCCGCACGGCGCTCATCGCGCTTCTCGACATCGACGAGATTCAGGCGAACGCGATTCTCGCGCTCCAGCTGCGCCGCCTCGCGGCCCTCGAGCGCCAGAAGATCACCGAAGAGCACGATCGCCTTGCCGCGTTGATCCTCGAGTACCAGGAAATCCTTGGCAGCGAGCAGCGCCAGCGCGAAATCGTGAGCGAAGAGCTCGAAGCGATCGTTGACAAGTACGGCGATGATCGCCGCACCGAGATCGTGCCGTTCGATGGCGATGTGTCCGTTGAGGACCTCATCCCCGAAGAGGACATGGTCGTCACGATCACGCGCGGCGGCTGGGTTAAGCGCACGAAGACTGACGAATACCGCGCGCAAAAACGCGGCGGCAAGGGCGTGCGCGGCGCGAGCCTGCGCGAGAACGACGTCGTGGACCACTTCTTCACGACCACGACCCACAAGTGGCTTTTGTTCTTCACAAACTTCGGCCGCGTGTACCGCATCAAGGGCTACGAACTTCCCGAGGCGCCGCGCGACTCGAAGGGCCAGCACATCGCGAACCTCCTCGAGTTCCAGCCGAACGAGTCGATCCGCTCGGTGCTCGTGATCGGCGGATACGACGAGGCCGAGTACCTCGTGCTCGCCACCAAGCACGGCATCGTCAAGAAGACCGCTATGAGCGCGTTCGATTCAAACCGCAGCGCCGGCCTGATCGCCATCAACCTGCGTGAGTTTGAGTGGTCCGACGGTTCCCTCGTCACCGATGAGCTTGTGGCGGCCCGCGCTGTCAACGGTGACGATCACCTGTTGCTTGTGTCGAAGAACGGCCAGAGCGTGCGCTTCCCCGCTTCCGACGACGTGTTGCGCCCCATGGGCCGCGTCACGGGCGGTGTGACGGGCATGAAGTTCCGCGGCGACGATGAACTTCTTGCAATGGACGTCGCCCACCCCGGCACGTTCGTGTTCACCGTGACCGATTCCGGTTTCGCGAAGCGTTCCTCGATCGATGAGTACCGCGTGCAGGGTCGCGGCGGCCTTGGCATTAAGGTCGCGAAGCTTCCGAACGACCGCGGTCACCTCGTGGGCGCCGCGATTGTTGAAGAAACCGACGAAGTGTTCGTGCTCATGGAGAAGGGCAAGGTCGTGCGGTCCTCCGTGGCGGGCGTGCCTTCCAAGGGCCGTGACACGATGGGCGTGGTGTTCGCGAAGCCCGACCAGAAAGACTCGATCATCCTCGTCAACGTGTTCAAGGAAAGCGAACACGAGGAGGACGATGACGAGGTCACGGAGGCACCCGGTGAGGGTGTCACCGGGCAGGGCGAAGCTGCCGAGAACGCCGAAGCCGAACAATCCGGTGAGACCGACACGGCCACGGAAGGCGAGTCGACTGACAGCGACGATGCCGGCGATGCCGTAGTCTCGGACTGATTGAATGAGCGAGGAGAACACCGTGAGTTCCACGAGCGACGATAAGACCCAGCCGATCGCGAAGCAGGGCGGGCTCGAGCAGAGCGCCGAGACCCGCAATGCCACCGACGCGCTTTCGGAGGGCGTCACGAGCCGCATCGACGCGATCAAGAGCGGAGAGAGCGACGAGCCGAAGTCGAGCTCGCGCACGAAGAAGAACGCCCAGGCACAGGGCTCCAATGGAGGCCATGGTGTGGGCGGGCAAGCGTCGGACCGTAAAGCCGACCAGACTCCCGCACCTTCCGCTTCCAAAGCATCCCAGGCGGGGACTTCCCGCACCCAGCGCCAGGGCGCGCAGCCACTTCCGAAGAGCCGCACGACCCACCAGCCTGCCGGCCGCCCCGCACCCGGCGCCCATGACGCTGCGTCCGCGCAAGAGGCGCCGCGCCAGGGAGGTCGACGCGTGAAGCTCACGCTCTCGCAGCTCGACCCGTGGAGCGTCATGAAACTGTCGTTCCTCGTGGCGATCGCGTTCGGTATTGCGCTCATCATTGCCGTGGCGCTTTTGTGGCAGATCGTCGACTCGATTGGTCTGTGGGACCAGATCAACCAGATCGGCTCCGACCTCAACAGCGGCAAACCGCTGCCGTTCATGGAGTACTTCGAGTTCTCGAAGATGCTTTCCTACTCGGTGATCGTGGCGGTGCTCAACGTCGTGATCATTACCGCGCTCGGCACGCTGTTCGCGTTCCTGTACAACATCGTGGCCTCACTGCTCGGCGGCTTGAAGGTCACGCTGACGGATAATTAAGCTGCAGCACCCTCGCCCGTGTGGCGTCCCATACACATGCGCGCTCGTGTTTGTGCGAGGGGCCCACACTGGGCTAGAGTGTTTCCTCGTTGGAGTTACGCAAGTTGCTCCAGGGGGGCCTATAGCTCAGTCGGTTAGAGCGCTGTCCTGATAAGACAGAGGTCGCTGGTTCAAGTCCAGCTAGGCCCACTCAACGAACGGAGGCACCGTGAAGTATCTACGCGCACTTCTCTTGCTCATCGCCTCCACCGCCGTCGGCCTCTTCGCCTGGCGGAAAGTTGAAGAAAAACAGTTGAGGGATGATCTTTGGCAGGATGCCGAGGAGCAGACCCGCTGACATACCGGGGGCTATGGCGCAATTGGTAGCGCACCTGCTTTGCAAGCAGGGGGTTACGGGTTCGAGTCCCGTTAGCTCCACAAATAAAACCCCAGGTCGGCTAGAGCCGGCCTGGGGTTTCTTCATGCCTTGATATGCGTGATCGGTGGTGCCGAGCCGAGGTGGTAAATCCTCGGAAATGGGGTGGCAAATCCCCGCATAGAGGGTGGCGAATCCTCGGAAATGGCGTGGCAAATCCTCGTTTTTTCTGCGTGGAGGCGCATAGAATAAGCGCATGAACTCGGTAAACTCCCACATTCCCCGGCATGCGGTGTCAATCGCTCGGGAGATCCTCGAGGACTCGCCTCTGCTCGTTGTTCAAGGCGCGCGCCAGGTGGGGAAATCAACGCTTGTGGGGCAGGCTGTTGATCCACAACGCGCTCATATGGTCACTCTCGATGATCCACTTGAGCGAGCGTTCGCGGAAGCGGACCCGGCAGCGTTTTTACAACAGGCGCAGGGTAAGACCCTTGTGGTCGATGAGGCGCAGCGCGTTCCTGCGCTCGCACTTGAGTTGAAACGCACGATCGATGCTGACCGGCGCCCGGGACGATTCGCGATCACCGGATCGTCCGATCTGCTGCGCACTCCAGGTGTTTCCGATTCTCTCGCGGGGCGTGCGGAGTTTCTCCGCGTGTATCCGCTTACGCCGGGCGAAATTACGGAACGGCCAGAGCCCGAGGACTGGGTCTCGTGGATTCTCGAAGGCGCGGCGGGAGCAAATGCCGGCAACGTCTCGTACTCCGGGGGCGATGAGCTTCGAGGCATGGTCCTCGCTGGCGGCTATCCGGTTCCCCTACAGCGTGAAGGGGAGCGCCGCAAAGCACGGTGGTTCGATTCGTATGTCACTTCACTCATCGAGCATGATGCGCCTCAGCTCGCGGGAGGCCAGTTCCCTTCCCAGTTGCGAGCACTCTTGCGGCACATCGCGGAGCAGGGGCAATCGGAACTCGTGAAAGCGAAAACCGCACGGGCTCTCGGAATCGGCGAGACCGCACTCGGGGACTATCTCGCTCTCGCTGAGCGCATGTACCTTCTTGATGTCACGCCCGGGTGGGGAGTGGGTTTCACCAATCGCGTGGTCAAACGCCCGAAAGTCGCCGTGGCTGATTCGGGCCTTGCCGCGTTTCTATCAGGGCTCACGCTCGAAAAGACGCGCGTCGCGGGGGGCGCGGAGCTTTTCGGGGCAACACTTGAGTCGTTTGTGGGGGAGCAGCTGCGAGCGCAATCGACCTGGTCACGAGAGCGATTCAGCCTCCACCACTATCGCGAACGGGATAAGGAGATCGACATTGTTGTTGAATTTGCCGATTCTCGCTTGATTATCATCGAAGTAAAGGCGGCCGAAACCGTGACGGAACGCGCGTGGAAAAACCTTGATGCGGGATCAGCTCCCTTCAGGGGCAGAGTCGCGGCGCGCGTGGTGCTGTACTCGGGAACGCGCGCAGTCACCATGAAAAACGGAGGAGTCCCCCTCCACGTTCTGCCGGTCTCGAGTCTTTGGCAGCATCCTTAAACGACGCATTTCCCCAATCCGCGGAGCTTGAAGACAAAGCCCTAGCGCATAAGCTCACCAAAGGTCGCTAAGGTACGCCAGGGCTTTTGCGCCGCAGCATGAGGCGGCGTCGACATTGTTTAGAAGTAGGTCACGCACCACGGCTCACGACGACGCTGCAGGAGAATGCCGAGCTTGTCGACTGCATCCTCATCGCCGCGCACCCAACCCACGGTTTCGAGGGCCTGGATGTTGACGCCGCCAAGGAGAGTCGAGCCGAGAGCCGGAACATCGATCTCGACCTGCGGCTCTCCCTCGTAGGGCTCGCACGTGCCCTTGCCATCCTGAACGGTGAGGCGCCAGGTGCCGTCGGCAAACCCCATCGAGTCCACGACGCGGAAGGTGACGTCGCCCTCGGTGTAGTAGTTGCGGGCTTCGAGCAGCGCGGCCGGGTCGATCACGCGCAGCCACAGGAAGTCGTTGTGCTCGTTGATCTGGTAGCGGCGGCGATCGGCGAGGGCCCAGGGGAGGTGTTCGTCGTTGCGGGCGTTGTTGAAGCGCACGCGGCGCACGAGGTCGAGGGAGCCGAGGAACGCCCACATCGCGATGCTCGCGTCGGTGTTGCAGGGGACGAAGTCGATCACGTCGAGGGCGCCGCCGCGGCTTTCGAGGCGCCACGTCGCGTAGCCGTCGAGCTCGCCCTTCTCGTTCCAGTGACCGATCGCGCGGGTCTTGTTGTTGGGCTCGCGCGTGGGCTTGTCAATCGAGCCGTTGCGGATCTCCATTTCGGGCGCGCAGCGGTTGATCGAGCCGGTTTGGCGCGCGTGGAACTTATCGAACACGAAGCGGGAGGCTTCGGCGAGCTGAGTGACGTCGATGTATTCGCACGTGCCGGTGACGGGCGCGGAAACGCTAAAGCCTGAGCCGGCATGCAGCTCAACCGACGTGCTGAAGATCGCGGGGCCGAAACCGAAGCGCCCGTAGATCGCGGCCTCGGTCGCGGTGAGGGCGGCAACGGCGAGGCCCTTCTTCTTCGCCTCGGCGAGCGACTCGGTCATGAGGGTCGTCGCGATGCCCTGGCGGCGGTGGGAAGCGAGAACGGTGACTTCGCTGATCTGGTGGCAGTCGATGACCTTGCCGCCCACGTTGAGTTCGCCCGTGTAATCCATGAAGGTCGCAACGGGAACATCCTTGCCGAGGCCATACTTGCGACGGTCGTCGTCGAGAACCGTGCGGGCGGTCGCCTTGCGTTCCGCGTCGATTTTCAGTTGGTGTTCGAGGAATTTCTGCGAGGGGTAGGGGTCGTGGAATCCCTGCTGGACGGCGGTGAGCCAGGCGGGATACCAGGGGTGGTCGTCGGGATTCGAGCTCGTGACGTGATGGGTTTCATATTTGAGATTCACGCGAGTGACACTAGCAAAGTAGAGTTTGTAGGATCTGAGCCAAAGAACGGGAGGTGTCATGGCTGCTCTAGTTTTCGATTCCGTCTCGTTCTCGTTCTCCTCGCGCCCGCTTCTCGAGCGCGTGACCTTCCGCGTGGGTGCGGGGGAGCGCGCGTGCCTCGTGGGGCCGAACGGGTGCGGCAAAACCACTCTGCTTCGGCTTGCGCTCGGGGAGCTCTCGCCCGAAGGTGGCGCGGTCACGTGGGAAGGAATGGGGTCCGACGCTTGCCAGCCTCCGTCGGCAGAAAACTTCACGGGGCGCGTAAGCGAGTATTTCGATGAGGCACTCGCGCCCGTTCGTGCCCTTTCTGCGAGATTCGAGCAGGTCACGGCGCACATGGCGCAAGCTGCGGGTGAAAGCTCGGGTGATGAGCGCGAGTATGACGCGCTGCTCGCGGAAATGACCGCGCGCGATGTGTGGTCGCTTGAGTCGCGCATCGATGAAGTGCTTGCGGGGCTTGGCCTTGCGATGCTCGCCGGGGAGGGCCGCGAACGTGATGTGGCAACACTTTCCCCAGGCCAGCGGGGGAGGCTTCCGCTTGCGGCGATGCTCATCGCGCGGCCCGAGGCGCTCATACTCGACGAGCCTACGAACCATCTCGACGCCGAGGGCTTAGCCTTCCTTGCGCGCACCGTGCGCCAGTGGGAGGGGCCGGTGCTCATGTCGAGCCACGACCGCGCGTTCATCGAGGAAACTGTTACGGCGATTTACGACCTCGACGTTGCGACGTGGCAGGCGCTCGCAACGGCCGAGGGACACGAGCTTCACGGTGTGTATCGCACCTCGGGCTCGTATTCGAAGTTCCTCAAGGCGAAGCACAAGGCCCGAAAGGCGCATGCGCAGATTCACGCGGCGCAGCAAAGCGAGAAGCGAGAGATTGGCGAGCACCGCCAAGCGGCGGGGGCGATCGCGAGCGGAGGGGTGCGTCTCGCAGAGGCGAGCGGTATGGCAAAGAAGTTCTTTGCCGATCGCGCGCAAGCCACTTCAACTCGGCGCACGCGCAACGACGACAAAAAGCTTGAGGCGCTGGAGGAGCGGGAGGTGCGTCGGCCCCGCTCCTACGACCTGACGTTCCCGCTCGCGCCCGCGCAGAACGCCGCTGGCCTCGCCCTTTCCGCGCGCGCCGCCGCCGTTGAGGGCCGCTTGGCGCCGCTCACCCTCGACTTGTCTCGCGGCGAGCACTTGCTCGTCACGGGCGGTAACGGCGCCGGCAAATCAACGCTCCTCAACTGGATCGCCACGGGTGAGCCGCCTACGAGCGCGAGTGCGCACGGTTCCGTGTCGTGTGACCGGCCCGTGGGATACGTGCCGCAACGCTTGCCGCGCATGGGCGATCCAGACTTCACGCGCGAGGTGTGGACCGAGGGGATCGGGGAGCGCGGATCGGGAATGCTGCACCCCTCCATGTGGCGCACGTGCATCAACGAGCTCTCTGCTGGAAATCAACGCCGTGCGCAGCTCGCTCTTGCGCTTCACGAGGCGCCGTCGTTCCTCGTGATCGACGAGCCCACGAACTACCTCGACCTCGACACTGTTGAAGCGCTCGAGCGAGCCTTTGGCGAATGGACGGGGACGCTCATCATCGCGAGCCACGACCGCTGGCTCATTGAGCATTGGACTGGGCGGCGGCTCAGTCTCGCACCTGCGCCCACTTTTGGTGGTACCGGGTGAAGGTGGTGAAAAATCGAGGCGTGGACGCCACTTTCGACGTTAACCGGGTCGTTTTTCACCACCTCAGCCACGCATGTACGGGGGTGTCCCGAGTTTAAGGGCGCCAAAAGGTCGTGACGTCTTTTTTCGTGACAATTTGATAGTCGATGAACTCCGCGAGCAGCTCATAGTCGAAGGGCTTGCTCCACGGCTGGCGGGCGAGCATCGCGGTGCGGTCGGTGTCGCGTGCGGCCATGAAGTCTTCGAGATAATCCATAGTTGCCTTCTCGGGAGACACGGACATATGCATCTTCGCCGCCGAGAACCCCACGATGAACGTGCCGTGATGCGTGAACATGGGCGTGCTCCACGCAATGCGCATCTCGAGCTCAGGGTACGTCGCCTGCACCCAATCGAGAACCTCGATCATGCGCTCGCGCTTCGGGCCCTCGGGCACCGTGTCGAGGAACTCGTCCAGCGTTCTGATGGTCATGGTGCCACCTTAGTGGAGGGCCGGGCCGGTCTATATGTGGCGTGGGGTCCGACGGTTGCCTGCCCACCATTGCGGCGGGCCTTTATGCCCCTGACCTAGGCGTAGAGTTAACGGCATGCGAGGCTGCAACGGCTGCTCATAAAATGATGGGCAACGACGTCACCTCTTCGGGAGTATGAAGCATGAGCAAACCCAGCGTGCTTTTTGTGTGCGTGAAAAATGGCGGCAAGAGCCAAATGGCGGCGGCGCTTATGCGTCACCATGCGCACGATGCGATCGAGGTGCATTCAGCGGGCACGAAGCCGGGAACGGCGCTCAATGAAGCTTCTCGCGCGAGCGTGGCAACCGTCGGAGGAAATTTTGACGGTGAGTTCCCGAAGCTGATCGACCCAAGCATCCTGCGCGCCGCGAACCGCACCATCATCGTGGGAGGTGACGCGCAGGTCGAACCGATCGAGGGCATGCGCGGCACGATCGAAAAATGGGAGATCGACGAACCATCCCTGCGCGGAATCGAGGGAGAGGAGCGCATGACCCTCATCCGTGACGATATTGATCGACGCGTGCGAGCCCTGCTTGCAGAGCTGACCGCAAGCACCGAGTAACCGAAAGGAACAACCGTGCAGGATACTGCCGCACCTCGACTGTCCATCCTTGACCGCCTTTTGCCGCTGTTCATTCTCGCGGCGATGGCCGTGGGTATCGCACTGAGCGTGTGGGTGCCGCAAACATCGGAGCTTCTCAATCGCGTGAAGATCAGCGATATTTCGCTGCCGATCGCTCTTGGCCTCCTCGTCATGATGTACCCGCCGCTCGCGAAGGTGAGGTTTGAGAAGGCGCGCAAGATCGTGCGCGAGAGGCGACTCATGATCCTCTCGCTGCTGCTCAACTGGGTGGTGGGCCCCCTCGTGATGTTTGCCCTCGCGTGGGTGTTCCTGCCGAATGAACCGGAGCTTCGTACGGGTCTTGTGATCGTGGGTCTCGCGCGCTGCATCGCCATGGTGCTCGTGTGGAGCGATCTCTCGTGCGCGGACCGTGAAGCAACAGCTGTTCTCGTGGCGATCAATTCCGTGTTCCAGCTCCTCATGTTTTCGGTGCTTGGCTGGTTTTATTTGCAGGTTCTGCCCGGGTGGTTGGGGCTGGACACGACGAGCGCGCAGTTCTCCTTCGCGGCAATCGCGAAAAGCGTGCTCATTTTCCTCGGTATTCCTCTCGCGCTCGGTGTGCTCTCGCGCCTGATCGGCGAGCACTACAAGGGCCGTGAGTGGTTCGAAAATAACTTCCTGCCGAAAGTTTCGCCGCTTGCGATGATCGGTCTGCTGTACACGATCGTTGTGCTCTTCTGCCTTCAAGGCCGGCAAATCCTTCAGCATCCGTGGAGTGTGGCGAGCGTTGCCGTTCCTCTCTTCGCGTATTTCGTGCTCATGTTTGGTCTCTCGCTCTTTGCAGCACGGGCATCGGGCATGAGCTATGCGCAGAGCGCCTCCACGGCTTTCACCGCAACGGGGAACAACTTTGAGCTCGCGATCGCCGTGACGATCGGAACCTTCGGCGCGACTTCCTCCGAGGCTCTCGCGGGCACGATCGGGCCGATGGTGGAGATCCCCGTGCTGGTTGCGCTCGTATACGTCATGCGTGCCGTGGGGCCCCGCCTGTTCCCTGGGGATCCGACGCTTCCTCGCACCTCCTCGACAACCAACACCTCCGTGTGAGGTTTGCGCGGCCACCGCTTACCTACGGCCTGGCTGAGGTGCGGCCCGGTGGGGCAGTTCCGTGAGTGGGGTTTGGTGGTGCGGTTCCGACGCTTGCCTCCGTCGGATTGGAACTGTGCGAAAAAGTCATCGAGGCAGGCAAGGGTGTGATCGCGGCGCGTGAGCTGCACCCCGAGCGTTCTCTCGCCGAGCACTACAACCCGCTTGCGATGAGTCCCGCGCTTCTCAAGGCGCACGCTGCGCTCGATCGCGTCGTCGACAAAGCGTTCGGCGCGAAGAAGGCGCTAACCTCGAACGAGGAGCGCCTCACCCTGCTCTTTGAGCGCTACGCCGAGATGATCGCCGCTGAAAACGAAGGCTCGCGGCGGTAGTGCTTTTGCGGGCGTCAAAGCGCGACTTTGGCGGTCGCGGCGGCTTCTGCCGATCGACCCTGCATGGCTAACATCGACTAAATGCGATATTATCGCTCTATGGCGATGTATATGGGTGAAGACACCTCCCTCGAAGAACGTGAGAACTGGGTGACTCTCTTTAAGAGCCTCGCCGATGGTCATCGGCTTCAGATCATCCAGCATTTGCTGTTAGGCGAACACCGCGTGACGGACCTCGTCGAGCACGTGGGTCTTGCCCAATCGACAGTGTCAACGCACGTGGCCTCGCTACGAAAAAGTGGGCTCCTCGCAAGCCACACGCATGGCCGCGCGACGTACTACACCTTGCCGCATCCCGAGGAAACGAAGACGCTTCTCGCGGCGGCAACGGCCCTCTTCGACGGCACCGAAAAACTGAGGGAAACCTCGCAGCGGGAGGGCACGAGCCATGACTAAACCATCCGTGTCGCACAGGCGCAAGTACTCTCACGAGGCACACGACCACAGCATCTCTGCCGACGCCGACCGCACGACTCTGTGGGTGGCCCTGATTGTGTTGAGCGTCTTTATGGTCGCCGAAGTCATCGTCAGCCTCCTGACTGGCTCCCTCGCACTGCTGTCGGATGCCGGGCACATGCTGTCCGACGTCGGAGCGATCGGGCTAGCGCTATGGACCATTCGCCTCGTCGCTCGGCCTGCGCAAGGGGCGTGGACCTGGGGCCTCAAACGCGTGGAAACCATCTCCGCCGCGGTCAACGGCATTACGCTCCTGATCGTGGCTGGAGTCATCGCTGTGGAGGCAGTCCGGCGTCTGTTCGAACCACCCGAGGTCGACGGTGGCCCCGTGCTCATCGTTGCCCTGGTCGGGGTGGTCGTGAATATCGTCGTCGCGTGGTTGGTTGCTCGCGCCAATCGCTCGAGCCTCAATATCGAAGGCGCCTACCAACACATTCTCACCGACCTCTACGGCTTCCTCGGAACCATTGTTGCCGCGCTCATCATCATGGTGACCGGGTGGACTCTTGCCGATGTCATTGCGTCCCTTCTGGTGTGTGCCCTCATGGTGCACGCAGCGTGGAATCTCTTGCGCGCCGCCGGCCGAGTTCTGCTCGAAGCAGCCCCGGAAGGAATTGACCTCGAGGAAGTCACCACCCACTTTCTTGAACTTCCCCACGTGCAGCGCGTGCATGACCTGCATGTGTGGAGCGTCGCGAGCGACCTGCCGGCACTATCAGCCCACATTGTTGTCGACGACGAGTGCTTTACCGACGGACATATTCCCGAATTACTCGGCCAAGTGCAGCACTGCGTCGCGGGACATTTCGACGTTGAACACTCCACTTTCCAGTTCGAGCCGCCTCATCACGGGTCAAAAGAACCCTCCGTTCACCCTTGAGCCGGCAAGGAGCACTGATCCCGCACGCTCCCGAGCAACGGAAGGGGTGCCTGCAAGCAAAGTTCCTCCTTGGCGAACGAGATGAGCGTGAACTTGAGTGCTTGGGCTCTATAGATAATCGCGAAAGCCCGCCAGTTCCTGGCCGACGCGAGAGATGTATTTTGGCAGTGTCATGCCTGTCATTGACGAGTAGTGAGTGATCCGAGCGACCTGAGCGCCATCTCCGCAACACTTCCGAAGCGCGCCAAGGGATGCGGGAGCATGAAGCGCTTTGAAGACCACTGCACCGAGCCCAATGATGAGTGGGTCGTGGCTGCCGAGGGTTTGGAGCTCCTCGCAAAGGCCCTCCAACTGCTCCCTCACGAAGCTGGGTTCCCGTAAAAGCTTGTTGATGGGCATCGACTTGCTGCTTCGGAACGGCGCGAGCGTACCGTTTCGCATTTTCACGAGATCGGTAATGTACGCGCCCTCGAGCCCATTGCCTTTGCATGCCTCACGTAGACGCCTATCGCTTGTGCGACCACACTCTTCATGAAAGCTCGCGAAGCTCAAATTGTCAGTGACGTCGGTGATGTCGGCGGCCCGCTCGGCAAAGTTGAGGGCAACGAGGACGAGGTCAGTCCGTAGCGAGGGAAGGTCGCTATCCAAGTGGTGTTGGCTCCGCACGCCTACGAAAGTTCGAACGACGGAATCGAGTTTTAGCTGCGGAGCCCGGATGGGGTCGGGGTGCCAAGTCGATTCATTCCACACGGCCCAACTCCCGCAGAGCCCGTAGCGCGTGCGCATTAAGTCGAAGATTCGGTAATCCACTGACGAATCCCTCGAGATTAGTTCTTCAGTTAGTTGGCTCTGAGGGTAGCGTTGGAGAGGACTGGTTTTGAAATCGTTAGGACGTCCACCATGGCTACCGACAATACCCCCACAATCGATGAGTTTCGGCCGGTGGTGTTAGCCGTTCTTGCTGACGGCAAAGTTCGTGGTTTTCGAGAACTATGTGAACTTGTCGCTGACGCCGCTGGACTTACAGCTGAAACACGAGGTGAGCGGCTTGATTCCGGTCAGATGCGCTATCGACACCGAATCGGGTGGGCATGCTCAACCATGACTAAAGCCCGATTGCTTGATCGCCCGAAGCAGGCGATGTATCAAATTACGCCCGACGGTCTGACGGTTGCGCGTCGCAATCTTCCTATTTATACCGGCAAGGATCTCGCGGAATGGGAGGCGTGGCGCGAGTATCAAAGCGAGGTCGCGGCGCGCCGATCGGCCGATGACACCCCTGCCGGTGCGGTTCCGGAGATCGAACAAGATGCCGATCCGGTCGAGGCCATCGCTACGCGCACACGTGACTTCAACGCTCAGGTTGAAACCGACCTCCGGAAGCGCCTCCAGGAAAACTCGCCAGAGTTCTTCGAGAAAGCCGTCATCGACTTGTTATGGGCAATGGGCTACGGCGGCGATTATGGCGAGAAGCAGCATGTTGGGCGCTCGGGCGATGGCGGGATTGATGGCATCATCCACCAGGATGCCCTCGGCCTCACGAACGTGTATATCCAGGCGAAACGCTATGCCGACACCAACAGGGTGGGAGAACCCGAGATCCGTAACTTCATCGGCTCTCTCGATGCGCAGGGCGCAAACCTCGGCGTATTCATCACAACGTCTACATTCTTGGCCAGGGCGGAACAAACCGCCGCTGGCTACCGTCACGGGCGCATCGTGCTGATCGATGGCATCCGGCTCACGAAACTGATGCTCGCCTACGGCGTTGGTGTGGAAAAGGCGCAAGAGTTCACGCTCTACTCCGTTGACGAAGACTACTTCGAAGAGGATCTTCTCTAAGCCCGTATGTGTGCGGGGAGACGAACCAGCGCATGCGCTCTCGCGACGTTCAGGTTCGTTATTTTCCCGTGATGTTAACTGGTTCACGATTGCAGTCCGTGAGCAGCTTGTTAGTCCAAGAGTCGGGAAAGCACCATGCGGTACAACATTCAGGTTGAGGCAGCCAGGAACACGATTACACAGACGCGCGACACAATCGCTGACATCAAGACCGCCAACACGACCCTCAAAGATGACGCTTCGGGCCTTGGGGGAAGCCTTGCGCACAGCCCTGAGACGTCGGGGGCGCTCACGGGGGATGTGAGACAGGCCTTCCACCTGGCCGGTGAGGCACTCGTGACGATGATCGACAGCAACATTTCCTTTACCGAAGACGCCGTAAACCACTACGGCAAGGGAGACCAAACCATGCGCACGAACGCCCAATCGGGATCGCACCAAGCGACCTCACCCAAGATGCCTGGGATTCGGTAGGAACGCTCGAAGGAGGGGCTGACATGGTGGTTTTCAACGTTCCCGGGGTCGACAACGCTTCGACGGTGAGCACCGGTGCGCAAGATATTCGAGCCGCGGGCCAGGATGTCGACCAGAAAATGAAAGAGACCTCAAACGCTTGGCAGCCCATTCGCGGCCAGTACGACGCGCCAGAGGAAGACCACGTCCACCGAGCGATGATGACGCCCGAAGAGATGGTGGCTGAGCTCAAATCCGCAGCCGACAACGTTGCCGACGGATTAGACACCTACGCGACCGAACTCGAAGCACTGAAAAAACGACGAGATGACCTTCTCGCGGAGATCAAGGAATTCCAGCGAGAAAAAGCCGCGGCTGACCCCAACGACGAGGCAGCCCAGACGAGGCTCGATCTCTGGGAGGACGAGCTTCATCGAAAGTGCAGCCAGCTCAAACTCGACATTCAAAGCGCCGACTCTCGCTGCGCGAACGCGATTAAGGGCGCTGCCGAGGGGGCCGGTTCGAGCATCGGGCAGACCCTCGTCAAGGCCGTGACTCGCGGCAACAACGTTGAGGGAGCCCTCGGAGGGCTCATCCAGGTCAGCCGCCTCGGTCTCGACGGCGTCAAATACAGCAGCATGGCCTACTTCTTCCAGAACGGCCGAGTTCAACTCCGCCAGGGATGGGCACCCAAGCTTTTGCAAAACATTGCCGGGCGAGGCAAGTTCGGCGCGGGGCTCGTCAAGGGCCTCACGAAGTGGGATGCGAACGCCGTGAGCAACCCCGGGCAGTTCCTCGCGAAGGCCTCGCCCATGAACCCCATGGCGCGGCCCAAAGGCTTTGTTGAGACCCTGCAGACGGTCGCCGCGAGGAGCATGCTCAAACTCGAGGGGAAAACATCGCGCATCCCCAACGCGGGCCACGGAGGCGCCAACGGTCTGTGGAACAAAGTTGGCAAAATCTCCAAGATTGCCTCGCGCGCCGGAACGGCTCTTTCGTTCGGAACTGCCGCCGTGGATTCTTGGCAACAGGACTCCAAGACTCACCCACACATGGGAGCCGCAGAGAAAAGCGCACGCGCCGCGGTCACCGGTGCGGGCTCCGCGGCAGGCGGATGGGCAGGCGGTAAGGCTGGCGCGTCGGTCGGTGCAGCCATCGGCTCCCTCGCCGGTCCGGTCGGTACCGTGGTGGGTGGTGTTGTTGGCGGAATCATCGGCGGTGTTGCCGGATCGAAAGCAGGAGGCTGGCTCGCCGATAAGGTCAAAAACCCCATCGGCAGTCTTTTCGATTGACGCCGAGAATTGGCTGGCGTTCGCAAACGCTGATAAATCTTGTGGATGGAAACGCGCACGTGAGGAGACGTCATGCCTGATCCCGAAAGGGCAGCCCCAGCACCGGTCACGACATACACGCACCCGCAGCTCGTTGTTGACGTGTGCGCACCGCGCGGCTGGGAAGAGGACACGTCCGGGGCCGACAAAGGCCTCTTCATCTACCTGTCGAGCGACACGTGGAACGAGAAGTTCCGCCCGAACATCGTGCTCGTCCAACGAGACGCGGAAACCGGTACCGAATCCCTCGAGGAGTTAGCGGCGAGCCAAGACACGGTCGAAGACGCGTATAGTCACGCGCTCGATGAGTATCGGCTCGTGCATCTTGATGCGGACACCGTCGGCCTTCAAGGCCTGCCGGGGCTCTTGCGAATCGCGTCGTATAAAAATCCTGACGGCATCCCGCTCATGATGTTCCAGTGGATCGCCGTGCACAACGGAGCCCACGTTGACCTGACGATTACCTACCCCACGGAGATGCTCGGTGCGAACGCGCAGCTCATCCTCAACATGGGGCACGGGCTTTTGTGGAAGGAGGCGACATCATGACCACGAACGGGAACCCGAGCGCCCCGAACGCCCTCGTGGAGCTTTCATTCGAAAGCTTCATGGGACTGCTCGAGCACGGAGTGCCTCGCTCGGGGCTGCGGGTTGTGGACGTGAACGATGTCGTTGTCGCGAGCGATGATCACGTCACGAGCGGAACCGAGAGCATCTGGAATACGCTGCGCGAACCCCGCTATGTCCTCACCATGACGTCGATGATCGGCGACGGGCTCGAAGACAACCGCTTCCTCTGGCTAGGACCGGAGGGATGCGTGAGCGCGCAAACCAACGTCACCCCCGACACCGACACTCCGCCGACGTTTGTCATACAATCCCATCCCCTTTCGAGCCGGTACACCGTGTTTCTCGATCTGGCAGACCTCGTGCCCATTGCGGGGAAAGACTTTTCATCGGGCGAAGCCGTGCAGATTGAGGCCGACACGTGGGAAGGCTTGGTCGTTGAACCTGGCGAGGAGCACAAGCAGCGACGTGCCCAACAGGATGCCGCCGAATCCTTGCGGAAACTCTCGCCAGCCATGGCCCACGACGTGACCGAGGGGATGTATGAGCAGACCGTCGTCGCGTCGGGCGTGCACGACGAGGGGCATCCGCCCGTCACGACCGCGTGGCTCTCAACCCCTCACGGCTACCTGTCGTTTTATTCGCAGCCGCGAAAGATTTTCGGCAACGCCCACTACCTCGAACCGACCGAGGCCTGGGTGCTGTTCATGATGGCCTCCCATCAGCTTCCCACCGAACAGCAGATCTCCACGTGGTGACTCATGCGGCGTTCAGCGCGAGCGTGTGAGAGGAGCGTGGTCTCGTGAACATTCTCCTGTGGAGTGCCATCTTCGTTGTCACGACGGCTGTTTTCACGTTCTACATGTTCCACGTGCGTTACCAAGAGAACGCCGAGTGGTACGACGACTACCGCGAGGTCCCGAACCTGTGGATCCTGCCCTATTGCACGCCCGTGTTCAGCGTGGGGGCGCTCCTGATTCTTCACGAAGAACTGGGGTATCCGGGAGGCGCATTTGTGGCCGAGCCACTGCGAATTCTTGGGATCATTAGCGTGTTCATGATCCCCATCGGGATCCTCGGCGCAGTCGGCGTGCCACTTCCGTGGCCCTTTGCTCCGCGCTGGGTTGTCGAGCGCCGCAAGAGCGACCGCGCGAAAAGAAAGCTCAAGCAGAGCGAGCGTTGAGCTACTTCTGGCGGTGCTAGCAGCGGCTTTTCCTCCTTATGACACAACGAGGCCGCAATCGAGGTCCGCGCGTTCGTGATGTCGAAGCGCACGATTTGTTGTGTGGGTTTAGCGGGAATGGCACGAGAGCTCAACCCCAGGTACTGTTAATGAGAATGGTTACCAGTAGAGGAGGGGTTCATGCGGATTCTCCGCTCCACGTGCGCGACATTTGCGGCTCTCATGCTTGCACTCGCGCCTGCTTTCGCGGGTCCAGACGACGACCGAACGGTCCGCACAACCGCGCACATCGACGCGCCCAAGGTCTTCTGGAACAAGGAGGCGCAAACATTCCAGATCAACTCTCAGTCAGGTGGGAACTCACTTCCCCTCGACATGACCACGAACTGGGTTGGCCGCGGGTATAAGGACGACGGCACGCAAAGCTACGTTTTCGACGTCACGAAGGACCCGCGCCTGAGCTTCCTCGGCAAAGAAGGCGACCACCTCTACATGGCGCCCCATAGCCCCGGACCCGGCAACACCCCGATCTGGTCGGGCTTCGGCGCCGACACGGCAGTGCCCATCGAAGATTTCCAGGACGAGAACTTCACGATCGAGCTCACGGGCTTCAACGGCCCCGGCGAGATGAACATGTTCAACTACTCGTCCTACGGAAACCTTCCCGTCACGCGTCTCTTCTCGTCTCACGACAAGGTCTCGCGCGCCGTGTGGCTCGACCCGGGTACGCACACCCACAACTTCACGACGTTCACGAAGCCCGGCCGTTACGAAGTCACCTACCAGGCAAGCGCACGCAAATCCGACGGCACCTTCATCGCCTCGACGCCCACGACGCTCGTGTGGCGCGTAGGCGGCACGAACCCCGCTCACGAAAAGCTCGGCGACGTCAAAACCGCCTACGGCAAGGCCGAAAACGTCAAAGGCGAGGGCACCCCGAGCTTCACGATCTCCCCGCACACCGGCAAGGACAAGGACGGCGACGAGAACCTCACCGAACTCACGTTTAACGCGGGCAACGCCGAAGCCGAAGGCACCGTCGTGTTCTTCATCGACGGCTACCACCTCGCCGAAGTGCCAGTGACGGGCGGCAAGGCCACGTGGAGTGACATGATCGGCTCCAAAAATTCGACCTTCCAAGCCGTATTCGTTCCCACGAAAGGTGCCGCACGCTGGATCAGCGCACCGCTCACCTCGAGCACGGGGGAGGAAGTCACCTCGACGAAGGACGCGGGTGACTTCCCCAAGGAAAAGCCCGACACTTCCGCACCCGACGTCCCGAAGGGCGAAGTGAAGGCAACCTCGCGCGACGTTTCGGTGAGCGCGAAAGCGGCCAAAAACGACACTCTCATGACGCTCGAGACGACACCGGCCGACGACTCCCTCACCTATCACGTCACGGGCGGGTTCTACGACAAAGGTGCGACGTTCGCGACGTGCGACGTTGACGTCGTGAGCGGTCCCGGCCGCCGCACGTTCGACGTGGATCGCGAAGCCTGCATGGGTGATCAGTACGATCTGCGCCTGACCCTCGAACCGCTTCCGCGTGCCGCACTCGGCAACACCGAAGAGGTAAAGCTCGGTCCGGTTAGAAGCACCGGCACAACCATCTCGACTCAATTCTCTAAAGCCGGCTCGAAGAAGGGCGGGCAACCGTCGGACCCGGGCACGGGAGAGGAGGGGGCCGACGGTTCCCTCCTCAACACGCCCGTGACGATCAACAACGGCCACGTTGACCTGCGCGTCATGGACATCGACGGCACCTTCACCGTTGCCCTCGGTGACGATTCGCGCCAGCACGCGAAAAAGTCCGTGACCCGCACGATCGACTCGACGACCCTCGAGGTCACGAAAGTCGCCAAGGCCAAGCGCGGAGGCAACGTCCTTGCCGATAAGAGCTACGACGTTCTGGGACCCGAGGGCACCGAGCTGTATGTTCTCCCGCAAGCGCAGCAGCAAGGCCGCGTGTGGCCGGGCTTCTCAAGCGAGCAGCTTGACCGCGCGAAATACCCGGACGGGGCAACGATGACGCTCACGCCCGTGAGCGCTCCCGACGGCGGCACGTGGTTCGCGTACACCGAAAATCTCGGCACGCTCGCGCACATGTACGCCTCGGGCGAGAACGCTTCCGACATCCCTCTTCCTCCCGGAACTCATATGCACACCGCGTGGGCTTTTACGAAGCCAGGAACGTACACGATCGACGTGACCGCGCGCGCGAAGGCGGCGAACAACGGTGAGCGACGTGCCGAAAGCGGCGACGTGACCGCGAAAACCCAGCGCCTCACGTTCGTCGTGGGCGAGGCCTCGACTGACGATCAGGGTCGCGACGTGGGCACTGAACCGTCGGACACCAGCCCGGGGATGCCGGAAGCACCCGCCGACGACACGGGCGCTGCTGAGAACACCGCGCCCGAAGGCGGTGCCGCACCCGACCGTGCCTCCGATGCCGGTGGCACCGAGCCTGCCGCATCCGACGCTCGCGTCGCCGATGGCACCCACGACCTCCTGAGCGGCCTCCCGCGCACCGGCGCGAGCGTGGGCCTCACGATCGCTGCTGCGTGCGCACTCGGAGCAGGAGGTGCGGCCCTCACCAGGCGCCGCACGATTAGCTAAGCGCTCCGCATAGCGAAGACCCGCGCTCCTCATGAAGGCAAGCGCGGGTCTTTCGTTGCACGATCACGGAGGATCTCACCACACGGGGAGTTCGCCCTCGCCTGGCGTAATGCGCAGCTCGCTCTCATCGATCGGGCGATCATTGATGCTCGCTTCACGGCGCGCCATGTAGCCGTTTTCGTCGAACTGCCACATCTCATTGCCGTAGCTGCGCCACCACTGGCCGCTCTCGTCGCACCACTCGTACTGGAACCGCACACCGATGCGATTGTCGGTGAACGACCACAGATTCTTGCGGAGCCGATACTCTCGCTCACGTTCCCACTTGCGCGTGAGGAATTCGATCACGGCATCGCGACCCTCGATGTGCTCGTCGCGATTACGCCACACGGTATCGACCGTGTACGCCTGCGCGACCTTCTCCGGGTTGCGGGTATTCCAGGCATCCTCAGCGGCTTGCACCTTCTGAGCCGCCGATTCAGCATTGAACGGGGGGATTGGCATGCGTTGTTCAGTCATGCCACCAGTATTGGCACACGTCACATAAGAAGGGAAGGCCCAGTTCGGATTTGTTCGCAGACGAGGGACGAGCCTGGCTCGAGGTGGGAGGGAACAACTAGAACCCCGTGTTCGTCGCCTTCGGGTAGTACTTCCTGAACTTCTGCACCTGCCGGAAGCCGGAGGCAAGAGCGAAGCCTTTCATCCATGCTCCTTCGGGGGCATAAAGGTAGGGGTTGTCCACACCATGGGCGCGCACGGCCGCTGTCAGCTGCGCGCGCAGCTGCGGTTCGGTGACGTAACGCTTGACCAGCCACGTGGGCAGGATCGAGTAGAGATGGCGGTCTTCGGCACGCACGCGCGCGAGCGGCGCGTTGTCGATGAAGTCGGCGACAATGTGCTCGGGGTAGCAGCCACCCGCGGCGGTTACGTAGTAGTTGTTACGGCCGAGCCGAGGATTGAGCTCGAGGAAGTAGGCGGTGCCGCTCTTCGGGTCGACTTTAAGGTCAACGTTGGCAAAGCCCACGTAGTCCACGTGGTCGAGGAGCTTCTCGAATTGCTCAACGATGCGGGTGTGGGGCCCGGTGAGCATGGCGGCGGGCCGGCCGAGGGCGTCGGGGGTGTGTTCGCCCAGGAGCACCTGCGCGGCGCACGTCAGGGTAACGCCGCCGGTTCGTGAGCGATACCCGGTGATGGAGTACTCGGAGGTGTCGTCACCTTCGATGAGTTCCTGGAATAGGAACCGGCCGGTAAAGCCGGCTTCGCCGAGCGCGCGCACGAGGTTGTCATACTCGCCTTGTGATTCGATGACGAAAACTTTCTTCTTGCCGGGGAAACGCACGTGGGAGTACTCGGCGGTGTTTGCAGGTTTGCCGATCACGGGGAACGGCCACGGTAGCGAAGCGGGCGCGTCGAAGTCGTCTTTGCCGTAGTGGGCGAAGTCGACTATGCGCGTGGGAACCGTGGGAATGCCAAGGTCAGCGCACGTCTGTTGGAAATGCGCCTTGTCCGCAAGTTTCGCGAGGGTCGCCGAGTCCACCTGGGCGATGATGTACTGATCCTCGAGCTCCTCGCGGAAGGTGTCGAGGAACGCGACGAACGAATCGGCGTTGGTGAGTAGAAGTGTGGGTCGCTTGACCTTTTTATCGTGCGCGAGCTGCACGAGCGCATCCTTGAGTTCCTCGTCGCTCGCGTTCGCGCCAATCGCGAGGTGCGCGCTCGTCACGGTGCGTTCGTTTATTGCGACGGCGGTGCGAAGAACCGTGAGGCAGCGCATTCCATACGCGGCGTGGAAGGCGTTCGTGACGTTCAGTGAGTTGAGGCCTGCACCAAGCACCACGACATCGAACTCGATTCCGCCGCGGCTGACCCCGGGGGTAGGTCCGGGCTGGGAAACTGTAAGGTCCGGGCTGGTCACGTGAAGGCGCCTTTCGCTGGGAAACATCGGGCCGCTCGAGTTTATCGAACGGTGATTTCCGCGCTCCCTGTTTGCTCGCACAAAGTCCTCGTAAACTCATCCAACACAAAAACCGCGCCACCAGGGCGTACATCTCCAAAGGAGCATCGATGAACGAGAACAGTCCCCTCGAGAAGGTCAAGAATGCCGCGCAGTCCCTCGCGGACACGGCGAAGGACAAGCTCCCCGCGGGTGTGGATGCCGCAGCTGACGCCGTCGTTGATCTCGCCGCGAAGGCTGAGGAGAAGTTCCCTCAGACCAAGGGCGTTGCCGACAAGGTCGTCGACGTTGCGGGCGCTGCGCAGGACAAGGCGCACGAACTCGGCGGCGAGGCCAAAGGCGACACGGAGGCGACTCACTGAGGCGAGACGCCGATCCAGACTATGAAGAAATCGGGTTGTTTCCTGGCTGTTGAGCTGGGAGCAGCCTGGTTTTTTCATAGAGAGTGACGGTGAGGATGAAACGAATGGCGCAGTTTCCCAAACGCGAGCCGCGCCACTAGAACGTCATTACCGGCTCCAATCCACCGCGATGAGTGCTAGCCTTCGAAAGGTTGTGCACGGACATGGACAGAGAGCCATGCGAGCACTTCATGTGATCCGGGTACAGCCATGCCTTTGTCCCGTTTTCACGTGAGGAATGTGCATGAGCACCACAGCGCTTGAGCGCCCCGCAACCACCCCCATTTCCGCCCGCCCCGCCAAGAATGAGTCCGCAGTGACGGCCTCGGGGCAGGCCCCGAGCGAAGCACACGGCCACGATGCCGACTTCAGCTTCACTCCCGTTCCCCCTTCCGCGCGTCACGGTTTTTGGGCCGTGGGCTTCGTGATGCTCGGATTCACCTTCTTCTCGGCCTCGATGAGTGTGGGCGCGAAGATCGGCAATGGCCTTGATCTTGGCGGCTTCGTATGGGCCACGGCGATCGGTGGGGTCGTGCTCGCGATCTACACCGGCGGTCTCGCCTATCTCGGTGCGAAGACCGGCATGGGCCTCGATCTTCTTGCCCACAAGGCCTTTGGCCGCTTCGGCTCGCTGCTTCCTTCGGCCCTCGTGGGCCTCACCCAGATGGGATGGTTCGGCGTGGGTGTGGCGATGCTCGGTATTCCCGTTGCCGACCTGCTGAACATTAGCCCCTGGTGGATCGTCATTGCGGCTGGTGCGGCGATGACTGCCTCCGCCTACTTCGGCATGAAAGCGATTGAGATCGTCTCGTTCATCTCGGTTCCGCTCATCGCGATCCTTGGCACTTATTCGATGGTCACGGCGACGAGCAAGGCCGGTGGCCTCGTGGAGGTGTTTGGTCACGGCTCGATGCCGATCGTGACCGGTATCGGCATGGTTGTGGGCTCGTTCATCTCGGGCGGTACCGCGACCCCGAACTTCACCCGCTTCGCGCGCTCGGCGAAGGTCGCCGTGATCACCACCGTTGTCGCGTTCTTCCTTGGCAACACCCTCATGTTCAGCTTCGGCGCTGTCGGCGGCGCGTTCACCGGCAAGGACGACATCTTCTACGTCATGATCGCCCAGGGCCTCGCGATCCCCGCGATCCTCGTGCTCGGCGCGAACATCTGGACCACGAACAACAACGCCCTCTACACCTCTGGCCTGGGCTTTTCGAACATTACGCGCGTGCGCACCCGCCCCATGACTCTCATCGCGGGCATTTTCGGCACGGTCAGCGCGCTGTGGCTGTACGAGAACTTCGTGGGCTGGCTGAGCTTCCTCAACGCCGCCCTTCCGCCGATCGGCGCGATCATCATCGTGGACTTCTTCGTGCGCAAGCACGCCTACCTCGATGCCAATGCTGGGGAGCAGACCATCGCTCCGCACGCGGTCATCGGCGTGATTGCCGGCGGTCTCGTGGGCTACTTCGTGCCGTGGGGTATCTCGGCGATCAACGCGGTCGCGGTCGCGATTGCCATTCACCTCGTGGGCGTAGCCTTGACGAAGCGCCGCTAACAGCACCGTGGGGCGCGGCGCGGTTCGCCGTGTGCAGGTGGGCCGCGCCCGACTCACGTCCGGGCTGGTCGCGCCTCCCGAGCGGCGCCACTCCAGTGCCCACCTCAATCACCTCTCACCTCAGCCCCAGCTTTCCTCTCCCGCACCGATAGAAAGGCCTTTTCGTGCTCATCCAAAACGTTTCCCTCCAGGGCCGTGAGGGCTCGGTTGACCTCCGCATTTCCGACGGTTGCTTCACCCACATCGAGCCGAATCTCGCCGCCGATCCCGGCGAAGAAACGTGGAATGCCGAGGGCCGCCTCGCGCTTCCACCATTCGTGGAGAGCCACATTCACCTCGATTCGGTTCTCACCGCAGGCGAACCGAAGTGGAACATGAGCGGCACCCTCTTCGAGGGTATCGAACGCTGGAGTGAGCGAAAGAAGACCTTGAGCGTGGAGGATGTCAAGGAGCGCGTGCGTCGCGTGGCGCGCGACCAGGCAAGCTTCGGCGTGCAGTACGTGCGCACCCACGTGGATGTCACTGACCCTGAGCTCACAGCGCTGCGCGCGATGCTTGAGCTGCGCGACGAACTCGCCGACCTCATCACTCTCCAGATTGTGGCGTTCCCCCAGGAGGGCATCGATTCGTTCCCGAACGGCCGCGATCTCATGATCAAGGCTGCGGACATGGGTGTTGATGCGATCGGCGCGATTCCTCACTTCGAGTTCACGCGCGAGTACTCGGTGGATTCGCTCAATTTCGCGTGCGAACTTGCGCTCGATCGCGGGCTGCTCATGGACGTGCACTGCGATGAGATCGACGATGAGGCCTCGCGCGGCCTCGAAACTCTCGCAACGCGCGCGCTCGAGTTCGGGATGGGGGAGAAGGTCACCGCGTCGCACACCACGGCGATGCATTCGTACAACAACGCCTATTTCGTGCGCTTGCTTCGCCTGCTCACGATGAGCGGCATCAACTTCGTCTCCAACCCGATGGTGAACACGCACTTGCAGGGCCGCATGGACACGTACCCGAAGCGCCGCGGCGTGACGCGTGTCAAGGAACTCACGGAGGCTGGTCTCAACGTGAGTTTCGGGACCGACGATATCCGCGACCCGTGGAACCCGCTCGGTACGGGGAACCTCCGCGACATTGTGTTGGCAGGCCTTTATGTCACGCAGATGATGGGGTACCCGCAAATCGCCGAGTCCTACAACTTCGTGACCCACAATGCTGCGCGCACGCTGCACCTCGAGAATTACGGCATCGAGGTGGGCAAACCCGCACGGTTTGTGGTGCTTGATGCCCCCAATTGGGTTGAAGCGCTCAATTTCAACGCTCCCGTGGTGCGTTCGTACCGCGACGGGAAGCTCCTCGCGAAGACCGACCCGGCGACCCGCGAGGTGTTCTGGGGCTAGGCCCCGCTCCTTGCTGCGCGGGAAGCGTAGGAGGCGCGACCGAGAAGAGCGAGCGCTGTGACGCTCGCGGCGTGCTCTTCACGGGGGTAGCTGCACCGGTTTTCGCAAAAAAGAAGGGGCCCGGGCAATCGCCCGGGCTCCCTTCTTGCGTAGTGCTGCTTAGTGCTTGCGCATGCGGATCACGGCGAAGGCGCCGCCGCCGATGAGCACGAGAGCGAGAACTGCCGTTGCGGCGATCTCGGCGCCCGTGCGAGGCATGAAGCCGCGGGTGCCGCTCTGCGCGCCCGAGGAGTTCGAGGAGGAAACGGGGGCCTGCTTCGACGGGCCAGCCGGTGCACTGCCGTTGGCCGAGTCATCGTCGGAATCCGAGCCGCCATCCTGCGGGGGAGTTGCCGGGAGGGCTGTGTCATCACCCGAGCCGGTGCCGCCCTCGCCGGCGTTGCCATCCTCGGTGCCGGAGTCCGCTCCGCCGCCGTCACCCGGTGCGGGGGTGGAGCCTTCGCCCTCGGTGAAGGTCACGCCCGCCATGTGCCACTCGGTCTTGTTGATCGTGAGGTCCTGAACGATCGGGGTGGGGGCGACCTGGGGGATGCCGTTGTCGATCTTCACGCATTCGATGAGGAGCTTCGCTTCGCCCTCTTTCGCGAAGTCGACGAAGCTCGCGTCGATCGGGTTGACGGCCTTGCCGTCCACGAGATCGTCGATGCCGGACATGACGATCGGCATGTGGTCGGTGGGGATGTCGGCGAGGTCGGTGCCCTGGAGGAAGGACGTGCGGGCGCCGTCAACGTACGGCTCTTCGCACTGCACGCGCGACTTGACGGTGTAGGTGTAGGGATCGGCCTCGAGCGGGCCCTGCTTCTGGATGCCGTCGGTGGTCTCGATGGTCGCATTCACGGTGTCGTCGACGTTGACCTGGGTCTCTGCGGAAGCGACGGTGGGCAGGGCGAGGAGCGCAGCCGCGCCGGCAAGGGCGACCGGGCGGCGAAGGGTGCGGGAGAGCTGCATGGTTCTACACGTTCCTTGAGCACGGGGAGGGGGTTAGCGAGATAACTGTGACAGTCCTTTTTGAACGATGGGTAGCTAGTGGGTGTCGGACTTTGCCCCCGCCCTGTTACTCGGCGTTCACGTCTCCCGTTTAGCGTTCTGACTGGCCTCCCCGAAGCCTTGAGAGAAAGAATCCCCATGACCGAGCTCCGCTCCGCCCACGCCTCCTCCCTCACGAGCCCAAGCCGCCGTACCGTTCTTCGCGGAAGTGTCGCGGCCGGCGCCCTCGGTGCCGTCGCGGCCGCAAGCACAGGCTCCGCGATCGCCGAAGAAACCCCCGTGACCACCACCGAAGCGACCGAGGTCAATGACCTCGCGCCCGCCGATACCGGTCTTGAATGGCTCGTTGTTGACCACCACGTGCATTCGCTCTACAGCCACGACGCGAAGTACACGATGGACATGATCATGGATAAGGCCGAGGAGTTCGGCGTGGACGTCATTGCGTTCACCGAGCACTCCAACTGGGGCCACGCCAACAAGGGCGGCGTGTGGGAGGCGAACCGCCTCATTCGCAAGGCCCGCGACGAGCGCAAGCTCATGGTTCTTCAGGGCATCGAGTGGTACATCCCGGCTGCCGAGCACTGCACCGTGCTCATCGCTCCCGGCATTAATGAGGCGCGTGTGCTGCGCAGCTTTGAGCTCGAGTTCGATGGCAAGCTCAACGGCTGGGAGAAGCCGGAGCCCGGCACGGACGAGGAAAAATTCCAGGAAGAGAAGGCGTGCGAGGCCATCGCCTGGCTCGGCGAGCAAAAGAGCGCGGGCTTCATTGATGATGCGATCGTGATCGCGAACCACCCGAGCCGCTATTGCATCGATTCGCCGCGTGAGCTTCGCGCGTGGCACGACGCCGACCGTGACATTTACCTCGGTATGGAAGGTGCCCCCGGCGCCCAGGGCTCGGCCTTCGGCCTCAATCGCGACCCGAAGTTCCAGCGCGGCGAATACGAGAACAGCCGTCGCCCGGACTCCTCACCGCACTACCCCGACGAAGCTCTCCGCACGCGCGGCGGCTTCGACTACCTCACCTCGGTCGTGGGCGGCATGTGGGACTCGCTGCTCTCTGAGGGCCGCCGCTACTGGATCACCTCGAATTCCGACTTCCACCTCAAGACCCACGACACCTACCGCGTGGGCGACTACCCGAAGGGTGACGGCTGGGAGGAAGGCGCGAGCCTCGGCAACTTCAACCGTGCGGGCCGCCGCCCCGTGCCCGTCAACACGAACGAAGCTCAGGGCGGAAGCGACTACTGGCCCGGCCAGTTCTCCCGCACGCACGTGGGTGCGACGAGCCGCTCCTACGAGGCAGTCATGGAGGCCATGCGCGCCGGTCGTATCTGGATCGAGCACGGCCACCTCATCTCCGGTCTTGAGGTTGTGCTCTTCGCGAAGGATGAGAGTGCCGATCCCGTGACCCTCGGCGACACCCTCAAGGTCAAGCGCGGAACCGAACTTGGCCTGCGCGTGACCGTCACGCCCACCACGAAGAAGAACTCGGCGAGCATCCTGCCGAAGCTCGCCCACATCGACCTCATCCGTGGCCTCGTCACCGGCCCGGTCGAGGACGTCAACACGACTACGACACCCACGACCAAGGTTGTCGACAGCAAGGTAACGGCCGATCACGGTCTTGAGCCGTTCACGGTCGAATTTGACCTCGGCGCTGTGGAAGAAGACGGCTACATCCGCCTGCGCGGCAGCGATGGCAACCGTTCGGGTGAAGGCCCGATGGGCAGCGATGTTGACCCGGCCGGCCCCATTCCCCACGGTGGCGAGAACGGCGAAGGAAGCCCGTGGATCGACACGTGGATGTACACCAACCCGATCTTCTTTGAAGTGGCGTGATTGCAGCTTCCTGAACGCGTAAGGGCTCGGGCCCGCGGTAGCGTCTCGCGGGTCCGGGCCCTTCGCCATGAACGAAAGGATTTCTTACGTGATGCCCTTCAACCGTCGGACCTTCCTGACCGCCGCCGCAGCTACCGCCGCGAGCGCTACCGCCCTCACCCCCGCGACCGCTTCGCCGCTCTACGAGCGCCACGAAAACGACACGCCGCGCCTTCTCGACGACCCCTTCGATACGAGCCTCGATAACCCCGCGCCCGAGGGCTGGGAGCCGAAGAGCCCGCTGAAGCGCGCCCACGCCCACAATGACTACCTGCACGAGCACCCGTTGTGGGACGCGCTCGCGGAAGGCTTCTGCTCGGTTGAGGCTGACGTGTGGTTCGAGGGCGGCAAGATTCTGCTCGGGCACACGCGCCTCGGCGTGCTGAGCGGCCGCTCGCTCGAGGAGTACTACGTGAAACCCCTCGCGGCGCTCGTGCGCTCGAATGGCGGTCACGTGTTCCCCGGCTATGACGGCCCTTTCCAGCTCCTCATCGACATCAAGGATCAGGGGGAGAAGCAGCTGCCCGCGATTGAGCAGATGCTCGCGCCGTACAGCGACGTGTTCTGGCACGTGGATCGTTGCGGCGAGGTCGTCGAGAACCCCGTGCGCGTCGTGTACACGGGCGGTCGGCCGTTCGATCTCATTAAGGACAATCCGGAGCGTTTCGGTTCGGCCGACGGTCACATGGGCGACCTCGGTGGCGTGGCGCGCCCGCTCGAGATGCCGCTTGTGTCGGAAAGTTGGAGCGAGTGGGGTTGGCAGGGCTTTGGCGAACGGCCGGAGGAGCAGTTCCGTTCGCTTAAGGAGTTTTCCGACGCTGCCCACGCAATGGATGCGTGCTCACGCCTGTGGGGCGCCCCATCGGCGCTTCCGAAGCGCCGCGAGATCCTGTGGCAGATGCAGCTCGATGCGGGCATCGATCTCATTAACGCCGATCACTTGCCGGAGCTGCGCGCGTTCCTTCTCGAGCGCGGGGCCGCCTAAAACATCCTTCGCGAAGGCCTACCGCGCGCGCTCGGCGAGCAGCTCGAGCACGTGGCGGTAGGTCTTTCCCGTGGCGCGGGCCATGCCAATCTCGCACGTGCGGTTGAGCGAGGCGTGCTGGTCCGCGTCAAGCGCCTTGACCTCGGCGGCCTCGGCTTGCGTCGCGGAGGCGGTGAGCTCGGGGTGCAGCATGCCGCGGTCGCCCGCGAAGGCGCAGCAGCCCCACGCGTAAGGCACGGTAACTTTTGTGTAGGCGGCCTTTGCGACCTTTTCGAGGGCGGGATTGAGACCCATCTGGGTGGAGGAGCACGCGGGGTGGAGCACGAGGTGCTCATCGGCTTTCTCGATCGTCAGGTGTTCGAGCACGTGATCAGCCGTAAACTGCACGGCATCGATCACCTCGGCACCGTCGCGCTCAAGAATCGCGGCGAAGCCCTCGGTGCAGCTTGACGCATCACTCACGATCGGCAGGCCAAGCCCACACACGGCGTTCACGACCTCGCGGGTCTTTTCCGAAATGACGTCGTGGCCCTTGGCCTTTCCCTTGGACGTCCATGGCGTGCCGCAGCACGTGGAATCGATGCCCTTCGGGATCAGCATCGATAGGCCCGCTTTCCTCAGCAACTCTTCGAACGCCGCGACAACATTACCGCCCGGCGCGGCCCCGCCAAACATCGTGTTGACGCACGCGGGAACATAAATGCCGGCGATCTCGCCATCGGGCGCGCCGAACAGGCGTCCGGGCAGGTTAGAGCCGACCGCGCGATCCTCGGCCCGCTCGCCAAGAGCGCCGCGAGCCTTCCCGCCGGCAGGCAGGTCCTTTGAGTAGTGGGGAACGGTGTCCCCGCCCAGCAAGCGTCGACCAACGGTTGTTGCCGCCCCCACGAGCGGGCCCGGAACCTTCTCGGCGGTCGTGAGTCCGACGGAAGCCCCGCGTGTAATCGCACCCCACGACGCTGCCGCCGCCTTCCACGCCCCTGATTCGACTGGGTGTGTGTTCTCGCGGCGAAGCCTCTTCACGAGGAGACCCGTGTTGATCCCCACGGGGCATGCCGTGACGCACATGCCGTCCACGGCACACGTGTCGATGCCGTCGTAGTCGTAGTCCTTCGCGAGCTCATCCGCCGTTGCCGTGTCTCCCGCCTCGCGAGCGCGCTCTTCGGCGCGGCGCACCACGATGCGCTGGCGCGGCGTGAGCGTGAGGTCCTTGCTCGGGCACACGGGCTCGCAGTAGCCGCACTCGACGCAGCGGTCAGCCTCGATCTCGATCGTGGGGTTGAGCTTGAAGTTTTCGAGGTGCGCCTTCGGGTCGTCCTCGATGAGCACGCCGGGGTTGAGAATCCTCGCCGGGTCGATGAGGCGCTTGATCTCCTTCATCACGGCGTAGAGCTCGTCACCGTACTGGCGGTGCACGAACGGCGCCATCGCGCGGCCCGTGCCGTGCTCGGCCTTGAGGTTGCCGCCGCGAGCGAGCACCACGTCCACCATCGACTCGGTGAACGCCCCGAGGCGATCACGAGCTGCTTCGCTTTCGAAGCGGTCCGTGAGCATGAAGTGAATGTTGCCGTCCTTCGCGTGGCCGAAGATCACGGAGTTCTCGTAGCCGTGCTCGTTGAAGAGTTCATGCAGGTCACCGCACGTATCGGCGAGGTTCGCGGGTGGCACCACGACGTCTTCGAGGAGCGCTGTCGTGCCGCTTTCTCGCGCGCCGGCGACGGAGGCGTAAAGCCCTTTACGCAGGGCCCACGCCTTCGCGCGCATGACCGGGTCTTCGGAGAAGACGGCGGGGGAGCGCAGCTCGTGAGCGCGAAGGATCTCCTCACCCGCGCGCTGGGCCGCGGTGAGCTTTTCGTGCTCATCGTCGCGGTACTCGATGAGGAGCGCCGCTTCCGTGCTCGGTGCGAAGCCCTGAATTTGTTCGGGCACGCGCGCGAGTTTCTGGCCCACGGCGATCGAGGTCGAGTCCATGAGCTCGAGAGTCGCCGCGCCCGAGTCCACGAGCTCGGGCAGGATTCGGGTGGCCGCATCGAGGTTGGGGAACACCGCGAGCGCGCTCGCGGTGAGCGCCGGGATGGGGACCGTGCGGAACGTGGCCTCGGCGATGAACGCGAGTGTGCCCTCGCTTCCGATCACGAGCTTTTCGAGGATGTCGATCGGTCGTTCGGCATCGAGGAACGCGTTGATGCCGTAGCCCATCGTGTTCTTGAGCGCGAAGCGCTCGCGAATGATGCGCACACTCTCGGGGTTCGTGACGACGCGTTCGCGCAGGCGCGTGAGGCCCTCGTGAATGTCGGGTGCTTCGCTGCGCAAGCGAGCGTCGGAAGCCTCCCGGTCGCTCGTGTCGAGGGTGAGGCCCGACGGTAGCACCATGACCATCGATTCGAGAGTCCTGTAGGTGTTCTCTTCGGTGCCGCAGGCCATGCCGCTCGAGTTGTTCGAGACGACGCCGCCGATCGTGCATGCGGCCTCGCTTGCCGGGTCGGGGCCGAGGCGGCGCTTGAAACGACGAAGACGGGCGTTGACCTGGGCGATCGTTGCTCCGGAGCCGGCGCGAACACGCGCGCCTTCGTCGAGGACCTCGATGTGGCGGAAGTTCTTGCGCACGTCGATTTGGATGTGCGGGCTCGAGGCCTGGCCGCATAGGCTCGTGCCGCCCGAGCGGAAGGCCACGGGGCTTTTCGCGGCGTTTGCGCCCTTGAGAATCGCGGCGACTTCGCTTGCTGTGTCGGCGAGGACGACCGCTTCGGGGGTGAAGAGATAGTGGGAGGCGTCGCTCGCGGCGGCGACCCTATCGATGAGGCGTGTGTGGATGCGGCTTTCGTCGTTTACGGCGGCGGTCACGAATGCGGGAGCGGTGTTCACGTGTTCCTCCATAGGGGCGCCCAGCGGGCGTTGGTCACGCTTTAAGCCTAGACCCGAGTGCGGCTCGGTGTTTGCTGACGGAGCGGTCCGGGCGTTTCTGCAAAACTTGGTAGTTATGAAGTGACATACAAAACGGGGAAAACGCTGGTCACGAGATGGTTATAAATGTAAAGATAGTGGAGCTCGCGCCGGCGAAGTCGCATCCAACGAAACGTTTCAACCCCAAGGAGACTTAAGCCAGTGAGCGCCACTGACACGGCCTCGATGCCGGCCGTTCCGGCGTCGGACCACGCCCACGTACTCGAGGCGACCCCAGAAACCCTTCCCCAAGACTCCCGGCCCCTGCCGGACCTTCCCGCCGGCGCATGGTGGCCGGTCGCCGCGTCGATCTTCGCGATCGCGTGGGGCGGCAACGAATTCACCCCGCTCCTCGTGATGTACCGCGAGGTCTCCCACTTCTCCGATCTCGTTGTTGACGGTCTCCTTGGCGCCTACGTTCTCGGCATAGTGCCAGCCCTCATGATCGGCGGTCCCCTCTCCGACGTCTACGGCCGCCGCCCCGTGCTGCTGCCCGCCGCACCGCTCAGCTTCCTCGGCAGCCTCATGCTTCTGCTCGGCCCCGGCTCGCCCCTCATGATCGGCATCGGCCGCATCCTGTGCGGGCTCGCGCTCGGGCTCGTCATGGCAATCGGCACCGCATGGATTAAAGAACTTTCCGACGCTTCCGGAGCCAACCCCGCCGCCGGTGCCCGCAGGGCCTCGCTCGCCCTCACCACGGGCTTCCTTGCGGGAGCTCTCGTGGCCGCAATGCTCGCGCAATGGGGCCCTTGGCCCACGCGAACCTCGTACGTTCTGCACCTGGCTCTTACCGTCGTGACCGGCCTGTGGCTTTTCACCGCGCCCGAGACGCGCAAGCCGGGCCACCTTCCCAAGGAAAACGAGCCGGCTTCGGGCGCCGAGACGCTCATGTCGAAGCTCCTCGTGCCGAAGGCCGCGCACAAGCGCTTCCTCCGCGTTGTGCTCCCCGTCGCCCCGTGGGTGTTCGGTGCGTGCGGCACCGCCTACGCCGTTCTGCCCGCCCTGCTCAAGGACCGCGCTGGCGACTTCCCGATTGCCTTCGCGGGCCTCATGACCGCCGTGACCCTCGGCTTCGGCGTGGGCATTCAGACCATCGGCAAGAAGATCGACACGCACCGAAGCGCGCGTGCCTCCGTGATCGCCATGGCGATCGTCGCGACCGGCGCCGTGTTCGCCGCCGGTGCCGCCTCGACGACGAGCCTCACGATCGGCCTCATCGCCGCCGCGATCCTCGGCTGCGGCTACGGACTCGCGCTCGTTGCCGGTCTGAGCGAGGTGCAGCGCCTCGCTGGTCCCGACGACCTCGCGGGCCTCACCTCGGTGTTCTATTCGATCGCCTACCTCGGCTTCTTCGTGCCGATGCTTTTCGCGGCACTCAGCACGATCTTCAGCTACACCACGATGCTCATCGCGGGCGCCGTGCTCGCGATCCTCACGCTCATCGAGGTCGCGCTCGCCTGGCAGTCGCACCTGCCCGGCGCCCACGAGTAAACCCTTAGAGCACACGCACGGCTACACGCGCCGCGCCGAAGCCCCCTTCCTGGCTCTCGACGCATGCGGGTGTAGCCGTGCTTTCTTGGCTTTTCACGAACGAGGGTGTAGCGCGGGTCTGAACCCTCCGGCTTCGAGCAGCGACCGAGCGATGTAGTGGGTGAGGTTGCGGAAGCCGAGGGCGGAGCCGCGGAGGTGTTCGAGTCGCCCGTTGATGGCCTCGGTCGGGTCGTTGCTGGTGCCGGGGCGGTCGAAGAACGCGAGGATGTCGCCCGCCCGCTGCTTCATGGTCCGGCCGAGCTTGCGGACCTCGACGAGCGCCGCGGGAACGCCGCTGCTGATCGCAGCGATCACCTCCTGCATCATCGCCTTCGCTTTCTTCTTATCGGGCTCCCGGTAGGCCGCGACGATGCGCTGGTAGATGCCCCAGGTCGCCTCGACTTCGACGTGCTCCTCGCTCGCGAACACTGCGTCCAGGCGTGCCCGCTGCCGGTCGGTGAGCAGGCTCGCCCCGGTGTGCAGGGTGCGGCGGGCTTTGTAGAGCGGGTCGCCCTTGAGCCCGCGGTGACCGGTGGTGTCTTGCTGGACCCGACGCCGGCAGACATCCAGCGCGTCGCCGGCGAGGCGGACCACGTGGAACGGGTCCATGACGGGGACGGCGTCGGAGAGTTCCTCGGCGGCAGCGGTCTTGAACCCGGCGAAGCCGTCCATCGCGACCACCTCGATCCGCTTCGCCCAGTCCGCAGGGCGGGCGGCGAGCCACTGCTTGAACACCGCCTTGGAGCGGCCCTCGACCATGTCCAGCAGCCTCGCCGACCCGGTCTTGTTCCTCGCGGGCGTGAGGTCGATGATCACGGTGACGTACTTGTCGCCCAGCCTCGTGTGTCGCCAGACGTGCTCGTCGACACCGATCGTGGTGACCCCGTCGAACCGGGCGGGGTCGTCAATCAGGCGCCGCTTGCCTTCCGCGAGGACGGCGGCGTTCGCGGCACTCCAGGACACCCCGAGACCTACGGCGACGCGGGTGACGGTGAGGTGGTCGATGACGATGCCCCGCAGCGCCCACTCCAGGCCGCCGCGGGAGATCTTCGCACGCGGCGCCGCTGCCCGCGTCATGTCCTGCCGCCGCGTGCGCCGGCAGTGTCCGGCCGGTACCGGCGCACCCGCACCAGCAGGGTCGTCGGCCGGTGCCCGAACGGCTCGTGCGCCAGTCGACGCGTGACCGTGTCCCGCGGCACGCCCTCGACACCGCACTTCCGACACCACGGGTCGTCCTCGACGACGCGGCATTCGATCGTGGCCCGATCCGGCTCGATCAGCTGGCCGACGGCGACGAGGCCGAGCTCGTCGAGGCGGCAGAACGTGGTCAGGTCAGGGGTCGCGAAAGTAGGGTGGAGCACGTCGAGGTCTTTCGGGATGGCGAGCGTGAAGAACTTCCATCATCCGGGAGACCTCGACCCCTACCCGGCCACCGACGCGCTCAACCGACTACACCCTCGTTCATGAAGAGCCGTCAAAGGGAGCCTCGGGCTGCGATCCTGGTACGGGGCATTCGTGTGGAGAAAGCGTAGTCCAGGTTCTGACCCTGCAGCCCTCGGGTTGTCGACTCGACTAACGCCATCTTTGGAGCTGGCCTGCAGGGCGCGCTGACGGTGGGTCAGGGGTCGCCTGCGGAAAGGCCTACGCTGGCGGACTCATGTGTCGAAGTCGATCTCGATGCGGAATACGTCGGCCCTCAGCCACGAGACCGTGAGCTCCACCGGCTGGTGGTCTCGTGCTGCGGCATCTGTCCGTGAGCGGATCGAGATGACCGGCGGAAGGACTCGGCGAAGCCGACCAGCTCGTTGTCGATGTACCGGTCACGCGAGAGCGCCAGCACCTGCCGCCTCGGTCCCATCCTCATTCGCCGGCGCACCTCGGGCGACGGAGTCTCGAGTCGCCATTCTGTGGTCCGGACGTCAGGTGTGAGTCCCGCATTGCGGACGCTCTGGCTCCATGACGGCGGATGGCAGCGGCTGATCGTGTAGTCGACCCGACGGGAGACGTACGTGCCGCTGCCCTGCCGTCGCCGCACCAGGTAGCGCCTCTCCAATTCCGCCAACGCCGCCCGCGCGGTCAGTCGGCTGACACCGAGCTGACCGGCGAGCGCGTCTTCCGACGGAAGCCGGGTACCGACCGGGTGATCTGCGATCTGCTCGGTGAGAGCGTCTGCCGCGGCCAAATACACCGGGACCTGAGGTGAGGGCTGCTTCGACGTCACGTGGTTGATGGAACTGATCATATCGCAGGCGTCGGAACGGGAGATGCGGTGCGCTGGGGACGGTTGACAGCGCCGTCGGGCACCTCGCCGGCAAGCGCCTGCAGGATAGCCTTGCCAGCATGTTCCTCAATCGCGAGCCTCGCGGAGGCCACAGCGGACCCGAGGTGCGGAGTAAAGAGAGTGCGGTCCTGCATCGCCCGGAGCTCCTCTGGCACGTCCCGAGGTCGGTCCGGGCGCGAGAGGTCCTCGAACTCGAACACGTCCGAGGCGAATCCGCCGAGGTGTCCGCGACGTAGCAGCTCAGCCACGGCGACCTCGTCCACTACGGAGCCGCGACCGACGTTGACGAGCAGTGACCCCGGACGCATGGATTCCAGTCGGGGCCGGTCGAGCAGGTGCAGGGTGTTCACATCTAGCGGTGCGCAGACCACTACTGCATCGGTGCGCGCCAGCAGCTCCGACAGCTCCACACGCTCCATCTGCAGATCTTCCTCACCGGACACCGGCGAGGGATCGCAGTAGAGCAGATTCGCCTCGAACCCGCTGAGCAGTCGCGCCACTGCCCGGCCGAGCCTTCCCGCGCCCACGAGGCCGATTGTCGAGCCCACGAGCGTGCTTCCATAGAGCGTCGGTCGCCATCCTGCGAGGCGGGCCCGCACCGCGCGGTCTCCTACCGCGATGTTGCGCGCGAGTCCGATGAGCAGACCGACGGCGAGCTCAGCCGTGGGTTCGGTGAGGAGGTCCTCTACCCGCGTCAGCCAGATCCCGCGCTCGGTGCACGCGTCGGCATCGATGTTGTCGTGGCCCTTGAGAGCGCCGGCGACCACCTGCAGGCGCGGACAGGCGTCGAGGAACTCCGCGGTGATTCGATCCGGCATGAACGCCATGAGGGCGTCCGCGTCCGCTGCCCTTCGTCGCAGCTCCGAGGCGGGCAGGCTGCTGTCGCTCTGGTTCGCGATCACCTCGCAGGTGTCAGTGAGCATCTGAAGGATCAGGGGATGCACCCGGTGGGTGAGGACCACCACCGGGCGGTGGCGGGTCTCCGTCATATGCGCATCCATCGGATGTTTGTCTGTCATTGGAACCTCTTCCGCAACGCTCCGCCGAGGGCGTCGACCAGGGTGACTGTGGCTAGGATGACGAGCAGGATTGCGGCGACCTCGTCGTACTGGAGGGTGCGGAGGGCAGCCATCAGTTCGAAACCGATACCGCCGGCTCCGACGACGCCCACGACCACCGAGGCCCGGAAGTTGAGCTCCCAGCGGTAAACGGTCGTGTCAGCCATTTGCGGCAGAACCTGCGGCAGGATGCCGTGCAGGATCACCTGCGCCGGGCCGGCACCAGTCGCGCGGGCGGCCTCGACAGGCGCGTGATCGGCATGCTCGATCGCCTCGGCGAAGAACTTGCCCACCATCCCCGCGGAGTGGATCCCCAGCGCCAGCGCTCCGGGCAGAGCGCCGAAGCCGACGGCCGCCACGAAGACGATGGCCAGGATCAGCTCCGGCACGGAGCGCAGCACGTTGAGGATGAGCCGGGCGACCCAGTAGACAGCCGGATGCGGCGCGGTGTTGCGCGCACCGCACAATGCCAGCGGAACGGAGAGCAGCACCGCCAGTGCGGTGGACGCGATGCTCATCGTCATCGAGTCCCACAGCGGGCCCCACCAGCTGTTGAGGTTGGTGAAGTCCGGGACCCACATCTCGCTCAGCAGGTCGGCGATGTCCGTCAGTCCGGTGATCATGCGGGCGCCGTCGAGCATCCCGACGACCCACCAGCTCACCAGCACGGTGACGAGGACGAGTCCGGTGACAGCGACCGAGCGCCTCCAGCCGGACCGTGCCTTGTCGGAGATCCGCAGGTAGTCCTGCTCTCGCCGCTCGTCCACCAGGCCGACGGTGCTCGCGCTTTCCGTGCTGGTGCTCACTGGTAGTCCTCAAGGTCGATGTCGAGCAGAGGTGCGAGCTCGCGCACCGCGTCATAGTCCGCGTCGGTGACCTCTTCGAACCCGGCGGCGTCGAACGGTTCGAGCACCGCCGGGTCCTCGAGGTCCAGGAATGTTCTCCGCAGCTTCTCCTTCAGGTCTTCGGGGAGGTCTGACCGCATGGTCCACGGATAGTTGGCGTAAGGCTCGGACTCCTGGACCTTGACGACCGTCGTGGGGTCGATGAGTCCCTCTTCGACCATGCGCTCATAGATGGGCAGGCTCATGCCCCCGGCATCCGCATTGCCGTTCTGGACCGTCAGGGCCACCGCATCGTGAGAGCCGACGTACTGCTCTTCATAGTCGCCGTGGTCAACTCGCAGGTCCGCGTCTTCGGCGAGCATGGCCTTGGGGATCAGATGGCTCGACGTGCTCGCCTGGTCGCCCCACGCGACAGTCTTGCCGGCGACATCGTCGAGGGATTCGATTCCGGACTCGCTGTTGGCGATGAAGACCGACTGGTAGGTGGGGTCCTCGCCCTCGACTTCCTGCAGTGCGGCAAAGGGTTCAATGTCGGCCTTCTCCTGCGCGAGGACGTATGACAGCGGGCCGAAGTAGCCGAGATCGAGGCGGCCGCGGGCCATCGCCTCGATCATCGAGGAGTAGTCGGTCGTCACCACGAGCTCGACCTCCAGCCCCAGCTGCTCCTCGAGGTAACTCTTGAGTGGTTCATTGTTCTTGATGACCTCCGAGGCATTCTCATCGGGAAGCAGCGCAACCCGAAGGGTTTCGGGGGCGGCGCTTTCCTCGGAGGCGGCAGTGCAGCCGGAGAGGAGAAGGGCAAAAGCCGTCAGGGCTGCTGTTACGGCTGCGGTGAGGCGGGGGTGTCCAAGCACGGTGATTCACTCCTGTTTCAGTTGATCGAGGGCGATCGGGTGGGTCGATTTATAGGTGACGGGTGGGTGCGGAGACTGGGGACAGGGAGGCTCGATCACGAGTCGGTCGTCGACGGGAAGGGAGGCATCCTGAGCCTACGGCTCGTCGCGTACGTCTTCGTAGATCACGCGGAGGTCATCGTCGTCGACTTCGTCTGCGGGACCGTCGTAAACGATCCGGCCATGGGCGAGGCCGACGATGCGGTCGGCGTGCTCGAGCGCGAGGTCGACCTGATGAAGGCTGGCGACGAGAGTGATGCCGCTCTCCTGGCAGACGCGGCGCAGCAGCTCCATGACGCGACGTGCGGTAGCGGGATCGAGGCTGGCCACGGGTTCATCGGCAAGGATCAGATCCGGTTGCTGGGCGAGTGCGCGGGCGATCCCCACACGCTGCTGCATGCCGCCGCTGAGGTTGTCGACTCGGGTGAGGGCCTTGTCCAGCAGTCCGACACGGTCGAGCGCCTCCAGGGCGATGCGCTCGTCGGCGCGGCCGAACGGCAGGAGGCTGCGCCAGAAGCTGTAATATCCGACCCGGCCGAGCAGCACATTCCGCAGCGCTGTGTAACGCGGGGTGAGCTGGTGGTGCTGGAACACCATCCCGGTGCGCCGGCGATGCCGTCGAAGGTCGCCGCGCGTTTCGAGCGACGGCACGCCGTCCGCTCGCACGCCTCCCGTGCTCGGCTTCACGAGCAAATTCATGCACCGCAGCAGCGTGGACTTGCCAGCTCCCGACGGGCCGAGGAGCACGGTCACTCTCCCGGCCTCGATCGAGAGGTCCGTGGGTCCCAAAGCCTGCACGCCGCCCTTATAGGTCTTACTGACGTCGACGAGTTCGATCATGTCAAGTCCTCTATATGACTCCTGGTAGCCTCCGCAAAGGTATAGAGGATTTGTGAACTCCAAGGGGAGTGCTGGACAACGGTGTGTGAATCAAGGATGAACAGGGCATTCTTGTGGGCAGCCGTTCATGAGGCGTCCACATGAGGGTCAAGACCGGATGGAAGGTTGTCTGGCCATGACATCCTTCACCTCGGACCGCCCAGTCTCCGATCTCGTGATCGGCCACGCCACAGCAGTGCTGCCCAACGGGGTGATCGACGACGCCCGGGTGGTCGTCCGCAGCGGTCGAATCGCTCACGTCGGGCCGCATCCACGTGGCACTGCCTGTGACCTGGATGCTCGCGGCGCACACGTGCTGCCCGGGTTCGTCGACGTCCACAGCGATGTGCTGTCGCGAGATATCCGTCCACGGCCCGGTGTCGTTCTCGATCCCTCCTTCGCGGTTGCGTCTACGGGTGCCCGGCTTCGTGCGGCAGGCATCACTACCGCGTTCCATGGCCTGGCCTTCCAGGAACGGTCGATCGTGGGAAGACCGATCGATTCTCCCGCAGCGTCCGAACTCTCGGGAGCACTCCGTCGCACTGACGACACCCAAGTCGATCATCAGGTTCTGCACCGGCTCGATGTGCGCTGCGAATACGGACTTGCGCTGCTCACGAAGGAGTTGGAGTCATCGGAATCGGCACCTCAGGACGAGATGTGTGCACTGCATCCACAGGGGTCGAACGATGGTGATTCGTGTCTTCCGGGTGGACGAGTGCCCGTCGTGTCGCACGAAGACCACACGCCGGGGCAGGGACAGTTCGCCGACCCAGCGAAAATGCAGAAGTGGCTGGTTGACAGCGATCGAATGAGTGACGACGACGCTGCTGATCATGTGGAATGGTGGCGCAGCAGTCGTGACGAGCGCCTTGCTGTGCGTGACCGTACTCTGTCGTGGTTGGAGGGCTTGGTCCGGGCAGGTTCCATTCGACTTTTCGCCCACGATCTCGCGACACCGGAGGAGGTGTCGGCGGCTGCCGACCGTGGCTGTAGTGTGGCGGAGTTCCCGACAACAGTCGCGGCTGCCCGTGCGGCCCGGGATCACGGGATTGCTCATCGTCGCGGGGGCACCGAACATCGTCCGGGGAAGATCTCACACCGGCAACGTACCGGCATCCGAACTCGCATCTGCGGGCCTGATCGACTCGTTGGCTAGCGACTACATCCCCACATCGATGCTTCCGGGCGCACTGCGACTAGTGCGTGATGGAATTGCAACGCTTCCCCAGGCGGTGCGGCTCGTGACTTCCGGTGCAGCCGCCTGTGTGGGTCTTGACGACCGTGGCTCTCTGACCGAAGGACATCGAGCCGACCTGATCCTCGCCGACCTCACCAAGAGGTGGCCCTCCACTCTCTCCCTCACAAGAGGAGTTCTTATTGGTGGGCGACCAAGATGAGAGGATCAGCTGATCTCTGAGGTGGAGCAAGCTCACCCGCAGGGAAAGAGTGGGGGAGGGTGCAAAACGCGAGACGAGTCGTTCCATGTTGCTGTCTCATAGGGGGCTGTTCTGCGTCGGCCTACCGACCAACCTGCGCGTAACGCCGCACTCATTCAGACGAACTGCACGATGTTGCCGTTCCTCAGAAACCACCCGCAAGAACGTCACCGGGCGGTGCCAGCTGCGGAAAGACTGTCAGAACTCTTGGCTCAGCAGCCATCTCTGCAATACGGCGGTGAGCCGTTCGGGCGCGTCGAAATGGATCAGGTGACCGGCCTCGGGCACGAGGTGCAGCTCGGAACCGGGAATGAGCTCTGCGAGTCGGTGGGCGCGGTCAACCGGGATCCAAGCGAACACTGCGGAGTTGTCGGCGACGATGCGGAAGAACTCCGAGCCCCGCGGGGCCAGAGCAACCACGTCGACCAGGGCCAATGAGTTGTATTCAGCGTGGTGAAGCAGGTGAGCGCGAAGGGCCACTGCGCCGCCGTAGTCGTGGGCGACCATGTGCGGATCGGCCAGGCCCCAGTGATCGAGCAGATCCGCGAGCAACGCAGCCTGGGCGCTGAGCGAGACGTCCTGCCCGTCAGCCTTCGTCGATGTCCCATAGCCGAGCATGTCCCACAGGTGGACCGTGAAGTCAGCGCTCAGGGCGTCGGCCACAGGCCGCCACACGGCTGACGACCACGGGGTGCCGTGGCAGAAGACCACCGGCGGCCCCGACCCGTACCGCGACCACTGAACCTCATGACCATCGCGCCACACGAACGTCTCCTCGAGCATCTCACCATCATCACTGCACCAGCGGTTCGCGACTACCCCCCCGTGCGCCGCCGGTCGGCGAGAAGACCGATGAAGCCGAGAAGAGGGGACGGGAACCAGGTGAGCGACTGTCGGGTCCCCGCGGAACCTGTATCGAACGTTACGGCCGCCCTGCAGCCGCCTCCGGTGCTCACTCGTCGGTAAAGGGGCTCTTCATGAACGAGGGTGTAGTCGGTTGAGCGCGTCGGTGGCCGGGTAGGGGTCGAGGTCTCCCGGATGATGGAAGTTCTTCACGCTCGCCATCCCGAAAGACCTCGACGTGCTCCACCCTACTTTCGCGACCCCTGACCTGACCACGTTCTGCCGCCTCGACGAGCTCGGCCTCGTCGCCGTCGGCCAGCTGATCGAGCCGGATCGGGCCACGATCGAATGCCGCGTCGTCGAGGACGACCCGTGGTGTCGGAAGTGCGGTGTCGAGGGCGTGCCGCGGGACACGGTCACGCGTCGACTGGCGCACGAGCCGTTCGGGCACCGGCCGACGACCCTGCTGGTGCGGGTGCGCCGGTACCGGCCGGACACTGCCGGCGCACGCGGCGGCAGGACATGACGCGGGCAGCGGCGCCGCGTGCGAAGATCTCCCGCGGCGGCCTGGAGTGGGCGCTGCGGGGCATCGTCATCGACCACCTCACCGTCACCCGCGTCGCCGTAGGTCTCGGGGTGTCCTGGAGTGCCGCGAACGCCGCCGTCCTCGCGGAAGGCAAGCGGCGCCTGATTGACGACCCCGCCCGGTTCGACGGGGTCACCACGATCGGTGTCGACGAGCACGTCTGGCGACACACGAGGCTGGGCGACAAGTACGTCACCGTGATCATCGACCTCACGCCCGCGAGGAACAAGACCGGGTCGGCGAGGCTGCTGGACATGGTCGAGGGCCGCTCCAAGGCGGTGTTCAAGCAGTGGCTCGCCGCCCGCCCTGCGGACTGGGCGAAGCGGATCGAGGTGGTCGCGATGGACGGCTTCGCCGGGTTCAAGACCGCTGCCGCCGAGGAACTCTCCGACGCCGTCCCCGTCATGGACCCGTTCCACGTGGTCCGCCTCGCCGGCGACGCGCTGGATGTCTGCCGGCGTCGGGTCCAGCAAGACACCACCGGTCACCGCGGGCTCAAGGGCGACCCGCTCTACAAAGCCCGCCGCACCCTGCACACCGGGGCGAGCCTGCTCACCGACCGGCAGCGGGCACGCCTGGACGCAGTGTTCGCGAGCGAGGAGCACGTCGAAGTCGAGGCGACCTGGGGCATCTACCAGCGCATCGTCGCGGCCTACCGGGAGCCCGATAAGAAGAAAGCGAAGGCGATGATGCAGGAGGTGATCGCTGCGATCAGCAGCGGCGTTCCCGCGGCGCTCGTCGAGGTCCGCAAGCTCGGCCGGACCATGAAGCAGCGGGCGGGCGACATCCTCGCGTTCTTCGACCGCCCCGGCACCAGCAACGACCCGACCGAGGCCATCAACGGGCGACTCGAACACCTCCGCGGCTCCGCCCTCGGCTTCCGCAACCTCACCCACTACATCGCTCGGTCGCTGCTCGAAGCCGGAGGGTTCAGACCCGCGCTACACCCTCGTTCGTGAAGAGCCGCTTTCTTTTAAGCGGAGCGCTCGGCCGAGGGCTCCGGTGTAATTGGGGCCGGGTGCCTGAGCGAAAGCAAGCCGCCGACCGCGAGCGTGACGAGCACGCCGAGCAGCGGATACCACTGCCACGCGATCCACACCTCGCCTACGACGTACTTCTCCATCACGAAGAAGAAGGCGTTCGTCGCAATCGCGCAGAGGAATGCAATGTTCGCATCGAGGGTTCGCGCGCGCTTGTTCACGATGCCGAGCACGAACGCGCCGAGCAGCCCGCCGTACGTGATGCCCGCGATGCCGAGGGCAAGGACCACGATGCTTCCCTCATCGCTGCGGAAGAACGTCGCCGGGAGAATGAACAGGAGGCCCCACACGACCGTCGCGATACGGCCCGTGTTGAGCTCGTCGGCTTTCGTCATGGGAGTACGGCGCAGCTTCGCGACGACATCCGTGACGGTCGAGGAGCTGAGCGCCGAAAGCGACGACGACAGCGTGGACATCGCCGCCGCGAGGATACTCGCGAGGAGCAAGCCCGAGATGCCCGCAGGCAGACCCTCAATGATGAACTTCGGGAAGATCTCGTCGTCGCGCGTGAGCCCGAGGTCAGCGGGGGTGGCATGGTGGTACCAACCCCACAGCGCGAGCCCCACCACGAGGAAGATCGCAAACTGCACGACCACGACGAAGCCCGACGCGATGAGTGCCTTTTGCGCCTCCGCCTTCGTGCGGCATGCGAGCAGGCGCTGCACGATCAGCTGATCCGAGCCGTGCGAGGCCATCGCGAACACGGTGCCGCCAAGCAGCGAGGGAATGAGGCCCGACGCGCCGCTGATGGGGTTCTCGCCAAGGATAAACAGGTTCGTTTTTCCCGCCTCGACCGCATCGGTGAACCACGAGAAGCCGAGCGAGGAGCTCACGACGATGATCGCGAGCAGGCCGCCCGCGACATAGAGGCACATTTGCACCACGTCGACCCACACGACCGCGCGAATACCGCCAATGAACGTATAGAGGATCGTGACGACCGCAAGCACGACGATGATGACGAAGTAGTTCGTGTGCACCCCGAGCCCGTCGAGAATGATCTTGAGAGGAATGGCCGCAGCGAGAACGCGGACACCGTCGGCAAGAAGGCGCGTGAACAGGAACGTGACGCCCGCCGTGGTTTGGGTGGCCGAACCGAACCGCTTGCCGAGGTAGGCGTAGGCCGTGACCATTTCGCCGTCGTAATACCGGGGGAGAAGGAGGTAGGCAACGATCACGCGGCCGACGATGTAACCGAAGCCGAGCTGCAGGTAGCTGATGTCGCCCACGTAGCTCATGACCGGAATGCCGATCACGGTCAGCGCACTCGTTTCCGTGGCGACGACGCTCAGGCACACCGCCCACCACGGGATATCGCGCCCGCCGAGGAAGTAATCCTTGGCGTCCGATTGCTTACCGCTGAGCTTGAGGCCCAGCCAGGCGGTCGCGATGAGGTACGCGATCACCACCACGATGTCGATGACCTGCATGAATACTCCTAGGGTGTGCGTCAACGAGGTCGAAGGGACACTGTGCGGCGCCGCTTACCAGGAGGTGCGCAACGCTGCGCGTGGAACCATCGTACGGGCAATCCCTAGTTTTTGGAAGAAAATTTTACGGTGGGGCCGATGGGGCGCTGAGCCCTCGGCAGTTTTTCCACGACAAGTAGATACGACTCCGTCACGAGTTCACGCACGAGATCCTCATCGAGGCTCGGCCCCGGCGTAAGCGAAACCCAGTGCCGCTTATTCATGTGATACCCGCGCGAAATATCCGGATACATCTCCCGCAGCGCGATACCGTCACTCGGTGCGGCCTTGAGCGTCACCATCTCCACACCCGTCACCTCGGTCTGCAGCATGAACACCTTGCCGCACAGCTTCCATACATCCCAATCCGGGCCAAAAGGCGCACCGACGCTCGTCGAGGGGAGTTCCGCGGCGCGTGCCGCGGCGAGCTCGAACAGTTGGTGGCCGTCCATTCATAAGCCTCTTCTTGGATCGAATACTTATGCTAGAAGTTTAGGGGATAGGTAGTGCTGAGCGCGAAACCGTTTCAGGAATATGCGGAGGATAAACGAGATGGCGGAATTACCCGAATTATTCCTTGATTTCGTTTCCGGGAAACCTATAACAGTGCGCCTCCGGAGATTAAATCCGTGATGGGGATTTCAATCTCCCGAGAACCCCTGTAGACTTTAGTCGCGCGACGCTGTACCGGTACCTGGGTTTCAATCTCTCTCCCGAGAACCCCTGTAGACTTTCCCACGACCTGCACGCCACCCGAGGGGAGTTTCAATCTCTCTCCCGAGAACCCCTGTAGACTTTGTGAGTACAGCTCATCGGTGAACCAATGGTTTCAATCTCTCTCCCGAGAACCCCTGTAGACTTTCCCACTGAGAAGCCCTCTGAGCTTCACTGTTTCAATCTCTCTCCCGAGAACCCCTGTAGACTTTCCTGGCGAACGCTGCCCCCAGGGCGTGCGTTTCAATCTCTCTCCCGAGAACCCCTGTAGACTTTTCGCGTAGCAGTGGTCGGTTGTCTCCCAGTTTCAATCTCTCTCCCGAGAACCCCTGTAGACTTTAGAAGGCAACACCAGCTTCGACAACCCGGTTTCAATCTCTCTCCCGAGAACCCCTGTAGACTTTCGTCGTGCGCCACCCCAAGGGTTACTATGTTTCAATCTCTCTCCCGAGAACCCCTGTAGACTTTGGAGATCACGATGCGCGCCATCGAGGCGGTTTCAATCTCTCTCCCGAGAACCCCTGTAGACTTTTTTCCGTCGCAACCTCAAGCAGTGCAGGGTTTCAATCTCTCTCCCGAGAACCCCTGTAGACTTTCACGGTATGAGCGGGCGGCGGTGCGCGCGTTTCAATCTCTCTCCCGAGAACCCCTGTAGACTTTTTCGCGGCGCACACTGGACACGCCCAGAGTTTCAATCTCTCTCCCGAGAACCCCTGTAGACTTTGAAGAAACAGAAGACCGTGTTCGGTGGCGTTTCAATCTCTCTCCCGAGAACCCCTGTAGACTTTGAGCATCACGACGACCGTCGACACGTATGTTTCAATCTCTCTCCCGAGAACCCCTGTAGACTTTCCTCGCCTCGAATATCATCACCAGTGGCGTTTCAATCTCTCTCCCGAGAACCCCTGTAGACTTTCCTCACCGGCAACGCAATCACCCGAAACGTTTCAATCTCTCTCCCGAGAACCCCTGTAGACTTTCAGCACTCGCAAATCCTCCGGAGGGGCGTTTCAATCTCTCTCCCGAGAACCCCTGTAGACTTTCAAGCCGTTCACTTCGCAAACCGTGCCAGTTTCAATCTCTCTCCCGAGAACCCCTGTAGACTTTCTCAACCGGTGAAATTGCTGGTCAGGGATGGAAAACAAGGGCGGCGAAACTTACTCAGATGTGGTGCACGGAAGACCGGTTCAGCCTTCCGTGCACCATTCGCGAAGGTGCTGTGCTCAGAAGAAAAGTGAGAGCTGTTCCGGAACAGGTTCTGGAGCCTTCTTCTCGACACCCTCGTAGTAAAGCGTATTGGCCCACTGCGAGTCGGCCACCTGGAGAATCCGAACATTACCGCCAGGCTGGATGTTGGCGGATAAAACCTTCACGTCGAACTCCGAGGACGTCCGGTTGAGGTAGTACTTGACGTACACACTCCACTGCACCCGCTCGAATCCGTGGTCCTTCAGAAGGTTCCGGTACGTATTGGCCTGCCGACGCTCACTCTTCGTGTTCGTCGGCAAATCAAACATCACGAGCATCCACACAGGATCGGCCATCCCTCAGCTCCCGGACCAAACCGGAACTCGCAGGGACGAACTTTCACGTTCGACGAACTTACCGTAGGCCTGGCACAGATCAGCTACCTGCGTGCGAAGCCGAGGCCCGTTGCCACCGAACTGAAGCTCCAGAACTCCAGCGAGTGCTTTCTTCGAATCGCGATTGAGCTCGTCGAATCCGACTCTCACAAGCTCCACAACGGCGCTATCAACCGCTGGCCTAAACGGTTCGATGAGATCGTCGGCCAACGGAAATGGGTTGACAGCATTGCCGTGATGGATCCCGAGCCCTGGCAAAAGACCCGCTGCGCAAATCGAACTCAGAACGCAGCCGCGCAGAATGGTGTACCCATAGTTCAAGGCAACATTGACGAAGTCGCTGGACTCTTGGCGGCGAGAAAACCCTGGAAGCACCCGTGACCAGTAGTACTTGGCTGCGGCTCCCTCAATGTTTGTGCTATCGCCCGGCTGTACGAGAGTAGAGAGCTCCTTGAGGTGCCGCGCATCCTTGATGTTGGCTACCTGATTCAACATGGCAGCCTGACCAAGCACCTTAGCGCGCACGATCCTGCGCCAGGCGGCGTCTTTCGTGCGCTGCTTTAAAGCGGCTTGTGCTCTCTGTCGTGCTCCGACACGCGAGGCCGGTGAAAAGTGCTGGAGGATGCCCACGGGAAGGTTTCGCCAGTCGCATACGACCACCTGCACGTCGAAGCGCTCAGCAGCGGCAACGAGACCATAACCCCACGTTGCCTTCTGGCCTAAAAGAATCGTTGCTACTGCATCGAGAGGGACGGGCGTATCGCCAATAAGAAGTGCGCCACGCTCATAACCCACGAATCCCTTGAATTCGAGGAGGTCTAAGACCCGCCACTTTGACGACACGACAACATCTCCAAATTCAGTCCCGACCAGAGTGCTGAGTCATGCGAGAGTAAACGTTGAAGCTTTCAGGCAGATGCGCTGCTCCTGAATCCCATCGTGGACGGCCGAGACCTGTGCGACGGATGACGCACGTGCCCGGTGCTGCCAACAGCGCAGAGGGGTGAATCTCCACACCTCGATCGAGGATCTCGGCGGTAAGTGGGCTAGTCGTAGGGGATGTGCCTTCCACGCTGAGCAGCAGCGGACGAAGCAGCAGCTTGCGGCTCGTGATTAGTCCAGATATTGACCAGTTCCACTCCGGAAACTCCCGTAGAAACTTCCCGAATTTGGTCGTGTCGTCAGCGAAGTCGGCGGGGTCAATCTCGAGTTCGTCCCCCTGCGTGATCCAGCCGATTTGCCGGGCGAGGCCCTGTTCCACAGCCGCGCGGACCTTGGGTTGCAGGTCGCGGTGCGACATGGTGTGAAAGGGGATGGGCGCTTCGAAGAGATCGTTGCTGCTCGCGTCTTTGAGAATCTCACCGAACTCGGCTGCGAACACGCGTTGAATGCCGAGCTGAGGGCCCTTCTTGGGGTCGTCCCATGTCAGGAGCCGGGCATGATGCGTTCCGGCTCCGATACGAAGAATGCCACGTGGTGACATCACTGACGGTGCGTCAGCATCGAAGAGCTGCACGGTCTGATTTGCGAGGTAGTGTTCCGGCAGTCCTTGCGAGGTAGCGTCAACGTTGATTTTCTTGCTCTTCGTTGAGGTGAAAAGCTTGCGGAGCGCGAGGTGAAGTTCGGGGTCTACGACGCGGTCGATCGCTTGTGCATCCCACTCGCCCCAAAGGTCGCGTTCAAGAGCTTTCATGACGGTCGCATCGTGGACCGCCCCGCGAGACTTGCGCAAACGGATCGGTCGAGTAACCGGGACGCGATTAGCTTCGATCTCTTGACGCATCAACTCTGCAAGGGTGGCGACGTTTTTTTGCCACCGGCGATAGAGCACCTTTTCGGCTCGGTCGGCGCCTTCGTAATCACGCCACTCGGGAGCTTCGCTGGTGATTTCGTGTTCGCGCTTGAGGTTCACGCGTGTGAGAAGCACTCGATAGATTGCCGGTGACTGCAGGGTCAAAACAGCGGCGTCGATCGCGTGATGGCGCGTATCCAAACGTGACTTATCCAGCGAACCACGCAAGCGAATGATGTGATCCACTCGCCCAGCGCGGCGAGCTTCTCGAGTGCCGGAACCGCCGAATGCGACGACCGGTACTTCGTCGTGGAAGTGCCCCACGATGCGGCGCGTGATCTCGGTGGCCGCGTAGGAAGTTGAGGCCAAATCTCGCTCGTCAATGGGCGGGTCGGTGCGCTTTTGCTGCAAGCGCCGCGTGACATCGCGTTTCATCGAGTTGGATGCGTTGAGCCAATGCCTCACGCGCTTCGTGGCCTCTTTGACCGATACCCCGTCGCGTTGACTTTCTTCGGCCCACTCGGCGAAGATGCGGTGCGCCTTCGAGGCGTTGCACTCGCGGCACACCGCCACGAGGTTGCTGCCCTGCGAGGAGCCTCCACCTCGGCGCGGAACAATATGGTCGAGCTCGCACGTGGTCGTCGTGATTTCGGTCCCGCAGTAGAGGCACGTGCAGTTTTGCCTCTGTACCTGGCGGTGACGGCGAACATCGAGACGTGAAGGTTCGCTCAAGCCGTCCGCTTGGAGCTCTGCGCGGATGCGGTCGCTGTCTCGGCGATTGCGATTATTTTCGGCAATGATGGTGGAGCGTTGCTCCGCGCCCATGAGGCCCGTGCGAACGTGCTCAACTGTGACGGATTCTGGCTTTCCGTACTTGCGTTCACAGCCGCCAACGAAGCGACGAACGATAGTGAGAACCCGGTCCACGGTCGGTTGGCCGGTCTGGTCGTCCCAATCGGGACGAGGGAGCCTGGAGGGGTCGACGTTGAACTCGGCCTGGATCGATTCGAAGAGGTCAGTACCCTCGTTCTCCATCCTGGCGTTCAAACGCGAGAGTGTGTCGGTCGAGTAGGCCGCACGCCCGCTGGGAAGGTCGAGGTCGAAAAGATCTTCCACCGTGTCCTCGCCCCACTGGAGGAGCACATCAGAGAGCCCGGAAGCATCAGCCTGTTCCTGAGTGTCAGGCGTCGCATCAGCGATGAGCTGTGCGAGGAGGCTGCGCTCAGCGTAACTTGCGCTTTGCCACCAATCTCGAGCGTTCTGATCGACCTTCTTGCCCTTAAAGAACGCCCCGAGCGTGGTCAAAGTGCGGTTCGTGGGCGCGAAGGCAAGCTTCTGATTGGTTTCGGTCGTGGGTGCCGCGAGTGCATGGGCTGAGAGCCCTAGCTCTTCGGCGATGTCGGCCCAGGCAAGAGAGTCTTTCTCTCTCCATCCAGTCATCATCTGGAAGGCTGTGAATCGCTCGTCCTGAGTGAGTCGCCTTCCGCCTTCGGTTCGCACACGGAGGTTGGCGATGGCCGCCAAAATGCGGAAATCCTGGAATTCAAGCGCGGCGATAGGGGCTCGGAAGAGCTTCGGCTGAAGCGCATCACGGCCTACACGTTCGCTTGGCACATGTGGCTTCGTTTGCGCGAAAAGCAGCGTGAGAACCTCGGGAAGTTCTTTTGCTGGGAGGCCTTGCCGCTCCCATATGCGCTCGACCTCGTTGATCTGGTCTTCTTGACGAACCTGCCAACCCAAGATGGGAGCGGTGGGATGCCCTGCAGCGAGGGCTTCTTCGCTGCTTCGCTTCAGATCGTTGATGTTCTTTTTCTGGTTGACGCCTTTAGTGACGGTGATGTTGCGAGGGCGCAGCAGGTAATCACGAGATGCGGCGAGCGCGCCGATCTGTCCTACCGTGGTCAAATCGTTGACCTCGTCGCCGAAGTGCTCGCGTGCACGCGCCTGGTTCGCGAGAAGAGTTTCCGAGGGGACGGGCAACTTCCGTGTGGAGGCGAGAGTCTTCCACGGGTTGCGCCAGCCACGATGTCGCGCGATATGGCGTAGGGCGAGCGCGAGATCATTCTTGAGCTGTGCCTGATCTTCAATTTTGGTGGTCACAAGCCGGGCGCGAGCGTGCCACGCATCGTAAGGCGTGATCTGTGGCGGGACTCCCGGGTAGCTGTGTTCGGCAAGGTAGCGTTCGAGGGCCTTCAGACGCCGGCGTTTCCTCTTGCGCATACGCCGCGTACGGCGGGCAACGCCAGCCGTTGCTTTTCGGGATTGGGGAGTTTTGCCCGTATCGGGATCGAGGCCTCCATCGTGCCGAACAACGAGTTTCTCGAGAAAACGAAGAGGCACCCCATTCTCATCAAACTCAATGGCGGCGAGGCCAACGGAACGATCGCCAACGTCGATACCAACTCGATAGATACATTCAGTCACGATTGCCCCTTGTACGTTTTGCACGACGGTGTGACCTAAGAATATCAACGCAGGTGAGGGACGAAAGAAAAACGAAGCCCCCCGGCAGAACCGAGGGGCTGGAGAATTCGCGGCACTAGACCGCTTATTTCAATGTCTCTCCCAAGACATGAAACGAGCATAACAGGTGGAGTCTCTGCGCCACCGCAGACTCACCGAGTCGTGTTCTGCGTGTTCGCGACACGTGACCTTCCGTCCATTACTTGCGCGGCAGGCGTCGGCCCCGCCCGAGAAGCCTGCCCCCGATCCGGCCGCGCGAACGCTTGTGGCCCGTGGCCCGGAAAAGCCACAGGAACGGCTCGGGGATTGCGCGCGCGATGGGGGCGCTCAGCGCCCAGCGCCACGGGGCGTTCGAGTCCTTGTCGGGGCGGTGTTCGAGGGCGTGGACGGTTGCTTCGGCAACCTCGTCGGGGGTCATCGTGCCCACGAGTAGCTCGACTTTGGGGACGCGTTTTTCGGAATTTGGGTTCGCCTTGAAGTAGTCGGAGTGGACGCGCGTGGGGTCAGCGAGCCCACGTTGATTCCGGTGCCGTGAAGGTCCTGGCGCAGGGCCTCGGTGAAGCCGCGAACGGCGTAGCGAGCGGCGGCGTAGCCCACGGCGCCCGGCCACGCGATCTGGGCGACGGGGGAGTTGATCTGGAAGATCGTGCCGCTTCCGCGGGCGAGCATCGGTTCGATGAGGCCGCGCGTCATGTCGAAGGCCGCGAAATACGGCAGCGCCATCTGCTCGCGCGCCTCCTTCGGGCTCGTCTCCTCGATGCTGAGGAAACGCCCTGAGCCGGCGTTGTTGAGGAGGATGTCGGGCGTGCCGTGCTCGTCGAGGATCCGCTCGCACACCTCCGCGACGGCGTCGGCATCCGAAAGATCAACGGGGTAGTACGCCGCGCCGGTCTCCTTCGCGAGCGGCTCAAGTTTCTCCTCGCGCCGGGCGAGCAGGATCAGGCGGCATTCGCTATCGCTGAGCCTCCGAGCGAGAGCCGCGCCAATGCCGGCGGAGGCGCCCGTGATGACGATCAGTTCCGAGGTGAGGGGGGCTCGGGTTGCTCTGCGTGCTGTCCATGCGCTTTGTGGCCATGCTTCGAGTCTAGCGAGCGGCCACCTCGCCCACGCCGAGGATCCACTGGATCGCGGCGGTCGCCGCGCCGCGCGCCCAGAACGCAAAGTCGTGCTCGCGAAGCTGAATGTCGAGGCCGCTCGCGCTCATGTGTCGAATCTCGGCGATTCCCGCGTCGAGCTCCTCCTCGTTGCCCGCGAGGAACCGCGCGCCCTCGCCGGAAATCACGACGGCCTGTGGCATCGTGAACGCCGCGGCGGTGCCCACGAGACGCCCAACTTTTCGAGCCGCCCGCGCCGACTCTTCAGCGCTCAAGGGGGAAGCGCCACTCAAATCCGGCCAGTCCGGGCCACGGATAGCGTCGGTGATCGTGCCGAAGCCCGTGTTCTCGTCCGTGATCACGCGCCCGTCCATCACGAGGGCAAATCCCGTGCCAATTCCGACGGTCACCACGATGAACCTCGAAGCCTCAAGGCCTGCACCGAACCAGTTTTCGGCCTCGGCAAGCGAGGTCAGGTCATGCACGATGAGCATCGGAAGGCCCGTGAGTTCCTCGAGGAGGTCGGCAGCGCGCACGTTTTCCCACCCGAGGAACGGTGCCTCGCGCACGACGCGGCCACCGTCGATCTGTGCGCCGATGTTGACGCCAACGCCCGCGATGGGGAGCGCGGGATTCTTCGCAGCGAGAGCGTCGCGCAACTCGCCTATGAGATTGCCGGCTTCGCGAAGCACGGCGGCGGGGCGCAGGTCGGTGAGGCGAGAGGTGCGCGAATCGAGCACGGTTGCGCGTGCATCGGTCACGATCGCCACGAGGCTCTCGTGCGTGATCGACAGTCCGACGAGGGCGAAACTCTCGAGATTTACCGAAAGGGGAATCGCGGGCCGGCCCACTTCGCTCGGAACGGGGGTTCCCTGAAGCATGAGCTCCGCTTCCACGAGCGGGGCCGTGACACGCGTGAGGGAAGCGGCGCTCAGCCCTAGCCGCTCGGCGAGCTGCGTGCGCGGAAGCGGCCCGTAGCGGAGCAGCTCGAGGTACACGCGTCGCGCGGAAGGCGGGAGCGTGTCGAGAGTGAGGCGCTCGGGGACGGTGGGGGAGTTCACGGTACTCAACTTTGCCAGATGCTGCGGGGAGGTAGCGCGAGATGCCTCCCACTTCGAGGAATGTGCTTGACGGAAGTTTATTTTACGACGAAAATAATAGGGTCATTGAAGACGCACCTCAAGGAGAAACCATGGCGACCACCACCCGTCGCGGCTTCCTCGCAGGTATGGCAGGTCTCGGAACCCTCGGCGCGCTCGCGGGATGCGGCGGCTCGAACTCGAGTGGTACTTCGCTCGAATACTTCCAGTTCAAGTCTGAGGCAATCGACCTGTTCAACGCGATTTGCGAGGAGTACAACGCGCAGGCAAACAACGTGCGCGTGCGGCAAAACTTCCAGGCCGACAACGTGACAGCGCTTCGCGTGCGCCTCGTGAAGAACAGCATGCCCGACATCGTCTCGATCAACGGCGACTACAACTTCGGCTCGATCGCCCGCTCGGGCGTGTTCTACGACTTCGCGAAAACCGACCTTCTCGACAAGGTGCAAGACGCCGTAGGCGAAATCCTCCCAAGCCTCGGCGCCGGCGCAGAAGGCGAAGTCAACGGCCTGCCGCTCTCCACGAACGGCTCGGGCATGATCTACAACAAAGACATTTTCGAGGACTTCGGCATCGAACCGCCGAAAACCTGGGACGACCTCATCGCCGCGGCCGAAGAATTCGCCGCGGGAGGCGTGGACCCGTTCTACTGGGGCTTCCGCGACAATTGGACGGGCGCACCCATGTTCTCCTCGATCTCCGGCAACTTCCTGCCGAACGTCGCCGACTGGTACCAAAAACGCCTCGACGGCGAGACCACGTTCGAAGATCTCCGCCCCGTGCTCGAGAAAATGAACCAGATTGCCAAAATGGGCAACAAGAACAAGTACGAGGTCGACTACAACGGCGGGAACCAAGGCTTCGCCCAAGGCAAAGCCGCGATCTACGTGCACGGCACCTACGCGATCCCCGCGATCCGCTCCTACAACCCCGACATCAACCTCGGGACGTTCGCGACCCCCGCCGACGATCCGGCCGATACGCGCGTGGTGTCCGGCGTGGACGTGGCCCTCACCATGGGCGTCGAGCCCGAGCACGAGGAAGAAGCCCTCGACTTCATGCGCTACCTCATGAAGGAAGAAAACGTGCTCGCCTACTGCAAGGAACAGGTGGCCTTCCCGACCCTCAAGGACACCGAGACCGACGACCCGGCCCTCCAGGGACTCCAGGACTACTTCGCGAACGACCTCATCGCCACGTACTCCGACCACAACTTCCCGCAGGGAGTCAACCTCAACAACTACATGCAGCAGTTCCTGATCGACCACGACATCGACGCGTTCATTAAGACGCTCGACACGCAGTGGGACAAGGTCGCAAAACGCATGGCCGCGACGGCGTAAGGAGAAGCCACCGTGTCTGTAACGCACACAAAATCCGGCTCCGCGCCGGTACTTCGCTCGAAAAAGAAGCGAATCGATCCCGCCCACATCTGGATGGTCATTCCCGCCATCATCATCTTCGTGGCCCTGCTCGTGTGGCCCCTCATCCAGGGCATCTTCTACACGTTCACGAACTACCAGGGCTACGGTGACTGGCGCTTCGTGGGCCTCGACAACTACAAGTTCCTGTTCCAGGACGACGTGATCTGGGGAAGCTACGGCTTCACGTTCCTCTTCGCGATTTCCTCGACGCTCGCGACGAACGTCATCGCGATGGTTCTCGCGCTCTTGCTGAACTCGGCAATCAAAGCAAAGAACCTCTTTCGCGGGATCTTCTTCCTCCCGTACATGCTCCCCGTGCTGATCGTCTCGTACATCTTCAGCTACCTCTTCACGAACAACATTCCGCTCATTGGCCAATGGCTCGGCTGGGAATGGCTCTCCTCCTCGCTGCTTGCGAACGAGAGCCTCGCGTGGCTCGCGATCGTGTTCGTGGGTGTGTGGCAGGGTGTTGCCTTCACGACCCTCATCTACATCTCGGGCCTCCAAACCGTGCCCGAAGAGGTCTACGAAGCCGCCTCGCTCGACGGCGCGAACAAGTGGAAGCAGTTCTGGAAAATCACCTTCCCACTCATCATGCCGTTCTTCACGATCAACGTCGTGCTGAGCTTCAAGAACTCCCTCGGCGTCTTCGACCAGGTCGTTGCCCTCACCGAGGGCGGCCCCGGCACCGCCACCCAGTCGATCTCATTCTTGATCTTCAAGAACGGCTTCCAGGGCGGCGAATTCGCCTACCAGACGGCGAACGGCGTCATCTACTTCATCATCCTCATCGTGCTGTCATTCGCGCAGCTGCGATTCCTCCAGTCGAAGGAGGTCAACTGACATGAGTACCCAGTCGATCCCCACCCCGGGTGCCGCAGAAACACCCACGAACACAAGCATCGAGAAGGGCGGGGCAAGCGTCGGAAAGCCCCCGCGCAAGAAGCGCAGCTACCGACTCCACCGCACCAACTGGTGGGCCACCGCACTCGTTGCCGTCCTTTCCCTCACGATCCTCGTGCCGCTGTACTTCGCGGTCGTCACCGCGTTCAAAACGGCACCCGAGCTCGCCGAGAGCGGCTTCGGCCTGCCGAACCAGTGGAACCTCGACAACTTCGTGGAGGCGTGGAGGCTCACCGAGTTCCCGAAACGCCTCATGACGAGCGCGATCATCACCGTTGGGGCAGTGATCGTCACGCTGCTCACGAACTCGATGGTGGCGTACGCGATCGCGCGTAACCTCCACCGCAAGAGCTTCCAGTTCCTCTACTACTTCTTCGTGGCGGCGCTCTTCGTGCCGTTCCCGATCATCATGCTGCCCGTAGTCAAGCAGACGGCCGCACTCGGCATCGACAACGAAGCCGGCCTGATCCTTCTGTACACCGTGTACGGGCTCGCGATGAACATCCTGCTCTACGTGAGCTTTTTGAAATCGCTTCCCGAAGAGCTCGAAGAGGCCGCGCGCCTCGAAGGCGCCTCGACGTGGACCGTGTTCTGGAAGATCGTGTTCCCGCTCATGGCACCCATGAACGCGACGGTCGGCATCCTCACGTGCCTGTGGTCGTGGAACGACTTCATGCTGCCTCTCGTGATCCTCTCCGATCCCGATTCGCAGACCCTGCCGCTCGCACAGTACGTGTTCCAGGGCCAGTTCAACACGAACTACCCGGTTTCCTTCGCGAGCTACCTCATGGCAATCGCGCCCATGATGCTCGTGTACATGTTCGCGCAGAAGTGGATCATCTCGGGCGTGATGCGAGGCTCGACCAAGTAGATCGGGCGCGTGCATGCGCGATGCGCGTTGCTCTCGATGAAGAAAAAGTCGCTCCCCACCCGCGCCATGCGGGGAGGGAGCGACTTTCTTTATGAAGTGGAACGGCTTAGCCGCCGTGCCGCGCTGCCGTGCCGCGCGCCTAGCCGATGAGGGAGGCGAGCCTCTCGCGTTCGGCCTTCACATCGGCACCCGCAGCTTCCGCGACGAGCGCGAGCGCGAGCGCCATGCCGAGTGCGCCCGGGTCGGGCGTACCAAGCACTCGATCGCCGAGGTAGCTCGAACGCCCGCGACCGCTCGACATCTCCTTCGTGGACTCCGCGCCATCGATGCCCGCCGCGATGGCTGCGGCGTCCAGGTCGTCCGCACCCGAGGTCGCAATCGCCTCGAGAACATCCACGATTGTGCGATCGCCGGGTTCGGCACCGCCCACGCGCGTGACCGCCGCGCGGGCCTCCTTCACGCCCTCCACAAGTGAGGTGCCGTTCTTCGCCGCCGCCGCGATCTCCTGGAAGGCGAGGCCAAACAGCGGGCCGGAGGAGCCGCCCGTGTCGTTGAGGAAACCCTCCGCAATCGAATTGAGGTCGGCCGCAAGATCCGCATCTTTCCCACTCGCGCGCGTGAGCGTCGCCTTCGCCGCGTTCGCGAGATTCGTGCCCACGTCGCCATCGCCGGCCTTCTGGTCGATCTCATCGAGCGCTGCGCGGGAATTCTCGAACGTCTCCACGAACGTCGAGAGCCAGTCCGACGCCTGCTTCGCCCCAACCGAAGCCTCTTGGTCGGCATCGCCTTCGCCATCGTTTTCTGCCTTGCGGCCCGCGTGCACGTCGAAGCCTTCGGGCACGAGGCGCGGCGTGGGCAGCGCCGCCGTTTCGTGGGTCGCGCACACGTACTCGAGCCAGTCCTCCTCGAGCGCGGTGAGGGTGATCGAGAAGCCTGCCATGTCGAGCGCCGTCGTGTAGTTACCCGAGAAGGCGACGCGCACGTCGATGCCTGCATCGGCGAGGGCCTCGTGGGCCGCGGTCTGGACGTGCAGCAACTCGAGCGGTGCGGGGCCACCAAGGCCGTTCACGAAGAGCAGCGCGCCTGCGCTCGCCTCCAACTTCTCGGCGAGGGCCTCGCGCAGCTCACCGATCATGCGGCTTGTGAGCTCGGCAAGCGTCGGCTGAGCAAGGGTTTCCTTCGCGCTCTCGCCATGGATGCCCACGCCATACTCGAGCGTGCCTTCCTCGACATCGAACGCGAGGTGATCAGCGCCGGGAGAGGTGTGGGCGCGGCGGGCGACCGAAAGCGAACGTGTGGCGGAAACGAGAGCGTCGCCGAGTTCCCTGAGTTCGGCGAGGCCAAGGCCCTGATCGGCGGCAGCGCCAAGAACCTTCTCCACGAGGGTCGTTCCGGCAATGCCGCGGCGGCCCACAGCACCCGAATCGGTGCCAAGATCGTCGTCGACGAGGACCTGCGCGCTCTCGATCCCTTCGGCCGAAAGGCGCTCCGCCGCGATATTGAAGTTGATGCAATCGCCCGTGTAGTTCTTGACGATGTGGAGCACGCCGCCGCTCTTCGCCACGGCGCGGCTCGCCTCGAAAATCTGGCGCGAATGCGGGGAGGTGAACACTTCGCCCGGCACCGCCGCATCGAGGCCACCGCGCCCCACGAACTCCGCGTGCATGGGCTCGTGGCCAGCGCCGCCGCCGCTCACGAGCGCGACTGTGCGCTCCGGAGCGGGGTTCGCCGCGCTCACGAAATACGGGTCTCGCGAAAGGGCGACAGTATCGCCCGCCGCCGCGGCAATCGCGGTGAGCGCGTAGAACGATGGGGATGCGGAATCTGAATAAAACGCCGGCACGGGAAACCTCCTGTGGTTGATGTGCGCTGGTGCTCTCACGGTAACAATCGGCGATTGATCGCTGCTGATGGCGTCGAGGAGCTCAACTGGTGCGAGCAATTGCCGTGGGGAATGGAAGCACGCTCGGGTGCGGCAAGCGTCGGACCGAAAACCCCACCGAAAAAGCCCAACCGCCCCCCAACTTTCTTTCGTGGAGAAAAAATCTCGACTACCGTGGTGGCATGAACGAAAACCTACGCTCCATGCCCCCGCTCGCCCACGCCCCCGGCGCCGACCAACCCGACTGGTGGAAAAACGGAGTCGTCTACCAGATCTATCCGCGCTCCTTCGCCGACGCCAACGGCGACGGCATCGGTGACCTCCGCGGCATTATCAACCACGTCGACCATCTCGCCGCCCTCGGCATCCAAACCGTGTGGCTCTCGCCGATCTACGCCTCGCCGCAAGACGACAACGGCTACGACATCTCCGACTACCGCGCCATCGAACCGACGTTCGGCACCCTCGACGACTTCGACGAACTCATTGAAAAGCTCCACGCGAACGGCATACGCCTCGTCATGGACCTCGTCGTCAACCACTCGAGCGACGAACACGAATGGTTCCTCGAATCCCGCTCCTCACGCACGAACCCCAAGCGCGACTGGTACATCTGGCGCGACGCCCGCGAGGTAGAGGGGCTGAAGCCCGGCGAACGCGGCACCGAACCCAACAACTGGGACTCCGCCTTCAGCGGCCCCGGCTGGCAGTGGGACGAGGAAACCGAGCAGTTCTACCTGCACATGTTCTCCCGCAAACAGCCCGACCTCAACTGGGAAAACCCCGAGGTCCGCGAGGCCGTGTACGACATGATGCGCTGGTGGCTCGACCGCGGCGTTGACGGCTTCCGCATGGACGTCATCAACCTCATCTCGAAGCCCGAAGGCCTTCCCGACGGCCCGCCCACGCAAGATGGCCTCGGCTCCGCCTTCGAAATGGTCATGACCGGCCCGCGCTTCCACGAATTCATGCAGGAAATGCGTCGCGAGGTCTTCGCGAAATACCCGAAGACCTTCGTCAACGTTGGCGAAACCCCCGGCATCACCGCCCACGACGCGCTCCTCACCTCCAACCCGGAACGCGGCGAACTCGAGATGGTGTTCCAGTTCGAACACGTTGGCCTCGAGCACCAGGGGCACAAGTTCAATCCCTCGCGCCTGCTGCCGCTCCACGAACTCGCCGGGAACCTCGCCCGCTGGGACCGCGAAGTTGCCGAAGAAGGCGGCTGGAACTCGCTGTACTTCGAAAACCACGACCAGCCCCGCTCCGTGTCACGCTGGGGCGACGACGACCCCGCGTGGCGTGTGCGCAGCGCAAAGGCGCTCGCCGGCATGCTTCACGCCCACCGCGGCACCCCGTACGTCTACCAGGGCCAGGAACTCGGCCAGGTGAACTTCCCGTGGGAGCGCCTCGACCAGTTCCGCGACATCGAAGTGCTCAACTACGTGCGCGAATCTGAGCAGTTCGGCCACGGCAGCTTCGGCGAGCTCCTTCCCGGCATCAGCGACATGAACCGCGACAACGCCCGCACGCCCATGCCGTGGACTAGCGCCGTCGAATCGGGTGCCGGTTTCGGCGAGGGAGAACCGTGGATCGCCGTGAACCCCTCCGCTGCCGACGGCGTGAACGCCGCCGACCAGGTTGGCGTCGACGGCTCGGTTTTCGAGTTCTACCGCGCCCTCATCGCTCTGCGCAAGAGCGAGCCGCTTCTCGTCTCGGGCGGCTTCGAGCTGCTCGGTCCCGTCGAGAGCATGGGGGAGGGCCTCCCCGGTCAGTCCGGCCTCTCGCGCGTGTGGGCAGTGCGCAGGTATGGCGCGGCGGGGGAGGGGTCCGACGCTTCCTCGCTCATCGCCGTTGCGAACTTCTCGCGCGAAGCCGTCGAGCTCAGTGAAGATGTGTGGCCCGCCGGTGCCGAGGTTGTGCTCTCGAACGTCACCGAGAGTGAACGCGCTGGTGAACAGAAGCTTGGCGGATGGGAGTTCGCACTCCTCAAGGCGTGAGCTACTGATTGATGCTTAAGAGGAGGCGCCCGGCGGAATGAATCCGCCGGGCGCCTTTCTTAGCGATGAGGGAACCTCACGCGAGCCTTATATGGCCTGCCGCATTCGCATCGCCGGCGCGCTTGAGGTGCGAGCGACTCAGGCCTTCTTCTCGCGGAACGGGTTCGCGGCCTGCGCCACGCTCGCCCACGAATCGGGATTCACGAGGAAGGTCACAGCCTCGTTATCCCAGAACACGCGAGTCACAATGCCCTTGGAATCCCTGTCGTACGTGAAGAACACGACGGCCATCTCAAAGGGGCGACCATTTGCGCGTGCCCGCACGTAATTGACGGCCGGTTCCTCGAGCACGTGCCTCGAAAAGACGCCGGGTGCGAAAGCGCCAGACTTCACGTAGAAGACTGGATCGACCTGCTGAAGCGTGAGACCTTCGATCCCCGCAGCGACGGTGAAGATCACGCTGAAGGCATCCCACTCGTTGGGGAAATCGTGGACCTCGGGCTGCACCGCCGCTGCGAGTGCGCGCAGGGTTTCCTGCTCAACAGTGGAGCCGTTGTTGCTCACGGGATTGTCTTGAGTCATTGCTTGTTCAGCTCCTCTGCAAGATCGAGAAGTTCGCGAGCACTTACCGGCTCCTCGTCGCCGCCGAAGTTGTCCACGTAGGTGTAGGTGAACTCATCGGTTCCCCGATCGAAACGAGCTACGAGAGTTGCCGCACGGTCCTTATACACCTGCTTCTCGAGGAAGAGCTCGAGAAGAAGCTTCTTCTGATCCTTCGCGAATGCCAAGTCGACCGTGAAGGGATCCTCACCCTCAAGCTTCGCAAGCGAGGTATCGAAGAGCTGCCCCGCCTTGGTGTGCACGAGAAACGAGGTCAAGACCTCAAGACGCTCAAGATCCTCAAGTCCTTTACGGACACAATGCTCGTACCGCTCGATGGGGCTTCCCGCCCACGGCGCGCTGATCGCAGTCATATTCCTATCCTAATTTGCGCTGAAAGATCTGGCTTGAAGACATCGACTAGTGCTGGTTGACCTGATCGAAGTGGATCCATGGGACCGAACCAGAATCGAGCGCGTTGGCCTTGACCTCACTGAGCGCTTTCGCGGAGAAATCACGACCGTAAGTGTTGACTTTTGTTTTTTCAGGATTGCGATGGAAGAAATCGTGTTCGTCGTTATGGACGCTTCCATCGATACGCATCCACTGCTTACCGGTTTCTCGGTCATAGATATCCGCAATGGCATGGTAAGCCGTAGGACGACCATTCGAACCCAGCGTTGCTCGGGTGGAGTAGTGAGTGAAGCTATCCTCATTCACGATGGCGTCACTTTGAATCATTTCCATGTTGTAGATAGTTTGCTTGTTCACCATATGGTGCTGAGCAAGGTAATTGCCGGAACCGAGATTCGGTGCGAACATATGTGCAAGCAAGTGGCCGTTCTCGTCAACCGGCATATTGGTCCCGGGAATCTTGAGTTTCTTACCCGTATCGGGATCCATCTGGAATGATCCGGCTTCCAAGAGCGCTTTGTTGGCTTCACGACCGTCGAGTCGTTCCACTGCGGTGAACTTGTCGAACACTATTGCTTCGGACTCGACGTAGTCGGGGTATTGGCGATAGACGACCTTGTTGCGACCAATCTGGACCGTAACCTCGCGCATGTTTTCGTTCACGTAGTCAACAACGCGGATTTGAGGTTCAGGAGCCTCACCCCTCTTCCATTCGACCTTGTCGGGTAGTGACTCGGGGAGCAAACTGCTGTTGTTTTTGACGTAAGCGCCCTCATTGACGGAGTACTCGATGTCAGTTCCGCGCCACTTATCCTCGGGTCGGTCTTTGAGATTGTTTTCAAAGTCAAACTCGTCGCCCGGAATGGCTTGTCGCTCAACGTACTCGTCGAACTTAAGCTGGTGGTACTCGGCGCGAACATCTTCAATGTCGAGTTTCTCGAGCTCGGCGACGCGATCCAAGTCACCCTTCGCCCGAGCGTCCTCAATGAGGGTCTCGCGTGCGGACTTCTCATAGAATTCGTCGGCTGAAACGGATGGCTTTTGCTCCAGGACGGATTCACTCGCGTGATGGTGTTGCGAGAAGTGCGAGTCGTCGACCGGCTTGTGCGCGGTTTCGATCGTGTCGCGTGTATCGCCCAAGGGCCCATCTTCGTGGGGCTTGAGCATTTCTGCTTTCTCAGCCCGATAAAGCTCCTCATCAACTTCGATTCCGGCTGCTTTTCGCCCGTCGACGATCTCAACATCCCCACCGCGAGCGGCACTGGTGGCTCGTGATGCGTCATCGGCGTTTTCGCCAACCTCACGAGTTGCAGTACCCGCAGGCTCGCGGTCATGGTCGCCGGTGTGCGGAGCGTCGGAATCTCCTCGGCCCTTTTGCGCCTTGACATCGTCCACGTCGTGGGGAGGCTTGCCCTTTTCTACAACGTCGTCGGCGTGAGCTGCCGCATTTTCGGTGCTCCCCTTGCTGACTTTGGCTGCATCGTCGGTATGTGCAGCCGAAGCTTCGGCAGCTTCCCGTGCAGAGGATGGACCTGCGTCAGGTTTGTCGGTCTTTTGCGCATCGGAGGCATCGATTGCGGCAACGTCGTCCTTGCCCGTCTTGGCGAGCTCGTCGGTGCTGTCGAGGGCCTCGTCAACGCTGGTCCTCTCGACGGCAGTAGCCGTGCGAATGCTGTCGTCATTCCCGGTCTGCTTTGCGGTGGCTTCTGCTTCACCTGCCTGCCGTGCATTCGTCTCAGCCTCAGGCGCATCCTTGGAGTTGTTAGACGGACTATCCACGTCGTCTCCGCGACGAACCGGGGCTTCGTTGTCATCGAGTTCGATCTGGTGATCGACGTCAGACTTGTGGGGCTTCGGAGTGACTTCGTCTGCCTGATCCACGAGCTCACTACCGCTGGCGCGAACGCCACAGCCCGTATTGGAGTCAGTGCCGGAGGCTTTTGCACCAGAAGTCGCGTGCTTGGACGCATCGTCACTGTGGTTCACGAGATCGTCGGAAGCGTCATCGATTGGGGAGCCATGCTTAGCGGAATTAGCGTGGGCTGGTTCCGGGCGCACTTCGTCGGCCCTTGGACTTTGGGGGCGCGGAGCACTTTCGCTTGAGCTCACCTGCTTCTCGACTGCCGGGCGATCAGTTGTGCCGCCAACGGCAGAAGACGAATTCGGGCGATTGGCTCTAACGTGCGCGTCATCAACCTGCTTTGAAGTGGCTTCTGCAACGTTGCTGACGCCGGGGCGGGCCGTTCCCGTTCCAGCTTTCGCGGCACCTGCGGCATTGTTGGCAACCTCGCGCGTGCTGATGTTCATGACATTGCCAGCATGACCATTCGCGGCTTTTGCAGTGCCTTGGGCCAATGGACGAAGGCCCGTAGCTTTGGCAACTTTGTTGTAACCGTTGGCTGTGGTGGACTTCGCGGATGCGAGCGCGCGAGCGGAAATCGACTGCCGTGTGGCGGCTTTGGCTCGGGATGCGGCAAACGCTTCTGCCCCTTCCTTCATCCCGACCTTAGCAGCAGCCTTCACGCCGTTGGCAGCACTTGCTTTGACCGCACTCTTCGCGGCGACGGTCACACCCACCTTAGCGGCGCCGGCGGTACCGCCGGTCGCCACAGTCCCGATGAGGTCCGGGGCGAGGTATCCCACGTAGTAAGCCGGGTCTTCTTTGAACTCTTGCCACTCGTTCTTGGCGAAGTTCTTGGTTCCGCGCCATGCAGCGGATGCTGCATCTTTAGGGCTGAAGGTCGAAATTGCTTTACCGGCGGCGTCAGCCATACGGCCAAGACCCCCATCTTTCACAAAATCGTCGAGCTTCTTCGTGGCTTCGAAGATCTGTTTCCTATGCTTCCAAACTGAAACGGCACCATCCTTGGCGAGGACACCAAGGCCCCAGAGAGCCTTACCGGTATCGACGACCGCATCCTTCGCACCTTGCAAAAAGCGAATAAAACCGTTGCTACTGCGACCTTTAGAGTCCCCCTCGGGAGCTTCCTTCGGTGCTTCCGGTGGCTCCTCACCGAGGTTGTCGATTCTTGAGGCGAGGGCTTGATCAGCTTGTTCAACGTCGTCACAAAGCTTGCGAATCTCGCCTTCAAGTCGGTCTAGCTCTTTCTGAGCTTCGTCAATCGCACGTTGACGCTCGTCGTTTGGGACTTCATGATCGTTGCCCTCAGAGTCGGTTTCGGTTTTCGTTTCCGGCATGGCTTGCGCTGTAGCCATGGCTGCTTCCGCGGCGATGATGTCGAGTTCAAGCTGGTCTTTCCGTTTCTTGAACTCGTCGAGCTTCGTTGCGTAATCGTCGAGTGCCTGCTTGATATTGTGTGCGATTTTCTTGTTATCTTGCACCAACTTTAACGGGTCGCGCATGCCGTCGTAGATCTGCGACGCTTCTGGTGCTTCGTAAGTAGAATTCAGCTTGAACCAAATTTCTGAAACGCCAGCGATAATATCGAACGCGTCCTGGGCGGCCGCATCAATATCACTGCCGAGCTCACGTACCGGGCCGGCGTCGTCAATTTCAGGAAGTTGTGCTGCAAGTCCCATGTCATTCTCCCGGCATGTCGAGTTTCGGAATATCATTAGCGGCACGAGCGGCATCTTGGTGCATCGTCGAATCGCCAATGACGTAGCTATTGATGGCGGTCTGGGTGCAGTTGATAGTCAGGGTGGAGAAGTCGCGTGCGCCCGCGATGAATGTGCACAGGATCTCGTCAAGATATTTCGCAGCCGCCGCTTTACTCTTCGGACTGTGCGTGAGGGCACTGTTGGCCGAGCCTTTTGCACCTTCGGCTTTGCCCACTGGACGCTCCATGACGCTAGTTTGAGTTCTGGCCTGATTGACGACGGCTGTGGAAGCTGCGGTGTCAACGTTGTAATGCAAGGCGCGTGCCCCCTTCAGTGATGCTTACTTGCGGATCAGTGTTTTCATCCAGTACAAGCGCCCTGCCGCCGCGTGGGCGGCAGGGCGTTGGTGGTGTGGGTTTTAGCCGATGTTGGAGACGGCGCTGGCGGCGCGTTGTTGGGCGCTGGTGGCGGTTTCGTCGTTCTTGCCCATGGTGGACTTGACGAGGTTGATGATGCCCTTGACTTCGTTGGAGGCGCGGTTCCAGCGCTGTTCAACGTGGCGGTATTCTTCGGAGACGCCGTCGGCCTGGAAGTCGGCCATCGCGGTAGCAACCTGCTGGTCGCGCTGGGCGATGAGGCCTTCGAGGCGGCCGATGATGCCTGCGAGGTCGCCCTGGACGGACTGGGAAACGCCGGTGTCAAAAGAAATGCGGTCGGTGGTGGGCATGAGAGGTCCTCTCTAAATGACGTGTGTGGGTGTGTGTGGGATTCAGCGCTGGCCGGAGAAGCGTGCGCCGTCGAAGTTGGCCGAGCCCTGGGCGGAGGTGGCGTTGTCCATCGACTCCTGGTCGCCGGTCTGGAAGGCGGTGTCCATGCCGCCCTGGCCCTCGACGATGCGGCTGAGCGAGGAGTTGAGGTCGGCGCTGATTTCGTCGGTGCGGCCCTTGAACTGGTCGAAGGCGGCGCGGCCGGCACCGTTGAACTTGCCTTCGAGCGGCTCAACCGAAGCGACGAGCTGCTGGACGAGGGTGCCCAGGTCGTCGTTGGAGCCTGCGGTGTTGGTGGTGAGGGTGGAGAGGGTCTGGTTGCCCATATCGAACTTCATGAGTGCACTCCCTTGAAAGTGTTGGTGGGAGTGTGTGAACCACGGCGTCAGAGCGCGTGCGGTTCCCACGCTTCCCCTTGTGCTGTCCGGGACACACGTCCCGTTATCTGACCGTTATAAAGTACAGAGTCGACGTGGCTCACACCACCGGCGAACGAATTATTTTGCGTGTTGTTTCCGTGATGTTCACTTGAGTGGGTCGGGCCACGTTGCCCTTCGTACTGTGTATGTCAATGACGGCCCCGCGAGACAGTGGTGCGACGTTGTGTCGCGACCTTGTCTCGCGGGGCCGTCAGTTCTTCCGGGTTCAATACCCGAAGTTACTGGACCAGGTGCTTGACTTCGGGGTTCTTGGACAGGAAGTCCTCGACAGCCTGGTGAGCCTGGCCTTGTGCAAAGCCCTCGGGGTCATCAGCAAAGGCGCGAACCGCATCGCCGTCGATTCCGTCGATCGCCGAAATTTGATCGATGAGATCGTCGCGGAACTCGAAGAAATCGTGATGGGCTGCGCTGCCGAGTGTTTCCAGTGCATCTGCGAATGGATCAACGTGACGCGGCGCCGGAACCGGTGCTGGTGCAGGAGCCGGCTGCTCGACGGGTGCTGGTGCCGGTGCTGGAGCCACGGGTGCCGGGGCCGGTGCTGGAGCCACGGGTGCCGGTGCTGGAGCCACGGGTGCGGGTGCTGGTGCGGGTGCCGGTGCAGCAGGTGCGGGGGCCGGTGCAGGCTGATCGGTGGGCGCCGGTGTTGAAGGTGCCGCAGTTTGCTCACCTTGGGAGCCGTAGGCTTCCTTTAGAGACCCGTAAATGCCGCTATTGAAAGCTTCGCGCGCCGGGTCCTCGTACGCCTTCTTAGCAGCGTCGTTCAGCCCCTTCTTTACGGCTTTGTCGCCTGGCCTCGTAAGGTTCTTGACGACGACTTGGCCGGCTTTCAGCTCTACGCTGAGGCCGCCGGTAACTACGGTGGGGGCAAGGCCTCCGATGGTGTGTGCCGGATCGTGCGCCGTCTCGGTGCCCCATTTTCTAAGCCACGCCTCGCCGTGGATATAGGCGGAGGGGGCCGCTGGGCCCATGACGGCGTCCTGCAGATTTTCGTTTACCCACTTGACCGCAGTGAATGCTTCTTGCTTTAGGGAACCGTCTTGCGTTCCTTTCGCAATTGCCGGCGCTGCCGCTTGAGTTGCTCCGAAAATTCCAAGAGCTCCTCCCACTCCAGGAGGGGCTAGAAGGGTGCCCGCTTGGAGCCAAAACTGCCTGTGACGAGCGCCGTCTGGGCCAAAAAAGAAACTCTTCAGATCGTGGCGATGATTCCAAACGTCAGAAACGTTGAGGCGAACCGTGCCGACAATAAATTTTGGCATGCCAATGATGGCATCGAAGATACCTTTGAATAGGCTGCCTCCGGCGAAGTTGCTCCACGCTGCTTCACCAGTATTTGGATTGATAGTTTCCGCTGCGATGGAGTTTGCGAGACTTCGGTCTTCTTGCTGCACTTTAAACTTGAAGGCCTGAACCGCAGCCTCCGCCGCTGCAATCATTTGATTGGCTTCAGCGAGGGCTTGCTCTCGTTCTTCGTTATTCTTTTCGATCGTCTCGCCCGGATTATCCGGGTCTGGCTCATCGACGGTTTCAGGCATCGCCTGAGCTTCTGCGTATTTCTCGTTAGCTGCGTCGATGTCCGCTTCGATCTGCGCCTTTTCTGTGTGAAGGTCGCTGAGGGTGTCGGAATACGAATCGAGAGCTTCTCCAACTTTTTTGGTGCGTCGTTCTAGCTCGTCGGCGGCCTCCGATGGGGTGTGGAATGCCCGTTGTACCTTGCCACTTTCGGGTGCCTGATAGGAGGTGGCAATATCCGTCCAGCCGTACTTGGCTTCATCGATGATGGACTTATTGAGCATGCCAATCGCCACGAATTTTGCGCCTAGTTGGCTTACGGTGGCGGGGTCATCCAGCTCGGGGAGATCAGACTTTGAAACCATGATTTACTCCAGGGGTTTACTTCTCGATGGGGTACGGGCCGTAAGGGCGCTGCTCCGCTTCCCGTGCTTTTGCAAATGAATTAGCTAACATCTCTTCGGGGCTGCTCGCGTAGTTGGCTTGGCCCATCGGGTTTTCTGGTGTGCATACTCCGGGACCACCGCCATTGGCTTCGTTGTACCTGTCCAGATTTGTCATGCGCCCTTTGCCTTCGGCGGCGGCTGCGTTGCTGTTACTGTTGTCAGCCATTTCAGAATCGGCGCTCGTGTAATAGCGCATTCCCTCGGAAGCGTATTCAATATTTTGGTTGGCGCGCCCGCGGCCGTAGTCCACTTCACTGCGGACGTATAGTTCCAGGCATGAGCTTGATGCTCCGCGACTGAGAGTGCTGTGTTCGAGTGCTTGGCTGGTAAAATCAATTGCTTCGTCCACAAGAGCGTTGACACCAGTGAGGTTATCGAGGGTGTTTCGAGCGTCGCGGACTCGAAAAAAGTATTCGTTCGGCGTAAGTCTAAAATACATGGAAAATTGATTCCCCCCTGGTCGAGGATCGTGGTTACATGGCCGCGCAGTGGTGATGTATGGATCTCGCACCGCGGTTCAGTTGCGGTTTTCTCCGGCGATCCACAGAGGGCCTAAGCGGAGATGCTCGCACTCGAGGTGTCGTTGCGAAGAGGGTCTGAAGCCCTTGGTTCTATTTGCTATCGGGTGTGCTCCGAAACGGAGCGCCGCGGCTCTTGCTGTTTCGGCACACGTCCACTGTTCGGGCTTATATCGTGATTAGCGCCCTGCCGCCGCGTGGGCGGCAGGGCGTTGGTGGTGTGGGTTTTAGCCGATGTTGGAGACGGCGCTGGCGGCGCGTTGTTGGGCGCTGGTGGCGGTTTCGTCGTTCTTGCCCATGGTGGACTTGACGAGGTTGATGATGCCCTTGACTTCGTTGGAGGCGCGGTTCCAGCGCTGTTCAACGTGGCGGTATTCTTCGGAGACGCCGTCGGCCTGGAAGTCGGCCATCGCGGTAGCAACCTGCTGGTCGCGCTGGGCGATGAGGCCTTCGAGGCGGCCGATGATGCCTGCGAGGTCGCCCTGGACGGACTGGGAAACGCCGGTGTCAAAAGAAATGCGGTCGGTGGTGGGCATGAGAGGTCCTCTCTAAATGACGTGTGTGGGTGTGTGTGGGATTCAGCGCTGGCCGGAGAAGCGTGCGCCGTCGAAGTTGGCCGAGCCCTGGGCGGAGGTGGCGTTGTCCATCGACTCCTGGTCGCCGGTCTGGAAGGCGGTGTCCATGCCGCCCTGGCCCTCGACGATGCGGCTGAGCGAGGAGTTGAGGTCGGCGCTGATTTCGTCGGTGCGGCCCTTGAACTGGTCGAAGGCGGCGCGGCCGGCACCGTTGAACTTGCCTTCGAGCGGCTCAACCGAAGCGACGAGCTGCTGGACGAGGGTGCCCAGGTCGTCGTTGGAGCCTGCGGTGTTGGTGGTGAGGGTGGAGAGGGTCTGGTTGCCCATATCGAACTTCATGAGTGCACTCCCTTGAAAGTGTTGGTGGGAGTGTGTGAACCACGGCGTCAGAGCGCGTGCGGTTCCCACGCTTCCCCTTGTGCTGTCCGGGACACACGTCCCTTTATCTGACCGTTACAGCAAAACATTGCTTATTCGTTATCGCACCTTAATCTTCTTGATGTTTTCGTGATGTTTCCGTGATGTTCACCTAAGTAGCCTCTCTCAGGGATTGTGTGCACAATAGCTCTCGCACATCGACCGCTGACACGCTCAGCAGGGGGTTTGAACTGCGTGTACACCTATGATGACCAGCTTCTCGACGCCGTCAAGGTGCGTCGCAAGCGGCTCGCACAGGCGCTCTTGCATCGATCGCAGAGGCTGCGTCGAACGTGGACGGACGGACTCGGGACGATGCTCGGCAGCATTTTTTTCGCCGTTCTCGCGTGTGCCGTATGCGTGGGCGTGTCTTTCGTGATGAACCTGATCGCGAACGACACCACTTTCAAAAGGCAGCCCATGCAGGGAACCTCAATCACGACCCCTGCCACCCCTCCAACGACGCCGGCTCCCACCCCGCAATCAGCTGATGAGGACAACCGATGACCACAAGCCCTTATGTTCGTCTTACGATTCGCGGTAGTGAACGCGCTGCAGACGTCATCATCCCCGGATCACTTACGCCAGCCGATGTGATCCCCGAATTCATGGAACTCGTGGGGGAAACGACTAAAGTTGCCGGCCTTGGCCTCTTCACCATTCTGGGTGAGCGCCTCGAGCAGACCATTCCCGTGGGGGAGCAGGATCTTCTCGACGGCCAGGTCGTGCAAGTCCTCCCGCTTGCCGACGCACCGCTCGAACCCGTCGTGCACGACGTTGTTGATCGGCTTACGTCCACCGATGTCAGTGGCCTTTGGAACAGCAAGACCCGGCCATGGGTCCTCGGGATTCTTTCCACTGCCCTTCTTCTGCTGTCTCTATGGTTTATCCCGGGCGCGTTCTCACGCCCATGGTGGGCTGTCTCCGGCATGTTTACGCTCACGATTATCGCGGCGGCCCTTCAGATCCGCACCCTCGCATGGCCGCTCTTCGCCGGCTCTCTGCTCCTCACGGTGCTCGGGGGTCTCAATTTCGAGTTTGGGGGGAAGGAAAGCGCGATCTGGTGTTTGAGCGCCTTCGCCTCAACCCTTGCGGTTTTCGGGGTTCTCCGCCGACGCTTCCGGGCGCTCGGGACTGCCCTTCTCACTCTCGCCGCGGGCATTGGACTCTTCATTGTGGCCACACAATTTGGTGCGACGGTTGAACAAGCCGGTGCAATCGTCGCCGTTGTGGCGCTTGCGGCGCTAGGCCTCGTCCCGCGTTTCGCGATGCAGGGGGCAGGCCTCTACACCGTTCAGGACTCCCTTGCCGAAAAAGGCGATGTGAAGGCTAAACGCGTCGACGTTGCTATCTCTGAGGCCTACGCGACCCTCACGATGGCGGTGGTCGTCCTCGCCGTGATTCTTGCGATCTCCCTTGGACTTGCATCGGCACTCGTCGTCGAGAATACGTTCGCCGCAATTACCGTGGCGGCCGTCACCATCACCATCGTTTTCCGTACTCGCCACTTTCCGTTTGCGTTGCATCGAGCCGTTTTGTGGGGGGCCGCGATCGTGACTGGCGTGTGCTGCGCGCAGGCCATCGTCGCCTCCTACCCTGGTCTTTCTGTTTGGCTCGGCGTAGCTGCCATTGTCGTGGCCATCGCCATCTATACGATCCCGCGTTTTGCTTTCCGCAGCTCCGTGAACTCGGCGCTCGGGCGTCGAATCTCGGGTGTCGTTGAACGAATTTGCACGCTCGCAACCGTGCCCGCCCTCGTGGGAATTTTCGGTGTGTATAGCGAACTGTTGAGGACTTTCCAGTGAATCAAAAAGACCGCGCACTCAAGATCAGCAAACGTAAGGGTGAGAGCGGCGCACGCCGCGCACTTCGCCGCGTGACCGGTTGGATCGGCAACGACGAAACCCCCACGCGTATCGCACAAGCCCAGCGTGATGAGCAACTTCCCATCACCACTGGGCGACGTATCGCCTTCCTTGGTGCCCACGGTGGCGCCGGTGTAACCTCACTTCTCGTGGCGAGCGCCGGCTATCTCGCGCAGGCACGCGGAGGGTCCGTGACCGTTGCCGGGCTCCGCTCGACAAGTGACCTCTCGTGGTTCCTCGGCGATAATCACCATCAGCGTGGCCTGCGCCTCCACGACACCCCGCTCCTGCACGCCCGCGAATCCATTGGCGAGATTTCACGTGCGCAGCAGGTGCTCCTCGTGGATTGCGACTCCCACGTGACCGATGAGGAATTGTCGATGCTCATGCCGCACGTCGTCGTGATCGTGGGGCGCCGCACCGTGCAAGGCATCGAGAAAGTGGAGAGTATCCGCGAAGCCCTCGGCGATAAGCACGGCACGACCATTCGCCTTCTTCGTGAAACGCCGGAAAGTGGTCTCGGCAAGCCGCGCGGCGGTATTCAGCTTGGAGACCTCGTGGTCATTCCGCAGGACCAGCACCTCGCGGGTGATTCCCACGTGCGCATCGAGAATATTTCTGAACCCTCGCGCGTCGCGATCGAGGAACTCGGCGCGCTCATGATGCAGCTGGCGGTTAGTCGTTGAGTACACGAATCGTTCATCGCCCCGCCCGCACGTCGCCCTCTGCCCCGGGCGTAGCTCGCCACGAGATCGAGCTGCCGCCGGCTCTGCCCGAAAACGACGGCACGGCAAACTTCCTCATGCTCATCCCCATGCTGGGTGCCGCCACGAGTATGACCCTCATGATGCTGTTCAGGGGCTCGGCGCTCGCCGCGATCGGCGCCCTCATGATGATCGTGACCGTTATCGCGTTCATCATCATGTTTATGAGCAACCGCGGTCGCGCGGTCAGGCGTCGGCAGTCCCTGCGCGACCGGTACCTGACCTACCTTGACCGCCAGTCAAGCGAACTTTATGAAGCCGAACAGCACCGCTCCGAGCTTGCCCGTGCAGCCGAGCCTCACCCCGCCGCGCTCTTGAGCCTCGCGCGCTCGACCTCGAGGTTGTGGGAGCGCCGCCGTGATGACCAGGACTTCATGCGCTTGCGCCTCGGAACTGGCTTCGCACCCTCCGTTGAATTTGAACGCGTGGGTGAAGACAACGCGATGAGCCTCGACGACGAATTCATGTCGAGCGAGCTTGATCGTGTGGAAAAGCGCTTTTCCACGATGCCCGATGCGCCCGTGACGGTGCCTTTCGACTCGGTGGGCAATGTGAGTATCGTGGGTGACCAGCCGTTCTGCCGCCGCATTGCCGTTTTGCTCACGAGTCACGCGGCAGCTCTCTCCTCGCCCGAGGACATCGAGATGGCTCTCACCTACCCCGAGGGCGAGGCCCGCGAATTCTGGTCGTGGATGACGTGGCTTCCGCACATGGCCGATCAGTCGCGAGCGACTCAGCACGGGCCTATTCGTCGTATCGCGAAGGATGAAGAGCAGCTCGCGGAGGTTCTCCGCCCCGAGCTGCACCGCCGACTCACCGCAGCCGCGCAGCTTCGGCGCAACCTTGGTGGCGGCAACATCTCGAGCACCATGGCTCGCATGTGGATTGTGTCCGACCACCACGGTGAAGACGCGCTCGACATTCCGCTTGGCGACCGCGAGGTTCGCCCCTCGGACGTTGGCCTCACGATGCTGCACCTCCTCGCGAGCCGCGAGCACGAACCCGACGACATCACGCTCCGCATCAGCCCTTCGTCGGTGAAGGCCGACGAAGCGATCGTCGAGCGTTACACGTCGCGCGACCAGGAGCCCGAGCGCCTCACGGTCAAGCTCGACGAGTTCTCGCACGAAGAGGCGAGGGCTCTCGCGCGCTACCTCTCGGGCGTGCGACTCGCTCCGGACTCGCTCGAACACGATGAGGCTCAGCAGGCGCTTCGTGCTTCAGATCTTCTCGGCGTAGGGGAGCTCACCAACATCAATCTTGATGAGGCGTGGGCCCCTCGACCGCGCTCGAGCTTCCTTCGCGTCCAGATCGGTAACGATGATCAGGGCGCGCCCGTCATGCTCGACCTCAAGGAATCGGCGCAGTACGGCATGGGCCCGCACGGCCTGGCGATCGGTGCGACGGGTTCCGGTAAATCGGAGCTTCTTCGAACCCTCGTGCTCGGTCTCGTCACGGGGCATTCCCCCGCCGATGTCAACATGGTTCTCATCGACTACAAGGGTGGTGCGGCCTTCGCACCGTTCGAGAATCTTCCGCACGTCGCGGGCGTCATCACAAACCTCGGTGACGATGCGAACCTCGTGGAGAGGGTCTACGCGAGCCTCGAGGGTGAAGTGAAGCGCCGCCAGCAGCTTCTCAAGGATGCCGGTAGCCTCTCGGACATCACAACCTACCGGCGCCGGCAGGCAGCCGAGGGCGGCGAGAACATGGAGCCGCTCCCGCACCTCCTCGTGATTATCGACGAGTTCGGTGAGCTTCTCACGGCCCGCCCCGACTTCATCGACCTGTTCCTGTCGATCGGCCGTATTGGTCGTTCGATCGGTGTGCACTTGCTTCTGTCGAGTCAGCGCATCGAGGGCGGTAAGCTCCGCGGCCTCGAAACCTATCTCTCGTACCGCATTGGTCTTCGTACTCTGTCGGCAGCCGAGTCGCGCACCGTCATCGACACGGTCGACGCGTTCTCACTTCCGCCGTTGCCCGGTTACGGCTACCTCAAGGTCGATACGACGACCTACACGAAGTTCCGTTCGGGCTACGTCTCAGGGCTTTTGCCCACTCATGAGGACGAGATGGAGGTCGAGGACCTCCCGCACGTTTCACTTATTGACGAGTTCGCGGTTCTTGATACCGAATCGGGCCCGGAAAAGAAGGCCACTCCCGGCGGTGCCGACGATGAAGATGAAGAGGGCCCCACGATCCTCTCAACCGTCGTGGGTCAGCTTGAAAAGCAGCCGCGAGTCACGCGCCCCATTTGGCTTGACCCGATCGACACGGTCATCACGCTCGATCAGGTTGCGGGCAAGCCCATGGCGACCCGCCGCGGTTTGCGCCTGCCAAAGGACAAGCTCCTCTCGGTGCCGATCGGTATGCTCGACGATCCCGCGCACCAGTGGCAGGGCAAACTCAACCTTGATCTCGCGGGACCCGGCGGCCACGTGTTTGTCGTGGGTGCGCCTCGCTCGGGTAAAACGACGGTGCTTCACACGATTGCGGCGTCGCTCGCCCTCACGCACCCGTCGGCCGAAGCGATCGTGTACGGCGTTGACCTTCTCGGTTCGGGCCTTCTGTCGATCGAGAAGCTTCCGAACGTGGCCGGTGTCGCGACTCGCCAGCAACGCGAGGCGGTGCGCCGCACGGTGGAAGAGGTGCAAGCGGCGATGCAGGCACGCGAAATGCTCCTTCACCAGAGCCACCTTCCCGACCTTGAATCGGTTCGCCGCGCAGCGGGCATCGAGGTCGATCCCAAACTCATGAGCGAGATTGTGCTTCTCGTGGACGGCTTCGGCCAGTTCAATGAGGAGTTCAACGACCTCGAGGAGAACATCAAGGACATCGTGCGCCGTGGTGCCGGTCTCGGCGTTCACGTGGTCGCGACCGGCTCGCGTCTCAACGACGCGCGCTTGTCGATGCAGACCTACTTCGGTAACCGCCTCGAGCTTCGCCTCACCGACCCCGGGGAGTCGAGCGTTGCACGCAAGCTCTCGGAGACGATCTCCGCTGATCGACCCGGTCAGTGCCTCACGTCGAAGAGCCTCTTTGGTCAGATTGCCCTTCCGCGTATCGACTCCAAGGCGGATCGCGAAACTTCAGTCGAGGGCCTTGCTCACCTTGTTGAAACAGTTTCGGCTTCGACCACGGATCGTGCTCCCAAGGTGCGTATGCTTCCCACGGTTGTCACGCCGGATCAGCTCGAGCAGAGCGAATCGAAGAACCTCATCCCGATCGGTCTCTACGAGGGCGATCTCAGGACTGCGCACCTCGATGTCGAAGGCGCCGATTGGAACATGGTGCTTCTTGGCTCGAACAAGATGGGTCGCACGAGCATGCTCAAGTACATCGCGCGTCAGATGATGGAGCGGTGGAGCCCGGACGAGCTGGTGTTCGCCGTGTTCGACCCGCGCCGCAACCTCGCCGATGTCATTCCCGAGCCGTACCTCGGTGGCTACGCTGCCTCCGCCACTCTTGCCGAGCAGCTCGTCGCCGCGATCATCCCCGAGTTGAAGAAGCGCGTGCCCGGCTCGCCTGAAGCTGCGGAAGCCGAGGGTGAAACGCATCCGCGCATCGTGCTTCTCGTCGACGATTACGACGTGCTTACGGCAGGCAGCATGAGCCCGCTCCAGACCCTCCAGCCGTTCCTCGCGATGGGCCCCGAGATCAAGCTTTCGGCGATCATCGCACGCCGTGTCGCGGGCGCCGCGCGAGGCCTCTACGAACCGGTATTCAATACCGTGCGAGAGAGTGGCGCGACGGGCTTTATGTTCTCGGGCGACCGCACCGAAGGTCTGCTGCTCGGTGGCGAACGCGCCCGCAGGCTCCCCACGGGCCGCGCGCGGATGTTCCGCACCGGGCAGCCAGGCGAAACCGTCCAGATCGTGTACGAGGGCGGGGAAGAGGAGGTTACGCAGTCGCGTGGCTTCGGTAGTTCCCCGGCAACCGTGTGAGAGGTGACGTCATGAACCAGCAGGCCATTGTGCGCCTTCACGGGCCGCGTGAGTGGGATGCCGAGCGTCTTGCCGAGGTCGTGAGTGCCGTATTCACACCGGACCACGAGATCTGGACGACCGATTCGCCCGCGATCGCGATCACGGACGGGACCGAGGCCATCGCTCCCCTGTGGTTTGTGCCGGAAGCGGAGACGCAGCCCGGCTCCTACGCAGCCGAGCTCGTAGGCCCGCGTGCCGAGACGATCGCGTTTGCGAAAGCGTGCGCGCGGGCGTTTTCGGCGAGCGCGAAAGATGTGAGCATCGATGCGGACCTCGCGGGTGATGAAGGCTGGGCGAAGAGGACCCCGCTCGAGCAGATTCAACGCGGCGCCTACTACGAGGACAACACTCCTCTCGTGCCGCGCGTGATCGACATGCCAGTCGAGGTCGTCGAGTTCAGCCCGTGGATCTCGGCGCTTATTGCAAGCGCGCAGGCCGAGCCTCACTCGCTCATTATTCGCACGCCTGAGTCGACGCGCGTGAGCCCGTACATGCGCCGTATTTTCGAAACTTTCCAGGTGCTGTGGATTCGTGAAACCGCCGATGGTCCCGTCGAAGGCATTATGGGGCTCGGGTACAACTGGAATAGCGAAGGCGTACTTGAGCCGGCCGTGGGGCGCAGCGTTCCGCACTACACCCCGAGCGGTCTGCGCATCCGCCTTCAGGTGCTCCATCCCCTTGATGACACGGTCGACGTGGGCGAAGCGAGCGAGCGCCTTCTTGCGGCAACCGTCGGAATCCCTCACGTGAGGGTGGGGCGAAGTGAAATTTCTCGTGCGCCGTGGGATCGCGAGACCGTGGTGGGTATGTCAGCGGAGGCATCGCCCGCAATGATCACGTGGTGTCTGAGCGGGCCGGACATGCGCGGATCGCTTGACCTCGTGCCGGCGAACGAGGGTGTTCTCGAGGATATTTTCCTTGAGCTTCCCGCCGGAGAATCGAATCTCAGCAGCGCCGATGCGCGTGCGCTCTGGGAGCAGTTCAAGGAGTTCATGCCGCTTGGTTTCGTTATTGCCGAGGGGCTTGAGGCGACAACGCGCCTCGTGCACGAATCCTCCGAGCATGCGATCAAGGATGACCTTGAGCCATGGGACGGCGGCTACGGCTACCTCGGCTATCTCGGTGGGAGGCCCGCTGGGGAGAGTGCGGGGGAGGGGTCCGACGCTTCCTCGGCCTCCGATGAGGCTGAGGCCGAATAGTCGATACCCGAGCCCCCGGAATCACCGGACGTTCGGAGGAGATATAGAGAAGCGCCCGTCGGACCCCCTCCGCCGGGCGCTTCTCGTACCGCGGAAATCCCCTCACCGCGGCACCGCCTCACCCGCGCGACGATGTCAGCTGCGGGTGGCGATGGGAACGCCGCTGGGCGGCGCGGGCGTGAACCCTAGTTCGTGAGGTTAGGGGCGCGGCTGAGTCGCGTTGAGGCCAGTGAGGCCCGCGACACGAGCAACATCACGAATATATAACAACCGCAGGTCAAGCGCCATACAGAGACAATGTTATGGAAAATTAGCGAGTGTGCGCTCGGCCACTATGAGTGCACGCGAATCTCGCCGTACACGCGCAGTGTTGTCGGGGTCCCATGCGAGGGGAGCACCTCGATGATCGACGCATCGGCCGCGACGACGCCCGCGCCCTCGAGCCGTGCCACTTCGCGCTCGACGCCCGAAGAATCCACGACGGTGAGCAGGCAACCGTCGGAACCGAACTCCCGCACCCCTGCCGCGCCCGCGTGTGCGAGCACTTCCTCTGGGAAGCGAGACACGAGCAGATCGCCGTCCACGTGGAGCTCTCGCGGAAGCGTGAGGCAGCCTGCCCAGCCCTGCGCGTCGGTCTCTTCCTGCGTGCGCGAGGCACTCTCCCACGACCACCCCCACAGAAGAACTCGATCGCCATCGACATACGCTTGCGGCGCATAAAAGTCCGGGCCCTGATCCACGAGACCGTGAGCCGTCACGTCGTGAAAGCGCAGGCCGCACGGCGTATCGCCGTCAAACTGCACCTCGAGCGAGCCGAGCGCGTAACCGGAACCCTGAAGAACGGGCTTGCCCTCCGCCTCATTTTCGCCGTGCCACAGCCCCACGATGAGTACCCAGTGCCCATCGACGCACACGAGCTGAGGGCACTCCCATAGCGTTGAGCGAGTCATGTCCCGAAGAGTAGGGTCGGCGCTCGAGGCGACCTCGCCGAGGTACACCCAGCGCTCGAGATCGTCGGCAAGCCAGGCGAGGAGGACGGCATCGTGCGAGCCGTCCTCGCGTTTGATCCCCGCCCCCTGAATCACGAAACGATGACCCTCGGCTTCGAGAACGAACGGGTCGCGAATGCCTGTGAGGCCCGCGATGTCGGGTGCGGGGGCGGCGACGGTAAAGCGATCAAAGAGTGATTCGTCGGTGTTGCCGCGTGCAACGATCGCGCTCGCGAACTGAGGATTTGCCTCCTCAACCCCCGAATACACGAGCGTCGGAGTGCCGCCCTCGGCCGTGCCGGGGCCGTGATCCACGAGCCCCACGCCGCTCCAACAACCAGCCGAATCCGCCTCACCCTCGCGCGGAACAAGCGCCGCGGGACGCTCCTCCCAGTGCACGAGATCCTGCGAGACCACATGACCCCAGTGAATGCGGTCGTGCCGCGCCGAATGCGGATTCCACTGGAAACACACATGCCACGTGTCGCCATTTTTGTGAATCCCGTTCGGGTCATTCATCCACCCGCGCGGGTGCACGCGGTGGCGCTGCGGGAAGAACGAGGTAGGGTCCGACGCTTGCTGGGCCGTCATCGGCGGTCTCCTTTCGAAAAGGGTGGCTGGCTTGCTGGGGCGGGCGGCTACTTCGAAACGCCAGCGGTGAGGCCCTCTTGGAGGGCACGCTGACCGAAGAAGAACACGACAACCGCGGGAATCATGGAGAGAATCACGCCGGCGAGCACGATCGAGATCGAGCCGGTGCCGAGGTTACCTTGAAGTGTGACGAGGCCAAGCGGAAGTGTGTAGTTCTGTTCGCTAAGCATGAAGATGAGGGGGCGGAAGAACTCGTTCCAGTGAAAGTTGAACGCGAGGACTCCCACGATAGCCATGCCTGGAATAGCGAGAGGCGCATAGATGGAGAAGAACGTGCGCCACGGAGAGGCGCCGTCCACAGCGGCAGCCTCAGCCAAATCCGGGGGGAGACCCATGAAGAACTGCCTCATAAGGAAGGTGCCGAATGCTGTGGGAATAGCCGGGAGAATGAGCGCCCACAGGGTATCCGAGAGGTTGAGACCACGAATAATCATGAACACGGGCACGATCGTGATCTGTACGGGCACCATCATCGTCGAGAGGATGATGCCGAACAGAATGTTTTTACCGCGGAACTGCATGCGAGCAAAAACGTAGCCTGCCATGGCTGCACTCAGCATTTGACCGAGCGCAATAATGCCCGTTACGAGCGCGCTGTTGAGGACGAGCAGGGGCATCTTGAGTTGCTCAAAAACCGCCGTGTAGCTCGAGAAATCAGGGTTGAGGGGGAAGAAGCTCGGCGGGTTCGAAAAGGATTCGGCGGCCGGGCGAAGGGACGTGGTGAATGTCCACCACACGGGGCCGAGAGTCAGAATCACGGCCACGGCGAGAATCAGGTACTTCGCGATGGAAGCAAATTTAGACTGCATTGTTCTACTCCGATGAAGCGTGGGGCGTGATCACTGGTAGAAGACCAGGGCGCGCGAAAGACGGAACTGGATAAAGGTGACAAGCATGATCGCGAGCATCAGAATGAGGCCGATCGCGCTTGCGTAACCGAAGTCGAGCTGGCGGAACGCGGTTTCGTAGATCACCATGACGACCGTGCGGGTCGAATCGCCGGGGCCACCTTTCGTGAGCACGTAGGGCTGGTCGAAAATCTGCATAGCCGAGATCATCGCCATGACAGTCGCGACGAGGATCGTGGGGCTCACGAGCGGCAGGGTGATCGAGCGGAACTGCTTCCACCCTGTTGCACCGTCGATCGAGGAAGCTTCGTAGACGTCTCGCGGAATCGAGGCGAGGCCACCGACGAAAAGCAGGAAGCTGAAGCCGAATTGCTGCCACACGTACACGGCGATCACGACGACCATTGCCCACTGGCCGCTCGTGAGCCACGGGACGGCGGGGATGTTGACGAGGCTCAGGAACCAATTCACGACCCCGAACTGCTCGTTGAAGAGGTACTTCATGAGGATCGAGACACTTGCGGCCGAGAGGATGAGCGGGAAGAAGAACGTCGAGCGAAGAATCCCGCGAAGCCAGCTCGGCATCTTTGACTGCACGAGCACCGCGAGCAGCATCGCGACGATGAGTTGGAGGGCAACGGCAAATACCACGAAGATGGCCGTGTTCATGAAGCTCACGCGCACGGTCTCGTCACCGAGGAGCCTGCCGAAGTTGTCGAGACCCACGAACTGGGGATCCGAGATGATGTCCCAGCGAAAGAACGCGAGAACGAGCGAACCGACGATCGGCAGGAGTGTGAAAACCCCGATGCCTATGAGGGTGGGCGCAAGGAAAAGCCAAGTGAGGAGCTTCGCGCCTTTCTGGTGAGCCATCACTGCTCTCCTTCCGAGTTCGAGGCGAGTGCTGCTTTGAGGTCACGGTCGAGAGTCTTGAGGGCGCGCGTCACCCCATCTGCATTTCCGCTTACAGCAACCGAGACGTTCTTAATGAGTGCAGTTTCAATGGCGGCTTGTTGCGGAGGCGCGGGAATCGGTCCCGTGGTGGGGAAGCGATCGAGCGTGTCGTAGAAGCGCTGCCAGTGGGCTGGTCCAATTTTGCTGTACAGGTTGTCGTTCACCATCGAGCGGCGCGTGGGTGTCGTGGCAGGCGTAGGGAACTGAAGCTGCATAGCTTCCTTGGAGGCGGAATATTTGATCCACTCCCAGGCGAGGTCTTTCTTTTGAGAGGACTTCATGATCGCGTAGCCCGCCGCACCAAATTGATGGCGCTGGGTACGCCACTTGGGGAAGAAGGCCACGTCGTACTGATCGGGGCTCATCCCGCCTTCGTGGAGACCCTGAACCCAGTAACCGCCGGCGGGGGTTGAGCCGATGCGACCCGAGGCGAAAAGCCCCACGAGCGTGTTTCCGCCGCCTTCTTCTGGGCGCACCGCGAGGCGTTTTGCGATCATCTCGCGCATGAATTCGAAGGACTCGTGCACGCGCTCATCGAGGGCGTTGGATTCGTTCCAGAGGTATCCGCCGGAGCGATCGGTTTCCCCGGGGTAGAAGGTCTCCCAGATTGTCTCCCCGCCTGGAGTGCGCTCCTCGGTGAGGAAGCTCGTGTCGTTGGCGTAAAGCCACGGGACGATTCCACCGAAGAGGCGATTGGTCCAGAAGTACGGAGTCGCGTCGCCCTTCATTTCCGAAAGCATCGCGAAGTAGTCATCCTTGGTCCATTCCTCGGCGGGCATCTCGATCCCGTTTCGTTCGAGCACATCGAGATTGAGGTACATGTTCGCAGCATTGAAGTCGAGGGGGAGTTGGTAGAGGCTGCCCTTGTACATGAATGCTTCGATGAGGCTCGGGTGAACGTCCCTGAAGTAGTCCTGCATTTCTTCGGCGTCGCGTTCGATGTACTTGTCGAGGGGCTCGCCAAGGCGTTCCGCAAAAAGTTGGGCACCTTCGGTTGCGACGTAGACCACGTCGGGGGCGACACCCGCGGCGACCATCGTGAGGACTTTTGCGAAGAAGTCACCCCAGTCCGTGGCCTGCACCGCCATGACCCGTACTTTCGCACCGGGGTGAGATTCCATGAAGGCATCTGCAATTTGTTGGCGCCCCTCGGCATCTGAGCTGTTGCCGATGATGAGGATCGTGAGCGCATCGTCTCCGCGCCCTGGAATGTCCATGGCTGAAAGCCGTGGCCAGGCTGTGACGAGTCCGGCGAGGCCCGCGAGTGCGCCTCCGCCGAGAAGGGCGCGACGGCCGAAACTTGAGGATAGGGCCATGATTCCCCCTTGTCTCTTCGTTGAGGATTGATTGGGTGGAGGCACATGTGAAGTCCGTGTTCACAGGGGATTTACACGTGTCTAAGTTCTTTAAGTATGCGCACGGCCTTGACACGTGTCAAGGTAATGCAGAAAATTTTTTCATGTGTGACGTGAGGTACCCGCCTGCTAGGACACTCCCACGGGGCGTGCGATCGTCTCGCGTTCGACAAGCGGACACGTAAAAATCGATCGGTCCGGGATCGATTGCTTCGGCTGCTCAACCTCATTGATGAGTGCACTCATGGCCGCCCGGCCCATCTCGATATGAGGGAGCGCGATCGTCGTGAGCGGAGGCGTAAGGCGTTCCGCAAAGTAATCCTCATCGTCAAAACCGATCACGCTCATCTCATGGGGAACATTGACCCCCGCGGTGGCAGCCGCCTGCATCAGGCCTGCCGCCACACGGTCGCGGATACAAAAGATTCCCGTCGGTCGGCGATTGGTGGGTTCAGCGAGTACACGCGAACCTGCTCGAAAGCCGTCGTCGAGATCCCAACCAGCCGTGATGAACCTCGGCATTATGCCTGCTTGTCGGCATGCATCGAAAAACCCCGCATCACGGGCCTGCTTCGCGATGACCGCGTCGTGGCCCGTGAACATTGCGATGCGCTCGTGTCCCACGTCAATCAAGCGGCGCGCGGCGCGGAATCCGCCTTCGTAATCATCTGGAACAAATTCGGGAAAAAGAGTCGGCCCGGTTACGGCAACCGTCGGACCTTCCTCCTCTCGTGCGAAGCGTTCCTCAACCGTGAAATCCGGAGGTGGGGCCGATCCAGACGGTGCAAACGAGTTGAAGCAGTTGAGGAGCGTGATCGGCACCGGTGCAGCACCCGGAGCAACGCGAACGTGGACGGCACCCATCGTTGCGATCAAGAGACCGTCGACGTCCCTCTCGAGGAGCGTGCGAATCGCGCTCTCTTGCGTGATCCCCGCAATCGAGCGGTCCATGCTGAGCGTGAAATACCCGCGCTCGTGGGCGGCTTGGTTGGCAGCGCGCAGCATGCGCCCAGCCCAGGGGGAGGTCATAATCTCGTCCGAAATGATGCCGATGGTGCGCGTGTGCTTCTCTCGCAGCGTGAGCGCCGCTCGTGAGCGCGTGTATTGGAGAGTTTTCGCGGCATCGAGAACTCGTTGGCGCGTCTCCTCGGAAACGGTTCCCTCTGTACGGTCGTTGAGCACCATTGACACGGTTGCGCGAGAAACGCCAGCGAGTTTTGCGACGTCCTGTGAGGTTGCGCGCTTGCGTGGGGTGGGCATGGGCGCTCCTTACTCGGTACGAGGTCTGGGCTTCACGTGAGAAAACTGCGGTGGGCATCGAATGCGACTCGTGCGAGTCTATCCCTCCACACTTCAGGGTGAAGAAGACTGCCTGGGTCACCCTCAAAATAGGACTCTGACGTCGCTTTTCTCCACCTTGAGGGGGCGGGGTCGACGGTTGCTAGTTGAGCTGCCGGTGTAGGTGCCGGTTTAAATGTCTCGCCCCCGGGATAACGTTGTGGATGTAACGGGAAATGGTCGAGAGGGGCCCTCGTGAAGATTCGATTTGGGTGGCTTGCCGATGGCTCCGCGTGGGCGCCGCGCGGGGCCGGTGCGGAGCGTTCGTGGGACATGGTCGCGGGCCCCCGTGAACTCGTGGGCGTTCTGCTCACGCGCCTGGGGTTGCTGCATCCTGATACGCCGTATGCGGTGCGTGTCGCGCATATGCAGCGGCTCATGGGCGAGGTCCATCACCCGTGGTACGAGCGCTCGCGGGAGCGAGATTCGTGGAATACGGCGCGCGCGATGCTTCGGTTGCGCGATGAAGCACTCGAGGCGGGGTGGAGGCCGCTTGAGTCGGAGGAGTTTGATGGGGTGAGCCATCCGCGCCTCAGTGCACTCGTCTCTCTGGAACGGGTCATCAACGTGGGCGTTGCGGGGGTTCCCGGCGCGAATCTTCCGCCGGGTTTTGCCGACGATCTCGCGAGCGTGCACACCGAGCTCGAGGCGATTGTGGATTCCGGTGAGGCGTGGCCGCTTGGAATCGACGTGATCGAGTGCGCGGAGGAACCCGCGTCGCTCCCCGGGCGTTGGCCCGCGATTTTCGCTCTTCTTGAACGCTGCGGCGTAAAAATCGAGGTCAGGGAGGCTCATCAAAGGGCGCCGGTGGAACTTTCCCTCGTGCGCGTGCCCCAAGAACTGTCCGCCGGTGAAATCGCCGCACACATCCTCGAGGAGGAATGCGGGGGTGCAGCCTCCGTGACGGTCCTTGCGGGTCGCGACACGCTCCCGCTCGATCTCTCGCTCGTGCGCCGGGGTTTGCCGCCCGTCGCGTATAACCCCGAGGCTGCGCCGCGGCTCGCCGCGCAAATCGTGCCGCTTTTTCTCGAGGCAAGCAGTTCCCCCGTGAATGTGCGGGCGCTCGTGGAGTTTCTCAGTGTCGAGGTGCCGTGTGAAAAAGCTCGGGAAGCAGCGGGGGAGGGGCAAGCGTCGGCCCCCGTACTTCCGCGCAAGGTCACGCGAGCGCTTCTGCGCGCGCTGGGCACGGAAGCGGGGATTGATACTCGCGACCCGGAATCGGCATTTTCCAAGGCCCTCGTGCAGATCGGCGAGGATGCCGAAAACGGCGCGCAGAATCTCGCCATCGTGCGGGAGATATGTGCGTTCACTGCGGAAACGCCGAGCGAGGTCATGGAGGTTCGGGACCTCGAGCGTCGTCTCGCATTCCTCGGCGCGCGCGTGGAGGCAATGCCGCGCGCGGCAGGGCCCGCCAAGAGTGTCATTCGCCAACACCTCTCCGCGCTGCGGGATCTTCTGGACCTTTCGGGGGCCGAGCGCCTCCAGGAGCGTGAGCTCAGGGAACTCGTGGCGGCATCGGCGCCCTCACCACGATCGGTGCTTGCGCGCCCCTCGGTAACACCGTGGAACACGGCCGTGAATGAAGCTCACGTTGAAGGGGGAACGGTGCTGTGGTGGGGTGCCGCCGGAGTGCCGAGCCGGCGAAGCGCCACGTGGGGCAAGTCCGAGATCGAGATTCTCGAGACGGGCGGGGCACGCATTCTCGAAGCGGAGGCTCTCGAAGCGCTCGAGATGGAAACGAAGCTCCGTGCCCTCGGCAGCGCTACGAGAATCGTTGCCGTGGCGGCTGAGGTCGTCGACGGGGAACACGCGAGCCTCAACCCTGTGCTCGCGCCGCTCGCGAGAGCGTGGCTCGACGCGAATCCCGATATGAAGGCGCACGATCCCGAGGAGTCGGACCCGACCCGCCACCGCGCGGTGAGTACCGATGCGCGCGCGTGGGCCGCCGCGCAAATCGAGTCTGGCCGTCGCAGGAGGCCCGAGGAACTCCGGTTCATGCCACCATCAAGCCTTGCGCGCGAGGTCGCGCCCGGCATGCACCTCATGCCGCACAAACTCTCGTACACGCAGCTCGACACTCTCCACCGCGACGCCCTCGCGTGGGTGCTCCGCTACCCGTTCGGTATCAAGCCGGGCAACGCCGCGAGTGTTCCGAGCGGCAACCGTGCGATCGGCACACTCGTGCACGCCGTGATCGAAACCCTCGTGAAGGAGGGGCGCATTCCCGCGAGTTACGCGATCCCCGAAAGCACAATCGACGAGCTCTTCACGCGCCTCGTCCCTCGATTTGCGAGTGACCTCGACCTCCCCGGAAACGAAGCCCAGCGCGCCTACGTTCTGCGCCGCGCGAAAGCGAGCATCGCCTTGCTGTTTCGCACGCTCAGCACCGCGGGCATCGGCGTGCTCGACATCGAGCACAGGCTCGAGGGCGTGCCGCTCGAGTTCACGATCAAGGGATCCGACGCTTCCCAGCGCATCACCGTGCCCCTTTCCGGCTCGATCGACTTCGCCGGCATCGACGAGCGCGGTGCACCGGTTCTCCTCGATTTCAAATGGACGAATAGCACGTCCCGATACGCGGGCTACGTTGCAGAAAACGCCTCGCTCCAGCTCGCGACCTACGCCTGGGCCTACGGCACGCAGCGAGCTGAGGTGCGTGAGCCGCGAACCGGGTACTTCATGCTGCGCCAAGGCGAGTTTGTGACGAACGATCGTGGCCTCGGCGGGCGCGGCGCGAGCAGCGAAGGTGGAGCCCTCGCGCTGTTCGAGAGGTTGCGTGCCACGATCGAGGATGAGCTGAGCGCGATCGCAGCGGGCCACGTCACGAGCGCACTCGGGGATCTCGCTCTCGCAAGCGGTCTGTCGAACTACGAGACCGCCCACAAGAAAGCCGCAGCGGAACTTGCCGAGGCGCGCGCAGAAACCGGGCGCGTGTTCGTGGATCACAACGCCACCTATAGCGACTACTGCCTGCTTACGGGACTCACGGGAGACTACTCATGACCTTTACCGTCATTACAGCGTCGGCAGGATCCGGCAAAACGTACACGCTCACGACCCGCCTCGCGGATGCGCTCGCGGGAGGGGTGTGCACGAGCGAGATCATCGCGACGACCTTCACCACCAAAGCCGCCGCTGAACTGCGTGAACGCCTCCAACTGCGTCTCCTCGAACTCGGTCACGTGGAGAAAGCCAACGAGATTGGTTCGGCGCTCATCGGCACGGTGAACTCGATCGCCGGGCAGATCGTTCAGGACTACGCGATTGACCTGGGGCTCAGCCCCGAGCTTCGCGTGCTGAGCGAAGAGGAAAGCGAACTCATTCTCACGGCGTCGATCAACCACACCATCGCGGAAGTGGAAGAGCGCGAACACGCGTTGCTCGCGAGACTCGGGTACGAGGGGACTCCGGGGCAAAGCGCCAATTCTTTCCAGAGGGAAGAGTCGTGGGCGAGCGCCGTCAGAGACCTGACGAAGCTCGCGCGCACGAACGCGGTCGGTCCCGCAATGCTCGCGCGCAACGCCGAGGAATCCATCGCGGATTTTCGCGCGATGATCGAAGCCGCAGGCTACGAGACTGGACCGGACCAGCGGGAGCAGTGGAGGAGGACCTTCGAAGGCTGCCTCGCGGAGCTCAAGAAAGACCTCGAGGCGGCCCTCGCAGCGCAGGCCCAGGGCGATGAGCTCACCGAGTGGCCAAGCGACGGCGCACCGATGAAACGCCTCGGATCCACCCTCGGGAACGTCCAGGGTTCGGTCGTGACGCTCGAGGCGGCCCACCGTCGCATGAGCCGCGATATGAGCGCGGTTCCGTGGCGCGAATGGATGGCGCTCGCCGATGTGAGCGGTATGGCGGCGTCGCATGGAGGCAAGAAGCCCGGGGCGAGGCCGAAAGCCGTTTTTGCGCCGCTCGCCGCGCTCATCTTGGGCGAAAGCGATGGCGTGGGCGTGCTCGGCAACGAGGCGTTCCTCGCCGATGTTGAGAGGCTCATTCGCCTCGCGTTTTCGACTGCCGCGCACGCGCTCGAGGCCTATGCCGAGCGCAAGGCTGCCCTCGGCGTCATGGACTTCGCCGACCAGGAAATCCTCGCACTCGACCTCGTGGGTGATAGAAACCGCGTGCCGGCCTCGCTCAAGAAACGCGTGCGGGCCTCTCTCAAAGAGCGATTCCGGTTCCTCGCCGTCGATGAATTCCAGGACACCTCGCCGATCCAACTCGAGTTGTTCATGCGGCTCGGTGACCTCGTTGACGACGTCGTGTGGGTCGGCGATCAAAAACAGTCGATCTACGGTTTTCGCGATGCCGCCCCCGAACTTATGGCGGGCGTCGTGTCCGCCGTGCGCAAGCAGCACGGCGGTTTCGATGGCGGAAGCGTCGAGGCACTCACGGATTCCTACCGCAGCTCCGCGGCACCGCTCTCCCTCTCGAACGCCCTGTTTACGGCCATTTTCCGCGACATGGATCCGTTGACCGTCGCTCTCGACATCCCTGCAAAGCGGGAGAGCACGCGGCACGAAGGCGGCATCGAAGTGTGGAAGGGGCCAGAAACCCTGCCGCGCGCGAAGGATTCGGCGCTGCGAAGCTCGATCGCGACCGGAATCCACGCACTGCTCACCTCGGGCGCCACGCTCGACGGCAAGCCCGTGAAGCCCGGCGACATCGCCGTCCTCGCGAGGGGCGGCGGGGCGCTTTCCACCGTCACCGATGCGCTCGAAACTCTCGGCATTCCCACGACGGGCACGGAAAGAAACCTCTGGACGGGCCGCGAAGCGCACTTGATGCGCGCGGGACTCGCCTCGCTTCTCGACCCGAGCGATACGCTCGCGCTCGCCGAACTCGTGAATCTCATCCCCGAGCACGCCTCGCATGAAACCTGGTTCCAGGAGCTCGGCGCGCTTCCCGATCGCGAGGAGCGCGAGGGTCGCATGAAGGCGTGGCGTGAGGATAAGTCACTCTTGAGCCTTGAGGCTCTCCGTGCGCGCGCCGCGCAGCTCAGCCCAAGCGAAGTTGTCCTGGCACTCATTGACTCTCTCGAGCTTCCCCGGCGCGCCAAGCAGTGGAGTGCGACCGAGGACCGCCTCGCCGTGCTCGAGGCCTTTCACGCTCTCGCGCGCACGTACGAAGACGACTGCGCAAGTCGCGGCCGCGCCATGGGACTTGCGGGTCTTAGCGCTTTCCTTCAAGAGCACGGTCAAGAGCACAAGCTCGCGCATGACCCGAATGCCGTCACCGTGGGCACGATCCACGGAGCGAAAGGTCTCCAGTGGCCCGTGGTGATCACGATCGTCCCCGACAAGGCCAAAGACGCTCGTGATTCCGTCACGGTGAGACCGAGGCCCGCCGCTGAATTCGATGCCGAGCATCCCCTCGAGGGGCGGGGCTTAAGGTTCATTCCGCTTCTCAACGACGCGTTCCCGCCCATGGCGAAAGCCCTCGCTCACAACCCCGACGTCACGCGCGCTCGCCTGGAGAATCGCGCCGAGGAAGCCCGAATCCATTACGTGGCACTCACCCGTGCGAAGTACCAGCTCGTGTTCGCTGGTCACAAGGACATCGCCGAAACCCTGTACGCGCAGTTCTCGCCCGAGGTCGTCGAAGCAGAAATTGCCGAGGCGGCCTCGTGGACGCCCGATCGGGACGATTCGCCGAAGGCCGTCAAAGCGCGCAAGGTGGCTTGGGGCGCTAACGCGAAGTACAGCCTCACGGTCGAGGAGGGGTCCGACGGTTGCCCGGCCCTCGTCGTGACCGGGGCTCGAGTGCCGGAGGGCCTCCCGGGTGAAAGCACGCCACTGTGTGAGTGCGACGTCGACGACGAGAGCAAAGCCCGTGAGTGCACGTGCGCGACGCGTTCATCGTCGATACCCGTCACGGTTCTCCACCACGAGATACCCGGGGAGCCAAACGACCCCGATGCCCCCTTTGAGCCGTATCGCCAAGAGCGCAGCCCGCTCGCATCAACCCCTGTCGCGGCACCTGCGGGCACGCCGTCGAGCTTCGTTGAGCACGAGGGCGGCCTCTCCGCGAGGTTCGCTGCGAGCGCCGTGTCTTCCGCGGGTATCGAAGCGCGGGTGACGATCCACGCGAAGCTTGGCGCTCCCCTCGTAGGGGAGGGGGGAGAGCACCGCGAACTCGTCGGTGAAGCGGTCCACGCGTACCTCGCGACCCCGTACGCGCAGCTTCCGCGTGCTCGCCAGCTGAGCCTCGCCCGGCGGATCACCGAACGATGGCTTGGTACGGACCCACTACTCAAGGCGAAGGTCACGCCCGAGGTTGTCGTCGAGGCAGGCGAACGATGGCACGCGTGGTCCGCGCGCGAGTTTCCCGGTCACACGAGCGGCACCGAGGTGCCCATCGCCTGGTGGAACCCCGAGGGTCAGGCCATGGAGGGCTGGATCGACTCGCTGCTCACCCTTTCCGATGGGCGCAGTGTCGTCGTCGATCACAAAACCAATTCACGCACGGACCCGGCCCAGGTCCTCGACTACATCCGCAAAGAGTACGTGGGCCAGCTCGCGACCTACATGAGCGCCCTCGAGGAGCGTACCGGGCGGCGGCCCGAGTATGCCCTCGTGCACCTCCCGCTCAGCGGGTACGTCGTGAAAGTCGAGGTCAAGGCCTAGCTTCGAGCGCGGGGAGAACCCCGAGCGCTTCGGCAATCGGAATGGCGCTTGCTGCGGCCCACGCTTGCGGGCGGCAACTCGTCGGATAGGGCAGCGGCTGTTGCACGGCATCCGTCGGATCCCCCGCGAACAGTTCGGGCAGGCGCCACCCAAAGCTCCGTGCCGCCCGCACGAGCGACCGGGCGATCTGCTGCGCCTCGCGGGTGAAGCCCGCGCGCATCGCCTGGCGCATAATGAACGCCGTGTCGTGGCTCCACACGCTGCCGCCGTGATAGCGGGTGGGGAAATAGGCGCCGTTGTCGCTCGAGAGAGTGCGGATGCCGAAGCCCGTGAACATCGTCGAGTCCATGAGGCGGTCGATGACCAGGCACTCCTCGTTCTTGTCGAGCAGACCCGTGCCGAGCAGGTGCCCCATGTTGGAGGCCACACCGTCCACGGGGCGCTTCTTCCCGTCGAGCGCGAGCGCGATGTAGGCACCCTTGCTGTCCTCGACCCAGAACTGCTCGCGAAACGCGCGCCGGATACCGTCGGACCTTTCACGCAGCCGCTCGCCGAGCTCACCAGCGCGCTCGTGCCCCCACTTGTCGAGGAGCTTCGCTGCAACCAACCCGGCCTCGTAGGCGTAGCCCTGCACCTCGGCGAGGGCGATGGGGCCTTCGGCAATCGTGCCATCCGCGAAGCGCACGGAGTCGCCGGAATCCTTCCAGCCCTGGTTGGCGAGGCCGTGGCCGGATTCGTCGATGTATTCGAGGAACAGGTCGCCGTCGGCGTCGGCATGCTCGAGTAGCCAGTCGGCGGCGCGCGCGACATTGTCGGCGAGGTCGCTCACGTCGAGGCCGAGCTCGGTGACATCGCCCGCGAGGAGGATCCACAGGGGCGTCGCGTCGATCGTGCCGTAGTACACGGGCGGAAGGTACGAATCGCCCATGTCCATGCCCACGGCTCGAACCTCGTGGAGTATCTTCCCCGGCTGCTCAGCCGTTTCGATGTTCTTCTCGGTGCCCTGCTGAGTGGCGAGGGTGCGAAGAGTCTGCGCGGCGAGCTCGGGGGCGAGGGGAGCGAGGAAGTTTGCGGCAATGAGGGAGTCGCGGCCGAAGAGGGTGAAGAACCACGGCGCACCGGCCGCGAGAAACGCCTGATCTGGATCGTTGTGGCGGGCGAGGCGCAGGCTCGTGAGGTCCGCAAGGGATTGAGTAAGCAGGGTTCCGACGGCCGCCTGCTCATCATCGCGCGGCTCGTCAAGGTCGAGGCCTGAGCCGAGTTCGGGCTCGGTGACGCCCGTGAATGGTGCGTGCTCGTCGCGCGCGGTCAGCGCCCACGCGAAGGTCGCGGTCGTGTTCGGCTCGAGGGTCACGCTGAGATGCGCGTGGAGAACCTGAGCTTCGCCGGTGGAGGCGGTGAGTGACGTGTTCTCGCCCTCGACCGTGAGGGTCGCGTGGGTGCCGTTGCGCCAACTCCACTCGGCAGCGCTGCCGTGAAGGTTCGCGGTAGGGGCAGCTACGGCGAGTTTCGTTGCGAGATGCGGGTCCTTGACGGCCGCCATGGGGCTCGCGTCGAGGCCAAGCGCCACGTCGAGCTCGATTGCCACGGGGTGGTCCACCGCGGAGGTCACGGTAAGCGTTTCGCGCACGCCGTTGATGTGTGCCTCACGCTCGCGCACGAGACGCACAACGGGGTCGACCGGCAGCCCTTCGAGTGAGACAACGTCGATGAAGCGCAGTTTTGTTGCGCCGAAGCCCTCGAGGCCCAAGTTCGAGAGCTCGCCTTCCGGGAGCTGTTCGAGGACGGCACCGTCGGTGAGCTGCGCGCCGCGAACTGTCACGTCGTAGGTTTTGATGAGGCGGTCATCCGCGAGGAAAAGCCCCTCGGCGCCTTCGCCCCGCATCGCGCCGCTCGGGGTGGACCATGCGTGAACGGGTGCGGCAAAGACGCCGCAAAGGTCGTGGACAAAGGGCTGGTGGAGGGGCATGTGCTGTCCTTGTGCCGTGTACGGCGGAGAGGAAAATCTGTACCTCACAATTGTGGCGCCCTCGGCTAGCGAGCAGAAGGGCTCTTGGTGGTCCCACGGCGCCTTTTCCTGGCCTGTACTCTGGAAGTTATGGCTTCTTCCGCGCGCACCCCTCAGCCGCCGTTTCCTTTCGTGCCGAGGTCCCTCATCGAACCGGTGTTTGGGCGCGTCGTCGTGGAGCGCGCAGCAGATTACGCGAACGACGAGCACATTCGCCTCCCCAACTGGGTGACGACCTCGACCGGGTCGAAGGGTGAGCTCATCGGCGTTGTGCACGGTCGCGGCCCGGATCCCTACCGTGTGCGGGTGTCGCTCCACCGCGTCGACGATGACGAAAGCGACACCGAAGGCGAGCTTCCCCTGTGGATTCCCGTGCAGTCGACATGCTCGTGCCCCGTGGTCATGAACTGCAAGCACGGCGCAGCCCTTGCCCTGTGGTCGGGTCGGCAGGCGGAGCAGTGGGCTAACGAGCGCCCCGACGAACCCGAGGAGCAGCCCGCCTCGTGGCTCGAGACCCTCGCGCCGCTTTTGCGTGCGAGTGACGAGGAAACGGAGGACACGACTCCCCTCGCGCTCGGTTTTGACCTCAAGGCCGAGCAGCTCACGAAGACCAGGTTCTCGTGGGGCTACGAGCCGCTCACGAAGGAGCATCTCGAGGCGGGCAAGGGCGTATACCTGTCGATCCGCCCGCTGCGCCGCGGCAAGCGCAACAACTGGATTAAGTCGGGGCTATCGTGGCGCACGTTTGAATACCGCATGAACGGGCGCGGCTTCGACCCCGCACATGCTGATTCCCTGACCAGGATTTTTGCGCTTTCGGAAGCGGATCGCAGTCACACTGCCGCTGTTGAGCAGTTATGGATCAACCAGTTCCGCTCGCCGATTCTGTGGGAGGCGCTCGTGCGCGCTCGCGAGGCAGGGGTCGCGTTCGTGGGGCTCGAGAACGTGGGGGAGGTGCGCCTCGGGCAGGGGGCCGACGTTGGCCTCGACTTAAGCGGCGCCGATTCTCTCGCGGTGCGGGCTCTCGCCCATATCGACGGTGAGCCGCGGCCCGAGGCGCGCATGCTCGGCTCGAACGGCGTGATTGATATTCATCCCGGCAAGCGAAACACATTCGATATTGAGTTCGCCCCAACCTCCGCGCCCGTGCCGATGCCCGTGCAGCGCCTCCTCGAGGGGCGCACCCGCATCGACGTGCCGAAGGGCGACCGCGAGACCTTCTTCGATAGCGCCCTTCCGCGCCTGAGCCGGGTCACGAGCGTCGCGAGCGGCGACGGGAGTGTCACGATGCCCGCGCCGAAGGCCCCCGTGCTCCGCGTCAACGTGGCCTACAGCGGCGCGAACACGGTCGAGCTCGCATGGTCGTGGTTCTACCCCTCCACTCGGAGTCGTTTCGGCATGTACCAGAAGGGCGGCGCTGGCCGCGACAGCGAATACGAGGATGAACTCCTCGCCGAGCTGCGCGAGCTGTGGCCCACGGTGGGTGGGGCCCTTCCCACCGACCGCGCCGCCGAGGGCACCGAGAAGCTCAGCGACGTGGACACGGCGCTCTTCACCGAGCACGTGCTGCCCGAGCTCGAGGCGATGGAGGGCATCGACGTCACCATCTCAGGCACGCGCCACACCTATCGCGAGCTCGACGGTGCTCCGTCCGTGCGCGTGAGGCAAACCGAGAATTCCGCAAAGAACGACTGGTTCGATCTTGGCTTTGAGGTCACGCTCGACGGGAAAACGATCCCGTTCCCCTCTCTTTTCGTGGCGCTCGCGAAGGGGCAGTCGAAGCTCCTTCTCGAGGACCGCACCTATTTCTCGCTCGAGCACCCGGCTTTCGATGCTCTGCGCGCCCTCATTGCCGAGGGGGAGGCCCTCGCGGAGTGGGAGCCCGAGCGTCAGCAGATCTCGAAGTATCAGGTGGGCTTCTGGGAGGATCTCGCCGACGCGGCCGATGCCACCGAGGTTGCCGATGGTTGGGAGGCCACCGTCGGAAAACTGAAGAACCTCGAGGCCATCCCGCACACGCCCCTGCCTACCGGCGTGCATGCCGAGCTGCGTTCCTACCAGCGTGAGGGCTTCGAGTTCCTTGCGCTGCTGTATTCGCTCGGGCTCGGCGGGATTCTCGCGGATGACATGGGCCTCGGCAAAACCCTCCAGGCGCTCACGCTTATCCAGCACGCACGGGAGGCGGCGAGTGCGGGAGAGGGGAACGCTCCGGGGATGACGCGCGCGGGGGAGACCCCCGCCCAGGAGATTTCAGGTCCGAAGCCTGCCGGCCACCCCCGACCTTTCCTTGTTGTGGCGCCGAGCAGCGTCATCGGGGTGTGGCGGGCAGAAGCCGAGCGTTTCACGCCCAACCTGAAGGTGGCGCTCGTGGATCGCACGAGGCGCGCACGAAAAACGGAGCTGCGGCGCGAAATTGAGGGCGCTGACATTGTCGTCACGAGCTACACGATCGCCCGCATCGATTCGGAGGATTTCGCGCGCGAGCAGTTCGCGGGGCTCATCCTCGATGAGGCGCAGTTCGTGAAGAATCGCGCCTCGCGCGTTCATCAGTCGGTCAAGCGCCTCAAGGCGCCGTTCCGCCTCGCGATCACGGGCACGCCCATGGAGAATTCGCTCGGGGACCTGTGGGCGATCATGTCGATCGTCGCGCCGGGCGTGCTCGGCCCGCACGTGCAGTTCCGCTCGCACTTCACGCAGCCGATCGAATCGGGTGAGCACCCCGAGAAAATGCCCGTCCTTCGCCGGAGGCTCCGCCCGTTCATGCTGCGGCGCACGAAGGAACTCGTGGCGAACGACCTCCCGGAGAAACAAGAGCAGGTCGTCAAGGTCGAGCTCGAGGGCGCGCATCGGCGGATCTACGATTCGGTGCTTCAGCGCGAGCGTAAGAAGGTGCTCGGGCTTATCGACGACATGGACAAGAACCGGTTCATCGTGTTTCGCTCGATCACGCTCCTTCGGATGCTCGCGCTCGATCCCGCGCTCGTGGACGACGGGGGCGACAAGAACGCGCCATCCACGAAGCTCCAGGTGCTCTTCGAGCGGCTCGATGAAGTCGTGTCGGAAGGCCACCGGGTGCTCGTATTTTCGCAGTTCACGAGTTTTTTGGCGCGCGTGGCTGAACAGCTTAGAGAACGCCAGATCGCCTACCAGTACCTCGACGGTTCGACCCGCGATCGCGCAGACGTGATCCGTGACTTCCGCGAGGGCAACGACCCGGTGTTCCTCATCTCCCTCAAGGCGGGAGGCTTTGGTCTTACGCTCACCGAGGCCGATTACGTGTTCCTCCTCGACCCGTGGTGGAATCCCGCCGCGGAAAATCAGGCGATCGATCGCACGCACCGCATCGGCCAAACGGAACGCGTCATGGTGTACAGGCTCGTCGCCTCCGACACGATCGAGGACAAAGTTCTCGCACTCCAGGACAAGAAGCGCGCGCTTTTCGATTCGCTCACCGACGGTGGCGAGGCGTTCAGCGCGCAGATCACCGCCGACGACGTCAAGGAGCTCTTTTGGTGACTGCTCTCGAGAACCTCGCACGCTTCTGGCCCGCGCCTACCGAGCGCGACCACAAGTACACGCGCGGCGTTGTGTGTATGGCGACCGGCAGCGAGCACTTCCCGGGCGCGGCGCTCATCGGCTGCGAGGCCGCGGCCCGTTGCGGCGTGGGCATGGTGCGGTATTTCGGCCCTGAGGCGGTCGCACGGATGGTCGTGGCGCGCACGCCCGAGGTCGTTCCCGCCGAGGGGCGCGCTCAGGTTTTTGTGGCTGGCTCCGGATGGGAGGCCGCCGACCGCTTTGCCGCAGTGCGCGCGTGCATGAAGAAAACCTCGACCGAAGCCCTTCTGGTTGCGGATGCGGGCGCGCTTGCACCCGCCCGAGCGCGCGCGAAGTCCGACGGTTTCCCCGCCCACACCGTTCTCACTCCTCACGCGGGCGAGGCCGCGCGTCTCCTCGACGGATGGGACCGCGCCCGAGTCGAGGCGTCACCTCGCGAGGCCGCCGAAGCCCTCGCCGAGTGCACCGGCGCGGCGGTGATCCTCAAAGGGCACACAACGTGGATCGCTGTGGAGGGCGAGGCGACTCTCGCGTGCACATCGCCCACGACACGCCTCGCGACCGCGGGGACGGGTGATGCGCTCGCGGGCATCGCGGGAGCCTTGCTCGCCCTCAACCACGACATCATCAAGCACGATCTTGAGCTGGGCAACCGTCGGACCCTCCTGGAGGCCTGCGAAGCCGCCGTGACCCTCCACTCCCACGCCGCCGCCCTCGCCGCGGGGGAGGCTCAGGCGCCGATCCTCGCGAGCGACGTGACGCGCGTGATCCCCGACCTTTACGCTCGACTGTCCCCCAAGGCCGACACGTAGACTGGACACAATCCGAAGGCGGGGCCCCAGAAAATTGAGGCGCCTTCTTTCTTTTCCGCTTGCACCCCAGCTCGAAGGGACCCTCGATGGGTGAAATTTCCCTGCAGTTCGAGGTCATCTCGCTGATCGTCCTCATCGCGATCCTCGTTGTTGACCTTCTCCTCGTTCTCAAACGCCCCCACGTGCCGTCCTTCAAGGAATGCATCGGGTGGGTCGTGTTCTACGTTGCGCTCGCGCTGATCTTCGCCGTCACGCTGTACTTCCTCGCGGACCACCAGGTTGCGGGCGAGTTCATCGCGGGTTGGCTCACCGAATACTCGCTCAGTATCGACAACCTCTTCGTGTTTATCGTGATCATGTCGAAGTTCGCCGTGCCGAGGAAGTACCAGCAAGAAGTGCTCATGGTGGGCATCATCATCGCGCTTATTGCGCGTGCGATCTTCATTTTGCTCGGCGCCGCCGTGATCGACTCCTTCGCGTGGGTGTTCTACATCTTCGCGATCTTCCTGTTCTACACGGCCTATAAGCAGGTCCAGGGTGAGGACGAGGAAGAGGACGCCGAAGATGGCTTCATCATGAAGAACCTCAAGAAGGCCATCCGCGTTCACGATGAGTACGACGGCAACAAGATCCGCACGGTCGTGAACGGCAAGAAGGTCTTCACGCCGATGCTGCTCGTGTTCCTCACGATCGGCTTGACCGACGTGATGTTCGCCGTCGATTCGATCCCCGCGATCTTCGGCATTACGCAGAACCCCTTCATCGTGTTCACCACGAACCTGTTCGCGCTCATGGGCCTTCGCCAGCTGTACTTCCTGCTCGGTGGGCTCGTGGATCGCCTCGTGTACCTCCACTATGGCCTCGCGGCGATCCTCGCGTTCATTGGCGTGAAGCTCGTGATCCACGCGGCCCACGAGGCACCGCTGTGGCCCGAAGATTCGGGCTTTGGCCACTTCGTTCACTCGATCCCCGAGATCCCGATTTGGCTTTCGCTTGCGGTGATTGCCGGCTCGATGATTATTGCGATCATCGCCTCGATCCTGTGGGGTCCGAAGAACACGAACGAGGAGCCCGCGGCGGCAGTCGAGGGCACCGAAGGCTGATAAGGGTAGCCTTTCCGGCCTAGCGGGCGAGGTTTATAGCGGCGTAGCGTAAAGGCTATGAGCAGCCCTGATATTGCCCCAGAAACCTCCCCGGATCTCCCCTCCGAGGAATCCCACGACCGTGCCGAGCACTCCGCGCGCCTCAACCAACTGAGGGCCGGCGTGCTCGGCGCGAACGACGGCATCGTGTCGGTTGCCGGCATGGTCGTCGGCGTTGCCGCCGCGACCCCCACCTTTGCCGCGCTCGCGATCGCGGGTGCCGCCGCGCTCAGCGCGGGCGCACTCTCGATGGCGATGGGTGAGTACGTGTCCGTCTCGACTCAGCGCGATACCGAGCGTTCGATCCTCGTGCGGGAGCGTAAGCGCCTCGTAGAGGAGCCCGAGCGAGAGCTCGACGCTCTCGCCGCGTCCCTCGAAGAGACCGGCATCCCCACGGATCTCGCGCGCCAGGCGGCCGAGCGCATGAGCGAACACGACGCGCTCGACGTGCACGCGCGCGTGCGTTACGGCATCGAGGAAGAAGCGATCGCCTCGCCGCTCGGTGCCGCGTTTGCCTCACTCATCGCGTTTACGCTCGGCGGATTGCTTCCGGTGATCGCGGTGCTCGTGACACCCGTGGCCTTCAAGGTTCCCGCTGTCGTTCTCGCCGTCGTGGTCGCGCTCGCCCTCACGGGCTACATTTCGGCGCGCCTTGGCCAAGCGAAGGCCGGCCGGGCAACCATCCGCACGATCCTCGGAGGTACGGCAGCGATGGCGGTCTCGTACGGGATCGGCACGCTACTCGGTGTGAGCGTGATCTAGGTGTACTGACCGGACACGTTGATCGAGCAGGTCGACCTACATCAGGTTCACCGCACACGCCTGCAGGGCACTGCGCAGCGCGTCATGCTCGGATTGGGAGAGCCCAACGAGCATCCGGCGCTCGATCGCAGCGATCGATGCGCTTGCTTCAGCGAGGAGCGCGCTACCCGCCGCGCTCAATCTCGAGGGCCTCGCACGTCCTTGGTCAACCGCATCGGGACGCTCCACTAGGCCACGCTCCTGCAGTCCGCGGAGAACGAGGTTCATGGACTGTCGGGTCACGAACGCCGCACGCGCCAACTCGGCGTTGGAAAGGCCGGGCTGTTGCCGCAGCAGCTCTAGGCATGCGTACTGCGGGACAGTCAGACCCGTGGGACGCAGGGTGTCGTCCATGCGCGCCCTGAGCAGGGCGTCTACCCGTTTGAGCTGATAGCCAACCGCCTCTGACAGTGGGTTCTCCGGTACCTCTTGCGACATGTCAATATTGTGACATACTGGTGATGTCAACACGCTGACATTAAGGAGTTTCGACATGACCACCACTGGCCTTGACTTCGTCGCCCTGCAAGTTCGCGACACCGATCGAGCCGCAGAGTTCTACGAACACCACTTGGGACTCGCGCGCACCCCGCACGGCCCGGAGCACGCGGTCGTCTTCGCCACCGAACCGATCCCCTTCGCGGTCCGGGAGCCCCTCCCGGGAGTTGACCTGGAAGCAGCGACGCCGCGACCCGGCCTCGGCGTTGCCCTGTGGTTCCACGTCCATGACGCCCAGGCGCTGCACGAGAGCCTGGTTCAGGCCGGCGTCCCGATTGTTGCTGACCCCATCGACGGGCCCTTCGGCCGGACCTTCAGCTTCAGCGACCCCGATGGCTACGTCGTGACCGTCCACGACAAGGCCTGACCGCCACGCCAAGAAATCCCAGGGCCAGCGGCGCCGCCGCTGGCCCTCACCATGTCCGGGAAGGACACCCATGCCCCATGCCAATGCTGCGTTGACGCCACGCCACCGCCTGATCGTCGCCCGCCTCGTCGTCGACGACGGCTGGCCCATCAGGGAGGTGGCCGCCCGCTTCCAGGTCTCTTGGCCCACGGTCAAGCGCTGGGCAAACCGCTACCGCGCCGGCCAATCCATGCAGGACCGCTCATCACGACCCCATTACTCCCCGAACAAGACCAGCCACGCAACGACGAGGCGCTGCATCCAGCTCCGGCTACGCCTCCGAGAAGGACCCGTGCAGCTCGCGTTTCGGCTGGGGATCGCGCCATCGACGGTTCACCGGATTCTGGTCGGCTCGCATCTGAACCGGCTGTCCCATGTTGATCGCGCCACCGGCGAGCCCGTCCGCCGCTACGAGCACGACCACCCGGGCGCGATGCTCCACGTCGACGTAAAGAAGCTCGGCAACATCCCCGACGGCGGAGGCTGGCGCTACGTCGGCCGACGCCAAGGCGAAAAGAACCGAGCAGCCACCCCAGGCAAGCCCAAGAACAAGCACTACGACCCGCTGATGGGCAAGGCCTACGTCCACACCGTCATCGACGACCACTCACGAGTGGCCTACGCCGAGATCCACGACGACGAAACCGCCCAGACCGCCACGGCAGTCCTGATGCGAGCCGTCGAGTGGTTCAACGCCCGCGGCGTCACCGTCGAACGAGTCCTGTCCGACAACGGCGGCGCCTACCGGTCCCACCTCTGGCGAGACACCTGCCTGACGCTGGGCGTTCGTCACAGGCGCACCCGGCCTTATCGGCCCCAGACCAACGGGAAGATCGAGAGATTCCACCGCACTCTGGCCGACGGCTGGGCCTATGCCCGCTGCTACACCTCAGAAGCCGAACGCCGGGGCGAGCTCGACGGCTGGCTGCACTACTACAACCAGCACCGACCCCACACTGCCTGCGGCAACCAGCCACCCTTCTCACGATTGACCAATGTCCCCGGTCAGTACATCTAGGCGCCGGCTCACTTGCCGGGAGTGTAGATCCACGGCGCTCGCGGCAAGGCTTCAGGGTCGAAGGCCTCGAGGATGTCGCGGGCGTTCCGGCACCCCGCAAGCCCCAGGGAGTCTCCGATGGTTTCGGCGACGTCCTCGGGGCTTTCCCCTTTCTCGAGGCGATCCCTGAGCGTCACGGCCCCGTCTCGCTTGGCGAGCCTCGCCCCATCTGTGTTGAGGGCGAGCGGGACGTGAATGTAGGAGAGGTGCGCCGACGGATGCGGCGGCGAGGCTGTCCCGGCGACCGTCGGACCTGCGCCGAGCCGATCGGGGTGCGGGAAAAGCCAGGGCGCGGCAAGCGCGAGCAGGTCGGTGAGGTAGGCCTGGCGCGGGCTCGAACTGAGGAGATCATCCCCGCGCACGACCTGGTCGACGCCCGTCTCAATATCGTCGACTACCGCCACGAGGTTGTAGGCGAACATCCCATCGCCGCGCACGAGCACGAAGTCGTCGACGTCGCCCACGGTGTGCCCGGCGTACAGGTCGGTGACCTCGTAGGAGTGCGTATCCGCGCGCAGTCGCAGCGACGGCTCGCGATTCAGCGCGCGCATCTTCGTGCGCCCGGCCTCCCGCTCGACATCGGTGAGATCGCGGCACGTGCCGGGGTACGCCCCAGGCGGGGCGTGAGGGGCCGACGGCGCCTCGTGAATCTCGCGGCGGGTGCAATAGCACTCGTAGACGAGCCCGCGTTCATCGAGGGCCTCCACGACCCGTCGATACAGGTCAAGTCGCTTCGACTGCCAGGCGACAGGGCCGTCCCAGTCGAGGCCAAGCGCCTCCATGTCCCCGAGTTGCCTCGCGGCGCTTCCTTCCGTCACGCGGTTGAGGTCCTCCATGCGCATGAGGAAATCGCGGCCCGTGCGGCGCGCGAATACCCACGCGAGGATGGCCGTGCGGAGGTTGCCAAGGTGCAGGTCGCCGCTCGGTGAGGGCGCGTAGCGACCCGCGAAGCCGAAGGGGGAGTGAGGATTAGGCGTGGTCATGGAGATCGAGGAGGTAGACGACGTGGGCGCCCGATTCCGTCGGGTCGCTCTCGGTGGAGAGGCCAAAGCCGAGGCGCTCGGCGAGGCGGCGCGCGGGGAGATTTTGATCGGCGGTGATGAACGCGGCCTCGCGCGGGGCGGTGCTCAGAGCAGCGACGGTGCGAAGGCTTTCGTTGAGGGCAGCCGTGGCGATGCCCGCCCCCCATGCCTCGGGCGTGAGCCGCACGTAGGTGTTTGCGACCCATCTTTCACCGAGCGGCATGCCCGAGAGGCCCGCGACGCCGAGGAACTGTCCTGTCGCTCGCGCGCGGATCGCGTGATACCCGTACCCGTCACGGTCGTGCGAGGCGATCCACACGTCGAGGACGCGCTGCATCTGGTCGACAGTCTCGAGCGGGCCGATCGTGTCGAGCTCGAAGACGCGCGGGTCGGAGTGGAGGAGCCACAGCTCAGGTAGATCTTCGCGCGTCAACGGAGCGAGGGTGTGCGAGAGAGCCCCGCTCCCACGGCGAGCGTGGGGAACGGGGCTCTCGCTGCTCAAAGGCGAAGAATCACTCACCCTTGTGGGTGTTTTCCTTCTCGCCATCGGCGAGGGACTCGGGAACGTCGCCGGCCTCGGCCGCGGCCACGGAATCGGAAACCTCGGTCGAATCCTCTTCGCTCACGCCCGCGGCGGGGTAGTGCGAGCGAGCGAAGTCCGCCGGCGGGGCCCACGGATCCTCGACCGGGCGGGTCTTCTGCCATGCGAGGTAGCCGGCGGTGCCGGCAACGGCGGCGAGGCCGAGCACGACGAGAACGGTGCCGACCTTCGACTTCTTCTTGTCGGCAACGGGGCTCGTGGTGGCAGCGGTGCGGATTTCGGGGGCGCCCTTTTCCCACTCGGCGCGAGCGGCATCCACGGCTGCGGCGACAGCCGCGCCGAGGGTCGTGTTCGCGGCATCCGCCGTGCGGCGTGCGCGGGGGAGGTAGTCGGCCTCGAAGTCGCTCCGCAACTTGCGTGCGCGCGGGCCAACGTTGCGATCGAACTCGTCGGAAAGACGGCTCGAGAGGCCACTCACGCGCTCCTGGCCGGCGTTGAAGCCCTTGCGCACGCGCCTTTCAACCTCGGGCGCGTAGTCGCCGTAGAACTTCTCGGCGCGCTTGCGTGCCTCCTTTGAGGCTTCGCTGAAGAGCGGGCCGGCGTTGTCGAGCGCCTTGCGCCACGTGCTCTGTGCCTGCTTCGCCTGCTTCTTGGCGTTCTTTGCGTGCTTCTTCGCGGCCTTCTTGGCCTCGCGCTTGGAATTGGTGAAAGCCATCGCTGACCCTTTCGTTCGTGCGCCGGGCATCCCCGGCGGTGGTGTGGAAGTGCGGGTGGTCGCCACGCCGCGATGTCTCAAGCCTACTAGCGGCCCATCGACTGATCACAGTTTCTATGCAGAATGGGCGAGTGCCGTTCAGCGGCACTCAGCGAGGATATGGGAGGATCAAGGCATGTTTGCAACGCTTCATACGAATCACGGCGACATCCGCCTCGAACTGTTCGACAATCACGCCCCCAAGACCGTCGCGAACTTCGTCGAGCTCGCCAAGGGCGAGCGCGAGTTCACGAACCCGGTGACGGGCGACAAGGAAAAGCGCCCCTACTACGACGGCGTGATCTTCCACCGCATCATCGATGGCTTCATGATCCAGGGCGGCGACCCGACCGGCACCGGCACGGGTGGCCCCGGCTACAACTTTGACGACGAGATCTCGGAGAAGAACTTCAACGAGCCCTACGTGCTTGCCATGGCGAACGCCGGCAAGCGCATGAACGCCATCACGGGCCGCCCCTCGGGCACCAACGGTTCGCAGTTCTTCATCACCGTGGCCCCCACCCAGTACCTGCACGGCAAGCACACCGTGTTCGGCGAAGTTGCTGACGACGAGTCGAAGAAGGTCGTCGACGAGATCGCCAAGGTCGACACCGACATGCGCGACCGTCCGCTCGAGGNCACGCGCTCCTGGCCGGCGTTGAAGCCCTTGCGCACGCGCCTTTCAACCTCGGGCGCGTAGTCGCCGTAGAACTTCTCGGCGCGCTTGCGTGCCTCCTTTGAGGCTTCGCTGAAGAGCGGGCCGGCGTTGTCGAGCGCCTTGCGCCACGTGCTCTGTGCCTGCTTCGCCTGCTTCTTGGCGTTCTTTGCGTGCTTCTTCGCGGCCTTCTTGGCCTCGCGCTTGGAATTGGTGAAAGCCATCGCTGACCCTTTCGTTCGTGCGCCGGGCATCCCCGGCGGTGGTGTGGAAGTGCGGGTGGTCGCCACGCCGCGATGTCTCAAGCCTACTAGCGGCCCATCGACTGATCACAGTTTCTATGCAGAATGGGCGAGTGCCGTTCAGCGGCACTCAGCGAGGATATGGGAGGATCAAGGCATGTTTGCAACGCTTCATACGAATCACGGCGACATCCGCCTCGAACTGTTCGACAATCACGCCCCCAAGACCGTCGCGAACTTCGTCGAGCTCGCCAAGGGCGAGCGCGAGTTCACGAACCCGGTGACGGGCGACAAGGAAAAGCGCCCCTACTACGACGGCGTGATCTTCCACCGCATCATCGATGGCTTCATGATCCAGGGCGGCGACCCGACCGGCACCGGCACGGGTGGCCCCGGCTACAACTTTGACGACGAGATCTCGGAGAAGAACTTCAACGAGCCCTACGTGCTTGCCATGGCGAACGCCGGCAAGCGCATGAACGCCATCACGGGCCGCCCCTCGGGCACCAACGGTTCGCAGTTCTTCATCACCGTGGCCCCCACCCAGTACCTGCACGGCAAGCACACCGTGTTCGGCGAAGTTGCTGACGACGAGTCGAAGAAGGTCGTCGACGAGATCGCCAAGGTCGACACCGACATGCGCGACCGTCCGCTCGAGGACGTCGTCATCAACTCGGTGACCATCGAAGACTGACCCGCAGGGCTCCCTTCGTCGATGACACAGAGCTACGGAAAAGGAGCCGACCCGAGTCCGAGCCCGCGCGAGCAGGACAATGCGCCTGCCGTGTGCCCGCGACATCCGGGTCGGCCCTCGCTTATCCGCTGCCAGCGCTGCGACCGCCCCGCGTGCGTCGAATGTCAGCGCCGGGCCGCCGTTGGTATCCAGTGCGTCGATTGTGTGCAGGAAGCTGAACACAGTCAGCGTCAAAGCACCCCGCGCACCGCCGTAGGCTCCGAGCCCGTGCGAAGCGCCCCCGTCGTGACATACACGATCATGGGGATCTGCGCCGTGCTCTATGTTCTCCAGATGCTCGGCTTGGATCGCATGATCTCCGAATGGTTCATGTTTGCGCCCTTCCGCTCGTTCGCGATGCCGTGGACTCTGCTCACGAGTGGTTTCCTCCATGCAAGCCTTGCGCACGTGGGGCTGAACCTTTACGCGCTATGGGCCGTAGGGCAATACCTTGAGCGCGGGCTCGGGCACTGGCGATACCTCGCGGTGTTTCTTTTGAGCGTGCTCGGTGGGCACGTCGCGGTGTTGCTCTTTGCGAGCGTCGCCACTGACGCGTGGTTCACGGGCACGGTGGGCGCATCGGGTGGTCTTTTCGGCTTGTTCGGCGCGCTCCTCATTCTCCAGCGTCGCCTCGGAGGGGAAAGCGCGCAGGTTCTTATCCTGATCGTGCTCAACTTTGTGATTGGCTTCATTTACCCGAATATCTCGTGGCAGGGTCACCTTGGAGGTCTCGTGGTGGGGGCAGCAACCGTCGGCCTTTTCTTCGCGACTCGCCCCACCGCCGAACCTGGCGCGGATCGCGTTGCTGTCGCGAAGAAATCGGCGCTCATTCACGGCGGCGTGGTCGCGGGAATCGTCGTGTTGCTGCTAGCCGCGTGCGCGGTGAAATGGTGGCTCGCGTTATCAACGGTCTACAGCGGCTGACGCTGGTCTAGCCCGGCACAACCACGCACGGCTCGATCTAGCCTCACTACCAACCGCAGTGAGGGTGGAGAAAATCGACCGGGCCGGCCCAAATCGGGCTCCTTACGTCGTTGTTCTCCACCCTTAATGGAGTTATCCACAATTGTGTCCACGGTTGGGGAGAAATACATTAGTGTCATTCACGCGTGAACAGCACCAATGCCCCGCCCACTCGGGCGGGGCATTGACGTAGGCGGTGAGGACTCGCTCTCAGAGTGCGCGCTGTGCCTCGTGCTCGCGGGCGATCTCGGCTTCGGCGGCGGCGAGGCGCTCGCTCCAGGCCTCGCGCAGAGTCTCGAGGGCCTCGTGCGAGGGGGCGTGCTCCACATCGAGCTCGAGAACGGTCGCGCCCTCATCCTCCATGAGGGTGGCCTGCACGATAATGCGGGCATCCACGAGCGGGCTGTCGTACTCGACGCGGATACGGTGACCGAGCGCCGAGCCGAGCACCTTGCCAATGATCCGACGGTTCTTACCGGGGTTCTTGACGAGCGGGCCACCCACCATGAGGGGGATCGACGGCAGGCCGAGCCAGGCGGGCATCCACTGCTGGGTCATGCGGTCCCACGCCTCGTCTTGCGTGAGCGCGAACTGCCCGCGTGCGCGGAACGTGTAATCGGTGCGTGAAAGGGTACGTGCGTCACTCATGCTTCCAAAATAGGAAGGCCCGCACCCCCTGGGAAGAGGGCACGGGCATGTTCCGCACAGTGTTCGAGAACTTGTTACCTTCCGCTTAACGGAACGAAACTTCGCCTCCGACGGTTTACTTGAAGTCCGCCGTGGCCGGGTCCGGACCGCCGCGGCCATCGACACGCGAAAGGGCGTTGATCTTCTCGATCTCCTCGCCGCTGAGCGTGAGGCCGAGCGACTCCCAGTTTTCGGCGATGCGCGAAGGCGTGACCGACTTCGGGATCGCGATCGTCCCCAGCTGGCGATGCCACGCAAGGATCACCTGGGCGATGCTCGCGTCGTGAGCCTTCGCGATGGCCTCGAGCGCAGGATCGCTCAGGACGTCGCCGCCCTGGCCAAGCGGGCCCCAGGCCTCGGTTGCGACACCGTACTTCGTGTTCGCGACGCGCAGCTCCGCTTGATTGAAGTAAGGGTGCAGCTCGACCTGGTTGAGAACCGGGGTGACGCCGCTTTTCTCGATGAGGTCCTCGAGATTCTCGGCGGGGAAGTTCGAGACGCCGATCGACGAGATGCGACCCTGCTTCTGAAGCTCGATGAAGGCCTTCCACGTGTCGTTGTAGAGGCCGAAGCTCGGGCACGCCCAGTGAATGAGGTAGAGGTCAACAATGTCGAGGCCGAGATTGCCCATCGACTCGTCGAAGGCGCGCATGGTTTCGTCGTAGCCCTGGTTCGCGTTCCACAGCTTCGTCGTGATGAAGAGGTCCTTCGGGTCGACGCCCGCGGCATCGATGCCCTGGCGCACTCCCTCTTCGTTGCCGTACGCGGCTGCGGTGTCGATGTGGCGGTAGCCGGTTTCGATCGCGGCCTTGACGGCGGCGGCGGTTTCGTCGTTCGGAACCTTGAACACGCCAAAGCCGAGCTGCGGGATCTGCTTCCCGTCATTCAGGGTGGTGAGTGGGCTTTCAAAGGCCATTGTTTTCTCCTTACGGTTGGCGGTTCCACACTCGTGGTGGTCTGATGTGCGCGGTTCTTAGCCCTCGTAGCCTGCGCCTCGCACCATCGTTTCCGGGTCGAAGCCGGTGCGTCCGGTTTCGCCTCGGTCGAGGGTCGCGATTGCTTCCAGATCCTCGGACGTGAGCTGGATACTGAGCGCGCCGAAGTTTTCGCGGATGCGGCTCGGCGTCACGGACTTTGGGATCGCGATCGTGCCGAGCGCGAGGTGCCACGCGAGCACCACTTGTGCGGGGGTCGCGCTCTCTCGCTCCGCGATTTCTCGGATGACTGGTTCCTCGAAGAGGCCTTTGCCTCGGTGGAGCGGTGCCCACGCCTGGCTGAGCACACCGCGCTCGCGGTTCGCCTCGCGAAGCTCCGCTTGCGCGAAATAGGGATTGAGCTCGATTTGGTTGAGAACCGGAGTCACGCCGGTCGCGTCCGCGAGTTCGTCGAGGCGCTTCGCCGGGAAGTTTGCGACACCGATCGAGGTCGCGAGGCCCTCCTCGCGGAGCCTGATGAGTTCCTCCCACGTCTCGACCGTGAGGCCGTTCATGGGCATGGGCCAATGGATGAGGTAGAGGTCCACGTAGTCGAGACCGAGTCGCTCGAGGCTCTCCTCGAACGCGCGGCGGGTCTTCTCACGCCCGTGGTCGTCGTTCCACACCTTCGTCGTGACGAATACGTCGGAGCGCTCGAGGCCCGAGTGGCGAACGGCGCGCCCCACGCCTTCCTCGTTGTCGTAGAGCTTTGCGGTGTCAATATGCCGGTATCCGGCCTCGAACGCGCATTCGATGGCGGCCTCGACCTCGTCGTTCGGAGTTTTGTACACCCCGAAGCCGAGCTGGGGGATCTGCTTACCGTCGTTGAGTGTGAGCAGGGGGCTTGCAGTAGCGGGATCGCTCGTGGGCGTCATCGAATCCTTCTTCCTCAAGGCTCACACCAGCCTATAAACCTTCATCGGGTGGTCCCTGAGTCATCGGTATCGTGAAGTCGCGCCCGTACAATGAGCGGCATGGAGGTTTACGGGGCGCGCGCACGCGCGGAGGCGAGGCAACCGTCGGACCCCATTCCCCTTCCCGAAAAGCCGCGCGTGGTGCCCCGCCCGCCGCACACGAAGCGCACCCGGTTCGCGAAATGGAAGCGGCCCGTTCCCCTCGCGTACCCCACATATGACCACGTGGCGGGGCATAGCTACGATCGACCCCGACTCGAGATCTACCCGCGGCTTGACGCCGTGTTTGTGCTGCTCGCCACCGTGCTCTCCCTCGTGCTCGCGTACGTGTTCTTGCGGCAGGGGCTCACGACTGATCCGAGCCGCCTCATCAACCTGCTCGTGTTCTGGCTTGTATTCACCTACGCGGCCTTGCCGCGCATTCACCAGGCGCTTACGGCCGTGTACGTTCCCGATTACTTCATGGGGCGCACGCGCACGGCGGACGGCCTGCTGGGCGACCCCGTGAACCTCGCCTTCGAGGGCTCGGCCGAGGACATCCACGTGGCGATGCGCAAGGCCGGCTGGGTGCTCGCGGAGGAAAATACTCTGCACAGCGCCCGCCGCACCGTGATGGCGTTCCTTTTGCGGCGCTCGTACCCGAGGGCGCCCGTGAGTTCGCTCTTCCTCTTTGGAAGGCGTCACGAGTTCGCCTATCAGCAGGAGGTCGGCGGTACGACCCTGAGGCGCCACCACATTCGTTTTTGGCGCGTGCCGCACAAGTGGGTCATGCCGGGCGGGCACCGCGTCACGTGGCTTGCGGCCGCCACCTACGACCGCGGGGTGGGGCTTTCGCGCTTCACACTCCAGGTCACGCACAAGATCGACGAAAATACCGACGTCGAGCGAAACTACGTGGTCGATACGCTTTTGCACGCCGACCACGCGATCCCCGTTGGAGTGATCAAGGACTATTCGACGTCGTATCACCACGTGAACGGCGGCGGCGACCCGCTTCGCACCGACGGCCACCTTCCCGTCGTGAATGTCACGGGGGCGGAGGCGCGCTCGACGGGCTCGACTGCCGTGATCCAGCCTCGAAATCGCGCGACGGGCATCTTTTACCTGCGCGGGCGCTCGCTCCGCCCCGGCGAACTCATGCAATCGCTCGAGCGTGACTGGCACGGCGCGCGCGAGGATTTCCTCCAGGCGATCCGCAATTTCGGCGACCATCACCTTCCGCCGCCGTCGATCGGTTTCGTGGGGCTCATGATCGCGCTCGAAACGGTTGCGGTACTCGGACTTTGGGGGCTCGTGTGGGCGCAGGGTTCAGGTGCGGGGAAGGCCGACGCCATCGTGCGCACCCTCGGTTTCGATCAGCTCGGCGATGCTCCGCTTCCGTCCCTCACCGTGCTCGTCGTGGGGCAAATCGTGCTTTTTGTGCTCATGCTCGGCCGCAACAGGTGGGCGCGGCTCGGCCTGATGGCGCTTCTCGCGTTCGATTCGCTTGCGCGCATTAGCGTCGCGGTCCTTGAGCCCGCGGGTGAAGCGGGTGCGGCTGAATTGCTCGGCGTAGGCCTCAGTACTCTCGCGCTTTTGACCCTCACGTCGGATGCGGCCCGCATCTGGGTGCACACGGACCGCATCGCGTACTACGCCGAACGTGAGAGCGCGAACCCCGGCGGCGATGCCGCCGAAGGCGAATCTCTCGAGGCCTGACGAGGCCTGAGCTTTACTTCGTGCGCGCGGAGTCGTCGGAGAACACGTCGGGGATGCCATCGCGGTTTGCGTCGACCTTTTCTCGCTCGGCGATCTTCGCATAGCGAGCGTTGCGCGGCGCGAGGATCGCGGCACCCACGATCGCGGCGAGCACCGAGGCTGTGAGCACGCCGACCTTCGCCCAGTCGTGTGCCGGGTCCGAAACATCAAAGCTCAGCTCGGCGACGAGGAGCGACACCGTGAAGCCGATACCCGCGAGGGCCGCGACGCCAAGAAGGTCGAGCCACTTGATGTCCGGGTCGAGATTCGCGCCGCGCAGGCGCGTCACGAGGAAGGTTGTACCCACGATGCCGAGCATCTTGCCCACAACGAGACCCACGATGATGCCGAGTGCGACCGTGGAGGTCCACGCCTCGGTGAGGCCGCTGAAACCACCCACGGCGACACCCGCGCTGAAGAACGCGAAGATCGGCACGGCTATGCCCGAAGAGAGCGGGCGGAAGCGGTGCTCGAACGTTTCGGCAAGCGAATAGCGCTCGCCGTACTTCGAGAGGGGATTCACGGGGATCATGAACGCGAGCGCGACGCCCGCGATCGTCGCGTGGATGCCGGAGTTGTAGAAGAGCGCCCACACGATGAGGCCGAGGGGAAGCAGCACGAACCACGCGGCGCTGTAGTGCTTCTTGAAGAGTGCTTCGGCCTTGTTGGCCACGAGCCAGTAGAGCGCGAGGGGGATGAGCGCGATCGCGAGGTAGTGGAGTTTGAGGTCGCTCGAGTAGAACACGGCGATGATCGTGATGGCGATGAGGTCATCGACGATGGCGAGGGTGAGAAGGAACGTGCGCAGTGCGGCGGGAAGTTTCGAGCCCACGATCGCGAGGACCGCGACCGCGAACGCGATGTCGGTTGCGGCGGGAATCGCCCAGCCGCCAAGGGTTTCGGGGTTCACGGCGTTGAGAGCCGTGTACAACAAGGCGGGGAGCGCCACGCCACCTACGGCTGCAGCGACGGGCACAAACGCGCGCCGCGGATCCCGAAGATCGCCTTTCGTGAGCTCCATCTTGAGCTCGAGTCCCACGAGGAAGAAGAAGATCGCGAGGAGACCGTCGGCCGCCCAGTGCGCGAGGGAGAGGTCGAGATCGAGCCAGCTCGTCGAGAAGCCCACGTGCATGTCGCGAAGCGAGAAGTACGCGTCGGCGGCGGGCGAGTTCGCGAAGATGAGCGCGAGAATGGTGGCGCCTACGAGGATGAGGCCGCCCGTCGTCTCGGTCGTGAGGATCTTTTCGATGCGCGTGAGTTCGCGGTAGGTGCCGCGCGCGAGGATCGTTTCGGTGCGGCTCTTTTGGTTGCTCGTCATGGGGAGTCCTTTGGGGCTCGGCGGGCACTTTCAACGGGCCGCGGGATCGGCCCCACGGCCCGTGCCGACCAGACTTCCCGGCACACCAAAAAGCGAGTTTACATGCTAGTTCTGCTGCGTGCGCGCGGTGTCGTCGGAGAACACGTCGGGGATGCCGTCCCTGTTCTCGTCGCGCGATTCGAGCTCGGCGATCTTCTTGTAGTGATTATTGCGAGGCAGCAAAATGATCGTGCCCACGACTGCCGCGAGCAGTGAGGCGGTGAGCACGCCGATCTTTGCGTCCTCTACGAGGATGCTCGACGGGTCGAAGCTCAGTTCGGCGACGAGGAGCGACACGGTGAAGCCAATGCCGGCGATCGCCGACATGCCAATGAGGTCGATCCAACGGATCTCATCGTCGAGATTGGCCTTGGTGAGCTTCGTGACGAGGAAGGTCGTACCGGTGATGCCAATCATTTTGCCGGCAACGAGCCCCACGATCACGCCGAGGGCAACCGTCGTGGTCCACGCGTCGAAGAGGCCGCTGAAGCCGCCCACGGCCACACCCGCGCTAAAGAACGCGAACACGGGCACGGCAACGCCGGTCGAGAAGGGACGGAACCTGTGCTCGAGAGTCTCGGCGAGCGAGTGCTGCTTACCGTAGGGGCTTCGCGCATGGACGGGAACGCAGAACGCGAGCACCACGCCCGCGATGGTCGCGTGCACGCCCGAGTTATAGAAGAGGATCCACGTGATGATTGCGAGCGGCAGGAGGATGATCCACGTGGCGCTGTAGTGCTTCTTGAAGAGCGCCTCGGCCTTGTATGCCACGATCGCGAAGATCGCGATCACGGGCAGCGCCGCGAGGAGGTAGACGAACTTTGTTTCTTCGGCGTAGAAGATCGCGATGATGAGGATCGCGATGAGGTCGTCGACCACGGCGAGCGTGAGAAGGAACGTGCGCAGTGCCGCGGGCAGCTTCGAGCCGATGAGTGTAAGGACGGCCACCGCGAAGGCAATGTCGGTTGCCGCGGGGATCGCCCACCCGTGGTGGGAGGCTTCGGGACCGTCGAGGTTCACGAGCGTGTAGATCACCGCGGGGACGGCCACGCCACCCGCAGCGGCGAGCATCGGCACGAGCGCGAGCTTAGGATCGCGCAGGTCGCCGCGAATGAACTCGTGCTTGAGTTCGAGGCCCACGAGGAAGAAGAACACGGCGAGGAGGCCGTCGGCGGCCCAGTGCGCGACCGAAAGGTTGAGGTTGAGCCAGCCGAGGTCAAAGCCGAGGTGCGCATCGCGAACGTCGAAGTAGAGGTCGGCGAGCGGGGAGTTCGCGCAGATGAGCGCGAGGATTGTCGCGATCACGAGGGCGATGCCACCGGCCGATTCTTTCGTGAGGATTTCTTCGACGCGGCTGTATTCGCGGAAGGTTCCCTGCTCAAGAATTTTCTTGGGTGTGCCCGGCTTGGGCGCGGGTAGGTCGCGTTCCGACGCCTGCTTGCTGTTCACTGCGTACTACTCCAATGGGTTGATCGTCGAGAGAGATTCGGTGGTCTGCGGTGCTATGCGCTCAGGTGCTCGAGGAGGGCGAGGAAGAACGCCTCGCATTTGTCGAGCTGCTCGAGGGCAACGTATTCGTTGGCGCCGTGCGCTTGGGCGATATCGCCGGGGCCGATCACGACGGCGCTCATGCCGGCGGCCTCGTAGATGCCCGATTCGGTTCCGTAGGTGACCTTCGTGGGGCTGATGTTCACGCCGAGATCACGGGCGAGCTGCACGGCCTCGCCCTCGGTTCCGCAATCGAGGGGGTAGAGGAGCGTGCGGATCGTGAGGCTCGCGCCCACGTTCTTCGCCTGCTCGGGGTCAGCCGGATCGGCGGGAATCGCTTTCTTCATCTCGTCGTCGAGCTCGGCGATCTTCGCTTGGACGCGGCGGGCGATCGCGATCGCGTCGTCGCTTGGCAGGGCGCGGTATTCGAAAAGAAGGTGGGCGTGCGCTCCGACCGTGTTGATCGCGTTGCCGCCATCGAAGCGGTTCACGCCGCCCGTGATGTGCGGAACGAGGAACGCGGGATCATTCGGGCCTTCGGCTACGCCGCGGTCGATGATCTCGTCGTGGAACCACGTTGTGAACATCGCGGCATAGCGGTTCGCGTTGAGGCCGCGGGGGAGGAGGCTCGAGTGGGCGGCGATGCCGCAAAAATCGGCCTCGAAGGAGTTCATGGACTTGTGGGCGGTGATGACGTCCATCATCGTGGGCTCGCCCACGTAGGCGATGCGCGGCGCGATCTCGAGCGTGTCGAGTTGCTTGACGAGTTCGCGCGCACCGTTGCAGCTTGTTTCTTCGTCCCACGTCGCCGCGAGGTACACGGGCTCCGTGAGGTCGGCGGCGAGGAAGCGATCCGCGAGCGCGGTGAAGGTCGCGATGTAGCCCTTCATGTCGGCCGTGCCGCGCCCGTAGAGCTTGCCATCGCGCTCGGTGAGCTTGAAGGGGTCGCTCACCCAGTTCTGGCCCGTCACTGGCACGCAGTCGGTGTGGCCCGCGATGAGGATGCCGCGGCGCTCGGTGCTCTGCACCCTCTGGGGCGCGCTTTCGCCGTCGAGTCGGTTCACGCCACCGCGGCCCGTGCCGTAATCGTCGCCGAGCACGTCCTTCGCCTGGCGATCAGTGCTTTCGCCGGCGGTTTCACCCTTTGCGGGGAAGATGGCGACGAGGTTCGCGTCGAGCCCGTCGTCTTCGCGGAACACGTGGGTCGTGACGCCCGTGCTCGCAAAGATCCGCTGCAGCAGCTCGATCGTCTCGAGGTTCCCGGTGTGGGACGTGCTGTCGATCCGCACGAGTGCGTCGAGGATCTCGCGGGGGCTCGAAGGCAGGGTGGGATCCGAGTTCAAAGTCTGGGACATATTTCCACGGTACTCCCTTGACGCCCGCTGCGGGAGGGCCGGTAGGTTCACTGTGAGAGAGTTGGCGGTCAATACCCAGCTCATCAAGGGCGGAGGCTCGTCGTGAGGGTTGTGATTGCGCCCGATTCGTTTAAAGAGTCGATGAGCGCTATGGGCGCTGCCGAGGCGATTTCGCGTGGGGTTCGTGCCGTGGTTCCGCACGCCGAATGCGTTCTCGTCCCGGTGTCCGACGGCGGCGAAGGCTTCACTGCTTCTCTCTCTTCCGCGCTCGAGGCCACCCTCCACACCGTGACCGTGGCTGATGCCCTCGGCCGCCCCGTGTGCGCCGAGCTTGCTCTGGCCCAAGATGCGGCACCTCCCACCGTCGTTTTCGAGATGGCGAGCGCCGCGGGACTCATGCACGTATCCGCCATTGAGCGCGACCCTTGGCGTGCGAGCGCACGCGGCGTGGGCGAGCTCCTCTCGCACGCACTCGATCACGTGGGCGAGGGCGGCCGGATCCTCCTCGGGATCGGTGGCTCCGCCACGAATGATGGAGGGGCGGGTTTGCTCTACGCGCTCGGTGTGCGTTTTTTCGATTCCGACGGTTCCTCGCTAGACCCCGATCCCTCTTCTCTCGCGGGCAGGCTCGCCCGCATTGATACGAGCGGGCTCGATCCGCGACTGAAGAGCGTGCGCCTCGAGGTCGCGTGCGACGTCACGAATCCGCTGCTTGGGTCGACGGGCGCGAGTGCCGTGTTCGGGCCGCAAAAGGGTGCGACCTCCTCGATGGTGGCTGAACTCGACAGTTTTCTCGCGGAGCTCGTGGAGGCCGCGGAAGCGTCGGACCCCGCACTTCTTGCCCGCGCACACGCACGCGAACCCGGTGCCGGCGCGGCCGGTGGGCTCGGCTGGGCCCTCGCGACGTTTCTCGGGGCACACTTTGAATCCGGCTTCGAGCTCGTGGCGCGCACGGTGGGACTCGAGCGCGCGATCGCGGGTGCCGATCTCGTCATCACGGGCGAGGGGTCGATCGATGCGCAGACCCTGAGCGGCAAAGCCCCCGCGGGAGTCGCGGCCCTCGCGAAGAGCCACGGCGCGCCGTGCCTCGCGCTCGCGGGACGTCGAGGCGAGGGCGCCGAGGTGCTTTACGCTCATGGTGTGAGCGCGCTCGTGCCGATCGTGCAGGAGGTGACGTCCCTCGAGGCGGCCCTCAATGACGGTCCGCGCAACCTCGAGCGTGCAACGGCAACCTCGATGCGGCTCATGGAACTAGGAAAAGGAGCAGTTCATGGCGACGAATCAGGCTGAAAAGCGCGTGCGATTTCGAGACGTCAAGCCATTCGAGGTTGCGGATTCGCTCGAGGAACTCAGGGGGCCGTCGGAAGGCTTGCTCGCTCCACCCGTGGACGTGCACTGGTCAGGGTTGCGCCCCACGTTTGACGTGTCGAATGAGCGGCAGCGTCGTCGCCTCTACCAGGCGGTTCTTTCTAACGGCCGCCAAGAACATCTCACCGCTTTTCTCAACCGTGATCTCCTCCTTCATGACTGGCCGAGCCTTGCGCTCGACATTCGCATCGTCGAATCCTGGGCGCGGCGATTCCCTGAGATTGAACAACGCCGGCGGAGGTAGGGGCTATGGACGAGGAAATTAGGCGAGAGGTCTCCCGGGCGAGGCTCGCCGTACTTCGCGGCACCGGATTCGTTTTGACCGGCGCGAGTGCACTTTCTGAGCATCGAGTCATTTCACGTCCCACGCGAGACGTTGATCTTTTTGCTACCGATCAGTTCGCTGGCAAGGTGCCAGAGATTGTGCCTCGCCTCCGCTCAGCTCTCCTCGAGAAAGGAGCAGAGCTGATTATCGGGCGCGAGTTCCCGTCTTTTGTCGACGGACGAATTCGCTGGGAGGGACACGAGGTCGGGTTTGATCTTGGCATCGATTGGCGGGGTTTTCCACCGACCGAGCTGCCTATTGGTCCCGTTCTCGACATAAGGGACTGCGTGGGATCAAAAATGGCGGCCCTCTATAGTCGCCATGAGCAACGCGACTACATGGACGTCGCCGCGATAGTGCTCGACGGCAGGTGGATGTGCCCGGAAATCCTCGATATGGCGCGGCACAACGATCCAGGTCTTGAATTCACTATTCTTTCCGCGCTTCTCGACGCGGAGCATCCCGACTTTCCTCGTCGTGAGGACTTCGAGGAGTACGGATTCGGACCCGAAGAAGAAGCGGAAATGCGCGGTGCGCTTGGGCTTCTTCGCGAGGCGACTCTGGGCCGAGGCGCTGCAGCCGAGGAACCCTAGAGCGAATCCTGCCACGCCTTGTAGAGCGCGGCGAAGCGGCCGCCTTGCGCGATGAGCTTCGCGGGAGTGTCGTCTTCGACCACGACGCCGTCGTGGAGCACGAGCACGCGATCCGCGATCATGACGGTCGAAAGGCGGTGGGCGATGATGATCGCCGTGCGATTGCCGAGAAGTTTCGTGAGGCCTTCTTGCACGAGGCGCTCACTCGGAAGGTCCAGTGAACTTGTGGCCTCGTCGAGGATCAGCACATTGGGGTTCGCGAGGAACGCCCTCGCGAATGAAATGAGCTGCCGCTGGCCTGCGGAAACACGGCCGCCGCGCTTGCTCACGTCCGTGTCGTAGCCGTAGGGAAGCGCCTCGATGAACTCGTGTGCCCCGATCGCCTTCGCGGCGCGGATGATCTCCTCGCGACTTGCGCCAGGCCTGCCGAGCTCGATGTTGTCGGCAACGGTGCCGCTGAACAGATACGCCTCTTGCGTCACCATGACGACATTGCGCGTGAGCTCCTCGCTCGTGAGGTGGCGAAGATCGACCCCGTCGAGCTCGACCCTGCCCTCCGTGACGTCATAGAACCGTGAAACGAGCTTCGCGATCGTGGACTTGCCCGCACCTGTTTGCCCCACGAGGGCGACGGTTTGGCCAGCGGGGATCGTGAGGTCGAGGGGCTTGAGCACGAGCGGGCCATCCTCGCTATAGCGGAACTCGGCATCCGTGAACTCGATGGCGCCCCGGCCGCTCGCGATGGATTTCGCGTGCGCGGCATCCGGGTCGGCAACCGTCGGAACCTCCCACAAAAGAGCGCTGATTTTCTCGAGCGCGGCCGTCGCCGACTGGAACGAGTTGTAGAAGTTCGCGATCTCGTCGACCGGCTGGAAGAAGCGCCTCGCATACAGCACGAGGGCGAGGAGCACGCCCACGCTCAAATCGCCCGAAAGAACGCGGAAGCCGCCCACGACGAGAACTGCGGCGACCGTGACGTTGGCGAGGAGGCGCAGGGCCGGCTGGTAGATGCCGAACACGGAGATCGAGTTGAGGGTTGCGCGGCGATAGTTTTCGGCGAGCGCACGGTATTCGGTCGAGTTTGATTCCTCCTTGCGGAAAGCCTTCACGGCACGGATGCCGTTCATGGCCTCGACAAACTGCACGATGAGCGCCGCCGAATGCGTGCGCATGCCGCGATAGGCGATCCGCGAGCGCACCTGGAACCACACGGTGAGCGCGATGCACGGGATGAGCAGCACGAGCATGATGAGGCCCGTGGGCCAGTCCATCGCGACGATTGACCCTGCAGTGAGGACCATCGAAAGGCTCGAGCCGATGAGGATGGGCACGCCGAATTCGAGAAGCTCGCGCAGCGCCTCCATGTCGGAGGTTTGGCGCGAGACGATGCGCCCGGAGGTGTAGCGCTCGTGGAACTCGAGGGAAAGGCGCTGCGTGTGCCGGAAAACTCGGCGGCGTAGGTCGAGAAGGAGCCTCTGGCCGATTACGGAAGACTGGCGCGTAAAAACGAACGTGAGGGCCGCGGCAATGATCGCGCACGCGGCGTGGAGACCGGCCGCGCCGAGCGCGGGGAGGGCATTGCCGCCGATGAGGGCGGGGAGCCCATGGTCGATGCCCCACGCGAGAATCGCGGGCCCCGCGACGACCGCGGCCTGCGCGAGGATTACCATGACCGCGACAAGCGCAATCGCGGCCTTCTCGGGCGCGAGAAGTTGCCGCAAAAGCGCGAGGGAACGCTTGCGCGAGGCGCGGTTTTCTTCCTTCGTGAACTCGTGGTTCTCTTCTTCGACCGCCTGGCTCATCGCGCACCTCCCTTCTTCTCGGCCGCGGCGCGGATCTCGGCAACCTCGAGGCTTCCCGTTTCCGTCGCGACGCGCGTGAGATTGCGGTTGCCGCGCGCCTCTTCTTCCTGATTGGCGATCACGTAGCGGTAGCGCTCGCTCGAGGCCATGAGTTCGGTGTGCGTGCCCACGGCCGTGATCCGGCCATCCTCGAGAAGCGCCACGCGGTCCGCGAGCGCGACCGTTGAGGTGCGGTGGGCAACGATGAGTGTCGTTGTGTGGGAGAGAACTTCGCGCAGGCGCTCGGTCACGCGCTCTTCCGTTTTCGTATCGAGCGCGGAGAGGGGATCGTCGAGGAGGAGCACCGTGGGCTTCGCCGCGATCGCGCGCGCGAGGGCGAGGCGCTGGCGCTGCCCGCCCGAAAGACTCATGCCCTCCTCACCGATGTGGGTCTCAACGCCGTCAGGCAGCTCGTACGCGTAGCGCGCGTCGGCCGTGTCGAGGGCGAGGTCGAGCGCCTCGTCAAGCTCGGCACTGCGCGCGGAAGTGCGGGTCAGCGGGGGCACGGCGCCGTCGGAACCAAAAAGCCTGTTCGGAAACTCCACGGTTCCGACGGTTCTTTCGTACCCGGGCGCCCCAAGCAGCACGTTGTCGCGAACGGAATCGCTGAACAGGGTGGCGTCTTCGAACGCAAAGGCCGTGATCCGGTGGAGGGTGTCGAGGGGAATGTCGCGCACGTCGTGGCCGTCGATCGTGATCTGGCCGCTCGTGACGTCGTAGAGGCGCGGCACGAGCTGAAGCAAGGTGGATTTGCCGGAGCCCGTGATGCCCACGAGTGCCATCGTCTCGCCGGGTTCGACCTCGAGGCTCGCGCCGTCGAGGAGGTCGGGCATGTGCGCGGGGGAGTCGTCGTAGCGGAAGTGCACGTCGCTGAGCTTGAGGCGACCTTCGAACGAGTGGGCTGCGGTGGGCGCCGGCATTTCAGGATCGGTGATCGTGTTCGGGGCATCCATGACCTCGAAGTAGCGATCGAGGGCTGTGTTCGTGTTGATGAGCATGCCGAAGAGTTGGCCGAGCATGCGCACGGGGCCCGTGACGAGCACGGCGGTCACGAAGTAGGCGCTCAATTGCCCGAGATTCATGTGGCCGTGCGCCGTGAGGTAGATGCCGAGCAAGAGGCTGACCGAGGTCGCGATCTCAGGAAGGCCGTACATGAGCATGTCGAAGCGCGCGATTGCCGTTGCTTTCTTGACTTCGGTGCCGCGCAGCTCGTCGGCCTGGTGCGTGAACTGCTCGAGTGCGGTGGGGCCGCGGCCGAAAGCCTTGAGCACGCGAATTCCTTGAACCGACTGCTCGATCGTGGTCGCGAGGTCGCCGTTTTGATCCTGCGAAAGGCGCGAGAGAGTCGAGAACTGGCGGCTGAAGCGGAACGAAAAAATCGCGATGGGGATGGCGGCCGCGATGAACACGAGGGCGAGAATCCAGCTCGAGCGGATGAGCAGGATGATGCCCACGATCGTCGTCACCGCGGTGGTCACGCCCATGATCATGCCAAAAGCGATCCACCGCCGAATGAGGTTCGTGTCGCTCATCGCACGCGAGAGAAGCTGCCCGGAGCTCCACCGATCGTGGAAGGCGACGGGCATGTGCTGGATCTTGTCGTAGAGATCCGTGCGCATGTCGCGCTCGATTCCGGTTGCGGGCACGAGGGCGAACACGCGGCGAAGAAAAAGCAGGAGCGCTTCGAAGATGCCGAGCGCGAGAACGGTCGCGCCCGCGGTCCACACGGCCGCGGCGGTTCCGCCTTCAACGAGATCGGAATTCACGAGGCGCTCGAGCACCTGTGGAATCATGAGGCCGAGCACCGCGCTGCCGATCGCACACATCAGACCGAGGACAAGCCGCCCGCGTATCGGCCGCACGATTCCCCACAGCCGGATCATCGGATGCGTGTGCGAGGGCGCGGAATCGTTCTGCATAGCCTGCACGATTGTACCGACGACTCCCTTTCTATGTGGGCTGTTTCACTAGGTGGAAGCGGCCTGTTTCTCGAGCTGCGCGATGCGCTGATTCGAAAGGCCGAGTGCCTCCGCGGCGGCTACGCTAGAGCCATGATTCACTCACGCATGGATTTTCACTCGCCCGCGCTCGGCATGGGCACGAGCGCCGTGGTGCTTTACCCGCAGCAAACCGACGGCCAGATCGGCATGGCGGGAGGCATCACTCTCGACGAGAGCGGCGAGCCACGCGTGCCCGTGCTGTACCTCCTGCACGGCCTGAGTGACGACTGCACGGGCTGGACGCGCCGCACGAGCATCGAGCGCTACGCCTCCGCGAAGGGGATCTGCGTGGTGATGCCCGAGGTGCGCCGCTCGTTCTACGCCGACGAGGTGCTTGGTGAAAAGTACTGGACGTACGTGAGCGAAGAGCTTCCCGCCCTCATCAACCAGACCTTCCGTATCTCCACCGCGCGCGAGGACACGTTCGTTGCGGGCCTCTCGATGGGCGGCTTCGGCGCAATGAAGCTCGCCCTCAATCATCCCGAACGCTTCGCCGCAGCCGGTTCGTTCTCGGGTGCGCTCGCGGTCGCGCAGCGTGATTACACCGAATTTGGGCACGCGATGCCCGCGCGCATTTGGGGCCAGGGCCTCACGCCCGAAGCGGGAAGCGTGTACGAGCCGTTCTTCGACGGCGTCGAGCAAGGCGCGTTCCCCGCGATCGATGACCTTAACGCACTCGCTCGCGAGGCCGCACCGGGATCACTCCCGAAGCTGTGGATCGGCTGCGGAACGGAAGACTTCCTTCTCGAAGAGACGCGGGCGTTCGTGCGCACGCTCGAGGAAGCCGGCCACGAGCACGACGTGACATACACGCCCGGCGCGCACGAATGGGCCGTGTGGGATGAGTACGTGCGCCGCTTCCTCGACTGGATCTAGACCTCGGGCGTTTCTTTGGGCTCTTTCGTGGTTGCGGAGCCTTTGCCATCGAGTACGTCGAGCACTTGCCCCGACGTGGCATTCTCGAGCACTTGCTCGCCAATGAGAGCGATCGGGAGCGAGCCGAAACCACCGTGCTGCTGCGCGAACGCCCATGCTTCGGTGTCGCGGTGGTAGTTGACCCACGTCGTGCGCGGGTCGGTGGGCTGAAGCCCCACTTGAATCTGTGCGCTGCGCTTATCTGCGGGTGACCACACGATGATCGCGTGATCCGGCGCGCGATGCGTGAGGGCCTCGAGCCACGGTGTGTGCTGGCCCTTGCGAGTAGGGGAGACCCACCACGCTAAAAACAGTGTGGGTAGGAGGATGATCGCCATCGTGATCCACCACTGGTAGTAGGCGCAGATCGCCCCAGCGATCACCCCCACGAGCAAGAACATGACCGTGCGCATCCACAGCCGGATCACAGGCGGGTTGGAGTGGGAGTCGCGCGTGCTCATGACTGTTCCTCCTCGCGCGCGTTGTTCTCAATAGCCGCGAGGGCATCGAGGTTGTCGATGTCCTCGGTATCAAGGTGCACGTGGGCGTGCGTGAGTGTGCAGCCGTGAGCGTTCGCGTTGTGGCGAAGCGTGTTCACGAAGGCCGCGATGGCGGGGATTTTGAGCGCGCCGGGGCGGTTCACGATGCCGATCACGCGGTTGTCGAGCTCCTTGACTTCCTTGATCACGACCGTGTCGTTCGGATAGGCCTCGAGGGCGATCTCGGGGAGGAGGGCGACGACGCCCGTGTTGTGCCCGACGAGGCGCTGGGCCACCGTCGAATCGTCCGTGCAGTACCGAATATCGGGGGTGAACCCCGCGACCTGCGCGTGGTGGCGGAGGTTCGCGCTGCACCTATCGCAGCCGGCCACCCACGCCTCGCCGCTCAAGTCCTTCATCGAGATGTCCTCGCGCTTCGCGAGCGGGTGGTCCTTCGGGAGGATGAGCCGCACCGGGTCGGCGAGGATCGGCGTCCACTCGAGCGCTTCGTGCTCCTCGGGTGGGGTTTGCGAGTAGCGGAAGATCATCGCGACGTCGAAGTTATTGCCGCGCACGCCTTCAAGTGCCTCGGGCGGCTCGCATTCGGTGAAGCCGAGTTCGATCCCGGGGTAGTCCTTGTCCATGCGTGCGAGCGTGGGAGGAAGGAGCATTGCGGCGGCAGATGGAAAAGCAGCGCAGCGTACGAGGCCTTTCTTGAGGGCAGCGAGGTCGTTCATTTCGGTCTCGGCGGCCTCGAGGTTCGTGGCGATCGCGGCGGCATGCACGGCGAGGCGCGCGCCGGCCTCCGTGGGGGGGACACCGCCCGAGCCACGCACGACGAGCTGCATGCCCGTATCTTTTTCGAGGGCAGCGAGGTGCTGGGAAACGGCGGGCTGGGTCCAGCCAAGTTCACGCGCTGCGGCGCCGATCGAGCCTTTGGTGACCACCCTGTTGAAGATCACGAGTCTGCGAGGATCCATACGCGCAAGTCTACAGGCCTCCAAAGGGTTTCTTATGGGGTGGGGGAGGCGTTTAGGATTGATTCTCGTAACACCTTGACTCGGGAGGCACCGGATGCGGCGACTCAGTGGCCATCTCCAGCGCTACGCGTGGGGCTCGCCCACGCTCCTGCCCGAATTCCTTTCTATTGATGCTGACGGTACCCCGTGGGCGGAACTCTGGTTCGGCGCCCACCCGCTCGCGCCGGCGACCCTTACGGCGAGCGGCGAGGCCCTCAACGACGCGATCGCGGTGAACCCCGAGAGCTTGCTCGGCGAGCCCGTCACACGTGCCTTTGGAAACGCCCTGCCGTTCCTTCTCAAACTCATCGCCCCGAAGGAACCACTCTCACTTCAGGTGCACCCTTCGCGCGAGCACGCGAGCGAATGTTTTGCCGCGGAAAACGCCGCGGGTCTTGCACTCGATTCGCCCGAGCGGAACTATCGCGATGCAAACCATAAGCCCGAGATGGTGCTCGCTCTCGAACCCTTCGAGGCGCTGTGCGGCTTCCGCACGCCCCGTAAGGCCGCGTCGATTCTCGAGGGGCTCGAGGCTCCGCTTGCTCAGCGCATGCTCGCCTTGCTTGAAGCTCAACCGAGCGCGCACGGCATGCGGGCGGCCTTCCGCATGCTTGTGGCTCCCGCGATGCGCCCCGATCCGAGCGAGATCGTCGCGCTCGCGGAGGAATGCGGCGCGCGCTTGCGCGCACGCACGTCGCCTTCGCCACGAATCGACCGCGCCGTGGCGCTGCTCAACGAGAAGTACCCCGGCGACCCGGGCGTTGCCGCAACGCTCCTCCTGAACCCAGTCTCGCTCAAGCCGGGCGAGGCGATGTTCGTCCCGGCAGGCGCCCTCCACTCCTACCTGAGCGGCTTCGCGGTCGAGATCATGGCCTCGAGCGACAACGTGCTGCGCGCGGGCATCACCCCCAAGAAGGTGGACGCCGACGAACTGCTGCAATGTGTGTCCGTGAGTGCCGCCCCGCCGATCCGCATCGCGCCCGAGCGTCTCAACGATGTCACGAGCGCCTACTTCGCGCCGATCGACGATTTCGAGCTCTCAACCTTCACGAGTGAAACCCACGATGGTTCCATGGCGAAGACGTTCGTGGGCACGGGCCCGCGCATCGTCGTGTGCCTCGACGGACCTCTCACGCTCGACACCTCCGCAGGCAGCGACATACTCGAGCGCGGCGAGGCCGTGTTTATTGCCGCGCACGAAGGTCCACTCACGGTGCGTGGGCGGGGCCGGCTCGTGCAAGCGAGCGTTCCGTAGGTCAGTTCCGACGCTCGTCTACGCCTCGGCGCCCTTGTGTTCATCAAGGTGCATCCACGCGTCGGTGCGGCCGCGCCACCAGAGCGTCGCGGCGCGCGAGGCGAGGAAGACGAACGTGAAAATAGCCCACAGAAGCGCCAGTGCGAACGGGGAATCGGCGGGAAGTAGGCCGGCGTCGGACACCCACCAGAGCCCGAGGGCGAACGGGAGGTATGCCCCCATGGTGACGAGCCCGGCGAGCCCGAGGTAGCGGGCATCGCCAGCGCCCATGTACACCCCGTCGAGCACGAAAACGTACCCGGCGAGCGGCTGCGCGATCAGCAGCACGACGAGCGCCCACGCGAGTGAACGCTGCACCGCGGGGTCGGGCGTGAACACCTGGGGGAGGGCAAACGAGGCGAGGAGGAGCGCGGCGGCGACGGCGAGCCCGCCAAAGAAGGACCAGCGCACGAGCGTACGCGTCACGGACTCGACGCTCTTACGGTCGCCCGCCCCGAGGTGCTTACCCGTGAGGGCTTGCGCCGCGATCGCGAGGGAATCAAGGGCGAGTGCCGTGAGCGCGAAGACGGAGTTCATGAGCTGATGTGCCGCGAGCGTGACCTCGCCGAGCTTGATCGCGATGGCCGTGGCCGTGAGGATCACGACGCGCATTGTGGCCGAGCGAATGAAAAGCCAGCGCCCTTCCCTCCACGCGGAGCTCACGCCCGAGAAGTTCGGGGCGAGGCTCACCGAGCGGCGTCGGGCCCCGCGCACAATGATCCCGATGTACCACGCCGCCATGCCCCACTGGCAAACAAGCGTGCCGATAGCTGAGCCCGCGATCCCGAGATCAAGGCCGAAAATGAGCGCCCAGTTGATCGGCACATTGAGAGCCGCGCCCACACCCGCGATGATGAGCGTGATGCGCGTGTCCTGGAGACCTCGCACGAGACCGAGAGCCGCCTGGATCATGAGCATCGCCGGAAGGCCTGCGGCAGAGATCTGCAAGTACGTCGATGCTTCGTGCGCGACTTCCGCCCGGGGTCCGAAGAAGCCGATCACGACATCCGCGCCGAAGCCCAGCACGAGCGCGCACGCGAGGCCAATGAGGGCCGCGAGCCACGTGGCATCGATGCCCTTCGTGAGGGCGCGGGTCATGTTCCCAGCGCCCACGGCCCGCGCGACCGCCGCGGTCGTCGAGTACGCGAGGAAGATTGCGAGGCCTACGACTGTCGTGAGGATCGTCGAAGCGATCGAAAGACCGGCGAGGGCCGCGGTGGAGACGTGCCCCACAAACGCCGAGTCCACAAGAATGAAGAGAGGTTCGGCAACGAGGGCGCCGAGAGCCGGGATCGCGAGCGCGAGGATCGCGCGGGCGTCGGTTCGAGGCTGAGGCGAATCGGTGGGGGCAGAAGAACTCACGGGACGATGCTAAGGGGCCGCGAGCTGCTCCCTCGAGGCGCGGGCGAGGCAAACGTGATGAGGAAGTCACCTCTTCGATTCGAAGAGGGCCTCTTCGTGCGGTAAAGTAGATCCGGTTCAGGGGCTATAGCTCAGTTGGTAGAGCGTTTCGTTCGCAATGAAAAGGTCAGGGGTTCGATTCCCCTTAGCTCCACGTAAGATGAGAAAATCGAAACTTGCCCCGCCTGATGGCGGGGCAGTTTTGTTTCTGCGGTGACGTGCGCCGGGGCGTCGAGGTCGACCAGGAGTTCGGTGAGCCGGTCCAAGCCTGTTCGGGCCTCGGTGTAGGTGTCGGTGAGGTTGTCGAGCTAGGTGGTGATCTGGTCGAGGCTGGCGCGGATGCGGTCTTGATCGCTTTTGAGGAGGTCGAGGGGGATCGCGTCGGCGTAGTGGACCTGGACGAGCTTGAGATGTTCGGCTTCGAGCTTGTTGCGCTGGGCAGTCAGGAGCTTGCGTTCGTCCTCGCTGGATCCTTCGAGCTGGTCGAACACGTCGTTGAGGACCTTCCGGACCTGCGCAGCCTGAGTTGGGTCTAGGGAGTTGCGCTGGTAGGTGCGTTCGATCTCGGCTTCGGCGCGTTCGGCGAGGATCGCGGAGCGAGTGCAGTTGGTGGTCTTGCGTCGTCGTCCGGAGCAGGTGAAGTACTCGTAGCGGTCCCCGGTCTTGTCGCGGGGGCGTTCGATCCTGAGCTTGGCTCCGCAGGAGCAGTACAGGGTGCCTTTGAGGTAGTGGTCGTACTTCTGTGGTCGTTCGCCGCGGGCGTTGTTGGCGTCGAGGTTGGTTTGGACCCGCAGACAGGTTTCGGCGTCGACGAGAGGTTAGTGGGTGCCGTCGTAGGTGACGTCGCGGAAGGTGACGGTGCCCTGGTAGTAGGGGTTGGTCAGGATCTTGTGCAGCCCGGTGGTGGTGACTGGTTTGGCCGGCTGCGAGGGGGTGGGTCGGGTGGTCAGGCCGCGGGCTGTGAGTTCTTTGGCCAGGCGCGACAGGGACCAGTCCCCGGTGGCGTAGGCGGTGAACGCGAAACGGACGAGGTCGGCGCGTTCGGGGTCGATCTCGATCTCGCGGGACTCGCTTCCTCGGGCATCGGTGGTGCGGACGTTGAGCAAGCCCAGAGACGCTTTGGTGGGGGTGCCGCCGATGACCGCTTTCTGGGTCATGCCTTTGAGAACTTCCTGGGCCAGGTTCAGCGAGTAGAACTCGACCATGGAGGCCAGGATGCCGTGCATCAGCATCCCTGAGGAGGTCTCGTCGATGTTCTCGGTGACCGACACCAGGCTGATGTTCGCATCTCGCAGCGCGGCGTGGATCATGGCGTCAACGCCCGGGCTGCAAGAAAGCCGCGCTGGTCCTCTCTTCTCCGAAAGGATGAGCAACGCGCTTCTTTTCGAGTGCTCGAACTGCTCCAGGCGGCCTCCATGCTCGGAACGATGTCGCGTTGCGCACTTGCCGGTACTGGTTCACGTTGGATAGGCCGCCGCGCGCGATTGCGGATCGGTCGGTGCAGTGTTCCCATGTAACCCAGCGACGGGGCAAGTTTCGACAAGCCTTCCGCTAGGTCCACCCCACGCACAAGGCTCGAACCCTTGCCATCATCGATGGTTTCGGTTCGGGCCTTGTTGCAGTCTTGGGCCCAGGTGAGGGCGTTGGCGGTGACCGAGACGACGGTGCCGCCGATCAACAGGGCCCAGGGATACCAAGCGGCCATCTGGTTCGCGAGTGTGACGACGGCGACGGTGGCCACCACGATGATGCCATCGATGATCAACGGCCGCGCCCACGCCACTACCCGACCTGCTGGCTCCGGCCGCGCCCGACAGGCGCTGCGTCTCATCGCCGGGCTGATCCCTGAAGCCGACGGCCCCATGACCCCCGACATGCAGCAAGCCTTGGCCCAGCGCCGCGACCTCATCGAGCAACGCGCCGATGCCGTGCTCCACAACGCCCTCACCGACAACCAGCCTTGGACCGCGAAATTCGGCACCAATCCCAAGGAGGCGAAGCGGTGGGAGGCGTGGAGGCGCGCCGCGCGTACGGTTGCGGCCTACCGCGACCGCTACCAGATCACCGACGATCGCACTCCGTTCGGTCCGGCGCCGGAGAGCACCAGCCAGAAGATCGACGCCGCACGAGCGCGCGCCGCTCTCAACCGCGCGCAGTCCATCGCGAACGACGACCCGACGAGGGACCAGGTGCAGCTAACCACCGCGAACCGATCCGCCCCGAGCCTTTGGCCCAATCCGGCGCAAGGGGCAGGGGCCGAAGGGGTCGTCGGTTAGAGCTAGCGTCCCGTCGCACCCGGCTCGGCGCGGCGGTGATCGAACTCCTGTCCCAGCTCGGGCCGCGTCACCTCGCGCTTGGGCGGATCGTCGGCATCGAGCAGGGCGATCACGTCGCTGGGCTGGGTGATGAGGGAGGCGAAGCGCTGCTTGATGAGTTCGTTCGGTCCAGCGCTGGCGGCGCTGGTTACCGGACCGGGCACCGCGCCGACGCCTCGACCCAGCTCGCGTGCGATGAGCACTGTCGTCATCGACCCGGACCGCATACCCGCCTCGGGGACAAAGGTCACACCCGACAGGGCGGCCATCAGCCGGTTCCTCGCGATGAACGTGTTCCTGGTCGGCGTAGCTCCCGGCGGCACCTCGCTGACCAGCAGACCGACATCCCCGATCCGACGCAGCATGTCGCTGTGCCCAGCAGGATCGAGACAGTCCAGAGCGCCCGCGAGCAACGCGATCGTCTGCCCGCCGGCCGCGAGCAGGGTGCGATGCGCGGCTCCTTCGACCCCGTCGGCGCCGCCGCCGACGATGCGTTCCACGTCGGCCATCCCGGTCGCCAGTTCGACGGTGACGTGCTCTCCGTATGACGTTGAGGCTCGGGAGCCGGTGATCGTCACGCGATCGCTCAGCGCCGTCGTCAGGAACGGGGTCGCCCCGTGCGTCCACAATAGGTACGGAGCACGCCCACCGAGATCATCAAGCCCGGCAGGCCATTCCTTGTCCGCCGGAATGAGAGTGCCGAAATTCGCCGCCTTGCGTCTCAGCCACCCGGTCGGGCAGGTCGGGTGTGATCCGAGCGGCAAGCCGTTCACGCCATATCAGCGCATCCGCGCGGGCAAGGCCCGGCACCATATCGTCGGACACCACCAGCCGCATAGTCTCGACACCGCGACCCGCGCCATCCGCTCACCCTGCATCCGCTCTGCCAGTGTCGCCATGATCGGTGTCCTCTCGCTCCAAGGTCACCGACGAGGTACACGCTCGCGCTCCGGCGACAGGTTCCCTCTGTCAGAGCGCGGTCGTAGACTGAGTGACGAGGCAGGTTCTTCAGCTACGCGGGTCCTATGGGACCGCCTCTTCGAGGGCACTCGGTTCATAGCCGCTTCCACGACGGAACACCGTTGCGCTATGACGAGGTCAGAGAAGCCCGCGATGCTCCGCACATCGGTCGCGCTCAGCGCACGAGGCTACGGCGTACTCCGCTACGTACCCACCAACCTGCTGCTCAACGCCATCCGCGCCAGACGCGGCCTCAAATGTGGCATCCCTGTATGCTCCTGGCCCTGTCCTACCTCTACGCCACCGCGATCTGCACCACGAGCATCAACGGCGGCGGCGCCGGCTGGCTCAATGCTGGCCCTGCTGTTCGTCTGGAATGCCCTCACGTTCCTCTGGATCGGACCTGTCGGCCCCGCCCTCATGGCACGGGCGAGATCCTCGGAGCACCGTTATCTGTCGCGCGCTGTTAGCCAGCGTCCCGTGGCAGCGGAGGAAGCTGTAGTAGGAAGCGAATGACCTGCGAGCAGCCTCGAGAGCCATCCCAGACGGGTGCCAGTCCGATGAGATGCCGTTCGGCTAATCGGTGATCGGAGTCGCCCGCACCCGCGCGCTCCTTGGGTTGGCGATGCCGCAACTGGTAGTGTGACGTTGGACCCCGTAGGAGGAGAGTGCAGGAAGATGGAAGAAGAACACGAAGTTCTGACTACTGACGAGGCAGCCGCCCTTCTGCGCGTCAGTACGAAGACTGTCCTCGCGCTCGCCCGCGAAGGGACCTTGCCGGGAGAGAAGGTTGGACGCGCCTGGCGCTTCCTCCGGAGCGATGTCTTGGCCCTAGTCCGGGGTGGCTCCGCGACCAAACTGATGTCTGAAGCCGGCGGTATCGTGGCCCCCGGAGGAGGCCGCGATGATTGACATGTCCGCCTGGGACGAGATGGTCGTTGACGTGGTCAACGACCTGCATCTGGACCCTCGTAACGTTCGGCTCGACATTCCCGATGGCGTACCGGAATCCGACATCGTCCAGGATCTCTTCACAAACGAGAAAGCGTTGAACCTGGTAGAAGGCATAGCCAAGGTTGGATTGCTGACCCACGAAGTCCCGATCGTGGTGGAGCGCGATGGTCAATTGATCGTGGTCGAAGGGAATCGGCGCGTTGCTGCGCTCAAGGCCATCCAGAATCCCTATCTGGCTCCCGACCACCAGGCGCGCATCAGCAAGTTTGCCCAACTCGTTCCTAGTCGGGAAGCGCTGCGGCGCATAACTGTCAAGAAGGCGCCGTCCCAAGACGACGCGGATCAGTTGATTGCTGCTCTTCACACCGGTAACCAACGTGTCGCATGGACTCCGGCCCGGCAGGCGGCCTTCTTCCAGGCGCAGCTCGACGCGGGCAAGTCCCCAGACCACCTGATCGCTCAGTATCCGACTGTCGACGTGCGAAAGTTCATCACTCGAAGCCGAATTCTCGAACTGTTCCGCAACGTCTCTTACGATGACCCTTCCCTCGGAGACTACGCGCGCAAGCGACGATTCCCCGTGTCAACGCTGGCCCGACTATACGAGAACGATAAGTTCCTCGATCTGGTAGGGATTCAGGTCAAGAACGGGACCGGCGAAGTATCTCTGCGGTCCAGTGCAGCATCCTTTAAACGAGTCGCCAAAAAGATCGTCAGTGACATCCGGGACGGCAAGATCAACACTCGATCGCTGAATAAGACCTCTAGCGATCGCTATGTCGAGTACATGGACGAGCTCCGCGATCTGCTCAACGAGCAGCATCCCGAGGAGAGCACCTTCACTGATGAGCAACCCGGAGATGCCTCGACGTCGCAATCTAACGCCCGGCAAGGATCAGGAGGAAACAGGACTGACGAAGGAGCTGGTTCCACGGGCAGTGGCGAAGGCCAGTCGAATGAACCATCCGACACTGGCAGAGACAAGGCCAAGCCGTTCCCTAAGAAACGGAACTATCTGAACACTGAGAATCTCGCTGTTCCATCGACATTTCCGGCGTCGATCCACGAGATCGTCAAAGAACTCTCGGCAATTAACATCCAGAGATTCCCCAACGCGACGCTTGACCTCCTCAGAACTTTTCTGGAAAAGACGATCAAGGCTTACGCCGAGGCGTTGGGGGAGGATATTCGAAAGGGCTCGAACGATAAGGGTTTCGTCTTTCTGTCAAACTGCCTCGTGTGGCTTGAGGATCACTTCAGGACAACTGGCATGACAGCGTTGATCCAGCCTGTTCAGAAAATTCGTGACGGACGCTATGGATTTGTCGGGTCCAAGGTTCACCTGGATGCCACGAATCACAACCATCACATCTTTGCCACCCCCGATGATGTCCGAGAGAGTTGGGCAACGATCGAAGGAATCATGAAAGCGGTACTGAAATCATGAGCCCTACGCAGACTTTGCCCCGCGCTCCGAAGCGCGTCACCGTCTCGCCACTCCGCTACCCAGGCGGCAAGGGACTCCTGTACTCACGGCTTCGCCAGATCATTCGCGACAACAACCTCACTTCTAGCACCTATGTGGAGCCATATGCGGGTGGCGCTGGTGCCGCTCTTGGCCTCCTGGTATCGGGTCAGGTTGCGAGCATTGCGATCAATGATCTTGACCCTGCTGTGTACGCCTTTTGGCGCTCCGTTGTGGACAACCCTGATGAGTTCAGTCGGCGCGTTCGCGCCGTTGACCTCACGGTTAAGGAGTGGGAAAAACAGCGAGAGGTCTACGATACTGCCTCGCGTGACGACTTGCTACTACTCGGCTTCGCCACGTTCTATCTGAACCGCACGAACCGTTCCGGTGTGCTGAACGGGGGTCCGATCGGCGGTAAGGATCAAACCGGAAACTACAAGATCGACGCGAGATTTAATCGCGACACACTGCTGGAGCGCATTCGCCTCATCGGTCTGCATGCCAGCCGCATTACCGTGACAAACCAAGACGGTCGCGAAATCATTAAGCAACATGCTGACAACCCCAACGCGTTCATCTACGCCGACCCGCCCTACTTCGAGAAGGCGGGCTCACTGTACATGAATGCCTTCGACGCAAACGACCACGAAGACTTGGCTACGTGCCTCAACGGAGTCACGGCAGCCCGTTGGATTCTGACCTACGACAATGTGCCGCAGGTCAGCGAGCTGTACAGCGAGCGCCGCAGTCGCCTGTTCTCGCTGAACTATTCAGCACACCGGGTGACTAAAGCGCAGGAAGTGATGGTGTTCTCTGATTCGCTGACGATTCCGGCTGATATCGAATCCGGACACCAGGAACTCGTCAGCACAGGCGTGCTCGATTCGGCCAACAAGGAGGGCGACGATGCCACGGCTAGCTAGCGTTGCGCCGGGTCAGCTCAAGCTCGACCTGGTAAACCCCAGAATCCCAGATGCCACTTTCCGTACAGAAGATGATGCATTGCGCTACCTATACGCGCAGGCCGATCTTGGTGAGTTGATCCAGTCTATTGGCAACTCGGGTTGGCTTGATTTTGAACCTCTCATCGTGGAGGAAGTAACCAACACGGTGATCGAGGGGAACCGCCGCCTGGCGGCGCTCCGAATACTCGCCAACCCTGAACTTCAGCAACAGCTCAAGGTTTCGCTACCGAATCCTCTTCACGCGAGGGCAATTCCGGACGAAATACAGGTGAACTTCGTTGAGTCGCGTAAGCAGGCGCGTGACTTCATCGGGTTCAAGCATGTTAACGGTGCCTTCAAGTGGGATTCGTATGCCAAAGCCAGGTTCGCGTACGCCTGGCTCAAAGATGGCGACAATATCGATGAAGTGAGCCGACGTCTAGGCGACGGGCACAACACCATCAGTCGATTAGTCAATGGGGTTGTGGTGCTCGAACAAGCAGAAGAAGCAAAGCTCTTCGATAAGGAGGATCGCACAAAGAAGTCCTTCTACTTCTCTCACTTATATACGGCGCTGTCGACCTCGAATGTTCGGAGGTTTCTCGGACTTCCCGAGAACGACAACACCGTTCTCCCGACAATTCCGGTCCCTCAGGAGAGCCGGGCGAACCTTCGCGATCTGCTTTCATGGCTCTACGGGCAGGGCGATGATCCTTCCGTCATCCGCAGCCAGAACCCCGACCTCGGACGTCTCGTTAATGTGCTCGGCAACCAGCGGGCAACAAGCGTGTTGTCGGCAACCCGTGACCTCAACAAAGCCTTCGACCTCGTGGAAGATCGTGCCCGAGCGTTCGAGAAGTCCTTCTACAAGCTCCTCGCTGCTTCCGAAGAGGTCTCGGGCATGATTGGACGCTACGATCCGGCGTCCAATTTGCTCGACGATGCGCAGACCATCCTTCGTGCGATGGATTCGATCGTCCAGGCCATGAAAAAGGTGCACGCAGGAGATTCGGACGGCGATGCGAGTTAGTGCACCGCTAGACAGCTCGCCGCGTGCTGTCCTTGCGGACTGGGTAGAACTCCAAGTGCTGCTTTCGGAAGGACCCGTGGCAGAGCAGCAACTCATCAGAAGCCAAGCATCTCAGTCCGAGCCCGATCACGGTGATGTACTGACGGAACTCGATCTTGAACCCGCCGACGAGGAGATCCTAGAAACCAGCGCCGACAAGCTGTCGCAGCGTGTACATGAAGAGCTCGCGTACCGCGAGAGTGTCCTTGGCCCTCTCTACCCGTTCGAGCTGACTGTCGAGTACGGCAAATGGGCACTGGGACGGCGTGAGACTTCGGATTCGTCCGAGCAAGCAGCTCACGGAGCTTACGTATGTTGCCTGCTCATTGCCGCAATGCACTCCGAGCTGCTGCCGATACCGATCCAGCACACTCTCTTCACTCGTAGCGCCAAGATCATGCAGATCGAGTCGTATCTAACGGCCGCCGAAATTCTAGGGGGAAGCGCCTACTGGTTTGGTTACCCACGACCAGACCATTCGAACATGCTTACCGCAGTACAGAAGCTCGTGGAAGCAATGGGACTAGGGGTTGCGCCAAGCGAGCGTCCTTTAGGGCTCTCTCGCAATGCGAACGACGGGACGGTGGATATCGTGGCCTGGCGTCCTTTTCGGGATGGCCAGCCGGCAGCGGTTGTCGCATACGGTCAGGTTGCCTCTGGCCGGAACTGGGACACGAAGCCGATCGGTGCCTACGTAAAGGGGCACTTCATACCCTGGTTCGCAAAGCCACCGTCGCATCAGCATATCGAGTTGTTGTTTGTCCCTGTTCTGCAACACCACAAGCTCCGCGAGTCGTCGTCGGAGGACTACCGTGAGGTCGCGCGCGAACAAGCACGCCTTCGGGAGATGGACTTCGGGGTCGTCATCGACCGGCTTCGACTGACAGAACTGATGGCTGCGTCCAAGGTGGGCGGTCGCTACGACGAGGCTGAGTACATGGATCACGAAGCGGACGCGGAGGCCTGGGTGCGCGAGGCGCTCGCCTACGCGTCTGAGTCCTGCTCGTGACCCTTTGCGACCCGAGATGAAGACGTTTGAGGGGGCCAGAATCATGCAAACCATGCATCTCGTGACGTGTTCTGCATGATCTGACGCCCGGAATCACGCGGAATCTGGCCTCGCCAGAGTCGTTGGAACGCCTGGGGGTCAAGGGGTCTTGGGCTCAAATCCCGCCAGCCCGACCACGAGGTGGCCGCGGACCGTGTCGAGCCACTTTAAGTCCCATTATGATCGAACCATCCGTAGGGGTGTGCTTTCTATCTGGCGACGAGGTTCACGAGATGACAACCACGCCGTCGCCTGGGCCGTGAGGTTGAAACTGGCAAGACGTCACGTGTCTCGGAATCGGCGATGGTACTGCTGCGCCTTCCGGACTGTTCCACGACCGTGCGTATCGCGCATCGTGACACCAGCGATGATCAAGTGGTTGCGTACTGTTCCGGCTGTATAGCCGAACTTGTCGCCTACGCGTTCCAGTGAAGCCGCTTGCTCATACATGGCAGGCATCAGCCGAATCTCACTGCTGGACTGGGAGTGGTTACGGAGGACGACACCGCGTTCCCGAAGGAGACGAGAGAGTAGCTCATGTCCAATACCAACCTGGCGGGCCACGACTTTCAGGGACTCACCGGCAGCGTATGCGGTCTCTGCTCGCTGGAGGAGATTTTCGGGGGTCCGCGGCGCCCGTTGAGGTTGGCGCCTCCGATGATGTGACGTGTGCCGTCTCGCGCGGATCGACCGGTGTGATCGCGCCATCTGAATCACAGATGGGGCGAGTTTCGAAAAGCTTCCTGCTAGGTCCACAAATCATGGAAGCCCGGCCCAGCGCCGGGCTTATTTTGTTGCCACTCTGAGGAGCTCATGGCTCATGGCGGGTGAGAGCCCGGCGATGTGTTCGTTCCGCGAGGGCGCTTTCTCCGAAGCGCCATGGCCTCAGTTCAAAGAGGCTGCCTGCCGCCCACATCGTGAACACTTCACTCAATTTTTGTCTCAGGTCCCATGGATCCCCGCCGTTCCCGGGGTGGAGCCGTCACAATAGGCCCATGACCAGTCTCAAAAACTCGCGTGAATTGAAGCCTCTTATGACGACCCGCCGCGGCGTGCTTGCCGCGGGTGGTGTTGCCGCCACGATGCTGCTTGCGGCGTGCGGGAACTCCGAAAGCAAGGAAGGCAAGCAAGCGTCGGATTCTGGCGTTTCCGACGCCGCCCCCGCTCTGCCGTCGCCCACGCAGACCGCTGCCGTGAACGTGCCGTTCGATGAATCGACGCCCTACCTCGAGTTCAACCCGGAATCCGAGGGGCCGGTTGTTGAACTACTCGTGGATTACCGCTGCCCTCACTGCAAGTTCTTTTCCGAGGCGCAGGATAAGGACATTCGCGAACTCGTCGAGAAGGGCTACATCACCTATCGCGTGTACCCGCGCCCGATGCTCGATAAGCGCACGGGACTCACGTTCTCGAACGACACGGCGAGCGCCGTCGTCGCCTCGTGGGTCGAGGATCCGAAGCTGTTCTGGGACATGAACGAGGCAATGTTCGCCCTCCAGCCGGAATTGCCCGAGGATCACACACCGGACACTGCCGAAGTGGCCGAGGCAGCCGTCAAAGCCGGTGCGAGCGAAGAGGTCAAGAAGGCAGTTCTCGACGGAAAGTACCGCGACTACGTTGCGACCGTCGAAGAGGTCGGCCAGGAACGCCAGGTCGGCACCCCAACCGTGTACATCGACGGTGAGGAATGGATGGGCGACGGCGAAAAGCCGGGAACGCTCAAAGTCGACCTTGTGAAAGCGATCATCGCGAAGGCTAAGAAGTAAAATTTCGCGACTGATAGCCTGAGACCATGAAAAAGCGAGCCGCGCACGAAGATGATGCCGGCTCGCTTTTCACATGGCACGCCCCGCTTTTTGCAGTGACCGACCGCCAGGCTTTTGCACGCGAGCGGCGTGCACGCGCGGCTGCGTGGTGTGCCGGGCAGCCGTCGGATTTCTTCGAAAGGCGAGTGGTCGAGCTCTTAACCGCGCCCGAGGCACCCTCGGCAGCGCTGTGCCATGCCGCCCTTGAAAAGTTCGCTTGCGTCCCGGGCTTTTCGGGTCCTGACCAGCACCTTCGCGCCGCCTTGCTGCAACGCTTCGCTCTCTCGATAGTGGACCCGGGCAGCGCACGCGGGGGCCGGCGGGCGCGCGTCTTCGGTCCGACGGATGCCTTCGATGCAGCCGCGGAAGCGTTCGCGTGGTGTGAGGCTGCGCGAGAGGGAGGCGGCGTTGCCGGTATTCCCGATGTCATTGTCGAGTTGGGTTTAACTCTCGTGCGCGCAGCACTCGTGGCTGAGCGCGAAGAGGCGGTGGGGCGGCCTCTGGCCGTTGTGGCGGGGCTTGCGCCGAACGTCGAGGGTTCGCATGTGCGCTTCCACGCGTGGTCGTCGATCGCGATCGCACGCCTCGCTCTCGGCAATCCGGATGAGGCGCTGATTCCCGTCAATCGCGCGAAGATTCTTGCGGATCGCGCAGGCGACCTCGCGGGGCAGTGGCACGCCGAACGGATACGCGCGCAAGCGCTCGGTATGATGGGGCGGGAGCGGGCTGAGGTTGCCGCGCACGCGGAGCTCGCAGGCCTTGCCGAACGCGTCGCCGACGACCTCGACAGCACCCCCGAGCTGCGGCGCGATGCAACGCTTTCGGCGCTTCGGGCACGCGCACACCTGCTCGCGCACATGCGAGCCGACGGCCGAGATCGTGCTGTAGCAGCCGAGATTGAGGCGATGCGGCGCCGCATGGCACGCGCTCGCGCCGCTGGCGATGCGGGCGATGCAGTTCTCGCGAAGTTTGAGGTTCTCGCGAGCTAGGCCATCGTGTCGCGCAATACCGCGACCACGCGTTCTGCTTCCGTATCGGGGTTGACGAAGACGAGTCGCAGAACCGTTTCCCCGCTGTGCTTGGTGGGGATGCACAGGATCACGCCGTCGCGAGCCATGCGCTGCGACCACTCGTGATACTGCTCGTCGGTCCAGCCGGGGCGGCGGAACACGAGAACGCTGAGTTCAGGCTCGATCACCATCTCGAGGTGCGCGATATCGTCGATGCCGCGACGCACCGCGCGCGAGGTGGAGAGGCACTTTTCGATCGCCTCGGAATACTTCGCCGTGCCGTGCGTGAGCAGCGAATACCACAGCGGGAGGCCGCGCGTGCGACGCGAAAGGTGGGCCGCGAGGTCGCTCGGGTTGGCGTCGGACCTCACGATCGAATCCAGGTATTCGGCGTGCTGAGAGTGCGCGCGGTAGGCGGGGCTCGGATCCCGGTACACGAGTGCGCAGCAGTCGTATGGGGCGAACAGCCACTTGTGCGGGTCGACGATGAAGGAATCGGCTTCCTCGATGCCGTCGAAGCGGGTGCGTGCGCTCGGGGCGGCGAGGGCGGCGCCACCGTAGGCGCCGTCGATGTGCACCCACACGCCGCGCGCGTGCGCGACTTCGACCACGGAGCGGATGTCGTCGACGATGCCGGCGTTCGTGGTGCCGCCGGAGGCAACGACCGCGAAGACACCCGGGTTCTCGTCGAGGGCGCGCGCGACGTTGGGGCCGCTCAAATGACCGCGCTCGTCTACGGGAACGGTGACGACTTCGACGTCGAGGAGGCGCGCCGCGCTGCGGATCGAGGAGTGGGCGCTGCTCGCGCAGGCGACCTTGAAGCCCGTCGTGGGGCGACCGTCCATGAACACGCCGCGGGCGGCCCATTCTTCGCGGGCTTTTTCGCGTGCCGTGGCGAGCGCTGAAAGGTTACCGCTCGTGCCGCCCGAGACGAAGGCGCCAGCGGATCCTTCGGGCCAGCCGAGCAGGTCCATGAGCCACCGTAGCACCTGGTTCTCGGCCCAGATTGCGCCCGCGCCGGCTTCCCACACGCCACCGAAAACGTTGGCGGCGCTCACGACGTTGTCGAAGGCCACGGCTGCGCGCGTGGGGGCACCGGGAATGTAGGCGAGGTTCATGGGGTCATCGGCGGCGCGGGTGGCCGGGATGAGAATGTTCTCGTAGATCTCGAGGGCTCGATCGGCGCCGATGCCTTCTTTGGTGATCATGTCGCCGGCCAGCGCCTTGACGGCTTCGTCAAGCTCGGCTGCGGAGCGTGCCGTCGCCTTCGGGTCATGGGCAAGCGCCGTGTGCTCGCGCGCCCATTTTTGTGCAGCTTCGACCGCGTGCTGCTCATCCCCCCACACGCTTGAAAGCATGCGGCTCGGGCGCCGGGTCGCGTAAGCGGTGGAGGCGGAACCCCCAGTGTCGATTGCGCCCGTATCGGGGCTACCCTGCTGGTTCTTCTCAGCGGCTTTGGCAGCGGGGTTCTCGTTCCGACGCTCGCCTGCGCCCTGTTGAAGCTCATTCTTCTGTTCGTTAGTGCTCACACTCTCAATTTTAGGTGCGGCAGCCCGGAGCTGCCTCAGGTCAGCTGCGTCTCGTCGTTCTTCAACACGGGACGCTTCCCGCCCCTCGGACAATCTCCACGATTGGCGTTGGTGTCCTCTCGCTCATGGCGGCGTGCCGCTTATGGCCGCTGGGCCGTCTCCTTAGACGCTCTCGTCTGTCGTGAGTGCTCTTCCCCGTGCTTTGCGGTTGCTTAGCTGTCGTATCTGGGTGTGGTGCTGGTGTAGGTGCGGCCTGTTGGGGTGGTCCAGGTGATGGTTGTGGTGTCGCTGCTTGCGGTGTTGGTGTGGGTGACGGTGAGGGCTTCTTTCGCGAGGTTGCATCGGGCGCAGAGGCCTTGGGCGTTGCTGAGGGTGGTGGGTCCGCCTTGGGCGTGGCGTTTGATGTGGTCGATGTGGGTGATGGGTGCGTTGCAGTAAGGGCCGCGGCAAGTGCGGTCCCTGAGGCGAACGAGTTCGGCGAGGGCTTTGGGGAAGAGTCTGGAGCGGGAGTCCATGGCGAGGATTTCGCCGGTGGTGGCGCTCGTGAAGATCCTTTTGTATTTGACGAGGACGTCGTTGTCGAACAGTTCGTCGAGGTAGTCGAAGCCGGCTTGTGCGGTGATGGGGCCGGCGTTGGGGATGTAGGCGGTTGAGGTATCAGGGTTGACGGGCACGAGTAGCCCAATCTCGAACCTGCGGGCGCGCTCTGATCCCCGAACACCGGTGGTGTGCTCGGTCGTGTCTGTTTTGACTTGTCTGCTTGCTTCCGTTCTTTCGACTTCTGGCTCGGGTGGTGGGTCTGTTTGCCTGGCGTTGCTGGTGTTGTGGGTGAGGTTCCAGTTGTTCGTGTGGGGGTGGGGTAGTGGTGTCCAGGGGTCGTGGGTGATGCCTGGTGCGGTGCTGGGTGGTGCGAGGTGTGTGGTGGGGTGGTTGGGGCGTGTGTGGAGGAGGGTTTCGACGAGGATGTCGACGGCGAGGTTGTTTTTCGTATGCGCGGGTTTTTGGTAGTGGCCTCGCCATGCCCCTGCGCGGGGTTTCACGCTTACGTTTTGTGAGCCGTCGGTATTGGTCGAGGTTTCGAGGCGGAGGTTGTCTCGCTTGAGCTGTGTGAGGAAGTCTTTGGCTTTGTGGCGTGCGGTTTCCTCTGCTTCTTCCCGCTCGAACTCGGCGAGAGTAGTGGGTTTTGCAGGACGGCCGAGGATGTCGAGTAGTGGTGTGGATTGTGGTTCGGTGAGGTGTTCGAGGGTAAATGCTCTGCTGGCGAGGAGCGCCTGAAGTTCAGCAGTGGCGTTGGTGGCGTGTTCGTGTGCTTTGTGTGTGGCGGTGGCAACCTCGTGCTCGTGGAGGGCTGTGTATGCGTGTGCGGCGTGGTTCGTGAGGAGGTCCTGGATTCTTTTGGCGTCGAGGGTGCGCATGGTGAGGGTGAGGCTGCTCATGCCGTTGCGGAGGGTTTTCAACGTGATGCGGCGTTTGGTGAACGCTTTCTTTTCTCGCTCGAGTGCCGTTTGAGGGTCGAGGGAGAGCAGGGCGTTGGTGGTGAAGTGTCGCCAGTGTTTCTTTCCGGCGTGGGGGTTGCGCTCGAGTTCCCGGGCGAGCGGGGCGTCCAGCATTTGGGCGTGGTGGCTTGTGGCGTCGCGAAGGCTCGTGGTGATGGCGTGGGTTTCGTTGATCGAGATCCTGCCTGCTTCGAGGTTGGCGAGGAGAGTGGGGAGATTCTTTGTGAGCATGCGTGCGCGAGCGATATCCAGACTCGTCGCATAAGGGGATTGTTTGAGAATCAGCCCAACCTCGTGCGCGAGCGCACGACGCGTGGCGAACACGCGTGCCCGGTCTTTGTCGCTGAGGGAATCGAGTCCTGCGGACGGATCAACCCCGGCAGCATCCTCGCTCGTGCTCTGGGGAGCGGCAGCAGCGGCAGAACGCTCGTAAGGCTCCGTGTGAGAGGAGGCACTGGTGGTGTTGGTAGCGATCTCTTTGCTGGAAAGGTGGCCGATCCCGTCGGTCTCGTCGAGCTCGGTAAGGATGTGCGCTTTGACTGCTTCGGTTAGTTCCGCAATCCGGGTCAACGACTCCAGCACGTCCAGGCGGGTGAGCAGATCCGGCCCATCAAGAACACGCGCGGGAGTCGTCGACGAGTGCGCGTCAACTGGAGCGGCAGAAGAACGAGGGGGCGCGGTGGGGAAAGCTTCGAGCATGCCCGTGAGTGAGGCTTGCCACCCCTCGGCGCGGGCAAGGAGAGTGTTCAGCACATCAGTACGCGAAGGGGCATCAAGTTCGGTGAGATCGCTGAGTGCCGCGAGGTCATCGAGAGAGGCGGTGGCGGGGGAGGGCGATGTGGCCGCGACAATAGCGGTGCCCGTAGCGGTACCGCTCGTGCCTGTAGTGGCATCGTGCTCCAACACTGTGCTGGTCATTGCTTCCCCTTCCTTTCTCCCAACCGGATTTTGATGCGGTTTTCTGTGTGGTGATGCCTCGAGCTTAAAAGAGGGGTGAGACATTTAAACTCGACCTATCCCGAAAAAGAGCCCTCGAATGTGCAGGAAATGTGGATATCTGAAAACCACGAAACCGTGGCGTGTCGAAAACCCTAAAGTTCTGTGGATAAAAGCAGATTGTGAAGCACGAGCAACCGCTTAAAATCGCCGCGAAAACACAAACCCCGCCAACAGCGAGCGGATTGGCGAATGTGGACAACCTCTCCAGAACTGAGAGTCCGACGGTTGCCCGGCAAGCGTCGGAACCGGACGGGCCAAGCGAGCCCAGCCCACCCCTCGAGATGTCCCGACCTAATGACCCGAAAAACTTTCGCAGCCCTCACGTTCCTGCGACACTTAAGGCATGGCTACCGTGACTCATTTTTCTGACCAACAGCGCTTCATCGCCACGGAAAGCGGCGTCGAGGCCGGATACCTCGAATATGACCGCGAGAGCGATGGCGCCGTGTTCGTCGCCACTCATGTCGTGACTGATCCGCAGTTTCGCGGTCGCGGCATCGCGGGCGACGTGACCGCCGCGGCATTCGAGCATGCGCGCCGCCACGGCATCAAAGTACGCCCCGTATGCCCCTACGTTCAGGGCTGGCTCGAGAAGAATCCCGAAGCGCGCGACCTCGTCGTCGAGTAGCGCTTCACGGTAAGATTCTGGGGCATTCACGCCCCCGTGCGGGGTTTTCACGCCGAGTCTTGAGGAGGCTGCATGTCGAGCGCCCTTTTGGAGCCGGGTCCCGATCAAGGGATGGACCGCCTCCCGCCGCAGGATCTAGGTGCTGAGCAGGGCGTTCTCGGCGGCATGATGCTGTCGAAGGATGCGATCGCCGACGTCGTCGAGAAGCTCCGCAGCAACGACTTTTACCGCCCCGCGCACGAACTCATTTACGAGGCCATTATTGACCTGTACGGTCGCGGGGAGCCGGCCGACTTCGTGACGGTTGCCGATGCGCTGCGTGAGAAGGGCAACCTCGAGAAGGTCGGTGGAGCCCCGTACCTCGCCGATTTGATCGATGCGGTTCCGACGGCCGCCAACGCCGGGTTCTATGCCGAGATTGTCGCGGAGCGGGCCACGCTCCGTAGGCTCGTCGAGGCCGGCACGCGCATCGTGCAGCTTGGTTTCGCCGCGGATGGCGGCGAGGTTGATGCCGCCGTCAACGAAGCGCAGGCGCAGGTGTACTCGGTCACGGACCGCACGAAGTCCGAGGACTACGTGAAGCTGTCCGAGGTCATCGAGCCGACGATGGACTTCATCGAGATGCTCCAGTCGCGCGGCGGCCAGGTCAATGGTGTGCCCACGGGCTTTGCGGAGTTCGACGAACTCACGCAGGGCCTGCATCCCGGGCAGATGATCATTTTCGCTGGCCGACCCGCGATGGGTAAGACCACGCTCGGCATGGACGTGATGAGGAGCGCCGCGATCCACAACGGGATGGCGTCGGCCATTTTCTCCCTCGAAATGGACCGCCAAGAGATCATGATGCGCATCATGGCCGCCGAAGCGCAGGTGCCGATGAGTCGCCTTCGCGACGGCACGGTGGACGATCAGGACTGGGAGCGCCTTGCGCGCGCAACGACTCGCTTCATGGATGCGCCGCTGTATATCGACGATTCGGCGAACATGACCCTCATGGAGATTCGCGCGAAGTGCCGTCGCCTCAAGCAGAAGGCGGATCTCAAACTGGTCGTGATCGACTACCTGCAGCTCATGAGCTCCGGTAAGCGCGTCGAGTCGCGCCAGCAGGAGGTTTCGGAGTTCTCGCGTGCGCTCAAGCTCCTCGCGAAGGAGATCGAGGTGCCCGTGATCGCGATCTCGCAGCTGAACCGCGGAAACGAACAGCGCACCGACAAGAAGCCCATGATGAGTGACCTTCGCGAATCGGGTTCGATCGAGCAGGACGCGGACCTCATCGTGCTCATCCACCGCGAGGACTACTACGAGAAGGAATCGGCCCGCGCGGGCGAGGCGGACCTCATCGTCGCGAAGCACCGCAATGGCGCAACGAAAACCATTCCTGTGGCGTTCGAGGGACATTACTCGCGTTTCAAGGACATGGCGCAGTAGCGAGCCATGTCGATACTGATGGAAGAACTCGGAGGTGAGGACGTGTCGCTGAGCGGGAATCAGCTGGCGGGCGCTGAGCATGCGCCGCTTCGCCGAGCTCTGCCTGCGACAATCGCGGAACCGCTCGCCCGATTCGTGTCACCCCTGACGCCCGTGGATGCCCTGCGCAACCTCGTGTACATGAGCCCCGCGAGCGATGACGGCGAGCAGATGTGCCGCGTGGAGGCGGTTCTCGACATCGGCGGCGTGTGGGTTGCCCACCGCGACCTGCCCATTTCGCTCGCTTCGATGCCGGAGCTCGCCGCGCACCTCGAACCCGCGTGGAAGTTCGCGCTCGAGGCAGCCGAAGAGGAACGGGTCCAGGCCGTGACGGGCGTCGAGTTCCAATGCGATCGCACGGGCGAGGTTGTTGCCAGGATCTTCACGGACCCCGCGCAGCCGCCCGCGGATTCGGGCGCGGATTTTCACGTGTGGCATCTCGTGCCCGAGCTCGATGAGCTGTGGGAGCGCGTGAAGCCCGAGTCGTGGTGGGAGCGCAGGCTCGAGGATCTCCAAACCCTCATAGGGCGCGTGCGAACGCAGGGACAGGGGGGACTGTGAGCGCGCGAAGCAAGCGTTTCATCCCGATCGACTTGATCGCGCAAACAGGCACGGGCGAGGTGTGGCGTGCGTGGGACTTCGAGCGTGAGGATCAGTGTGCGCTCAAGATCCTCGGCGATCGGCAACTGGGCCCGGCTCGCCGGATTCTCGAGGAGTCCGACGGCGCCTTCGCAAGCGAGCACCTTCTTCGCCCGTATGCGATGTGCGAGCACGAGTCGCTCATCGCGATGACTCTCGTGTCCGGCGGTTCACTCGCGGAGGTCGTAAGTCTTCGTGGCACACTCGGGGAATCAGCAGCTCTTGCAGTTCTCACGCAAATGCTTGAGGCTCTCGCCACGATGCATGAGGCAGGCTGGGTGCACCGCCGCGTGGGTGCCGACACGATCATGTTCCGCGAGGATCGCCCGCCCGTGTTTAGTGTTCTCGCAGGCATGAGCGCTGCGATCCCCGCCCACGAAGCCGCGGAGTTTCCCGTTCTCGACACCGTGATCGTGGAGAACTTCCGCGCGCCCGAGGTTGTTTTGGGAAGCGTGGATACGGCCGCGAGTGATGTCTACGCCCTCGCCGCGTCGATCCTGTTCGCGCTCGTCGGTCCTCCCGCGCTCAACGACACCACGGTTCCCGCACATCTTTCCTCCGCGCTTGCGCGCACGCTTTCCGCCATGCTCGCCGAGAGCTCCGACGAGCGCCCAAGCGCTCGTGAAGCGCTCACGCGGCTCCCGAGCGTAGAACTCGGCGCCCCGGTTCTCCTTTCCGACGGTTCCCCGCTAGAAATTGTGGACCTCATGCCGGATATCCCGGAGGATTTCGACCCTTATGAGGCCGACTCAACGACGGTAGAGTCTGCGCCATCTCCCACGCCGGCGCCATCGAAGCGCGTCGAAAGCGCAGCGATCATCGAAGAGGTGGACGACGTCGAGGCGCCGTTCGACCCGCCTGAAAGGAAATCCTCGCGCGCGTCCTCGCTCGCCCTGTCGAGCCCCGATGAGAGCGACGTCGTCCGCATCGGGCATCGCGATGGCGGTGGCCGTTTTGGCAGCTACGATCGCATGACCCTCGTGGGCTGGGCGGCGATCATCGCGGGCATGGCGATCGCGATCGGCGCGGGTGCTTTCGCATCGCTCACGCTCATCGGCTTCCTGTAAAGCGCGACGGAGTTAACCGCCGAGGACGTCGCGCCACGGCTCCGCGACCGCGGGGTGCGGTCCCGCCGCGCGCACACGCGCGGCGATCTGGTCGAAGTCGCTGCGCACCGTGAGGGGGCCCGCCACGAGAATCGAGTTGCCCGTCGCACGGGAGTGCGCGACCTGAGCATCGGTGAGGATCCACGGCTCTGGGTAGTCCCGCTCGGCGCACGCGGCGTGAAGCTCACGGGCTTGCGCATCGAGGAAGCGTTGGGGCTCGTCGTCGCCGATGTTGACGAGGAGCACTCCCGGATCCTCAGCTTCCGCGTCGAGCACGTCGAGTGCAGCGCCGTAAAAGTTCGCCGTTGCGAGGTGAGGCGCGGTTTCCTTCCCGCTGAACACATCGAGGACGGCGGCGTGGAACCGTCGGACCTCGCCGCTGGAGGCGGGGGTGGAGCCCGCGTTATCTTGCGAGAGTGCGCGCACCTCGGCAAGTGCGTCCCCCACGTGGTGCTCGAAGCGAGTCCCCGCGGGAAGAGGGAGGTTCTCGAGCACGAAGGTGACGAGGCGGGGTTCGATGTCGACCGCGAGCTGCATGCTTCCCGGGCGCGTGGCCTGCACGTACCGCGCGAGCGTGAGCGCGCCCGCGCCGAGGTGGAGAATGCTGATCGGCGCGCCCGCCTCGAAGCCCTCGTCGAGAACGTTCGCGATGCGCCTCAAGTACTCGTAGCGGATCTCTCGCGGATCGGCGGGATTGACGTGTGACTGCTCGTGCCCGCCGATCGTGAGGATCGTGCCACCCCAGTCGAGGTCGTCGACGAGGGCGGCATCGAGGTCGCTCACCTCGAGGTGGATGTGCGGCATGAGGCTTAGATTCCGATGGGTGCGGCGCCCGAGGCTTCACCCTTGTCCTTCGATTCGCCCTTGATGTTGAGCGCTTGGATCTGGGAATTCTTTCGTGGATCCATGAGCAGGTCGATGAGGACCTTCCCGTTTTCGCCCTCGAAGGTGCACACCGCTTGGAATGGTGAAAGCACCTTCAGACTCGCCGCCTTCTCGAGCCTGAGGTCGGCGCGGTCGAGGCCGGCGATCCGCAGGGCCGCGTCGCGCAAGCGCACGCGTTCGGCGCGCGAGACGTCCTGATCCATGTTGGTCGCAAACAGCGCGAGCAGCGGGTCGTTTTCCTCGCTTACGCCTTGCTCGGCGCGGTTCGCGAGTACGGTGCGCGCCGAGCCGCTCGGTACGAGCGCCGTGGGTTGGTCCTCAAGCTCGACCTCACGTAGCCACGCGAGAGCCTTCTCGAGGGCGTCGCGCGTCGAAGGCGCGAGCTCACGCTTCGGTGCCCGGGTGAGGTCTTCCTGGTGGGTGCGGATCGCCTCGAGCGCCTCGAGCGAGCAGGGGATCGCGGGTGCATATTTCGAGTTCGCGAGGGCGATCACGGTCAGGCCCGTGCCGCGCAGCCACACCATGTACGAGCCGTAGCCCGGGTATCCACCGGAGTGGGAGATGACGTCCCCGAGTTTCGGGAATTTCTCGACGACGAGCCCGTAGCCGTAGCCGCGAACGCGACCGAAACCGTTTCCATCCTCGAGAACCGACCACTCTTGGATACGGTGAATCTCCTGCATTTCGCGGCGCGAAGCCGGCGAGAGCATCGCGCGCGAGTCGTCGCTGATGCCGTCGGCACCGCGCACGCCCACCTCAGCGAGGAACGCCGTCCACTTCGCGACGTCGGCGACGGTCGAGAAAAGCCCCGCCATCGCGCCAAAGGCGCCGGGAGTATCAAAATCGACCTCTTCGAAACGCTTCGCGCCCTCACCATCGCCCACGCGGTGACCCGTGAGCACGCGCGAGCGCTGCTCGTCGGTCATCTCCGCGAGCGAGAACACGGTGTCCTTCATGTCGAGCGGCTCGAGGAAGCGGCGACGGATCTCGTCGCGGAAGCTCACGCCCGTGACCTCGTCGATCACGCGGCCGAGAAGCACGAAGCCCGTGTTCGAATACTCGAAGCCGCAGCCCGGTTCCGCGATGAGCGAGAGTCCGCCCGCGATGTACTCATCGAACTCGTCGGCACTCATCGATTCCTGGCGGTCGCCCCACGGGTTATCCGTCACAAAACCCGCGGACATCGTGAGGGCGTGGCGAAGCGTAAGCGCGGGGGAGTCCTCGCTGAACGCGCCGATGCCTTCGGCGGCGGAAACGTACGTCGAGATCGGGTCGTCGAGGCGCAGTTTGCCCTCGTCGCGCAGCGCAAGGATCGTCGCGGCCGTGAACGACTTCGTCATCGAGGCGATACGCGAAATCGAATCAACGCCTGGCGTGAACGCGCCCTCGTCATTTTCGCCTCCGATAAGCGCACTCGAACCCGCCCCGCCCGAGGCAAGGATTTCGCCGTCGCGCGCCACGCCCCAGGCCACGCCCGCCATGCGGTGATCCGTGACAGCCTTGTCGAAAATCGCCGCGACGGCGTCAATCGTCTCGTTTGTCAGTTCGTGAGCCATCGCCCGGGCCCCGTCCTTTCGTGTCTGTCGGCGGCACGTCTTTTGGCGGCGCGTCGCCTTCTCGTTCAGCTTCAGCGTAAAACGCCGCGAACAGAGCCGCGGCCTCTTCACCCATTGCCTTCACCAGTATCTCGGATTCGAGCCTCGCGGGATCAAAACGCGTGCGGGTCTCCACGTGCGGTTCGGGTCCGACGGTTGCCGGAGCACCGTCGGATTCCCCGTCCGTGAGGTGAAGCTGCTCGACGTCTAGGCCGAGGAGCGCGAGGTAATCCGCGGGTGCGCGGTCGATGTGCTCGGTGAAGGCGACGGCGAGTGCCCACACGTGCTCGCACACGTCTGGCCAGCGCAAGCACGTGCACCCGAAGGAGAGGGGGAGTTCGGCGCTCGGGAGGAGGGCGAGGCCCCCTTTTTCGAGTTCGCGTTCGTCGGCGATGTCGTAGGTGCCCGCGAGGACGGCAAGGATCTCGTGCGGGTCGCGCCTGGCGCGCGCGCTGAGAGCCTCGATATCTCGCGAGCCCCGGGGCCCGAAGTCGAGCTGTGGATGCGTGAGCGTGCTGTCGATCGCGGCTGTGACCTCACCCTTCACGTGGCCGGCGGTGACGTCGAGCCACTCGACGGCGCCCGCACGCGCGAGCCGCCTGCCCGCCGCAAGCTTCGTGCGGCCGAGCTGCACCTCTGCGCGTGCGAGGAACTCGCGTGCGAGGAAGCTTTCGCCGATCGCTCCGCGCTTTGAGACCATCTCGATGTTCACGAGCGGCCCTCCTTTCTCGCGTCGCTGAGCGAAACGATCTCGGCGAGCGTGTCGTTGCTCAGCTCCGTGAGCCACCCTTCGCCCGAGCGCACGGTATGTTCGGCGAGCTCGAGTTTTGAGCGCAGCACGTCGTCGATCTTCTCCTCGATTGTGCCGATCGAGATGAGCTTGTGAACGGAGACGTCGCGGGTTTGGCCGATGCGGAACGCGCGGTCCGTCGCCTGGTTCTCGACGGCGGGGTTCCACCAGCGATCGAGGTGGATCACGTGGTTGGCTGCCGTGAGAGTAATGCCGGTGCCGCCCGCGCGAAGGGAAAGCAGCATCGCCCCGGGCGTGCCGGGGGTGTTCTGAAACTCGCGCACCATCTCGTCGCGTTCCGCCTTCGAGATTCCGCCGTGGAGGAACGGCACGCGAATCCCGAACGTCCTTTCCCAGTGCTCGAGCATCGTGGGCGCAAATGCCGTGAACTGCGTGAAGATGAGCGCCTTCTCGCCGCTCGCGACGACAGATTCGAGGATCGTATCGAGCCGCTCAAGCTTCCCGCTTCTGTGCTCGCCCGAGGCATCGAGCAAGGGGGAGCCATCGCCGAGGAAATGCGCGGGGTGCCCGAGGACCTGCTTCATCTTCATAATCGTCGTGCTCACGATCGTGCGGCGACGGCGATCCCTCGCGAGTGGATCGGCGACCTTCGTGAGCTCCGCGAGCTGCGTCGTCATATCCTCCACAAGTGCCTTGTAGAGTCCCGCCTGCTCCTCGGTGATGTTGACGAGTTCGCGTTCCTCACGCTTGTCGGGGAGATCCGAAATGATGCTGCGATCAGTCTTGACGCGCCTCAAAATGAACGGTCGCGTGAGGAGGCTCAGGCGCTCCTGGACCGCGCGATTGCCCTCGTTGATGGGCTTGACGAATCGCTCCTTGAAGGCGGCCTCGCTCGGCAGAAGGCCCGGCGTCGTGATCGAGAGGATCGAGTGGAGATCCGTGAGGGCGTTTTCCACGGGCGTGCCCGTGAGAGCGAGGCGACGCCCCTCGGGAAGTGCCTTGACCGCTTGCGTCACACCCGTGTCGTGGTTCTTGACGTGCTGCGCTTCATCGAGGATCACGCGGTGGAACTTCGCGGAGGCGAGGTCATCGAAGTCGCGCGACACGAGCGCGTAGGTCGTGAGGACGAGGTGACAGGCGCGGGCGCGCTCGCGGAACGCCTCGCCGTGGAGGCGGTCGGGCCCGTGATGGATGTGCACCTCGAGGCTCGGGAGCCAGCGTTCTGCTTCGCGTTGCCAGCTTCCGAGTACCGACATCGGGCACACGAGGAGCGTGGGGCCAATCTGGGGGAGTTCTCCGCGTTCGCGCGCGAGGAACGCGAGCACCTGCATCGTTTTGCCGAGGCCCATGTCATCCGCAAGGATGCCGCCCACACCGCGAGAATCCAGGAACGTGAGCCAATCGAGGCCGCGTTTTTGGTAGGGGCGCAGCGTCGCCTTGAGTGTGCGCGGGGCGGGGAGCGCGGGAACGGCAACCTTGTCAGTCCCAAAGAGGAGTTCGTCGCCGTTGTGTGTTTCCACCTCGACGCTCAGGTTGAGATCCTCGAGGTTCCCCTCCGTGAGAAGGCCGCGGAACTGCACGTCGGTGAGCGCTTCACGCGCCCCCTCGCGCGGGTTCGCCGCCGCCGCGCGTCGGGCGCCCTGGAGGAACGCCGTCGCCGCGCGTAGCGTCGAGGAATCGAGCCGCACCCACTTTCCGCGGATGTTCACGAGCTCGCGCTGCTCCTCGAGAAGGTCCTCGAGCTCCTCGGGGCTCAGCAGCGAATCGCCCACCGCGATATCGAACTCGAACGATGCCATGGCACCCGAGAGCCCAACCGACTTCGCGGGGCGACTCCCGGGATTCTCCTGTGGCGTTGCCACCTTCGCGACCACGCTCACGGGCTGCTTCGTCCACTCTCGTGGAAGCATGACCACGATGCCCTCGGCTTCGAGCACGTTTGCGTCCTCGGTGAGGAAGCGCGAAAGCTCTCGTGTTGAAAGGTTCCACGTGAGCCCCCCGGGCTCGGCGTGGAGCGCAGCAAGCGTCGGAGAAAGACGGCGCACGTGGGAAGCGTGCTCAAGTGCCCCCACGCTCGTGAGGTCACCCGCGTTGACGAGGTCGCCGAGCAGGTGCACGCGGCCCGACGTTTCCGCGAGGCACACCTCGACCTGCCAGCGGGCGGCACCGGAGTGCATGCGGGGTCCGACGGTTGCCGAGCCAGCGTCGGAACCCCTCTTTTCCGCTTCGCGCACGCGCACCGTGAGGCGCGGCGTCCTCTCGCTCAAGAGAACCCCGGCGAGCGCCGAGTCCACGAAGGCCTCGAGGGTTGTGCGCACGCGGCGATCGTTGATCGTATCGAGCGCAAGAAGCGCGTCGCTGTTGTCGAGGGCATCGAGGAGTGCCCCGCCTACGGGGTCGAGACCCGCGAGTTCATCGGCGCCCGGGAGCTTCCCCGCCCGTTCGTGTTCCGTGCGCAGCCGCGTGAAGGCTCGGCGTGCATGGGCATCCACGAGGTGTTCGAGCGCGGGGTTCGTGGGGGAGGTGCCTGATGCGAGACCGGGGGCAAGGCGCCAACGCACGCGAGAAGTGTCGTGAGCGCTTTCGAGCCCGGGGACGACGTCGCGCCGCTCGACGATGCGGCGTGCGTGAGAATCGAGGTTGAGAACCGCGAGGGTCTCGGGGGCGAGGTGAATTCCTTCGCCGAGGTCGAGCGAGCGACCAGCCGCGGCGAGCTCGTCGATAAGGTGCGCGATGCCCTCCTCGCTCGTCTCTCGTGGCGTTGTCGACGCCCTCGCGAGGTGAGCAATGCGTGCGCGCAGCGCGGTGGTGAGTTCGGCGAGGTGCGCGCTTTCGAGGGCGAGGGTGCGCACGCGCGTGCGCCTCCCGAGACGCTCGACCTCGATTACGTGGCGCATGGGCCGCGCAAGCCACGCCCCAATCGATGCGAGGGGCGCGGGTCGCGTGCCTTCGGCGCCGAGGGCATTCAGCGCGGGCTCGAGAGCCTCGAGCGTGTGCGCACGACGCTCGGCGTCGGTCGCGTGCGCCCACAGGCTCACGCAGAGGGCGGTATCAGCGTGGAGGTGGAGCGTGCACGACCGATACGCGGGGTTTCGCCCGGCTTTCTGGGTTTCCGCGGTGCTCAGAGGCCGTCGGCGACCGTCGCGGTTGCGTTCATCCACGCCTCGCGCGTCTCCTTCGAGAGCTTGGCCCATTCGAGGCTTCCGCCGTCCACGAAGTGCGGCTCGAACGGGACTTCGAGCACGGCGCGCGTGTGGGCACCGAAGTGGTGGACGAGGCGCTTGCGCAGCACGCGGTCGATCTGGCCGCGCGAGGAGTGCGACAGGATCGTCACGGCATTTTCAACCTGCTTCTTGTGGCTCGTCATGCGCAGCTCGTCGATCATCCACGCGGCGGCGTTGAAGGTATCCTCGCGCACCGTTGAGACGATCACGAGTTGATCTGCGCCCTCGACGGCTGCGAGCCAGTTGGAGGCGCGCACGTTGTTGCCGGTGTCCACGACCTTGATGCGGTAGAAGCGCGAGAGCGTGTCGTTGAGGCGGTTGAAAGCATCCCCGTCGATCGACGCGGCCGAACCCGGATCCTCATCCGAGGCAAGGATGTCGAAGTTCATGTCGCCCTGCGGGCGCACGTACTTGTCGAGGTCGGCAACGCGCGCCTCCGAGCCCGCGAAATGGTCGAGGTTGTGGAGAAGATCGAGCGCCGTGAGGTGGTGTTCGCTCGGGATGCCGCGCCAGCCGAGAGTACCGCGCGTTTCGTTGTTGTCCCACGCGAGCACGCTTCCGCCGCGGAACATTCCGAGGGTCGCGGCAAGCATGAGTACGCTCGTGGTTTTGTGCGCGCCGCCTTTGAGGTTCACGACCGCAATGTTCTTCGGCGCATCGAGGCGCTTGCGGATCCGCTCGATCTGGTCGAGCTCGCGGCGTTCGGCGCGACCCGGTCCGGGCTTGAGGAGGCCGAAGGTGGCCTGGCGCACGAACTTGTTGAGGCCGCGAGTGGCAACGGGCTTGCGGTGCGCGTCGTTGCCCTTACGAAGGTCGTCGAGGGTGGGCAGGTCGTCGTCCTTCGGTAGTTCGCGCTTCGGCGCAACGACTGGCTCGTGCGGCTTCGTGGGTGACGCGGCAGGTGCGCGGGCCCCGGGGTTCAAGGCATCGCCCTCCGCGTGGTGCTTCGCTTCGAGCGGCTCGGGAGACGAGGTGGAATCAGCTGCCGGTCGCTCATCGGCGGCAGCGAGGCGTTTTTGAAGGTCGGCGAGGGCCGCGGCGGAGGCGGCGTTCGCGGAATCCGGGGACGTGGCACTCGCTTGGCGAGAGTGGCTTCCCGTAGTGGGGCTCGTAGCGCTCAGCGCCGAGTGACGGCCGCGCTTTTGGCCCGAGGCCGCGGGCATCGCCGCGCTCGAAGCGTACAGCGGGCGCGAATCCGCTTCGCGCGGCTGGATTCTCCCGTTGGGTTCGACGCGAAGGCTGTGGGTCGCGGGCCCATCAAAAATCACGACATCCACCGGCGCATCCTGCTTGCGAGCCTCCGCGACGAATGCGTGCTTGATCGCCGTGCGCACCTCGTTCCTGCTCTCACCCTCGATGCGTTCGGAGCGATCGGCGAACTGGATCGTGGCGTCTTTCGCCGAAACGATGCGTGCGTGAGCAATCATGAAGGTCCTCGCTGCGAATCTGTGGATGGTGACGGGGGCGGCCGTTCGCCCCGGACCTCCCATCGTAACGGCCCCACCTTGAACGCGAGAGTCGAGGCGAGAGCCTCGTGGAAAACTCGTCGCTGTGAAGGGCCGAACTGGGTTCACTTTTCCCGCGAAGTGTTTTAGAGTTGGAGTACCGGCGTTGCCCGCTCCGCAGCATTCCGGCGTCGCATTCGCGGCATAAGCACGGCACGTGTGCCGGAACATAGCCGCCGCACAGCGCTCACCCCCTTGCGCGTGCGGCCCGGCGATCGGAGGTTCCCCCGAACCCGATCGCCGCTCCGCAGGGACCTCCCCCCTTCGTCCCGCGGAGCCAGCGAACGGACCGTGAGCCCCATCTGTGCGCGCTCCGGTCCGTTCGTCTGTTAAGCGTTCCGCTCCTTCGTGCCGAACAGCGCGACGTCGCTTCCAAGCTCGAGCCTGTAGCCCGAACCACGCACCGTCGAGATGAGCTTGCGGTAGCGACCAAGCTTGTTGCGCACGCGGCGAATGTGCACGTCAACGGTACGCTCGCCGGCCTCGCTCCCCGCGGAGCACCACACCTCTCTCATGAGCTCGTCGCGCGACACCACCGTTCGTGCCTTACGCGCGAGGTGTGCGAGGAGTTCGAACTCGCGATGCGTCAAGTCCACATCCTCGCCGTCGATCCGCACGCGGCGACCGAAGAGGTCAATCACGAGCGACGGCTGCGCGAGGCGCGATCCGGGGTGCCCCGGAAGGGAGGGGCTCGCCGGGCTCAGCGCACTCGCGGGCCCGGGGGCGCTCACGGGGCTCACCGAGCGTGATTGAAGCAGACGTAAGCGCGCGGCTTCCGCATCGCGCCTCGCGGGCGCGTTCGGCGACACAACCCCGGCCTTGCGCGGGCGCAGAGCCTGTGGCTTTCCAGCGGGACGAGGCGGAATCGAGGCGGTTGCGCTTTGACCGGGCACGGCGGTGAAGCGGGTGCGGCGGGGGCCGGGTTCCGACGCCACGTGCACGCGCGCCGTTCCCCCCTTGGAAGCGGCGAGCGCGTGGGCGTGGGAGCGAAGCGAATCCGCAAGAAGCGTGGCCTCGCGCGGGGTGCTCGTGGCGGGAAGTTCAACGGTAAGCGTAATGCTCACGGTTCGGGTTGAAGCGGAAGCGAGAGGGCGATCAAGGGCAACGGTCATGGCGATTCTCCAGGATGCGGCGCCGCGCGGCGCGAAAAAGATGAGGGAATCCGGGATCTCGCGGGGGAGTGAGAAGTACTCGCGTGCGAGGCGTGCTCCCGGTGGGCACCTGGAGCCCACGCCCAGTGGCCGGCTCCTGTCAGCCGGCTTTCCGCAGTGCGCTTAGAGGCGCGGCTGACCCTGCATCATGGACATCGCCATGTCCATCATCATGCCGCGCATCATGAAGCGGGAGACCGAAGAGGTCCCCTGGCTGATGCTCGCTGCGGCATGGAAACTCATGGAACCAGTGTGAAACATGAACGGCGTCGGCGCAAGTGGGCGTTCACATACTGAAACATTGCTGCGGAATCAGCTCATGGGAACGCGCGCCGCGCCGGCGCCGTGTTGAGAGAGGTGAGGAGCTTAGTCGACGACTCCGAAGAGGCGATCGCCCGCGTCGCCGAGACCCGGAACGATGTAGTTCTTCTCGTTGAGCTTCTCATCGATCGCCGCGGTCACGACGGTGATGTTGGCATCCTTGTCGAGAGTCTCCTCCATGGTCGCGATGCCTTCGGGAGCCGAAACGAGAGTCACGCACGTGATGTCGCGAGCGCCCTTCTCAAGCAGATAGTTCACCGACGCGATGAGGGTGTGACCCGTCGCGAGCATCGGATCCACGACGAAGCACTGGCGCCCCGTGAGATCGTCGGGGAGGCGGTTCGCGTACGTCGTGACCTCGAGGGTCTCGTCGTTGCGCACCATGCCGAGGAAGCCAACTTCGGCAGTGGGCAGCAGGCGGGTGATGCCGTCGAGCATGCCGAGGCCCGCGCGCAGAATCGGCACGACCATGGGCTTCGGATCGGTGAGCTTGCGGCCGGTCGTCGTGGCGACCGGCGTCTCGACCTCGGCGGGTGCGACGGCGACATTGCGCGTCGCCTCGTACGCGAGGAGGGTCACGAGCTCATCGGCGAGCTGACGGAAAACGGAACTCGGAGTGTTCTTATCGCGAAGGACGGTGAGCTTATGGGCAACGAGCGGGTGGTCAATGTTCAATACGCGCATGAGGCCAGCCTATTACGATGAGAGCTCATCCGGCGCGGTCCGAGGGCCCAAAACCGAAGGCGAGGTACGCATGAAATACGCGGAAGCGGAATTCGACCAACTCATGCAGCCCGCGATCGACGAGGCGCACGCCGCCGCAACGCCGCCGCGCCGCGACATTCCCATTGGCGCCGCCGTGTACGACGAAGAGGGAAGGCTCCTCGCGAGCGCGGGCAACCGTCGGGAAGCGGATGAAGACCCCACCGCTCACGCCGAAATCCTCGCCCTCCGCGAAGCGGCCCACGTACGCGGGCGCTGGAACCTGAGCGGTTGCACGCTCGCCGTCACCCTCGAGCCGTGCACGATGTGCGCGGGCGCCATCGTGCTCGCCCGTATCGACCACCTCGTCGTGGGTGCGATGGATCCGAAAGCGGGGGCGGCCGGGTCGCTGTATGACCTCGTGCGTGAAGAGAGACTCAATCACCGCGTTACGCTGACGACGGGAGTCCGTGCCGAAGAATGCGGCGATATGCTGCGCAAATTTTTTCGCGAGTTGCGCGAACGACGGAAAGGGGTACGCGAGGGGTAAAAAGTCCCGTACGATGATCCCTGTTACACACGCGTGACAGGCGACGATCGCGCCCGCCCAAGAGCAAGGGATAGATATGTCTGAGAACCCCCCGCAGCAGGGAGAGCCCCAGGGTTATGCCCAGAGCGCTAATCCCCATGTTCCGCCTTCGGCAACCTCCGCACCGGCGGCACCGAGCGCCCAGCAAGCGTCGGAAAGTGTGCCCTCCGCACCCCAGTACCAGAGCCCGCAGTACCCGCAGGGTCAGCCGAGCGCGCCGCAGTTCCAACCGAATGGGGGCGGCATGTCGAACCCTCAGCAGGGCTACCCGCAGTTCCAGTCGCAGGGCCAGCCTCAACAGGGCCAGCCTCGGCAAGGCCAGCAGAACCCGGAATTCGGTAAGCAACTCGGGCAGGCCGCATCCTTTATCGGCAACCCGCTTCCCATGCTCGGCGCGGCGTTCGCCTCGTACGTGACGGGCCTCATCGTCGCCGCAATCGTCGTGGGGCTCCCGCTTCTCGGATCGATGGTGCTCGATACGCCGAGCATCATCCCCGACCCGAAGGGCGGCTCCCTCGGCATGACTGGCGCCGGAATCGACCCGGATACACCCGAGTTCCTCTACATTCTGGGCGCGCCATTCCAGGTTGTGTCGATGGCCTTCCTCGGTTCCTACACGAACCACTCGAGACTGAAGGGAAACTTCGTCGGGCACGATGACGCGGCGTTCTCCCTTTACACCCACCTTGGCCTTGTGCCCTTCCTCGTGCTCGCCGCGATGCTCGCCGGCGCCTTTTTCGCAGGGCGCTACATCGCGAAGCGCAAGCCGAAGGAAGGCACCGTGGCGATCTGGGTCCAGGCAGTGATCGCGAGCTTCGCGGTCGCTGTCGTCTCGACCCTCCTCACGTGGGCACTCGCCGTACGGGCGAGCGAAGAGACCGATGCTTACGGCATGAAGTACGAATTGCACGTTTCCGTACACGCCGCTGGCATCCTTCCGTTCCTTGGCATCCTCGTGCTCCTTACCCTCGCGCTCGCGGCAGGGCGCTACAGCGTGCGTGCCCTCCCGAAGAAGTGGCCGCTCGTGAGCGAGTACTTCGACGCCATGAAACTCGCGCTCCTCTACGCCGTGACGGCAGCAGTCGCGGGATCACTGAGCAGCGTCGTGGTGGTGCTCATCACCGCCATCAACGAAGACCACTTCGGCGACACCCTCAAGTCGCTCGTGATGCTCGTCCTCACGCTTCCAGCAACACTCCTGACGGTGCTTTTTACGCACTTCGGTCTCTCGACCTTCAGCCCCGTGAACTACGCCGCTGGCCAAGGGTCCTACGCGGGTCTCCTTCTCACCCATGAGGACGACATGGTTTCGGTGTTCACCCTCCCGCACTGGTGGATGATCCTTCCTGCGATCCCCTTCGCGCTTCTGCTCATGTTTGTCTTCGCGGGCGTCTGGTCGAAGTCCCGCCGTCGAGTCCAGGGCAACACACTCGCGACGGTCACCTCGTGGATCGCGCTGCCCGCGGTGTTCTTCGTGCTGAGCGTCATCGGCATCATTTTTGCGACGATCAACACGAGCTACGGTGCGAGCGGCGCGAAAGACGTTCTCGAAGCGATTGGCTACGCAGACTTCGAGGGTGATGCCCACGCGGGCGTCAGCCTCGCGACGCCGTTCATTGCCGCGGTTGTGGGCATTCTCGTCGAGGTGATCTCCCGCTTTGTCGCGCCGCTGTACACGCCGTTCGTGCCCGCGATCGCGGGCAACTTCGTGCACAAGCAGCATGGCGCAAACGAGGAGTACCCCGCGACCGAGGTGCAGCAGAAGAAGATCGACTTCAACGCCCTCGCGACGAACGTGCAGAACCAGGCACAGAGCTTCGGTCAGCAGGTGCAGCAGGGAGCGCAGCAGCAGGGGCCGCAGAGTCAGCAGCATGCACAGGGGCAGCAGCAGGGCTACCCGCAGCAGGGCTACCCGCAAGGCCAGTCGAGCGCGCCGCAGCAGGGCCAGGCACCGCAGTTCGGTGAGCCGAATCAGCAGAGCCAGGCGCCGCAGTTCGGCCAGCAGCCGAGCCAGCAGGGCTACCCGCAGGGTCAGCCGAGCGCTCCGCAAGCCCCCGACTTCACGCCCCAGCAGGCCTACGGCTACGGCCAGCAGGGCAACACCCAGGGCGAGCAACCGGGTGAGCAGGCTCCGAGCGGCGAGGAGAACCAGAACGGTCAGCAACCCCAGTAGGAGCCATTGCACAACCGCCTGAGCCGTCGGGTGTGAACTGTGTGTCCTTTCATGAACTGACATCTGCGACCGCGCCGCGTTTCCCGGATACTGGAGCGCGTGATCACACTCGACGGACTCACCAAAGTCTTCCCCGGAACCGGCGATGCCGAGGTCCGTGCCCTCGACGGCATCTCACTGGATGTTGCCGATGGCGAGATTCACGGCATCGTTGGCCGCTCCGGCGCAGGTAAATCGACCCTCATCCGCTGCCTCACGGGCCTCGAGAAGCCCACGAGCGGCACCGTGCGGATCGGCGAAACGGACATTGCCGCGCTCAACGGCCCGCAACTGCGCGACGCGAGGCGGAAGATCGGCATGGTCTTCCAGCATGCGAACCTTCTCGACTCGCGCACGGCCGCGCGCAACATCGCGCACCCGCTCGAGATCGCAGGCTGGTCCCGCGGGAAGATTCGCGAGCGGGTCGCCGAACTCGTGAAGCTCGTGGGTCTCGAAGGCCGCGAGAATAACTACCCCGCGCAGCTGTCCGGCGGGCAGATCCAGCGCGTCGGCATCGCGCGCGGCCTCGCCGTGCGCCCCCAGGTGCTCCTGTGCGACGAACCCACGAGCGCCCTCGACCCCGGCACCACCCGCCAGATCCTCTCGCTCATCAAGAATCTCAATCGCCGCCTCGGCATTACGGTTCTGCTCATCACCCACGAAATGAGCGCCGTGCGCGAGATCTGCGACCACGTGACGCTGCTTGAGGACGGGAAAATCGTGCAAACGGGCACGCTCCTCGACGTAGCATCCGACCNACGAAATGAGCGCCGTGCGCGAGATCTGCGACCACGTGACGCTGCTTGAGGACGGGAAAATCGTGCAAACGGGCACGCTCCTCGACGTAGCATCCGACCCATTCGGGCGCCTCGCGAAAGAACTCATCCCGCTTCCGCCCGCCCCCACGGGCGTCGATGCGAAGATCGTGAACCTCGACTACGGTAAGTCACCCGCCGTCAAAAACGTCAACGACATCGTGCGCTTCACCGAAAAGCACGACGCGCTCGCCGAAGTCGTTGCCGCGTCGATCGAAACGATCCAGGGCCAGCAGATCGGCCGCGTCCAGCTCGCGCTGCGCAACGCCGACAACAGCCCCATCAGTGCCCCTGGCTTCGCGAGGTTCGTCGAGGACTGCGCTGATAACAACATCGTCGCCGTGGAGGTGCAGCCGTGATCCAGTGGATTCAGGACTTCTTCTCCGACCCGATCTTCACGTCCACGAGTGCAAATAACTCGCTGTGGATCAACACGGGCCTCACGATCTACATGGTCGCGTGGACCATGGCCCTCAGCATCCTGCTTGGTATTCCGCTCGGTATCGGCCTTTTCGAGCTTTCGCGTGCGCGCTCGCGCGCTGCGCATATCGCTTATCAGGTGCTTGGCTTCATCGTGAACGTTCTGCGAAGCTTTCCGTTCGTCATCCTCATCATCGCACTTTTGCCGCTTGCAAAGATACTCGTGGGGCGCGGAACGGGGCCGAACGCCGCGATCATCTCGCTTACGATCGCTTCGGTTCCCTTCCTCGCGAGGCTCGTGGAAACGGCCCTGCGTGAAATCCCCGCGGGAAAGCTCGAAGCCGTCGAAATGATGGGTGCGAGCCGCTTCCAGGTCATCCGCCACGTGCTCATCGCCGAAGCCCTTCCCGGCATTATTGCGGGCATCACCACCACCACAATCGGGGTCGTGGGCTACACGGCCATGGCAGGAACCGTCGGCGCCGGCGGCCTCGGCGACCTCGCCTTCCGCAAGGGGTACCTGAGCTACAACGACAACGTCATGATCACGACCGTTGTTGTGCTCGTGATCCTCGTGGTGCTCGTGCAGGTCGTGGGAGACTGGGCCGCACGCGCGGTTGATCACCGGGCAAAGGGGTAACGAACGCGGGACCGTGTGGGGCAGTCCGACGTCGGACCCCGCCCGGTGTTCCCGCCCACGCATGCCGATGTCACAAACCGTCACATTTCTCGCGCCGGGGACGTCCGCTGGTGCACGCTAGAGCCATTCGACCACACGAAGGAGCCCAATCATGACGACTCTCAACCGCCGCACCCTCCTAGCCTCCGGCGCGAGCCTCGCGGGGCTCGGCTTCTTGAGCGCGTGCATCTCGAACTCGCCCCAAGGTTCGGGTGACGAAAACAAGGAGGTAGGCCCGAAGCTCAAGGTCGGGGCCTCTCCCGTACCGCACGCCGAGATCCTTCAGTTCGTCAAGGACGAGCTTGCAAAGGACGCCGGGCTCGAGATTGAGATCGTCGAATACACCGATTACCTCTTGCCCAATAAGGACCTGGAGTCGGGCGATACCGACGCGAACTTCTACCAGACCCCGAACTTCCTCAAGAACGAGATCGCGGAAAACGGCTATAAGTTCACCGCGGGCGAGGGCGTGCACATCGAGCCTCTCGGTCTCTACTCGGAGAGAGCAAAGAGCGTTGATGAGATCGAAGAAGGTGGAGAGATCGCCCTCAACAGCGATCCCGCGAACACCGCGCGCGGGCTGCGCCTGTGCGAGGCGGCGGGGCTCATCTCGTTCGGTGATGACGTAGCCGAGGATGCGCTCGTGAAGCCCGAGGACATCAAAGACAACCCGAAGAACCTCACATTCACCGAGCTCGAGGGAGGCCAGATCCCGCGCTCGCTTGGCGACTTCGCCGCCGCCGTCATCAACGGCAACTTCGCGCTCGAGGCGGGCCTCAAGCCGAATGAGGATTCGATTTTCCTCGAGCCGGGCGAGGACAGCCCCTACGCGAACCTGCTCGTGTGGCGAAGCGAGGATGACGGAAACGAGCACCTCAAGAAGCTCGAGGAGCTTCTCCACTCGGACGAGGTGAAGGCCTTCATCGAGAAGACCTACACCGACGGTTCCGTCATCCCCGCTTTCTAAGCGCGTTTAGATGAGCTCGGTTGCCCCGAGCTGCTCGAGCACGAAGGCGTACTCCTCGGCACGCTGCTCCCACCGGGCGTAGCGTCCCGAGCGACCGCCGTGGCCGGCGACCATCTCGCACTTGAAGAGGATCGGGTGAGCGGGGATCGCCTCGCCGCCCTCGTAGTTGCGGGTCTGTTCGCGAAGGCGTGCTACCCACTTGGTGGGCTCCACATAGAACACGCGGATGTCGTTGAGGCTCGTCGTCGCGAGAATCGCCGGGTACTGCACGCCCTGGATGTTCTCGTACGGCGAGTACTCCTTCATGTACTGGTACACCTCGGGATCCTCGAGCGGGTTTCCCCACTCCTCCCACTCGCCGACGGTGAGGGGGAGGCTCGGGTCGAGGATCGTCGTGAGCGCATCCACGAACGGCACGCCCGCGAGGACCACGCGGAACGTCTCGGGGGAGAGGTTCGTCATCGCGCCCATGAGGAGGCCGCCCGCGCTTCGCCCCTCCGCGGCAATACGGTTCTTGTCGAACCAGCCCTCGCTTGCGAGGAACTGCGCCGACTCCACGAAGTCGCTAAAGGTGTTCTTCTTTGCGAGCTTCTTGCCGTTCTCGTACCACTTGCGCCCCATTTCGCCGCCGCCACGGATGTGCGCGATGGCGACGACCACGCCGCGGTCCATGAGGCTCAGCCAGAACACCGAGAAAGTGGGATCGATCGGCACCTCGTAGCTTCCGTAGCCGTAAAGGAAACCGGGATTCGTGCCGTCGGGCTCGACGTCGGCGCGGGCCATGAGCGAGATCGGGATCTTTGTGCCGTCATGAGCCGTCGCCCACAGGCGCTTTTCCACGTACTTCGTGCGATCAAAGTTCGGTACCGGGGTTTCCTTGAGGATTTCCGGTTCGCCACCCGTGGCGGGAATCTGCGCGACAGTCGTGGGCGTGAGCATCGAGTCGAGCGTGTAGCGGATCGTCTCCTCGTCCCAATTGCGGTTGTGCGCGAGGTACACGGCATCGAGTTCGCCGCCGTGCGAAATGTCGAAAGCGGAGGAGGTGTCCCAACCCGTGCTGCTTTCGGTGTTCTGGTCGCCGCTCACCTGATCGCGCTGCAAAACTCGCACAGCGGGCAGGCCCGCTGCGCGCATCGTGATCGCGACGTGGCTCTCGAAAGCGTCGGCCCCCTCGATACGCTCACCCTCCGCGGGTGCGAGCACCTCCCGCCACGTGTCCTGGGCTTCAGCGCCGCTCGCGTCAAGCTCCTGGCGCGCAAGGGCAAAGCCCACGTGATCCCGGTTGTGGATCACGAGATAGTGGTCGCCTGCGTGCTCGACTGAATATTCGACGCCCTCCACGCGGCCTGCGACCGAGCGCGGTTCCTGAATCGGGCTCTCGAGGGAGGTCACGAGGGCTTCTCCGGTCGCGCGCGAGGCCGTCTCAATAATCAAGGCCTTGCGGTTGCGGCTCGCGCTCGCGTAGGTCGAGAACTTCTCGTCGTCTTCGCGGAAAAGAAGGCGGTCTTCCGACGCCGGCTTGCCAATCTCGTGGACCCAAATCTCGCACTGACGCCACGCCTCATCATTCTTGGCGTAAACGATTTCCGAGCCGTCGAGCGAGAACGCCAGACCGTAGGCAACGTCCTTGACGGAATCGTCGATCACGTCGCCCGAAGCGAGGTCCACGATGCGAAGCGCATACACCTCGCCGCCAGAAGTATCCACGCTGTAGGCGAGGCGGTTCGATTCGTCGTTGAGGGTGATGCCGCCGAGCTGGAAGAACTCGGTGCCTTCCGAGAGTGCTTGTGCATCGAGATACACGTGCTCGCCGGGAAGCAGCTCGTCGTTTTCGGCATCGATGACGGGAAGATCGGGGCTCTGCGACACCGCGATGCGGCTGAAGCGCGGGTAGTTGTCGCCCTCCCGTGTGCGAGAAATGTACCAGTAGTCCCCGTCGCGGTAGGGCACGGAAGAGTCGGTCTCTTGTGTGTGGCTTTTGATTTCCTCGACGATGCGATCGCGCAGCGGGTGGAGGGGCTCGAGGATCTGAGCCGCATAAGCGTTTTCGGCGTTTAGGTGGTCGAGGACCTCCTGATTCTCCTTGTCGCGCAACCAGTCGAAGTTGTCGACGACCGTGTCGCCGTGGTGCGTACGTTCAATGGGCTTTTTCGCCGGTACAGGCGGGTGAAGGGGAGTGTTGTCAGTCATGGGAACAACCCTATAGGTCGGGCTACTGTGGCGCCTGCGCGTGACCTGCCTCCCACAAGGTTGCCCGAACTTTGACGAGAGGCGACGAATCGGTAAAGTATTCGGCGGTAGCGTGTCCGAGCGGCCGAAGGTGCAACACTCGAAATGTTGTGTACGGTAACCCCGTACCGCGGGTTCAAATCCCGCCGCTACCGCCATGTCATGAGTCGCGTCATGCTTGACGCATGAGTCGCGACATGCTGGACGGGCCGGCATCCCAGTTGTTTTTGTTCTGGGGTGCCGGTTTTGTTCATTTGGGGTAGAGCGGTGGGTCGCCGTGTTTCCAGTAGGCCTTTTGGTAGTCGCGGGCGGTGTCGATGTAGTGCTCGGTGAGTACTTCTCCGGTTTCAACCAGTGATGTGATGATGTGGTTGTCGGTGATGACCATGAGAATTTTCTTGTGTTTGTAGGCGCGTCCGATGCCGAGGTGGAAAAGTTTGCCGGCGTAGCGCACGCTGACTTTGCCGTTTTTGTCGATTGTGTCGTTTCGGGTTCGCCATTCTTCTTTGGGGTTGTTGTTGGGTGTGGCTTTGACTCCGGTGGTGTATGCCTGCTGTGGGGTGCGTCTGCCCAGGGCGCGGTGGGGTCGGGTGCAGTTGTAGTATTGGCGAAACTCATTGAGGAGTTGTTGCAGCTCATCAATGTTTTGTGCTGGGGGTCGGGCTTTAATCCATTTTTTGAGGGTTTGGTGGAACCGCTCAATTTTTCCTTGGGTTTGAGGGTGGCCTGGCCGGCCGTTTTTCTGTTGGATTTTGTGTGCGACGAGCACTTTTTCGAAAGCGTTTCTCCCACCTTTGCGTCCGGCTAGGCGTGCGGTGAATACCAGTGCGTTGTCCGTAAGCGTGGATGCTGGCGGGTCGTATGTGTGGATTAAGCGTGTGAGTTCGGCGGCGACGGCGGGGCCTGTGAATGCGGCGGCCGCGGTGATTGACAACAGGTATCGCGAGTGGTCATCGAGGAAGTCGAGGACTTCAATGCGTGTGTTGTCGGCAAGGAAGAGGTGGGTGATGTCGGCTTGCCAGCATTCGTTGGGCATTGCGGCCTCGAAGCGGATGTAGGAGCTTTTTGGCTTCTTTTGCGGCTGCGGGGTGATCAGGCCTTCGTTGGTGAGGATGCGACGGATCGTCGAAGTTGACGGGGTGCGTTTGCCGGCCTGTTCGAGGTGGTAGGCGATGGTTTCGGGTCCTGCGTCAAGTCCGTGCCGGGTGAGCTGTTTGCGGATATCGATGATTTCGTTGCGCAACGCGTCCGGTACCGCGTGTGGGTGGGTGTGAGGGGCACGTGATTTCGGTGCGATTGCCTCGGCGCCGCCTGCGTCGTAGGCGTTGAGTATCTGGTGGACGCGTTGGCGTGAGATGCCAAAGCGTTTGGCGACGTTGGTGGGTGTGCCGCCTTGGTTTTGAACGGCTCTGACGATGGCGAGGTTGCGGTTGGGACTGTTCATGGTGTCAACCATGTCCCGACTCACCAGTCAAGCGTCACCGACACGAGTGAGGTAACCCTAAGTGTCAACAGTGACGCGACTGACCTGTCAAGGATCACAACGCCTTCCCCAGGCACACCCCGTCAAATATGTCATGACCTCGGACACCGCCGCTACCGCCAAAAGCCTCGAGGAGGTGCAAATCCCCGGTTCCGTGCGAACCGGGGATTTTTGCATGGAGGCACTCGGCTTCCACGTTCGTTAGCCCCGCGCCGTCGCCGGGCCTCCGCCCGTTCCCAGCACGGCCTCTCGCTTCCACCACAGGATTGACCTAGCCCCATCGTTGGATTGACCTAGTCCCACCATTGGATGCCCTGTTCCCCCGGTGGATCGACCGAGCCTCCCGTTGGATGCCCTGATCCCCCTCCCGTTGGATTGACGTAGGTGAATGGTCGAAACGGGGAAGGAGCGAGATGACATGCGACGTGGTGGGTTTGTGTCGCAGCGGGTATGCGACCCGGAACAGTGACCTAAGGCCCATTGTTAGGGGCGCTCAGGCGCGTTTTGGGGGTTATTTATGGTGTGGGCCACGAATGGGTGGTGTGGGGTTGCGTGGGGGTATGGGTGTGGGTAGTGTTTTTCCTCGTTGCCCCGAAGAAACGCGGCGGGCACGAGTCATTGTTTGATGGTTTGTGTGTGGCGTGTTTTGGCTTGTGGGCTGG